>NZ_JOGO01000020.1 GCF_000719475.1 Streptomyces sp. NRRL F-5630 | reverse complement strand
CCGCAACTTCACAGGCCCATGAGCCTTGCGGACCTTCCGGACCTCGAAGTCCATCGCATCCCCTGAACTGGGGTGTTGCGACAACCACTAGAACGCAAGCGAGGCGACGGGGCTTCGGAACGCGGAAGGTTGGCTCAGACGCCGAACTCGCCGCGCTTCACGCCGGAGACGAACCCGGTGAAGGCGGACGTGTGGAGGGCGAGGGAGGGGCCGCCGGGGTTCTTGGAATCACGGACCGGAACGATGCCGTGGGCGGGGACGAGGTTGGTGGCGACCTCGACGCAGGTGCCGCCATTGTCGCTGTACGAGGACTTGAACCAGCGGGGCGCGTTACTCACGGGTGTTCCCTTTCAGCCTGTTCGATCAAGGCCACAGTCTCCGCCTGGGAAAGCGATACGGCCTGTGCCTGATGGTAGGCGGTCATGAGCGTGGCGACAGACGTGATTTCGCGATCAAGGTGCCCCTGCGTCTGCGACTCGACATAGGAGACGATGCCGCGATCGGGAAGGGTGAGCAAATTGGTCGGCAGGTTGAGCGGGCGACGCTCGCCTATGGCGAAGGGGGCGATCTGGAGGACGGTGTTGGGGAGGGCCGCGAAGTCGGCCAAGTGGCGCAACTGAGCTTTCATAACTTCCGAGCCGCCGATAGATCGCCGGACGCAGCTCTCGTCCAGCACCGCGAAGACCATCGGAGGGCTCTCACGCCGTACGGCCTGCTGGCGTTCGGCGAGGGCGCGGAGACGCTGCTCCGCCAGTTCCGCTGTGATGGCACCGCGCTGAACTGCGGCCTCCGTGAGAGCGCGCGCGTACTCCGAGGTCTGGAGAAGCCCAGGGATGACACCGTTCTCGAAGACCCGGACCTCCACCGCCCTCGCTTCGAGCTTCAGGTACTCGGGGAACCCCTCCAGCAGCGCCCCGAACGTGATGTTCCGCCACTCGCGCTCGAACGACCGCTCGGTGTTCGTGAGCCCCAGTGCGGTGTCAAGCGCCACCGAGAAATTGAGTGTTGGTTTCTTCGCGGCGATTTCCACGCCGGACATGTGCGACTCGGCGTACCCCACTCGCTGTGCCACGTCCTTCTGTCGCAGCCCCAACTCCTGCCGTACCTTGCGCAAACGCGCTCCGTAGGCCGCGTAAGGCCCCGCGTCCGGGTTCAACTTCTTGATGTTCAAGGGGCGTTCCCCTCCGCCTTCCACCCGTTGGCACAACGTTGAGTAGTTCTCCACGCTAGGCCACCGTGTACCTCCCCGGTAGCCAAACCGACACGGAGAGGAACCGTCATGCCCCTGCGTCTCGTCCCCGATCGCCCGTCCGAGTCCCCCGAATCCGGCCTTCCCTGCCGCCTCTGCGACCGCCTCCGTGCGGAGGAGCGGGCGGCCACCGTCGCCGGTGACCACTCCCGCGCCGTCGATTGCCGCGTCCTCATCGCGCGGCACCCGCACGGGTTCACACGGCGGTGAGGCGCGCAGGCCGGGGGTCGCGCGAGAGAAGAGGCGGGCCGCTCAAGGCCCGTACCGGCACACGGGTGTTGGCCGCCTGTGGCCCGCGCCGCCGGGACCTTCCGTGCGACCGCCGCGCGGGGGCGCCCCGCAGGGCTCCCGACGCCGGTCCCGTCGCCCCGCCCCCGTACATCCGTGCCCCTGGTGAACCCCCGGGTCCCGCGTCAACGCGCGGCGGGACGGGTGGTTCCTCCGCGGTGCCGTGCCCCGGAAGCCCTTTCCGGCGTTTGACTCACATCCCCCACGGGTGCGCTACAGCCAGAGACAGAGGTGCCGCCATGTTCCCACCGCCGGTCCGCCGCCGCGCCGAGAGCGCGTACCCGTACGAGCGCCCGGAGGTCGAGCGGTCGTGGTGACAAGCGAGCGGGGCAGTGCGGAACGGGACGCGAGGCTGCGGCTCGGGCGGCGGATGAGCGCGACGGGGGTCCTCGCGCCGGACTGGTGCGCCGCGTACGAGGAGGTGCCGCGCGCGGCCTTCCTGCCACCCCTCATGTGGCCGTGGGACGCCGAACAGCGCGCGCACGTCCCGGTGTCGCGCAGCAGGGACCCTGCCACGTGGTACGCGTACGCGGACAGCGATGCGCCGATCGTCACCCAGTGGGATGACGGCGAGCACACGGGGCTGACGCCGGGGCGCCTCGCGACCTCGACGGCGCTCGGGCCCTCCGTCGTCTTCGGGCTGCTCGCCGACCTCCGCGTCGGCGAGGGCGTCGGACGGGTCCTGGAGGTCGGTACGGGCACGGGGTGGACAACCGCGCTGCTCGCGCACCGGCTCGGTGTGCCCGCCGTGACGAGCTTCGAGATCGACGAGTCCGTGGCCGCGCTCGCCCGCCAACGGCTCCGCCGCTTCGGGCTCAGCCCGGAGGTGCGCGTCGGCGACGGCCTCTCGGGGTACGCCACGCGGGCCCCGTACGACAGGATCGTGTCCTGTTGCGGGCTGCGCGAGGTCCCGTACGCGTGGATCGAGCAGAGCGCGCCCGGGGCGCTGATCGTGCTGCCGTGGGGGACGCACTTCTGCTCGGCCGACGTGCTCGTGGCGCTGCGGGTCGGCCGGGACGGGCGCTCGGCGAAGGGGCGTTTCCTGCGGCCCGTCGAGTGCACGCGGGCGCGCGGTCAGCGCTGGCGCGGGGGCGCGCGGGCCGAGTACCTGCGCGAGACGGGCGCCAAGGCGCAGCGCTCGTCGGCGTGGATCGGCACGGACATCCTGGACTCGGACCTGCTCGGCAGCGCGCGGTTCGCGCTCGGCCTGCGCGTGCCGCGCTGCGCGACGGCCGTCGCGCCGACGGTGCAGCGCGACGGCGGCCGGCCCGTGTGGTTCCACGACACGGGCGGCACGGGCTCCTGGGCGTGCCTCGTGCTGCGGCCCGACGCGGAGTCGACCGTGCTCCAGTACGGGGAGCGGAAGTTGTGGCACGAGGTGGAGGCCGCCTACCGGTGGTGGCATGCGGCCGGGCGGCCGGGCTACGGGGAGTTCGGGCTCACCGTGGACGCGGAAGGCGCGCGCGCCTGGCTGGGGGACGAGGAACAGAGCTGGGAAGTGGGCTGAGCGCCTTCCCCGCCCGTCCGGCGCGGGCCCGCCGCCCGCTGTGGCCAGCGCGCCGGGCCCAGCCGCCGCCGTGCGCCCGGCCCGCCGGGCGGACACGACCTGGGCGCCGACTAGGCACCGACTAGGCGCCGAGCTGGTCCGCCAGGTGGGTCAGGTCCTCGGCCACGAAGTCGAAGCGGTCTCCCGGCGCCGGTGCCTCGCGCTCCTCGCGGTGCACGTACGCCGTGCGCATCCCGAGGCTCTGCGCGCCGCGCAGGTCCCAGGCGTGCGCCGCGACCATCAGGACCCGCTCCGGCGGACGTCCCGCCGCCGCGAGCGCCAGTTCGTAGGCGGGCGGGTCCGGCTTGAAGGTGCGCGCCTCCTCCGCGGAGAGCGCCAGGTGCCAGCGCAGCCCCGCCCGTACCGTGATGCCGAGCAGTTCCGCGCGGCTCGCGTTCGACAGCGCGATGAGCGGGAAGCGGCGGGCGAGCCGGTCGAGCCCCGCGACGCTGTCGGGGAAGGGGCCGAGCGCGTGCGCCGCGTGCGCGAGCGCCGCCACCGCCGCCGCGTCGTCGTCGAGCCCGGCCGCCGCCGCGACCACTCCCGCCGTCTCCATGTCGAGCGCGTCGGCCGGAAGGTAGGGCCGCTGCCCGGCCATCATCCGGCGCTGCTCGGTGTCCGTGTGCTCCTGCCACAGCGCGAACAGCCGCTCCGCCTCCGCCGTGTCGGCCGTCAGCTCGCCGATGCCGGTGCGGATTCCCGCCACGTCGTCCACGAGCGTGCCGAGAACGTCGAAGACGAGGGCGTCGATGTCCTGAACCGCGTCGATGTCGTGATCAGCCATGGCGTCGAGTGTTCCCGGCTTCGGGCCCTTCATCCCGCGCCGCGCCGGTTCACACCCCCCGGACGGGGCCTTCCGTGCGCGCCGGGGGCTCCACGTCCGCGGGCTCCGCCGCCCGCGAGGCCGCGCCCGCCGGGTCCCGCAGCGCCTCCGCCTCGCGCACCGCGGCGCGCAGCCGCTCCGCCGTGCGGCGGTTGGCGCGCGCGGTGCGCAGCGCGTCCCACGTGAGCACCACCAGCGCGACCCACACGAGGGCGAAGCCCGCCCAGCGCGCGGCGGGCATCTCCTCGTGGAAGTAGAGGATGCCCAGGCCGAACTGGAAGACGGGGGCCAGGTACTGGAGCAGGCCGAGCGTCGAGAGCGGCACGCGGATCGCCGCCGCGCCGAAGAAGACGAGCGGTACGGCCGTGACGATCCCGGTCGCGGCGAGCAGCACCGCGTGGCCCGCGCCCTCGCTCGTGAACGTCGCCCCGCCCCGCGCGCCGAGCCAGATCAGGAAGCCGAGCGCGGGCAGGAACTGGAGCGCGGTCTCGGCGGCGAGCGACTCGATCCCGCCCAGGTCCACCTTCTTCTTCGCCAGCCCGTACGCGCCGAAGGAGAAGGCGAGCACGAGCGAGATCCACGGCGGCTTGCCGTAGCCGATCGCGAGGACCAGCACCGCGGCCACGCCCGTCGCGACGGCGGCCCACTGCACAGGGCGCAGCCGTTCCCCGAGGAGCAGCACGCCGAGCGCGATGCTCACGAGCGGGTTGATGAAGTAGCCGAGCGACGCCTCCACGACGTGGCCCGCGTTGACCGCCCAGATGTAGACGCCCCAGTTGACCGTGATGACGGCCGCGGCGATCGCGACGAGCCCGAGGCGGCGCGGGTCGCGCAGCAACGCGCCCGCCCACGCCCAGCGGCGTACGCAGAGCAGCAGGATCGCGACGACGCCGAGCGACCACACCATGCGGTGCGCCAGGATCTCGCCCGCCTCGGCCGGCTTGAGCACCGGCCAGAAGAGCGGGACCAGGCCCCAGATGCCGTAGGCGCCGAACCCGTAGAAGAGCCCGGCGCGCGAGGTGCCCTCCGCGGCCGGAGTGGTGTCCTGTGGTGCGGCCATCGCGCTCCCCCGTTCCGTCCCGGGCCGGCGCTCAGCCGCCGCCCCCGTCGGAAGGTAACGGGAGCGGCGCGGCTTGTCATTCCCGTATCGCCCTACGGTCATGACGGGACGGCCCGCGCCCCGGGGGACACGGGCCGTCCGGCCCGGTGAGGGGGCCGTCCGCCGCTAAGAGCGGGCCGTCCGGCGGGGGAGTGGGGGAGTCCGCCGGAGTGAGCGGGCCGTCCGGCGGCGGGGCCGGGGCCTCCGGCTCCCGCTCAGCCCTCCAGCTTCTTCAGTCCCGCCGCGATCGAGTCCGCGATCGGGGTGGTCCGGTGGCCGATGAGGCGGGAGAGGTCCTGGGTGGTGCCGGCGAGCAGACCGCGCTCGATGGCGTTCTCGACGTCGGTGAGGATCTCCGCCATCGGCTCGGGCACGCCCGCGCCCACCAGCACCTGCCGGTACTGCTCGGGGGCGACGTTCGTGTACACGACCGGCTTGCCCGACTGGCGCGCGAGCTCGGCCGCGAACTCGCTCTTCGTCCACGCGACGTCGCCGCTCAGCTCGTACGCCTTGTTCAGGTGCCCCTCGCCCGTGAGCACCGCGACGGCCGCCTCGGCGTAGTCCTCGCGGGGGGCGGGGGCGATCCGGCCCTCGCCCGAGCTGCCGAGCACGGCGCCGTGCGCGAGGTACGCCGGGATCTGCTCGATGTACATGGCGTCGTACCAGCCGTTGCGCAGGAAGGTGTACGGGACGCCCGCGTCGAGGATCGCCCGCTCGGTGATCTTGTGCTCCTCGGCGAGGGCGAAGTCGGCGTCCGGACCGCCGAGCACACCGGTGTACGCGAGCTGGGCGACGCCCGCCTCCTTCGCGGCCGCGACGACGGCGGTGTGCTGCGCGGCGCGCTTGCCGACCTCGCTGCCGGAGATGAAGAGCACACGGTCGCCCGCCTGGAAGGCGTCCTTCAGGGTCTCCGGCTTGTCGTAGTCGGCGACGCGCGGTTCGACGCCCTTCGCCGCGAACTCGGCGCCCTTCTGCTCGCTGCGGACGACGGCCGCGATCTCGCCCGCGGGGACCTTCTCCAGGAGGCCCGCGACGACGAGACGGCCGAGCTGCCCGGTGGCGCCGGTGACGACGATGCTCATGAGGTGTGCCTTTCGCGCTGCATGGGGTGGGGGTGCTGGGGGAGCCGCTTGGGCCCCGTGGCCAGCCTAGGATGCGCACTAACCGAAAGAAAGTACCCACTTCGGAGTAAGGTACTGGCATGACAGTGAGTACGGAGATGGCGGAGCTCCTCGGCGGGAGCGAGGGAATCGCGGAGGGGGCGCCCGACGTGTACCGGGCGATGTGCCCCTCGCGGGGAATCCTGGAGCACGTGACCTCGCGCTGGGCCGTGCTCGTGCTCGCGGCGCTGCTCACGCGGACGTACCGCTTCAGTGAGCTGCGGCGGACGGTGGGCGGCGTGAGCGAGAAGATGCTCGCGCAGACGCTCCAGACACTGGAGCGGGACGGCTTCGTGGTGCGCGAGGCGAAGGCGGTCGTGCCGCCGCACGTGGAGTACTGGCTCACGGAGCCGGGGAAAGAGGCGGCCCGCCAGGTCTACGAGCTGGCGCGGTGGAGCGAGAGGCAGGTGCGGGAGGTGGAGGAGGCCAGGCGCGCGTACGACCGCCGCAAGGCCGCCCGCGCCTGAGCCGTGCCGTACCGGGGACTCGTACCGGGGACTCCGCCCCGGGACCCCGCTCCGCACACGCGGGAGGGGCCGGATTTCCCGGCCCCTCCCGCGTGCGACGACGGATTCACCCGACGACGGTCCAGGTGTCCTTCCCCGCGAGCAGGGCGGACAGGTCGCCCTCGCCCTGCTCCGAGACGGCAGCGTCGAGCTGCTCCGCCATCAGCGTGTCGTAGACCGGCCGCTCGACGTCCCGGAAGATCCCGATCGGGGTCTGGTGCAGGGTCGTCGGATCGGCCAGGCGCGACAGCGCGTACGCCGTCGTGGCCGTCTCGCGGTGGGCGTCGTGGACCAGCACGTCCGCCTCGTTCTCGGGCGTCACGTCCACCACGCGCAGGTCGCCGGACTCGTGGTCCCGAACGACGCCCTTCGTGCCGAAGCGGATCGGCTGCCCGTGCTCCAGGCGGATCACCGCCTCGGCGGCCGTCTCCTTGTCCTTCAGGACCTCGAAGGCGCCGTCGTTGAAGATGTTGCAGTTCTGGTAGATCTCCACGAGCGCCGTGCCCGGGTGCTCCGCCGCCGCCTTCAGGACGCTCGTCAGGTGCTGGCGGTCGGAGTCGACCGTGCGCGCGACGAAGGTCGCCTCGGCGCCCAGGGCGAGCGAGACGGGGTTGAAGGGGTTGTCGAGCGAGCCCATCGGCGTGGACTTGGTGATCTTGCCGATCTCGGAGGTCGGCGAGTACTGGCCCTTGGTGAGCCCGTAGATCCGGTTGTTGAAGAGCAGGATCTTCAGGTTCACATTGCGGCGCAGCGCGTGGATGAGGTGGTTGCCGCCGATGGAGAGGGCGTCGCCGTCACCCGTGACGACCCACACGCTCAGGTCCTGCCGAGAGGAGGCGAGCCCGGTCGCGATGGCCGGGGCGCGGCCGTGGATCGAGTGCATCCCGTACGTGTTCATGTAGTACGGGAAGCGGCTGGAGCAGCCGATGCCCGACACGAAGACGATGTTCTCCTTCGCGAGCCCGAGCGAGGGCATGAAGCCCTGCACGGCCGCGAGCACCGCGTAGTCCCCGCAGCCGGGGCACCAGCGGACCTCCTGGTCCGACTTGAAGTCCTTCATGGACTGCTTCGCCTCGGCCTTGGGCACGAGCGAGAGCGAGACGGGGCCCGCCGGCGCCTGCGTGGTCTCAGTCATCGATGACCTCCTTGAGCGCCGTCGCGAGCTGTTCCGCCTTGAACGGCATTCCGTTGACCTGGTTGTAGGAGCGCGCGTCCACGAGGTACCTGGAGCGCAGGAGGGTCGCGAGCTGGCCGAGGTTCATCTCGGGGACGACGACCTTCTCGTACGACTTCAGGACCTCGCCGAGGTTGGCGGGGAAGGGGTTGAGGTGGCGCAGGTGCGCCTGCGCGATGCTCTCGCCCGCGACGCGCAGTCGCCGCACCGCCGCCGTGATCGGCCCGTACGTGGAGCCCCAGCCGAGCACGAGGGTGCGCGCCTCGTTCCCCGGGTCGTCCACCTCGACGTCCGGGACGCGCACGCCGTCGATCTTCGCCTGGCGGGTGCGCACCATGAGGTCGTGGTTGGCCGGGTCGTAGGAGATGTTGCCCGTGCCGTCCTGCTTCTCGATGCCGCCGATGCGGTGTTCGAGACCGGGCGTGCCCGGCACGGCCCACGGGCGCGCGAGCGTCTCCGGGTCGCGCTTGTAGGGCCAGAAGACCTCGGTGCCGTCGGCGAGTTCGTGGTTGAACGCCGTCGCGAACGGGGTCGTCAGATCGGGCAGTTCGTCCGCCTCGGGGATGCGCCAGGGCTCCGAGCCGTTGGCGAGGTAGCCGTCCGAGAGGAGGAAGACGGGTGTGCGGTACGTGAGCGCGATGCGCGCCGCGTCGATCGCCGCGTCGAAGCAGTCGGCGGGGGTGCGGGGCGCGACGATCGGCACCGGGGCCTCGCCGTTGCGCCCGTACATCGCCTGGAGCAGGTCGGCCTGCTCGGTCTTCGTGGGCAGGCCCGTGGACGGGCCGCCGCGCTGGATGTCGACGATGAGCAGCGGCAGTTCGAGCGAGACCGCGAGGCCGATCGTCTCCGACTTCAGCGCCACCCCCGGGCCCGACGTCGTCGTGACCGCGAGGCTGCCGCCGAAGGCCGCGCCGAGCGCGGCGCCGATGCCCGCGATCTCGTCCTCGGCCTGGAAGCTGCGCACGCCGAAGTTCTTGTGCTTGCTCAGCTCGTGCAGGATGTCGGAGGCCGGGGTGATCGGGTACGACCCCAGGTACAGCGGCAGCCCGGCCTGCCGCGAAGCCGCGATGAGCCCGTAGGCGAGCGCCAGGTTCCCCGAGATATTCCGGTACGTGCCGGTCGGGAAGGCGGTCGTGGCGGGGGCGACCTCGTAGGAGACCGCGAAGTCCTCCGTCGTCTCGCCGAAGTTCCAGCCCGCGCGGAAGGCCGTGAGGTTCGCCTCGGCGATCTCCGGGCGCTTCGCGAACTTGGCGCGCAGGAACTTCTCCGTGCCCTCGGTGGGCCGGTGGTACATCCAGCTCAGCAGGCCCAGCGCGAACATGTTCTTGCTGCGGCCCGCGTCCTTGCGCGACAGGTCGTAGTCCTTGAGCGCCTCGACCGTCAGCGTCGTGAGCGGCACCGGGTGGACGCTGTAGCCGTCGAGGGTGCCGTCGTCGAGCGGGGACGCGTCCCAGCCGACCTTCTGCATCGCGCGCTTCGTGAACTCGTCGGTGTTGACGATGATCTCCGCGCCGCGCGGCACGTCCGCCAGGTTCGCCTTGAGCGCCGCCGGGTTCATCGCGACGAGCACGTCCGGGGCGTCGCCCGGCGTGAGGATGTCGTGGTCGGCGAAGTGGAGCTGGAAGGACGAGACGCCGGGCAGCGTCCCGGCGGGGGCGCGGATCTCGGCGGGGAAGTTCGGCAGCGTCGAGAGGTCGTTGCCGAAGGAGGCGGTCTCCGAGGTGAAGCGGTCACCCGTGAGCTGCATCCCGTCCCCCGAGTCACCCGCGAAGCGGATGATCACGCGGTCCAGCTTGCGGACCTCCTTCGCGCCGGACTGCGCGGGTGCCTCCAAGCGGTCGGTGTCGGGCTCCGGGCCTTCGAGTACGTCCGTCACGGGGGCGGGGGCCTGCGGCGCGTCCGTGGGGCGCGGCTCGCCGACGACCGCGCCGTCGGACGGCCCGGCTGGGCTGCTGACCTGGCTGGTCACTGGAAGTGGACCTCCCGTCGAGGCGGTGGCGCTCCCGCCGGGTGCCGGCGGGGGCCTTGCGTGGCCGTTGCTGCTGTGCCTGTGTGCGTACCGGCAAACCGGCACTGTCCCTGCGGCACAGCCTACGTCGGTAAGGGTCCCCTTCCCGGGACGGGTCATGTCCTGGGCGGCCCGGCAGCCCTGTGGGGGCAGCGGTGGAATGCCTGGTCCGGGCCCTTTCCGCAAACGGCAGGGACAAATGTGCCTGTTTCGTGCTGTTTTTCTTCGACTCCCCGCCCCGGGAGCGACCGGAGGCGGAAATGTCTGGTTCTTTTGGCCTAGGCAGCCACCCGGACACGGCTCCCGGGGCGTCCCGGGAGCACGCCGAGGGCTTCCGCGAGCAACCCCCGAGCCTTCCCGAGGCGGCCCGGGGCGTCCCCGCGTTACGACCGCAGGTAGGTGAGCACCGCGAGCACCCTGCGGTGGTCGCCCACGCTCGGCGAGAGCCCCAGCTTCATGAAGATGTTGCTCACGTGCTTCTCGACCGCCCCGTCGCTCACCACGAGCGCCTTCGCGACCGCCGAGTTCGTCCGCCCCTCCGCCATCAGCGCCAGCACCTCCCGCTCGCGCGGCGTCAGGTTCGCGAGCACGTCCTGCTTGCGGGAGCGGCCCAGGAGCTGGGCGACCACCTCCGGGTCGAGCGCGGTGCCGCTGCTCGCGACCCGGTCCACGGCGTCCACGAACTCCCGCACGTCCGCGACCCGGTCCTTCAGCAGATAGCCGACCCCCCGGCTCGACCCGGCGAGCAGCTCCGTCGCGTACTGCTCCTCGACGTACTGCGAGAGCACGAGCACCCCGAGCGCCGGGTACGCCTTGCGGAGCGCGACGGCCGCGCGCACGCCCTCGTCGGTGTGCGTCGGGGGCATCCGCACGTCCGCGACGACGACGTCCGGGAGCTCGGACGCCTCCGCCAGGTCCCGCACGGTCTTCACGAGCGCCTCGCCGTCCCCGACGCCCGCCACTACCTCGTGCCGGGCGTCGGTCAGCAGGCGGGTCAGGCCCTCCCGCAGGAGGACGGAGTCCTCCGCGATGACGACCCGCACCTTCGCCGCCCCTGCCACTGCCTCTGCCATGTCTGCCACTTCTGCCACGTTCCCCCGCTGCCGGAATCGCTCCTACGGGGGACAGCATTTCAGGAAGCGGCGCCCCCGTGGGTCCCGGCGCCCGCCCCGGCGGCCCGCGTACCGGTCCGCGCCGTCCACGGCAGTTCGGCGGTGACCGTCGTCGGCCCCCCGGCGGGCGAGTCGACGAGGAGGACCCCGTCGACCGCGTCGAGCCGGTCCGAGAGCCCGGCGAGCCCCGTACCGCTGTCGAGCGAGGCACCCCCCGTGCCGTCGTCGCGCACCTGCACGAGCAGCCGCCCGTCCGCGCGCCACACCTCGACGGCCGCCGTGCGGGCCCCGCTGTGCTTGCTGATGTTCTGGAGCAGCTCGGAGACGGTGAAGTACGCGATGCCCTCGATCGCCTCGGCGGGCCGCTCCGCGAGATCCACCTCGACCGAGACCGGGACCGTGCAGCGCGCCGCGACCGCCGAGAGCGCCGCGTCCAGGCCCCGGTCGGTGAGGACGGCGGGGTGGATGCCGCGCGCGAGGTCGCGCAGCTCCTGGAGCGCCGTCTTCACCTCGCCGTGCGCCGAGGCGACGAGCCGCGCCCCCGCCTCCGGGTCGTCGAGGAGCTTCTCCTTCGCGATCCCGAGGTCCATCGCGAGCGCCACGAGCCGCGCCTGCGCCCCGTCGTGCAGATCCCGCTCGATGCGGCGCAGGTCCGCCGCCGCCGTGTCGACCACGACGCCCCGGTCCGACTCCAGCTCGTCGACCCGGCTCGCCAGGCGCGAGGGCCCGAGCAGCCCCCGTACGAGCATCCCGTCCACAGCCGTCACCCCCCGGACGAGCCAGGGCGCGAGCAGCGTCAGCACGAGGCCCGCCGCGCAGGTCAGCGCGATCTCCCAGGGGGCGTCGAGGTACTCCGCGCGGTGTGTGTCCCCGTAGATCTGGAGGCCGTCGCGGCCCACCTCGCTCGGTACCCACCACATCCACACCGGGTACGTGAGCAGCACCAGGCCGCTGCCCCACACCACGAGCGCCGACACCCCCGCGACGACCGCCCACGGGAAGTGCAGGAAGGCGAAGAGGAGATTGCGCCAGGACTCGCCGCTCTTGAGCAGCGCGCCCATCCGCCCGAACGGCGAGTGCCGCTTGTGCTCCACGGGCCGCGCGGGCGGCACCGGGGTCCGCAGCAGCGTCCGCGCGAGTCCCCGCTCCACGTGCGCGAGGCCGCGCGCCGAGGCGAGCAGGGCGGCGAGCACCGGCACCCCGATGAACGTCACGAGCAGCCCGGCCCCGAGCCAGAACATCGCCATGGCCCAGCAGAACGCGACGAGCGAGAGCGGAAGGCTCACGACGACGTACAGCAGCTCACGCCAGAACCGGGCGCTCACCGGGGCGAGCAGCACCCGCGCGAGCGGCGCGCGCGCCTCGGGCGAGGGCGCGCGCGGTCCGGGCGGCGGCACGAGGGGCCAGCCGTCGCGGTCGTAGCGCTCGTCGCGGCGCCCGTATCCGTCCGCGCGGCGCGCGAAGGGCTCACCGCCGGGTCCGTACGCACCCGGGCCACGCGTGTACGTGCCCGAGCCGTGCGGCGCGCGGGCCCCACCCGGTCCGTCCTTCTCGTCCCACGTCCCTGCCGTCATCCGGACGCCTCCTCTCTCTCCCCTCCAGCATGGCGAGCCGGGGCGCCCGGGGACATGTGGGAGATCGGTCTCTCCTGAGGGGGGTTATCCCCACCCCCGACCGGCCGCCGGTTCCGCGACCGGCGGGGGCCGGCTCACGAGCGCCATGGCGAGCGCGAGCGCGGAGACCGAGCACGCCGACGGGGCGCGCGCCCCGTGGCACCCGCCCCCGTACCGCCCGTGCGGCGCCCACCCCGCCCCCACTTACGGCTTCGCGCCGCCCCGCCGGTCCGGCACCCGGCGTCCCGCCCGGTCCTCGCCCCGGTCCCGCCAGGGGAGTTCGGCCGTGATCGTCGTGGGGCCGCCGCGCGGGGAGTCGATGACGAAGAGGCCGTCGACCGCGCCGAGGCGTTCGGCGAGGCCCGCCATCCCCGTGCCGCCGTCGAGCGAGGCGCCCCCGTGCCCGTCGTCGTGGACCTGGAGCAGGAGCCGGTCGCCCGCGCGCCACACCTCGACCGCCGCCGACCGGGCGCCGCTGTGCTTGCTCACGTTCTGGAGCAGCTCGGAGACGGTGAAGTACGCGATGCCCTCGATCGCCTCGGCGGGCCGCTGCCGCAGGTCCACCTCGACCCGGACCGGCACCGTGCAGCGCGCGGAGACCGCCGAGAGCGCCGCGTCGAGCCCCCGGTCGGTGAGGACGGCGGGGTGGATGCCCCGCGCGAGGTCGCGCAGCTCCTGGAGCGCGAGCTTCACCTCGCCGTGCGCCTCCTCGACCATGAGCGCCGCCGCCTCGGGGTCCTCGAGGACCTTCTCCTTCGCGAGCCCGAGCCCCATCGCGAGCGCCACGAGCCGCGCCTGCGCCCCGTCGTGCAGATCCCGCTCGATGCGCCGCAGGTCCGCCGCCGCCGTGTCGACCACGACACCGCGCCCGGACTCCAGTTCGGCGATGCGGCGCTCCAGTTCGTCCGAGGGCGAGAGCAGTCCCCGGACCATCGCCCGGTCCACGTTCGCCATGCCCCGTACGAGATGGCCGAGCACCGGCCACAGCGCGAAGAACGACACCAGCGACACCGTGAACGTCACGACGCCCCACGGCAGCCGGATCACCGAGTACAGCGCGGCGCGCCAGCCCACCGGGTCCTTCACGCCGTCCCACAGCCGCCCGAGCACCCCGCCGCCCTCGCGGCGCGGGATGCGGCTCGGCTCCTCGATCCGCACCCCCAGCAGCCGCCGCGCCCGCCCCCGCTCCGCCCGCCCCAGCAGCCGCGCCCCGCGCAGCCCGAGCACGAGCACGGGCAGGCCGATGACCGTCACCGCGAGCGCGGCGCCGAGCGAGACGAACACGACGCTGTAGACGAAGCCGATGAGGGTGGCCGGAAGGTTGGCCAGCAGGTGCGCGAACTCCTTCCACGTCGCCCCCGGGTAGGCGAGGCCCACGGGGGGCGGAGCGCCGGGGTCGCGCTGGTCCTGAGGGGTCACCGAAGCGGTCATGGCCCCAGCCTGCCCGTTCGGCACGGCGGACGCCATGAGGTCGCCCCGAGCGAGGCAGGGGGGAAATCCCCACCGTCCCCGGCACCCGCGCGGTTCCGCCCGGACCTCACTGCTTACCGTTGCTTCAACAGGCCCCAGGGTGTGTCCGCGAAGTCCGTGCGGTGCCCGCGGTGTCCGGTGCGTGCTCTCGGTGCGCCGGCTCCAGATCCTCGTACTGGACGTACTCGGGTCTGGGGCCGGTGCTGCGAGAGTGCGTGCCGGGCGCCGTGGGCGCTGTGCGGGACTTCGCGGGCACGCCCTAGACTCCCGGGGGTGCCCGTGGGGCACGGCGCAGAGCGAGCGGTGAGACCCGGCGGAGCGGAGGACGGACGTGGCGGAACCCCTGAGTCCCCCCGGTGTCCCGCTGGACCTCCCCGGTCCCCCCGGCACCGCCGTCTCCCTCGCCTCGGGCTATTTCCACGCGTACACCCTCGTCGGCGTCATCACCGCCGCCGGAGTGCTCTTCGTGGCCTTCGCCTTCGCGGCCGGGCGCCTGCTGCGCCCCGTCGTGCCGACGCGCGAGAAGTTCCTGACGTACGAGTGCGGGGTCGACCCGGTCGGCGAGGGCTGGGCGCACACCCAGGTCCGCTACTACGTCTACGCGTTCCTCTACGTGATCTTCGCCGTGGACTCGATCTTCCTCTTCCCCTGGGCCACGGTCTTCGCCGCGCCCGGCTACGGGGCGACGACGCTCGTCGAGATGTTCGTCTTCCTCGGCTTCCTCGCCATCGGACTCCTCTACGCCTGGAAGAAGGGCGTCCTGGAATGGACGTGACCCCCGTGCCCGCCACCGCCGTTCCGGCTCCCGTGGACCTCCCCGACCCCACCGCCCCGCCCGCCGGGACGACCGGCGTGCTCTCGCGGCTCGCCCCGCAGCCCATGAAGGTCGTCCTCAACTGGGGCCGCCGCTACAGCCTGTGGGTCTTCAACTTCGGCCTCGCCTGCTGCGCGATCGAGTTCATCGCCGCCTCGATGTCCCGCCACGACTTCATCCGCCTCGGCGTCATCCCCTTCGCGCCGGGCCCCCGGCAGGCCGACCTCATGGTCGTCTCGGGCACGGTGACGGACAAGATGGCGCCCGCCGTCAAGCGCCTGTACGAGCAGATGCCCGAGCCGAAGTACGTCATCTCCTTCGGCGCCTGCTCCAACTGCGGCGGCCCGTACTGGGACTCGTACTCCGTCACGAAGGGCGTCGACCAGATCATCCCCGTCGACGTCTACGTGCCGGGCTGCCCGCCGCGTCCCGAGGCGCTGCTCCAGGGCATCCTCAAGCTCCAGGAGAAGATCGCGCACGAGTCGCCCGCCGAGCGGTACGCGCACGGGCGACGCACACCGACCGCCGCGCTCCGCAGCGGCCTCGTCCCGCCGCCGGAGGGGGAGCGGTGACCGGCTGGCTTCCGGGAGCGGCCGAGGAGGTCTTCGGCACGGGCGCGAGCGCCGAGGAGGCGTACGGCCTGCTGACCGTCGATGTCCCCGCCGACACGTGGACGGCCTCGCTCGACACGGCGCGCCGCGTCCTCGGCTGCACGTACTTCGACTGGCTCTCGGCCGTCGACGAACCCGGCACGGGCTTCCGCGTGTGCGCGCACGTCGTCGCGCTCGCTCCCGTGCGGCGGCTGCTGCTGCGTACGACCGTGCCCCACGAGTCGCCCGTACTCGCCTCCGCCGTCGGGGTCTACGCGGGCGCGGCGTGGCACGAGCGCGAGACGCACGAGATGTTCGGCCTGCGCTTCGACGGCCACCCGGACCTGTCCCCGCTCCTCCTGCCGGAGACCTTCGAGGGCCACCCGCTGCGCAAGGACTTCGTCCTCGCGGCGCGCGTCGCGAAGGCGTGGCCGGGAGCGAAGGAGCCGGGAGAGTCGGGCCACGGCACCCCGAAGCGCCGCCAGATGCTCCCGCCGGGCGTCCCGGACCCGAACGAGTGGGGCCCGTTGAAGGGGCAGCTCCCCGAGGCCCCGGCCCGCCCCGCCCGCCGCACCCGGACGGCCGGGGGAGCGGCGGGGGCTGCGGGCGCGGCTGCGGACCGGGGCGCGGGGGCGGCGCCGGGTGCCGGTGAGGGCACCCCGGCCCGGCGTGCGCGCTCGGCCTCGGCGGGTTCGGCGTCGCAGCGGGCGGAGCCGGGCGCGGCACCTGCCCGTCGCTCCCGTACCGCCTCGGAAGGTTCGGCGACGCAGCGGGCGGAGCCGGGCGCGGCACCTGCCCGTCGCTCCCGCACCGCCTCCGAGGGCTCGGCGTCGCAGCGCGACACCCCCGAGGGCGGCGCGAGCCCGGCAGGCAGCCCCGACGCGCCCTGGCACCACGCCCGCCCGGCCTTCGAGCCCACGCGACCGGACGGCGAGCCGACGACGGAGCGAGAGAAACCTCGTGGCCGCACCGCTGGCGGTGGCGGCGAGGCTGGGGCCGAGGGTGCAGGCGAGGCGGAGGCCGGGGCTGAGGGCCGGGCCGGGGCTGAGGCCCGGGCGGGGGCTGAGGCCCAGGCTGCGCCTGAAGCCGAGGCCGGGGCGGGAGCCCCGCCCCGTACCGGGAAACCCCGCGCCGACGAGCCCGGTACCGAGGAGCCCCAGGCCGAGCAGCCCGGTACCCAGGAGCCCCCCGCCGAGGAGCCCCGTACCGAGGAGCCCCTTGCCGAGAGGCGCCCTGCCGAGGACCCCCGTCCCCAGGGCTCCCGCCGCCAGGACACCCGTCCCGCAGATCCCCCGACCGACGACCCCCGTCCCGAGAACCCCGCCGGAGGCGAGCCCGCGTGAACGACGTCCTCGGTGACGCCCTGCGACTCGTCCTCGTCTTCGCCGGGTTCCTCGCGCTGCCCCTGGCCGTCGGGCAGGCCGAGCACAAGGTCATGGCGCACATGCAGGGGCGGCTCGGGCCCATGTTCGCGGGCGGGTTCCACGGCTGGGCCCAGCTCATGGCCGACGGGGTGAAGTTCGCGCAGAAGGAGGACATCGTCCCGGCCGACGCCGACCGGCGGATCTTCCGGCTCGCGCCCGCCGTCGCGCTGCTCCCGTACCTCCTCGTACTGCTCGTGATCCCGGTCGGGCCGGGGGACAGCGCGGTCGGCACCGTCGTGGACGCGGGCATCTTCTTCGCGCTCGCCGTCATGGGCGTCGGCGTGCTCGGCTCGCTCATGGCCGGCTGGGCCTCGGCGAACAAGTTCTCCCTGCTCGGCGGCCTCCGCACGGCCGCGCAACTCCTCTCCTACGAGCTCCCGATGCTCCTCGCCGCCGCGTCCGTCGCGATGGCGGCGGGCACGGTCTCGCTGCCCGGCATCCTCGGCGAGTTCCACTGGTGGTGGGTGCCGTGGCAGATCATCGGCGCCTTCGTCTTCTTCGTCGCCGGGCTCGCGGAGCTGCAACGGCCGCCGTTCGACATGCCGGTCGCCGACTCGGAGATCATCTTCGGCGCCTACACGGAGTACACCGGCCTGCGCTTCGCGCTCTTCCTGCTCGCCGAGTACGCCGGGATCGTCATCCTGTGCGGCCTCACGACCGTCCTCTTCCTCGGCGGCTGGCACGGCCCCTTCGGCGGCGACGGGCTCGGCTGGCTGTGGACGCTCCTGAAGACGGCGCTGCTCGCCTTCGTCGTCATCTGGCTGCGCGTCAGCTACCCCCGTCTCCGCGAGGACCAGCTCCAGAAGCTCTCCTGGACGCTGCTCGTCCCCCTCGCCCTCGCCCAGATCGCCCTCACCGGCGTCGTCAAAGTGGTGATCTCCTAGATGCCCCCGATTCCCGGCACGGGTCTGGCCAAGGGCCTCGCCGTCACGCTCCGCACGATGACGCGCAAGTCCGTCACCGCGCAGTACCCCGACACGCTCCCGCCGCTGCCCCCGCGCAGCCGGGGCGTCATCGGGCTCTTCGAGGAGAACTGCACGGTCTGCATGTTGTGCGCGCGCGAGTGCCCCGACTGGTGCATCTACATCGACTCGCACAAGGAGACGGTGCCCCCGGCCGCGCCCGGCGGGCGCGAGCGCAGCCGCAACGTCCTCGACCGCTTCGCCATCGACTTCTCGCTCTGCATGTACTGCGGGATCTGCATCGAGGTCTGCCCCTTCGACGCGCTCTTCTGGTCCCCCGAGTTCGAGTACGCGGAGACGGACATCCACGACCTCACGCACGAGCGCGACAAGCTCCGCGAGTGGATGTGGACGGTCCCCGAGCCCCCGGCCGTGGACCCGGCGGCGGAGGAGCCGAAGGAACTGGCGGCGGCACGCAAGGCCGCCGAGAAGGCGGAGGCCGCGGCACGGCCCGCGACGCCGGTACGGGCAGCGGGCGAGGGCCCCGCGACGGGTGAGGGCCCCGCGACGGGTGAGGCTCCCGCGACGGGTGAGGAGCCGCGCCCGTGATCACGCTCCTGGCCGCGGCCCCGGCGACGGGCACCGCCCCGCAGGGCTTCCTCTCCCCGACCGGCGTCGAGATCGCTTTCGTCCTGTTCGGCCTGCTGACCTTCGGCGCCGCGCTCGTCACCGTCACGACGAAGCAACTCGTGCACGCCGCGCTGTGGCTCGTCGTGACGCTCGGCGGCCTCGCGGTCGAGTACCTGCTGCTCACGGCGGAGTTCATCGCGTGGGTGCAGGTCCTCATCTACGTGGGCTCGGTCGTCGTCCTGCTCCTCTTCGGCCTCATGCTGACGCGCGCCCCGATCGGCCGCTCCGACGACGCCGACTCCCGCAACCGCCCCCTCGCCGCGGCGGTCGCTGTCCTGGCCGCCGGGGGCCTCGTCTGGGTCGTCACGGACGCCTTCCGCACGACGTACCTCCGTCTCGACGGCGACCACCCCCAGGGCACGACGGCCGCCACGGGCGCCTTCCTCTTCCGTCACTGGGTCCTTCCCTTCGAGGCCCTCTCCGTCCTCCTCCTCGCCGCCCTGGTCGGCGCGATCGTCCTCTCCCGCAAGCGCGGCGACAACGCCGCCCCGCCCCGCAAGCCGAAGCCCCGCCCCCGCACGACCCCACCGGCCCCGGGCCGAGCCCGGGGCAGCGGCGCCGCTTTCGGCACGACTTCGGGCGCGAGCGCCGCTTCCGGCCGGGGCGCGAGCGCCGTTCCCGGTCCGGGCGCGGGCGGTACGTCCGGTCCGGGCACGGGCGCCGCTTCCCGTCCGGGTGCGGACGGTGCCTCCCGTACGACCACGGGCGCCGCCTCCAGCGCCGGTCGCGTGACCGAAGCCTCCGGCCCGGCCGCCCCCGCGTCCCCCGCCACCCCGCCGCCCCCGGCCCCCGAGGCCCCGCACCCGGAGGACCCGCGCTGATGCATCTCGTCTATCCGGCCGTGCTGTCGGCCCTCCTCTTCTGCACCGGGATCTACGGGGTGCTCGCGCGGCGCAACGCGATCCTCGTGCTGATGTCCGTCGAGCTGATGCTCAACGCCGTCAACCTCGACCTCGTCGCCTTCGACGTCTGGCTGCGCGACACCCTCCACGCCGGGCAGGCGCTCACCCTCTTCACCATCGCGATCGCCGCCGCCGAGATCGGCATCGGTCTCGCCGTCGTCCTCGCCGTGTACCGCGCCAGGGGCACGATCGCCGTCGACGCCCTGCGCGACACCGCCGAACCCCCGTACGGCCCCGAGGACCCCGAGGCCCCCGGCAGCACGGACCCGGCCGCCCCCGGCACGCGCACCCCCGGAGCAGCCGCGTGAACACCACGACCCTCGCCGTCCTCGTCCCCCTCCTGCCGTTCCT
This sequence comes from Streptomyces sp. NRRL F-5630, assembly GCF_000719475.1. Lineage (GTDB taxonomy): Bacteria > Actinomycetota > Actinomycetes > Streptomycetales > Streptomycetaceae > Streptomyces. The sequence goes on along the minus strand of NZ_JOGO01000020.1, from coordinate 99,149 downwards.
CGGCGGGATCGCCGGACTGCTCATCGGACGCGGCGCCGCCGGGCTCGTCCGGCCCCTCGCCGTGCTGCCCGCCGCCGCGAGCGCCGTGCTCGCCGTCCTCGTCGCCGTCCGCCAGGGCGGCGGCAGCGCGATCGACGCCGCCACCCGGCTCACCCCGACCGGTGCCGCCCCCGTCGACCTCGCCCTCCACCTCGACGGCTTCGCCGTCCTCGTCGCGGTCCTCGTCACCGTCGTCTCGACGTGCGTGCAGCTCTACTCGACCGGCTACCTCCGCGAGGACCCCCGCTACTCCTCGTACGCCGCGCTCGTCTCGCTCTTCACCTCCGCGATGCTCCTCGTCGTCTACTCCGGCGACCTCATGGTGCTGCTCGTCGGCTGGGAGGTCATGGGCATCTGCTCGTACTTCCTCATCGGGCACTACTGGGAGACCCCCGAGGCCCGCTCCGCCTCCCTCAAGGCGTTCCTCGTCACCAAGCTCGGCGATGTCCCCTTCCTCTTCGGCCTCTTCGCGCTCGCCGCCGACACCGGCTCCTTCCGCATCACCGAGGTCCTGCACGCCGTCACCCACGGCGGACTCGACCACCCCACGCTCATCGCGCTGCTCCTGCTGTGCGGTGTCGTCGGCAAGTCCGCGCAGTTCCCGCTGCACACGTGGCTCCCGGACGCGATGGCCGGGCCCACCCCGGTCTCCGCGCTCATCCACGCGGCGACGATGGTCGCGGCCGGGGTCTACCTCGTCGCGCGCCTGCTGCCCGTCTTCGCCTCCTCCGCCGCGGCGCTCGTCGTCCTCGCCGTCCTCGCCGCCGTGACGATGGTCGGCTCCGGGCTCGCCGCGCTCGCCCAGGACGACATCAAGCGCGTCCTCGCCTACTCGACGGCCGGTCAGCTCGGCTACATGACCGGCGCCCTCGCCGTCGGCGACCGGGGCGCCGCCGTCTTCCACCTCCTCTCGCACGGCGCCTTCAAGGCGCTCCTCTTCCTCGCGGCGGGCGTCGTCATCCACGCCGCCGGCACGAACTCGCTCGCGGCCATGTCCCGGATGCCGGGCCTGCGCCGCGCCGTCCCCGACGCCTACTGGACGATGACGGTCGCGCTCCTCGCGCTCGCCGCCATCCCCCCGTTCACCGGCTTCTTCTCCAAGGAAGCCGTCCTCGGCGCCGCCGAGCACGCCGCCACCGGACACGCCCACGGCATCCCCGCCGCCGCCGGCTGGCTCGTCCTCGTCGCCGGACTCGCCACCGCCCTCCTCACCGGCGCCTACGCCACCCGCCTCTGGCTCCTCCTCGGCACCCGCGAAGCGACCGAGGCGGACGAGGCGACCGAGGCCGCCGCGTCGGCGCCCGGCGGGACGGCCCACCACCCCGCGACGCCGCGCGTCATGAACGTCGTCCTCTGGGTCCTCGCGCTCCCCACCTTCCTCTTCGGCCTCACCGCCTGGGCCCTCCCCGACTGGTTCGACGGCCACGACCTCGCGCCGACCCTCACCACCTCCGTGCTCGGCACCGGCGTCGCCCTCGTCGGAGGCGTCCTCACCTACGGGACCTGGCGGCACACCAAGGCCCTCGCCGCGCGCCACCCGCTCGGCGCTGTCGCCGCGGGGCCCGAGGGCGACGCGGGCCGCACCGAGGCCCAGGCCATCGCGAGCCGCCCCGCCGCCTACGGCGCCCCCGGCGGCACCGAGGACCCCGCCGACCCGGGCCGCCTCCTCCTCGGCGGCCTCCACCGCCCGGCGGCCTCCGGCTTCCACCTCGACCGGCTCTACAGCGCGCTCGCGGTGACCCCCGTCCGGGCCGGCGCCACGCTCGTCCGCTTCCTCGACACGGCCGTCGTCGACACCTACGTCCGCGCGGCCGCCGCACTCCCCAAGCTCCTGGGCGCCGCCGCACGCCGCGCCCAGACCGGCAACATCCAGACGTACCTGGGCGCGCTGATCGCCGCAGCCGCCCTCCTGACCTGCGCGGTCGTCCTCTACGCGGCGGGAGCCTGAACCGTGGCCCACCTCCTCGGCGCCCTCGCGCCGCACGCTCTCCAGGCAGGCGCGAGCGCCCCCGGTATCGCGGGCAGCCCGCGCGCTCCCGAGGGCGCGAGCCACCTCGCGAGCGGTGCCCTCGTCGGCCTCGGCGACACCGCCCTGTCCGTCCTGCTCCTGATCGTCGTCCTCGGCCCCCTGCTCGGCGCCGTCGCGGCCCTCCTCCCGGCCCCGCCCGGACTGCGCGGGCGCGGCCCGGAGCAAGCGGTGCTGCGCCACGGCGTCACCGTCAGCGGCGCGATCCTCGCCGCCGCGCTGCTCCTCGCCCTCGGCTTCGACCGCGACCAGGCCGCCCACATCCAGGCGAGCACGGACGTCAGCTGGATCGCCGCGTACGACATCCGCTTCCACCTCGGCGTCGACGGCATCTCGCTCCCCCTCCTGGTCCTCACCGCCCTCCTCACCTTCCTCTGCGCCCTGTACAGCTACTTCCGGCCGCCCCGGGGCGGCACCCCCCGCGCCTTCGTGGCGCTCCTGCTGCTGCTCGAAGGCGGCGCGCTCGCCGCCTTCGCCGTGCTCGACCTCGTGCTCTTCTTCGTCGCCTTCGAGACCGTCCTGATCCCGATGTACTTCCTCATCGCCCGCTGGGGCGGCGCCAAGCGGGAACAGGCCGCCTGGAAGTTCATCCTCTTCACCCTGGTCGGCTCCGCCGTCATGCTCCTCGGGCTGCTCCTGATCGGCCTGCGGGCGGGCACGTTCGACATGGTGGCACTCGCCACTGACAACGGCTCAGGTCTCAGCAAGTCCGTGCAGGTCACGGCCGTTCTGGCGATCGGTCTCGGCCTCGCGGTCAAATCCCCGATGTGGCCGCTGCACAGCTGGCTGCCCGCCGCGCACACCGCCGCGCCCACGGCGGGCTCGGTCATGCTCGCCGGGGTCCTGCTGAAGATGGGCACGTACGGCTTCGTGCGGGTCGCGATCCCCGTGGCGCCCGAGGGCATGAAGGTCTTCGCGCCCTGGCTCGCCGTCCTCGCGGCGGCCGGCATCCTGTGGGGCTCGCTCGCGTGCCTCCAGCTCGTACGGCGCGGTTCCGGCGGCGACCTCAAGCGCCTCGTCGCGTACTCGTCCGTCGGTCACATGGGCTTCGTCCTGCTCGGTATCGCGAGCATGACCCCGCAGGGCCTCAACGGCGCCCTCTTCGCGAACATCGCCCACGGCCTCATCACCGGGCTGCTCTTCTTCCTGGTCGGCGGCGTGAAGGACCGCGCGGGCACCTCCGTCCTCGACCGCCTCAGCGGTTCCGCCGGAGCGGCGCTCTACGGCCGCGCCCCGCGCTACGCCGTGCTGCTCGCCTTCGCCGCCGTCGCCTCGCTCGGACTGCCGGGCCTCGCGGGCTTCTGGGGCGAGATGCTGACGATGTACGGGGCCTTCGACCCGGCGAGCGGCCTCCACCGCGGCACGTACCTCGCCTGCATGGCCGTCGCGGGGCTCGGCACGCTCCTCACCGCCGCGTACCTCCTCCTCGTCGTCCGCCGCCTGTGCATGGGCCCGGCGCCCCTGCGGGACAACTCCCTCCTCCCGGTGGGTTCCGCGCCGGACGAGAACCCCGACGCCGCGCACGCCGAGAAGCCCGCCCCCGCCACCGCACACGCCTCCGCAACACCGGCCGCCGTCGAGGGGGCCGCCTCCACGGCCCACGAGCCCGCCCCCCTCCTGCTCGACGCCCCGCCGACGCCCACGGCGCCCTACGAGCCCCCCGCCCTCGCCGAGCGCCCCTTCCCCGAGCTGAGCGCGCCCGAGGCGGTCGCCTGGACGCCACTCGTCGCCCTCACCGTCCTCGCCGGGCTCTGGCCCGCGCTTCTCATCGGCCTCAGCGACCCGGCCGTCCACAAGCTGCTCACCGGAGGCGCGGCATGACCACCCTCGTGCAGTCCGTCGACTGGCTCGCCATCGCCCCGCCCACGCTCACCGCCCTGGTCGCGCTCGCCCTCCTCGTCGCCGACCTCTTCCTCCCCGAGGCGCGCAAACCCCTCCTCGGCCTCGGCGCCGTCGCGGGCCTCGCCCTCGCCCTCCTGAGCCTCCTCCCGCTCCTCGACGGCGACCGCGCCACGTTCTGCGTCGACGGGGCCGGGTGCGGTTACCGCGCGGACCACTTCGCCCTCACCGTCCAGCTCCTCGTCCTCGGCGGCGCGCTCCTCACGGCGCTCCTCTCCTTCACCGCCGTGCGCGAGCAGCGCCTCCCGGCGGGCGAGTACTGGTTCCTGCTCCTCTCCTCCGCCGCCGGAGCGGCCCTCCTGCCCGCCGCGCGCGACCTCGCGACGCTGATCGTCGCCCTGGAGGTCGCGACGCTCCCGTCCTTCGCGCTCGTCGGCCTGCGCCACGGCGAGCGCCGCTCCGCCGAAGCGGCCCTCAAGTTCTTCCTCTCCTCCGTCACCGCGACCGCCGTGACCCTCCTCGGCACGGCCTTCGTCTACGCGAGCACGGGCAGCGTCCACCTCGACGCGATCGCGGCGGCACTCGGCGACGTCGATCCCCAGCTGCGCACCCTCGCCCGCGTCGGCGTCGTCCTCACCCTCGTCGGCTTCGCCTTTAAGACCGCCGCCGTCCCCTTCCACTTCTGGGTCCCCGACACGTACACGGGCGCCCCGCTGCCGGTCGCCGCCTACCTCTCCGTCGTCGGCAAGGCGGTCGGCTTCTCCGGCCTCGCGCTCGTCACCGTGCGCGCCTTCCCCTCGTACGGGAACGTCTGGGGCCCCGCGCTCGCGGTCCTCGCGGCCCTCACGATGACGATCGGCAACGCGGCGGCGCTCCGCCAGGACCCCACGCGCCCCTTCAGCGCGGTGCGCCTGCTCGCGTGGTCCTCGGTCGGCCAGGCCGGCTACCTCCTCGTCCCGCTCGCGTCGGCCGCGTACACGGACCGCCCGGAGCACGCGCTCGGCGCGACCCTCGCCTACGCGCTCATGTACGCGGCGGTCAACCTCGGCTCCTTCGCCGCCGTGGCGCTCCTCGGGCGCGGTCGCCTCGCCGACTTCCGGGGCCTGTACGCGCGCAAGCCCGCGCTCGCCCTGCTCCTCGCCTTCTTCCTCCTGTGCCTCGCCGGGCTCCCGCCGGGTCTCGCGGGCCTCTTCGCGAAGCTCGCCGTCTTCGAGGCCGCGATCGACGCGGGCCTCGGCTGGCTCGCGGTCGTCACGGCCGTCAACGTCGCGATCGCCCTCGTCTACTACCTCCGCTGGACGGCGACCCTCTTCCGCGCCCCACCGGAACCGGCCACGGACGCACCGGCCACGGACGTACCGGCCGCGCGGGACCTCCCGGCCGCCGGGGCCGGCACCGTCACGGCCGTACGGGAGAAGGCGCCCGCGGAGGCACCGCCCCGCCGCCCGCTCGCCCTCGTGACCGCCCTGGTCCTCTGCGGTCTCCTCGCCGTGGCCCTCTCGGCGGCACCGCAGCTCATCCTCCGCCTGGCGGACACCAGGCTCTTCTGAGCCGCCTCACCCGTACGGAGGACGGCCACGCCCCCGCCGGCCGGGGAACCTGAGCCGCTCGCCTGGCGTTGACCAGTAACGAAGGGTCCACTTGACCCAGGTCCACCGGGCGCCGCGAGCGTCAGGAAGGGTTCCCCGCCGCACGACTTGGAGGGCGTACCGTGCACCGCCGGCACAATGGCTTGAAGACCGCTGTACTCCTCGGGGGCCTGTCCGCGCTCATCCTCGTCATCGGCTCCTTCTTCGGCCGGACGGGGCTGATCGTCGCGGTCCTCGTCGCGCTCGGGACGAACGCCTACGCGTACTGGAACAGCGACAAACTCGCGCTGCGCGCCATGCGGGCCAGGCCCGTCAGCGAGTTCGAGGCCCCCGGCCTCTACCGGATCGTGCGCGAGCTCTCCACCCAGGCCCGCCAGCCCATGCCGCGCCTGTACATCTCGCCCACCGAGGCCCCCAACGCCTTCGCGACCGGGCGCAACCCGCGCAACGCCGCCGTGTGCTGCACCGACGGCATCCTGCGCATCCTCGACGAGCGCGAGCTGCGCGGCGTTCTCGGGCACGAGCTGAGCCACGTCTACAACCGGGACATCCTCATCTCCTCGATCGCGGGTGCCCTCGCCTCCGTGATCATGTTCCTGGTCAACTTCGCGTGGCTGATTCCGATCGGCCGCTCTGACGACGACGAGGGCCCCGGGCTCATCGGGCTGCTCCTGACGATGCTCCTCGGCCCGCTCGCCGCCTCGCTCATCCAGCTCGCCATCAGCCGTTCCCGCGAGTACCAGGCGGACGCGTCCGGGGCCCAGCTCACCGGCGACCCGCTCGCCCTCGCCTCCGCGCTCCGCAAGCTCGACGCGGGCACGAAGCAGCTCCCGCTGCCCTCCGAGCCCCGCATCGAGACGGCGAGCCACATGATGATCGCCAACCCCTTCCGTCCCGGCCAGGGGCTGACGAGCATGTTCTCCACGCACCCGCCGATGGCGGAGCGCATCCAGCGTCTGGAGCGGATGGCGGGCGGCGGCGTCGAGCGCCCCTGACAGCCGTCACGGGCCGGAGGGCGTCCTCGTGCTCGGGCACGTTGTCACGCCGGAGCGGGTCCTCCGGCCGGGGTGTGGCGCCCTGCCGGAGAGCCGGCCGGGCGCGCCCTCCTGCCGGGAGCCTCCCCGTGCCGGGGCGCGTCTCCCTGACGGACGCGCCCCCCCCGTCGACGCACCCCCCGTCGACGCGCCTCCCGCCGACGCGCCTCACCAGCTCCGTGCCTCGCCCGGGCGCGCGGCGAAGGGCTGGTCGGTCGGGACGACTTCGCGCCCCAGCGGCATGAGCGAGATCGGGATGAGCTTGAGGTTCGCCCACCCGAAGGGGATGCCGATGATCGAGAGGAAGAGCGGGATGCTCGTGAGCAGGTGACCCAGGGCGAGCCACCAGCCGGCGAAGATCACCCAGATCACATTGCCGACGAAGGAGGGCGCCCCCGCGTCCGGGCGCTCGACCGTGGTGCGCCCGAAGGGCCAGAGCACATACCCCGCGATGCGGAAGGAAGCGATCCCGAACGGGATCGTGATGATGAAGACGCAGCAGATGAGACCCGCGAGCAGGTAGCCGAGAGCCATCCAGATCCCGCAGAAGATCAGCCACAGCAGGTTGAGCACGAGGTTGAGCAGTTTCACGAGGGTCGCCTTTCGTCGCTGACGCGTCCGTGCCGCATCTTTTCCGGGTCCGAGGCCGTCTCCCCACCCCTACCAAGGGGGAGGACGCCGCCAAGCGTCGCGCGCCTGCTTTGTTGCGCGATCGGGAAGCGGACGCGCGGCCGGTGACACGACCGTGACACCTTCGCGTCAACCTCGCAGGTGATCACCTACGTCCCCATGGGTAGAGCCTCCCGAAAGCGAAACGATCAGGAGTGGGACGCACATGGGCATCATCAGCTGGATCATCCTCGGCCTCCTGGCGGGAGCGGTCGCGAAGATCCTCCTTCCGGCTGCTCCCGGCCGATCTTCGGCAACTCGCGGAACTGAACGGGCTCCTTCACGGTCCAGGGGCGGCGCCCCCCGGTCGCCGGCCCCCTCGCCCGTACCCCCGCGCCCGCCGCCTACCGGTAGTTGACGAACTGGAGCGCGAAGTCGAAGTCCTTGCCCTTCAGCAGCGCGATGACGGACTGGAGGTCGTCGCGGCTCTTCGAGGAGACCCGCAGCTCATCACCCTGGACCTGGGCCTTGACGCCCTTGGGGCCCTCGTCACGGATGATCTTCGCGACCTTCTTGGCGTTGTCCTGCGAGATGCCCTCCTCGACGGAGGCGAAGAGCTTGTACTCCTTGCCGGAGATCTGCGGCTCGCCCGCGTCCAGCGACTTCAGCGAGATGCCCCGCTTCACCAGCTTGGACTGGAAGACGTCCAGGATCGCCTTCACGCGCTCCTCCGAGTTCGCCTCCATGAGGATCTTCTCGCCGGACCACGCGATGGACGCACCCACGCCCTTGAAGTCGTAGCGCTGCGAGATCTCCTTGGCGGCCTGGTTGAGGGCGTTGTCGACCTCCTGCCGCTCGACCTTCGAGACGATGTCGAAACTGGAGTCGGCCATGTTCCTGTGGCTCCTTGGTTCGGATTGCACGTATGACGGAGGACAGCGACCCCCAGCGGGCCGCAGCCCCAAAGCCTAGCCATCCCACCCCCCGCCCGCCCCGGACAACCGGGTGGCGAAGCACCCCCCACCATCAGGTATTGTTTTCCCCGTTGGAAGGAACCCCCGGCCCCGCGCCGGACCCCCGGCCAACAATCCCAGGCGGTGTGCCCGAGCGGCCAAAGGGAGCAGACTGTAAATCTGCCGGCTCAGCCTTCCCAGGTTCGAATCCTGGCGCCGCCACACGGAGCGAGAGGCCCGGTGTCCAACCCACAGGTTGGACACCGGGCCTCTTCGTCGTTTCCGGGGCGCCAGGCGTGGACCGCGGCGCCTGTCGGTCCCGCCCCGCACACTGGAGCTATGACTCAGCGCCGTTCCTGTCCCGAGTGCCGTCGTGAGATCGCCGTTGTCGCCGGGCGGCTGGCCCGGCATGACGCGCCGGGGACGCGGGCGGTCGGGGGGCTGGAGTCGTGTGCGGGGTCGCGGCGCTGGGTGGGGACCGGGGACGGGCAGGACGCGCTCGAAGGGTTCGTCGTGCCCGACTTCCCGGGGCAGATTCCGCTCTGGTGAGTGCCGGTCAGGGGGTCTTGGCGAGGCGGACCGCCGTGTCGACCGGGGTCGGGCCCGAGATGAGTTCCAGGGTCAGGCCCGTCGAGGCGGGGGAGTGGGCCAGGGCGTGGAGGACCGCCGCCACGTCGTCGCGGGGCACCTCGCCGTAACCCGTGCTCGTGGAGAGCGCGACCTCGCCCGTGCCGGGGGCGTCCGTCAGGCGTCCCGGGCGCAGGATCGTCCAGTCCAGGCCCGTACGCGCGCGGATCGCGTCGTCCGCCGCCCCCTTCGCGCGCAGGTACACGTCGAAGATCTCATCGCCCTCGTGCGCCGCGTCCGCGCCCATCGAGGACACCATCAGGAAGCGGCGTACGCCCGCGCGTTCGGCCGCGTCCGCGAGGAGCACCGCTCCGTCGCGGTCCATCGTGTCCTTGCGGTCCCGGCCGCTGTCGGGGCCCGCCCCGGCCGCGAACACCGCCACGTCCGCGCCTTCGAGCGCGTGCGCCACCTCGTCGACCGTCGCCGACTCCAGATCGCACACCACCGCCCGCGCGCCCGCGAGTTCGAGGTCGCCCGCCTGGTCCGGGTTCCGAATCAGGCCGACCGCCTCCTCACCACGTCCGGCGAGCAGCCGCTCCAGCCGCAACGCGATCTGACCATGTCCTCCTGCGATCACCATGCGCATGGCTCCGACGGTACGCCTCTGCGGGACCGGGCGCCGCTCAGGACGTACGGCGCGAGGTCCGGCTCTGGCGGGGCAGGTCGAGGCCCGCGGCGGAATCGCAGTACTCCCGTACAGCGCTCGTCCGCGCCACCACCCGCCCCCGGTGCACGACAAGGCGCCCGTACGCGAGCGAGAGCGCGCCCCCGAGCTGGTCGCCGCGCACGGCGAGCAACTCGGCGGGGAAGCCCGCCTCGACCCGTACCTCCGGCAGGCCGAGCAGCGCGCGGGCCGTCGCGGAGACGGCCGCGTACGCCTCGCCGGGGCGCAGCCCGTGCTGCGAGGCCAGGAGGTAGGCGGCCTCCAGGGGGTCGCCGCGGCCCACCGGGTTCGCCTGGTCGCGCAGCGCCCCGCTGCCGGCCGCGACCGTGACCCCGGCGGCGCGCAGCAGCCGTACGGGCGCGCTCGTTACCCCGCGCCGCTCGGTGCCGCGGCAGTCGCCCTGCGGCAGCGCGACGACCGCGATGCCGGCCGCCGCGAGCGATTCGGCCGCGCGCCCGGCGACGGCGTCGGGCAGCCGCGCGAGGCCCCCGCAGGGCCCGAGCGCCACCCCGGGCCGCAGTCCGCCCGCCATCGCGGCGAGCCGGGCGAGGCGCACCGGGTCGTCGGCGGCGGTGTGCAGATCGACGGGGCAGCCGTGCTCGGCGGCGACGGCGAGCAGGACCTCGGTGTAGCCCGTGGGGTCGGGGTCGAGATCGGGGCAGCCGCCCACGACGGCCGCGCCCATCTTCACCGCCTCGCGCAGCTGCGCCCGCCCCTCCGCGCCCGCGACCCCGGTGAGCAGCCGGGGCACGGCGACGACGGAGAGTTCGGCGAGGCCGTGCAGCGCGGTACGGGCCTGGAGGACCGCTTCGAGGGCGGTGAGGCCCTGGACGTCGCCGACCCGGACGTGGGTGCGCTGCGCTGTGGCGCCGTGGCCGAGCTGGAGGAGGGCCGCCTCGGTGGCGCGGGAGCACACCGCGCGCGGGCTGTCGTCCGGCGGGCCCGCCGTGAGCGCGGTCAGCGCGGTGTCGGCGTGCGCGTGCGGTTCGGCGGGGGCGGGGAGGAGGAGCCAGCCGCCGAGGTCGACGGTGTGCGCTCCGCGCGCGGGCAGGCTGCCCACGGTGCCCACGGCCTCGATACGGCCGCGGGCGAGGCGTACGTCCACGGTGCGCCCGTCGCTCAGCCGTGCGCCGCTGAGCAGCAGGCCGGCGCCGGGGCCGCCGTCGCCGCCGGGGAGGCGGGAAGAGGGCGGAGGGCTGTCGGGCATCGTGCTCCCGTGGTCGGGTACTCGCTCCCGTGGGTCGGGTACTCGCGGAATGTGATCACCCCGTGATCACCCAGAGTGGGCACGAGCCTAGGGCTCCCTCCCCGCGACGACGAGCAGGAGGGCAATAGTCGTACCGGCGGAATGTCCCGGTGGGGCGCGTCCGCCCGCCGCCGGGCGCCCCGGCGCTCGCGCAGGTCACAGGCGTACGAGGGGCGGTACGCGCGGTGAAGCGGCGCGGGCGCGCACCACCGCGACCGGTCGCGGTAAGGATTTGGGCGAACAGCCCGCGAGCGTGTAATGTCTTCCTCGCTCGCCCCAATAGCTCAGTCGGCAGAGCGTCTCCATGGTAAGGAGAAGGTCAACGGTTCGATTCCGTTTTGGGGCTCTGGTGTGAAGAGATCCCCGTCCTTGTGGGACGGGGGCCGCACTCACACCGAGGCGGTGTAGCTCAGTCGGTAGAGCAAGCGGCTCATAATCGCTGTGTCACCGGTTCAAGTCCGGTCACCGCTACTGACAGTAGCCGATTGTGGGGTCGGTCCTTCGGTCGGCTACTCTTTCCTGCGTTAATCGTTTTCTATCCGTTCGTCAAGGAGCACTCACGTGGCTGCCACCGACGTCCGCCCGAAGATCACGCTGGCCTGCGTGGAGTGCAAGGAGCGGAACTACATCACCAAGAAGAACCGGCGTAACGACCCGGATCGTCTTGAACTCAAGAAGCACTGCCCGCGCTGCAACAAGCACACGGCGCACCGCGAGACCCGCTGACCTTCCGGTCACGGACCTTTCGCATCAGGCTCGTTCGCGAGGCCGTTCCCTTCGGGGAGCGGCCTTTCGGCGTTTCCGGGGATGGGTCCTCCGAGAGGCGTGGAGGACGGGCACGGACCGGGCGTGTGTGCTCGCACAGGCCCGGGCCGTGTAGGCCGCACGGTCCGGGGGCGTCTGTGCGGGCAGGGGCCGGGCTCTCCTCGGGTGCGCCGTACCACCCGTGAGACGCTGGGGCGCCGCGATACGCCACGTACCGCGGCGTACACCTACGCGGCGATACATGACGTACCGCGGCGTACACCTACGCACGTACAGCCGAGACCGGGAGGTGGGACGGCGCATGGCGCTCGACCAGTCCTTCGTGGGGCGGAGTTATCCGCCCGTCGATTCCTACGAGGTGGGGCGGGAGAAGATCCGCGAGTTCGCGCGCGCGATCGGTGACGAGAACCCCGCGTACACCGACCCCGAGGCCGCCCGGAAGCTCGGGCACGAGGACGTGATCGCCCCGCCGACCTTCGTCTTCGCCGTCACGTACCGTGCCGCCGCGCAGGTCGTCCAGGACCCGGCGCTCGGGCTCGACTACAGCCGCGTCGTGCACGGGGACCAGAAGTTCGCCTACGTGCGTCCCGTCCGGGCGGGGGACGTGCTGAGCGTCACCTCGACGATCGACGCGATCAAGTCGCTCGCGGGCAACGACGTCATCGACGTCCGGGGTGAGGTGCACGACGCCGAGGGCGAACTCGTCGTGACGACCGTCATGAAGCTCGTGGCCCGCGCGGCCGGGGAAGGGGAGAAGTGATGAGCGCCACCGTCGCCTACGCGGACGTCGAGGTCGGCACCGAGCTGCCGCCGGCGAGCTTCCCCGTGACCCGTGCCACGCTCGTCGCGTACGCGGGCGCCTCGGGGGACTTCAACCCCATCCACTGGAACGAGCGCTTCGCGAAGTCCGTGGGGCTGCCGGACGTCATCGCGCACGGCATGTTCACGATGGCCGAGGCCGCGCGGGTCGTGACGGACTGGGTGGGTGACCCGGGGGCCGTCGTCGAGTACGGCGTGCGGTTCACGAAGCCGGTCGTCGTGCCCGACGACGACGAGGGAGCCGTCATCGAGGTGAGCGGGAAGGTCGCGGCGAAGCTCGACGACGGGCTGGTGCGGGTCGATCTGCTGGCCACCAGCGGCGGGCAGAAGGTGCTCGGGATGAGCCGGGCGGTCGTCCGGCTGGCGTGAGGCGGCGGGCCGCGGGGCGGCGGTGTCCGGCGGCCCCGTCTGTGGGGTGGTGCCCGGCGGGGCTGTCCGCCGCTGGTGGTCCGCAGGTCTTTTCGCAAGCAGGCGGCCCCACCCGGCTCCCTACGCGAGCCGGTGGCCTCATCCCCGGCTCCCTTCGCGAGCCGGTGTCTCGGGGGCCGCTTTCGCGGGGCTCCGCCTCGCGGTTGCCTCTGCGAACTGCTCCGCCCTTGCGGCCCCCTCCCGAGCCCCGCCCCGCGCCCCCTTCTCAAGACGCCGCACGCGCCGCTCGTCGCCCACCCACCACCCGCCCTTGCCAAGTTAGTGATTGAGTACTAACTTTCTTCCCGTGGTCAGGATGAGTGCAGAGGAGCGGCGGCTGAGCGCCATTCGTGCCGCCGTCGCCGAGTTCGCCGAGCGGGGGTACGAGGGGACGTCGACCGAGTCGATCGCTCAGCGGGTCGGGGTCTCGCAGCCGTACCTCTTCCGGCTGTTCAAGAACAAGCGGGAGCTCTTCCTCGCCGCCGCCGCGTACTCCATGCGCGAGACGGTGCGCGTCTTCGCGGAGGCCGCCGACGCCGTGGAGGGCGAGGGCCAGAAGGCCGCGATGGGCGCGGCGTACAAGGAACTCATCGAGCGGCGCCCGGAGTTCCCGCAGATGTTCCTGCGGATCTACGGGCAGGCCGCCGCCGCGCGCGGCGCGGGGGACGAGGAGTTCGCGGGGGAGTTGCGGCGGAACTGGACCGAGCTGTGGGACTTCCTGCTGCTGCGCCTCGGCGGTGACGCCGAGGAGGCCGCGCAGTTCCTGGCCATGGGCATGTTGATCAACAACCTCGTCTCGCTCGGTTTCCCGCCGACGCACCACGTCTGGTGCGGGCTCGACGCGGAGGACGTGCCCGTGGCCAAGGAGTTCCAGGAGTAAGGGGCGCGGCGCGGGCTCCGGTGCGCCGGATTTCGCGTGCCGGGTTCCGTGCGCCGTTACCCGTGCCGGTGACGTGCGCCCTGTGAAGTTAGTGATCGATAACTAAAGTTCAAGTGTCTGGGGGACACAGGACATGCCATCCACACCGAGCAAGCGGCCCGTCTTCTGGGTGCTGCTCATCACCGGGATCGCGGGCTTCATGGCCGCGCTCGACAACCTCGTCGTCACCAACGCCCTCCCCTCGATCCGCGCCGACCTCGGCGGCGGCGCGGGGGACCTGGAGTGGACGGTGAGTGCGTACACGCTGACCTTCGCGGTGCTCATGCTCTTCGGGGCCGCGCTCGGGGACCGCTTCGGGCGGCGCCGGATGTTCCTCGCGGGCGTCGCGCTCTTCACCCTCGCCTCGGGGCTCGCCGGTTTCGCGCAGGGGATAGGCCAGCTCATCGCCGCGCGCGCCCTGCAAGGCGTCGGGGCCGCGGTCATGATGCCGCTCATCCTCACGCTCATCGCCGCGGCCGTCCCGGCCGGACGGCGCGGGATGGCGTACGGCATCACGGGTGCCGTCAACGGCCTCGCGGTCGCGACCGGGCCGCTCATCGGCGGCACCCTCACGGAGCACATCTCGTGGCACTGGATCTTCTGGCTCAACGTGCCGCTCGGCGCGCTGCTCCTGATCCTCGCCCCGCTGCGGCTCGGCGAGTCCACCGCGCCCGGAGCGCGCCTGGACCTGCCGGGGACGCTCCTGGTCAGCGGCGGCCTCTTCGGGATCGTGTACGCGCTCGTCAACGGCAACGGGGACGGCTGGACCAGCGCGCCCGTGCTCGGCGGGCTCCTCGCGGGGACCGCGCTGCTCGCCGGGTTCGTCGTCTGGGAACTGCGCTCGCGGCGTCCGATGGTGCCGATGCGGCTCTTCCGGGGGCGGGCCTTCAGCGCGATCAACGCTGTCAGCCTGCTGATGTTCCTCGGCATGTTCGGCTCGATCTTCCTGCTCAGCCAGGCCCTCCAGCTCGTACAGGGCTGGTCGCCGACCGAGGCGGGACTGCGGATGCTGCCGTGGACCGGGATGCCCATGCTCGTCGCGCCCATCGCGGGGATGCTCAGCGACCGCCTCGGCGGCCGGCGCGTGGTCGCGGCCGGGCTGCTCTTCCAGGGGATCGCGCTCGGCTGGTTCGCGTACCTCTACGACGCGGGGGTCTCGTACGGGGAACTGCTGCCCGGCATGATCCTCGGCGGCATCGGGATGGCGCTCTACTTCGCGCCCGCCGCCGCCCTCGTCATGGACAGCGTGCGTCCCGCCGAGGCGGGGATCGCCTCGGGTGTCAACAACGCGGTCCGCGAGGTCGGCGGGGCGCTCGGCATCGCCGTCCTGAGCGCCGTGTTCACCGCGCGGGGCGGGTACGCGGGCGCCGCGGACTTCGTGGACGGGCTCACCCCGGCCCTGTGGGCGGGCACGGGCGGGGTGCTCCTGGGAGCCGTGATCGCGCTGCTGATCCCGCGGGGGCGGGCGGTGCCGCCGAAGGCCGCTGAGCCGCGGCTCACCGAGGCGGCGCCGGTCGCCGCCTAGCCCATGGAGGGGGCGGGGTGCGCGCGGGCTGCGCGCGCCCCGCCCCCTCTAGCCCGTACGGAGGGGGCCGGGGTGCGCGCGCACTCGCGAGCGCACCACGCCCCGTACCCTGAAGCGGTGCAGGAACTCCACGACGCTCCCCTCGCCCCGCTCACCACGCTCCGGCTCGGCGGTACCGCGCGCCGCCTCGTCACGGCACACACCGATGCCGAGATCGTCGAGACCGTCCGTGCCGCCGACACGGCCGGCGAACCGCTGCTCGTGATCGGCGGCGGCAGCAACCTCGTCATCGGCGACAAGGGCTTCGACGGCACGGCGCTGCGCGTCGCGACGACCGGACGCACCCTGGACGGCACCCGCCTCGAAGTCGCCGCCGGGGAGAACTGGGACGAGACCGTCGCCGCCTCGGTCGCCGCCGGGCTCGCCGGGATCGAGTGCCTCGCGGGCATCCCGGGCTCGGCGGGGGCGACGCCGATCCAGAACGTGGGCGCCTACGGCCAGGAGGTCGCGCAGACCGTCACCGAAGTCCTCGCCTACGACCGCGCGAACGGCGAGACGGTCACCGTTCCCGCCGCCGAGTGCGGCTTCGCCTACCGCTGGAGCCGGTTCAAGGCGGAGCCCGAGCGGTGGATCGTGCTGCGGGTGCGCTTCGCGCTGGAGGACGCCGAGGGTCTCTCGGCGCCCGTGCGGTACGCGGAGACGGCGCGGGCGCTCGGCGTCGGGGTGGGCGAGCGCGTGCCGCTCGCGACCGCCCGCGACACCGTCCTGAAGCTGCGCGCGGGCAAGGGCATGGTGCTCGACCCCGAGGACCACGACACGTGGTCGGCGGGCTCCTTCTTCACCAACCCGCTGCTGACCGAGGCCGAGTTCGCCACCTTCCTCGCCAAGGCGCACGCCCGCCTCGGCGAGGACGTCACGCCCCCCGCCTACCCGGCGGGCGAGGGGCTCACGAAGACCTCGGCCGCCTGGCTCATCGACAAGGCCGGCTTCACGAAGGGCTACGGGAGCGGCGCCGCCCGCATCTCGACGAAGCACACGCTCGCCCTGACGAACCGGGGCGCCGCGAGCACGGAGGACCTGCTCGCACTCGCCCGGGAGGTCGTGGCGGGCGTACGCGAGGCGTTCGGCGTGGAACTGGTCAACGAGCCGGTGATGGTGGGCGTCGGGCTGTAGGCGGGACGGCCACGTCGCGGGCGAGGCGCGGGGCCCGCGCCTCCCGCTCCTCGCCGCGCCTGCGCCCAGCGCGCCTTCGCGCACGTGGCCGCCGCTGCCCGGGGGCTCGCGGCGGCGCGAAAGGCTGATCCTCTACGCTCACTGAGCACGGCAGGGGGCCGGGCGTTCTCGGTTCCTTGGGGGTCACCATGCGGCAGCGCCGTACCGTCCTGTCCGTCTGCTGTGCGGCTCTTGTGCTGCTCGGCGCCACCGCCTGCGAGGGCGAGGACGGCGCGACGGGCGCCGGGAAGGGGTCCGCGACGGCGACCCACGCCGCTGCCGCTCCCGTACCCGAGAAGCTCGGCGCCGACGGCACGACGGTCCAGGTCGGGCGCCCGGGAGCCGCGACCGTCATGCACCTCTACGAGGACCCGCGCTGCCCCGTGTGCAAGGACTTCGAGGACTCCGACGGGGCGGACGTGCTGCGCGAGAGCACCGCTTCGGGGGACGTGCGCACCGACTACACGCTCGCCTCCTTCCTCGACGACGGCCTCGGCGGTGGGGGATCGAAGCGCGCGGTCAACGCGCTCCGTGCCGCCCTGGAGGAAGGGCACTTCGCCGCGTACCACGACGTCCTCTACGCCCACCAGCCCGAGGAGAGCGTCGACGGCTTCACGACCGCGCGGCTCCTCGCGCTCGCCGCGAAGGTCGAGGGCCTGCGCGGCCCCGCGTTCGACAAGGCGGTCCGCACGATGCGGTACGCGGACTTCGTCGCGGCCTCCGAGGCCGCCCTGGAAGGCGACGGCATCCAGGGCACGCCCGCCTTCGTCCTCGACGGCAGGCCCGTCGGCAACGGCACGAGCGAGCAGGTCACCTCGGGCACGGGGATGGCCCTCACGCTCGGTTCGGCGAGCGGCGGCCACCGCGCGGACTCCTGACCCGAAGGGCCGTCCCGTCATCCCGGGCGGGCGCACGACGACAGCTACGGCACCTCGCCGCGTCGCCGGAACGCCCGCCTACCTCCAGCACGCGGATGTCCCTCCGCCTCGCGACGCACCGCGTCTGACGCCGCGCGCTGATCCACCAGGGACAGCCCTCAGACCGCCAGCCAGTCGTCCACCCGCGCCAGCAGCTTCTCGCGCACGTCCGCCGGCGCCGCCGAGCCCCGTACCGACTGCCGGGCCAGCTCCGCCAGTTCGGCGTCGGTGAAGCCGTGGTCGTGGCGCGCGATCTCGTACTGCGCCGTGAGCCGGGCGCCGAAGAGGAGCGGGTCGTCGGCGCCGAGCGCCATCGGGACGCCTGCGTCGAAGAGCGTGCGCAGCGGGACGTCCGCCTGCTTCGGGTAGACCCCGAGCGCCACGTTCGACGCCGGGCAGACCTCGCACGTCACGCCCGAGTCGGCGAGGCGCCGCAGCAGGCGCGGGTCCTCGGCCGCGCGCACCCCGTGCCCGACGCGCACCGCGTGCAGGTCGTCGAGGCAGTCCCGTACGGAGGAGGGCCCCGCCAGCTCGCCGCCGTGCGGCGCCGCGAGCAGCCCGCCCTCGCGCGCGATCGCGAAGGCGCGGTCGAAGTCGCGCGCCATCCCGCGCCGTTCATCGTTCGAGAGCCCGAAGCCGACCACGCCCTGATCGGCGAAGCGCACCGCGAGGCGTGCGAGCGTGCGCGCGTCGAGCGGGTGCTTCATGCGGTTCGCGGCGACGAGGACGCGCATCCCGAGCCCGGTGTCGCGCGAGGCGGAGGCGACGGCGTCGAGGATGATCTCCAGGGCCGGGATGAGCCCCCCGAGCGCGGGCGCGTACGAGGTCGGGTCGACCTGGATCTCCAGCCACCCCGAACCGTCCCGCACGTCCTCCTCGGCCGCCTCGCGGACCAGGCGCTGGATGTCCTCGGGCGCGCGCAGGCAGGCGCGGGCGGCGTCGTACAGGCGCTGGAAGCGGAACCAGCCGCGCTCGTCGGTGGCGCGCAGCCGCGGCGGTTCGCCCGAGGTGAGGGCGTCGGGGAGCCGCACCCCGTACTTGTCGGCCAGTTCGAGCAGCGTCGAGGAACGCATCGAACCGGTGAAATGCAGGTGCAGATGCGCCTTCGGCAGCTCGGCGAGGTCCCTGGTCCCGTCCCTGACCACCCCGGCGCGGGGGTTCACGTGCATGCGCTCCATTCATGAATCCTGCCGCATGCGGGCGGCTGCTCGGTAGCCGGTTACCCCTTCGAGCTCTTGCCCGAACACTCGTCCGGATATGGCGGCGGGCCCCCGCCCGGTGGAGGGTGGGGGCCCGCTCGGGTCCGTGCGGCGGTGCCGGTCAGTCCTTCACTTCCGCGAGGAGCTTCTGGAGACGGCCGACGCCCTCGATGAGGTCCTCGTCCCCGAGCGCGTAGGAGAGCCGCAGGTAGCCGGGGGTGCCGAAGGCCTCGCCCGGCACGACCGCGACCTCGACCTCGTCGAGGATGAGCGCGGCCAGCTCGACCGTGTCGGCGGGGCGGCGGCCGCGGAGCTCCTTGCCGAGCAGCTCCTTGACCGAGGGGTACGCGTAGAAGGCGCCCTCGGGCTCGGGGCAGAAGACACCGTCGATCTCGTTGAGCATCCGCACGATGGTGCGGCGGCGGCGGTCGAAGGCCGTGCGCATCTCGGCGACGGCGTCGAGGCTGCCGGAGACGGCGGCGAGCGCGGCGGCCTGCGAGACGTTGCCCACGTTCGAGGTCGCGTGCGACTGGAGGTTCGTCGCGGCCTTGATGACGTCCTTCGGGCCGATGACCCAGCCCACGCGCCAGCCGGTCATCGCGTACGTCTTCGCCACGCCGTTCACCACGACGCAGCGGTCGCGCAGCTCGGGCACGATCGCCGGCAGCGAGGTGAACGTCGCGTCCCCGTACACGAGGTGCTCGTAGATCTCGTCCGTGAGCACCCACAGGCCGTGCTCGACGGCCCAGCGCCCGATCGCCTCGGCCTCGGCCTCCGGGTAGACGGCGCCCGTCGGGTTGGAGGGGGAGACGAAGAGCAGCACCTTGGTGCGCTCGGTGCGGGCGGCCTCCAACTGCTCCAGCGTGACGCGGTACCCGGTCGTCTCGTCGGCGACGACCTCGACGGGCACGCCGCCCGCGAGCCGGATCGACTCGGGGTACGTGGTCCAGTACGGGGCCGGGACGATGACCTCGTCGCCCGGGTCGAGGATCGCGGCGAACGCCTCGTAGATGGCCTGCTTGCCGCCGTTGGTCACGAGCACCTGCGAGGCGTCGATCTCGTAGCCGGAGTCGCGCAGCGTCTTCGCGGCGATCGCGGCCTTCAGCTCGGGCAGTCCGCCGGCCGGGGTGTAGCGGTGGTTGCGCGGCTCGCGGCACGCCTCGACGGCGGCGTCGACGATGTAGCCGGGCGTGGGGAAGTCGGGTTCACCCGCGCCGAAGCCGATCACCGGACGCCCGGCGGCCTTGAGGGCCTTGGCCTTGGCGTCCACGGCGAGGGTCGCGGACTCGGAGATGGCGGCGACGCGCGCGGATACCCGGCGCTCGGTGGGAGGGGTTGCAGCGCTCATGTCCCCATCGTTTCAGACCGGGAACATCCCGGGCACCGGGGTTTGCGGATCGAGACGGAGGCCGGTACGGAAAGCGGTCGGCGGGCGCTACGCGGCCCGTGCGCGGGCGGCGGGCGACCCCGGCGCGGGCGGTACGCGGGCGGTACGCGGCCCCTGAGCGGGCGGTACGGGGCGGGCTCGCGGAACAACGCGTTCGACCTGGGAGCCCGGACCACGTATGCTCTCTCCTCGTTGGCCCACGGCGGACCCGTTCAGCGCAGGCACTTAGTGTCGGCGGGCGGATGCGGTACGTTGGGGCGGGCAAAGGGTCGTAGCTCAATTGGTAGAGCACTGGTCTCCAAAACCAGCGGTTGGGGGTTCAAGTCCCTCCGGCCCTGCTTCACACACCTTCGGGTATGTGTGCGCATGTGTACGTACAGCTATTGCACCGCCGTGCGGCTCCCCTGGGTGCGGTACGGCACCCGACCGGGAATTCAGGTGAGGACACGTGACGGACGCCGTGGGCTCCATCGATACGCCTGATGCCCAGGACGAGGCCCCCCGCCCCAAGAAGAAGGGCGGCAAGCGCGGCAAGAAGGGCCCCCTGGGCCGGCTCGCGCTCTTCTACCGGCAGGTCATCGCGGAGCTCCGCAAGGTCGTCTGGCCCACGCGCAGTCAGCTCTCGACGTACACGACCGTCGTCATCGTCTTCGTGGTGATCATGATTGGCCTGGTCACCGTGATCGACTACGGATTCTCGCAGGCCGCCAAGTACGTTTTTGGCTGAGCCGGCATGCACAATGCGGAGGGCGCCGTACTCGGCGCCCCTTTCGCGTGTTCCACCCCTATGTATCAGGAAGAAGCAGCGACGTGTCTGACCCGAACCTGAACGGCGCCGACCAGCCCGCGCACGAGGGCCCGGCCTCCGCCGAGGACGTTCTCGGCGCCGAGGCCGAGGGCGCCGCGGAGCCGGAGCAGGCCGCGGCTGCGGAAGCCCAGCCCGAGGCCGAGGCCCCCGCGGCCGACGAGAAGGCCGCCGAGGCGGAGGAGGCCGCGGCCGACGCGGACGAACTCGCCGCCGAGGAAGCCGGGCAGGACGCCGAGGACGCGGCGGAGGACGCCGCGGACGAAGAGGTTGAGGAAGAGGCCGTCGACCCCGTCGCGGCCCTGCGCGAGGAACTGCGCACGCTGCCCGGCGAGTGGTACGTCATCCACACCTACGCCGGCTACGAGAACCGCGTGAAGACCAACCTGGAGCAGCGCGCCGTCTCGCTCAACGTCGAGGAGTTCATCTTCCAGGCCGAGGTGCCGCAGGAAGAGGTCGTCCAGATCAAGAACGGCGACCGCAAGACGATCCGGCAGAACAAGCTCCCCGGGTACGTCCTCGTCCGCATGGACCTCACCAACGAGTCCTGGGGCGTGGTCCGCAACACCCCCGGCGTCACCGGCTTCGTCGGCAACGCCTACGACCCGTACCCGCTGACCCTCGACGAGATCGTCAAGATGCTCGCCCCCGAGGCGGAGGAGAAGGCGGCCCGCGAGGCCGCCGAGGCCGAGGGCAAGCCCGCGCCGCAGCGCAAGGTCGAGGTCCAGGTCCTCGACTTCGAGGTCGGCGACTCGGTCACCGTCACCGACGGCCCCTTCGCGACCCTCCAGGCGACGATCAACGAGATCAACGCCGACTCCAAGAAGGTCAAGGGCCTCGTGGAGATCTTCGGCCGCGAGACCCCGGTCGAGCTGAGCTTCGACCAGATCCAGAAGAACTAAGCCTGATCATGGGCTGAGGACGCCCCTGCCAGCAGGTTTCCTGCTGGCAGGGGCGTCGGTCATTCCCCGTGGGCCGTCTGTCTCCGGGGCAAGAGTCGCAGCGGTTGGAAGCGACCTGTTTGGATTCCGGCATGACGGATTGGTCGCGACTCAGCCATGCTTACGGCTCGGCGGAAGACATACCGGCACTGCTGGACCAGATCGCTTCGGAGCCGAGTCCCGAGCGTTGGAACGATCTGTGGTCGGCGCTCTGCCATCAAGGCAGTGTCTACTCGGCCAGCTTCGCGGCCCTGCCATGGCTAGCCCACGTAGCCGGCTGTGATGACCGAGAGCAGGCGGTGAGCGCCCTGAATCTGGCGGGCGCGATCTTGGCTGGCTCCGATCAGCCGCACGGGGCCGGCGAGGTCCGCGCCCAGCACGCTGCGGAGGTCGGGGCCCTGCTGGCAGCGGTGAACGAATACCTCCGGGCATCGTCCGATCGGAACGAGTACGCCTGTCTCCTGGAATCCATGCTGAGCTTCGAAGGCGTCGTGAGCTGGAGCGAAAACCTCGCCGGGGGCCTCGTGAACGAGGAGTACGAGGTCCCCTGCCCCGGCTGCCAAGCCAACCTGTTCATCGTCATCGGCGAGCGCGGATTCTTCTCCACGAGCGGTGACTATGCGCTGTCGGAGGATGACGTCGAGACGGTGCCTCTGCGTCCCGCCAACCCCGCCACCCTGGACGGCATCGGCCGACGGCTCCACGACATCGCCCTCACCGACGGGCACCAAGACGTCGCCGACGCGATGACCTATGTCTTCGGCGGTGCGACGTGCCCGGACTGCGAATCCGACTTCTCCGTGGCGGATCAGGTCAGTGCCGACTGGTCCGCCACGCGCTGAGCAGGTCCAGCGGAAGACAGGCGCCTTCGTCGCACCGGGCGTTGGTGACGCAGGTGAGGCAGACCACTTGTCACGGGCGCTGACGCCAGCGGTTCCTCGCGCTCACGAGGGAGGCGGAGAACTGCTGGCGCCGGGCCCCCGTGGGCTGTCTGCCGCTGACCAACGATGATGGCCAACGCCCCCCTGACAGGCTGCAAAGCTGGTCAGCGGCGGATGGGCTCTCGTTGGCGCAGGTACGCTTGTGGCCTCATCAGGCTCAGAAGAACTGAACCGGGCGGCGCCCTCTCTCCGAGGGTGCCGTGCCGCGCAGGCTTCCGGCAGGTCACAGGGGATACGGGGAGACCCGGCACCCCCTGTGACCTGCCGGTTTTTGAGCGTACAGCGATACCCGTTACCGTTGTGCGGTATGCCTCCATCCAGTCGAACCGCGTAGAACCGGTTGCCCCGGACGGAGGCCGAACACTTCTCACCAGGACCCGGAGAGAGCAATGCCTCCCAAGAAGAAGAAGGTCACGGGGCTGATCAAGCTCCAGATCCAGGCCGGTGCCGCCAACCCGGCCCCGCCGGTCGGCCCCGCGCTGGGTCAGCACGGCGTCAACATCATGGAGTTCTGCAAGGCCTACAACGCCGCGACCGAGTCGCAGCGCGGCTGGGTCATCCCGGTCGAGATCACGGTCTACGAGGACCGCTCCTTCACCTTCATCACGAAGACCCCGCCGGCCGCGAAGATGATCCTCCGCGCCGCCGGTGTCGAGAAGGGCTCGGGCGAGCCGCACAAGACCAAGGTCGCCAAGATCACGGACGCCCAGATCCGCGAGATCGCCCAGACCAAGATGGAAGACCTCAACGCCAACGACATCGACGCCGCCGCGAAGATCATCGCCGGTACCGCGCGTTCGATGGGCGTCACCGTCGAGGGCTGAGCCCGCGGCAGGGCCCGCCGGGCCCCGTAGACCTCTTGTGGCAGGGCGAGCGCCGTCCGGACCACAACTCCGCAACAGAACACCAGGAGCAGCAGTGAAGCGCAGCAAGTCCCTCCGGGCTGCCGACGCCAAGATCGACCGGGAGCGCCTGTACGCGCCCCTGGAGGCGATCCGGCTGGCCAAGGACACCGCCACCACCAAGTTCGACTCGACCGTCGAGATCGCCTTCCGCCTGGGTGTCGACCCGCGCAAGGCCGACCAGATGGTCCGTGGCACCGTGAACCTCCCGCACGGCACCGGCAAGACCGCCCGGGTCCTGGTCTTCGCGACCGGTGACCGTGCCGAGGCCGCGCGTGCCGCGGGCGCCGACATCGTCGGCGCCGACGAGCTCATCGACGAGGTCGCGAACGGGCGTCTGGACTTCGACGCCGTCGTCGCGACGCCGGACCTCATGGGCAAGGTCGGCCGCCTCGGCCGCGTGCTCGGCCCGCGCAGCCTCATGCCGAACCCGAAGACCGGCACCGTGACCCCCGACGCGGCCAAGGCCGTCAAGGAGATCAAGGGCGGCAAGATCGAGTTCCGCGTCGACAAGCACTCGAACCTCCACTTCATCGTCGGCAAGTCGTCCTTCACGGACGAGCAGCTCGTCGAGAACTACGGCGCCGCGCTCGACGAGATCCTTCGTCTCAAGCCGTCCGCCGCGAAGGGCCGCTACATCAAGAAGGCGGTCGTGAGCACCACCATGGGCCCCGGCGTCCCGGTGGACCCCAACCGCACCCGTAACCTCCTCACCGAGGAGGACCCGGCCGCCGTCTGAGCCCCTGGCTCCCGCCGGTGACCGCGTCACGGACGCGCACTTCCACGAAGGCCCCGCACCCGCCCCGGGTGCGGGGTCTTCGCGCGCTCTGTTCGCGCGCGGGCGTCCGTGCTTGGGTGGGGCGGTCGAGGCGAGGGGGCGTACGTGCGCGGCTGGGGACGGGGTGCGGCGGCGGTGCTCGCGGGGTGCCTGCTGCTCGCCGGGTGCGGAGGCTCGGGCGACGGCACGGTGGAGAGCGGCGGGGCGCGCGGGGAGGCCGCTCGGGTGCTGCGGGAGGCGGTGCGCGCGACGGAGGCGGCCGGCTCGGCGCGTACGGAGTCCGTCACCGAGATCGCGGGGGAGCGGACCCGCAGCCGGGGCTCCCTCGACTGGTCGGGCACCCCGTACGGGCGGCTGCGGGTGGGGGAGGGCGGCGACCTCGTCCTCACGGGAGGCGAGACGTGGGTACGGCTCGCGCGGCCCGTGGACGGGAAGCGGTGGGTACGGCAGAAGGGCGGGGCCGACCTCGTACCGGCCGCCTCACTGCGGCTGCTCCTCGCGGCCGGGGACGCGCACCGCGCCGGGCGGGCGCGGGTGCGGGGCGTCATCACGACGCACTGGGCGGGACGCGTACGGGCCGCCGAGTCGGCGCGGGTGCGGGCGGCGGGGGTCGCGGCGCAGAGCGTGGACGTGTGGCTGGACGCGCGGGGACGGCTCGTGAAGCGGATCGAGTCGGGCCGGGGGAAGGCCGGGCCGGTGCGGGTCACGACGTACTGGAGCGGCTTCGGGACGGTGGTGGAGGTGCCGGAGGTGCCGCGGGGGAACTGAATCCGCTTCGGGAGTGTCGTACACCTCGGGTAATGTGCGGCAAAAATTCGGGGCACGCACAGCGGAAACTTGGGGTGGGGACATGAGCAGCACAGCTTGGGGCCGGAAGCGGACGGGTCGTGTCGTGGGGGCGGCGATCGCGGTGGCGCTCCTGGGCGGGGCCGCGACGGCCTGCGGCGGGGACGACTCCGGGGACAAGAAGAGCGACGCGAAGCCGGCGGCGGAGAAGTCCTCGGCCGACACCGGGGACGTGGATCCGCAGGCGGCCCTGAAGACCGCCTCGGAGAAGGTGAGCACCTTCAAGTCCGTCACCGTCGACATGACCACGAAGGTCCCGGCGGCGACCGCCGGAGCGGGCGGCGCGACCGCCATGAAGGGCAAGCTCGGCTGGGATCCGCTGGCCATGGACATGGTCGTGAAGTCCGACCAGGCCGAGGCCGGGATGCCGGCCGAGGTCCCCATGAAGTGGGACGGCGACGTCATGTACATGGACATGGGGAAGGAAGGCGCTGCCCAGATGGACGGCAAGCGCTGGATGAAGATCGACCTCGCCGCCGCGGCCAAGGCCGGCGGTGCCGGGGACGCGATGAAGCAGTTCGACCAGTTCATGGGCTCCTTCAACCAGGGCGCCGCGACGCAGATCGACATGCTGCGCGCGGCCAAGGACGTGAAGTACGTCGGCACCGAGAAGATCGGCGGTGTCGAGGCGAAGCACTTCCGCGGCACGGTGGAGGGCGACGCGCTGCTGAACACGGAGGGCGCGCTCAAGGGCATGGACGCCGAGGCGCGGAAGGAACTGCGGGAGAGCTTCAAGAAGTCGGGCCTGAAGTCGCAGGAGACCGACCTGTGGATCGGTGCCGACGACCTGCTGGTCCGCGCGGACGGCAAGGCGGTCACCAAGGACGGGACCGTCACCACGAAGACCCTGTACTCGGACTTCGCGGGCCCGCTCGAGGTGACCGCGCCGCCCGCCGGCCAGACGATGGACCTCATGAAGATGCTCAAGGGCATCGGCGACCTCACGAAGGACGGCGGCCCGAGCGACGCCGACATGAAGGAGCTGGAGGACGCGCTGGGCGGCGAGTGACCGTCGCGCGGTGCCGGGCCCGCCGGGGGCGATTTGCTCCGGGCGGGCCCGCTCCCGTACTCTCCTTTTCGTAGCCGAAGACCGCTGGTCGCCCCTGTGCCGCAAGGCGCGGTGGCCGAAGGACTCGCAGATACGCGAGCGACCCGCGCAGGTGCGAATGAGGACCGCAGCTCCCGGACGTCCAGTCCGGTCGAGCCACGCCCCGCGCGCCCGCGCCGGGGCGTTTCGTTTGTTCTCCACTCTCCTTCGCCCCGGTGGTCCACGGCTCGTCTGCGGCTGATCGCGAGGTCAGTCGAAGCTCATCACCCCGGAAGGAGGCCGAGGCACATGGCGACCGCTGACAAGGTCGATGCCGTCGAGGAGATCACGGAGAAGCTCCGTAACTCCAACGCCGCCGTCGTTACCGCGTACACGGGTCTGTCCGTCGCGCAGCTCAAGCAGCTGCGCCGTTCTCTCGGCGAGAACGCTCAGTACCGTGTGGTGAAGAACACGCTGACCAAGATCGCGGCCAAGGAGGCCGGGTTCTCGGAGCTGGACGAGCACCTCAAGGGCTCGACGGCCGTCGCTTTCGTCACCGGTGACCCGGTCGAGGCGGCGAAGGGTCTCCGTGACTTCGCCAAGGAAAACCCCGCGCTTGTCATCAAGGGCGGTGTTCTCGACGGCAAGGCGCTCTCCGCCGACGAGATCAAGAAGCTTGCGGACCTCGAGTCCCGCGAGGTTCTGCTGGCCAAGCTGGCGGGCGCCATGAAGGGCAAGCAGTCGCAGGCTGCCGCGCTCTTCCAGGCGCTTCCCTCGAAGTTCGTCCGCACCGCGGAGGCGCTTCGTGCCAAGAAGGCCGAGCAGGGCGGTGCCGAGTAATTCGGCTCGTTTTCTGACCCGAGCCCGCTGAGCGGGCAGAGGTCGACGCGGGCCGTACGTACGCCCGCCGACATGTACATCCGGCACCAGCCGAAGAGTGGAAGGACCGCCATCATGGCGAAGCTCAGCCAGGAAGAACTCCTCGCCCAGTTCGAGGAGCTGACCCTCATCGAGCTCTCCGAGTTCGTGAAGGCCTTCGAGGAGAAGTTCGACGTCACCGCCGCCGCCCCGGCCGCCGTGGCCGTGGCCGCCCCCGGCCAGGGTGGTGGCGAGGCCGCCGCCGAGGAGCAGGACGAGTTCGACGTCATCCTCACGGGCGCCGGCGACAAGAAGATCCAGGTCATCAAGGTCGTGCGTGAGCTGACCTCGCTGGGTCTGAAGGAGGCCAAGGACCTCGTCGACGGCACCCCGAAGCCCGTCCTGGAGAAGGTCGACAAGGCTGCCGCCGACAAGGCCGCCGATGCCCTCAAGGGCGCCGGCGCCTCCGTCGAGGTCAAGTGACCCGAGGTCCGCGAGGACCTTTCGCACGCGTCCGGCGCGCGGCCCTGTGAGGGGCCCGCGCGGGCACGTACGTACGAAGGCTGCCCCGGCCGGATGACGGCCGTGGCAACCGACCCGAGACGTTTTCACCCTGGGGTGTAACGCCGAGGGGCCGAAGGGCGATCACCCAACCGGGTGGTCGCCCTTCGGCGTTGCCGTGGCGGGTGCTGCGGGCGTTCCGCCCCTGCGGGTAGGGTGATCTTCGTTGTGCGCCCGGCCCCGGGCCCTGGGCCCCGTGGGGCCCTGCGGCGGCCGGGCGGCGGGACGCGGGGGCCTTGACGAACGGCACGCAGCGCGCAATTCTCAGGACGCGTCGTCACAACGATCCTCAATCCGAGGCATGGATCGGTGGCGAAGAGGGCAGTATCGGAGTGCGTCGCCAGGCGCACGGAACGCGCAGGAGTTGTGATCAGCGAGGGTCTCGCGCATCCGGGAGAAAACCCGGACTGGACATCAGTGGGCCATATGGCTACACTGTCCCTTTGCGCTGCCTGTTAGCTGCCTCCTGCCCGTCACCAGGGGCATCCCCGAGCCGAGCACCGATCGAAGAAACGGCCCCGACCAGGGCTTTCACTCGGTGCGTCCAGCCCGGGACCGGTACGCGCGTAGTGAGTCCGAGCCCTCGGAAGGACCCCCTCTTGGCCGCCTCGCGCACTGCCTCGACCGCACAAACGAACAACGGTGCCAGCACCGCCCCGCTGCGCATTTCTTTCGCAAAGATCCGGGAGCCTCTTGAGGTTCCCAACCTGCTCGCCCTTCAGACCGAGAGCTTCGACTGGCTGCTCGGCAACGACGCCTGGAAGTCCCGCGTCGAGGCGGCCCTCGCGGGCGGCATGTCCGTCCCCACCAAGTCCGGTCTGGAGGAGATCTTCGAGGAGATCTCCCCGATCGAGGACTTCTCCGGGTCGATGTCGCTGACGTTCCGCGACCACCGCTTCGAGCCGCCGAAGAACTCCATCGACGAGTGCAAGGACCGCGACTTCACGTACGCGGCCCCGCTCTTCGTCACCGCCGAGTTCACCAACAACGAGACCGGCGAGATCAAGTCCCAGACGGTCTTCATGGGCGACTTCCCGCTCATGACCAACAAGGGCACCTTCGTCATCAACGGCACCGAGCGTGTCGTGGTCTCCCAGCTGGTCCGCTCGCCGGGCGTCTACTTCGATTCCTCGATCGACAAGACCTCCGACAAGGACATCTACTCCGCCAAGATCATCCCCTCCCGGGGTGCCTGGCTGGAGATGGAGATCGACAAGCGCGACATGGTCGGTGTCCGCATCGACCGCAAGCGCAAGCAGTCGGTGACCGTACTGCTCAAGGCGCTCGGCTGGACGACCGAGCAGATCCTTGAGGAGTTCGGCCAGTACGAGTCGATGCGCGCCACCCTGGAGAAGGACCACACCCAGGGCCAGGACGACGCGCTCCTCGACATCTACCGCAAGCTGCGCCCGGGCGAGCCGCCCACCCGTGAGGCCGCCCAGAACCTCCTGGAGAACCTCTACTTCAACCCCAAGCGCTACGACCTCGCGAAGGTCGGCCGCTACAAGGTCAACAAGAAGCTGGGTTCGGAAGCGCCGCTGGACGCCGGCGTGCTCACCACCGACGACATCCTCGCCACGATCAAGTACCTCGTGCAGCTGCACGCGGGCGAGACCGAGGCGACCGTCGGTGACGAGGGCAAGACGATCGTCGTCGAGACCGACGACATCGACCACTTCGGCAACCGCCGCCTGCGCAACGTCGGCGAGCTGATCCAGAACCAGGTCCGCACGGGTCTCGCCCGTATGGAGCGCGTCGTGCGCGAGCGCATGACGACGCAGGACGTCGAGGCGATCACGCCGCAGACGCTCATCAACATCCGGCCGGTCGTCGCCTCCATCAAGGAGTTCTTCGGCACCAGCCAGCTGTCCCAGTTCATGGACCAGAACAACCCGCTGTCCGGGCTGACGCACAAGCGTCGTCTGTCCGCGCTCGGCCCGGGTGGTCTCTCCCGTGAGCGGGCCGGCTTCGAGGTCCGCGACGTGCACCCGTCCCACTACGGACGCATGTGCCCGATCGAGACCCCTGAAGGCCCGAACATCGGCCTGATCGGCTCGCTCGCCTCCTACGGCCGCGTCAACGCCTTCGGCTTCGTCGAGACGCCGTACCGCAAGGTCGTCGACGGTGTCGTCACCGACGACGTCGACTACCTGACGGCCGACGAGGAGGACCGCTTCGTCATCGCCCAGGCGAACGCGCCGCTCACGGACGACCTCCACTTCGAGGAGGCCCGCGTCCTGGTGCGCCGCCGCGGCGGCGAGGTCGACTACGTCCCCGGGGACGACGTCGACTACATGGACGTCTCGCCGCGCCAGATGGTGTCCGTCGCGACCGCGATGATCCCCTTCCTGGAGCACGACGACGCCAACCGCGCCCTCATGGGCGCGAACATGATGCGCCAGGCCGTGCCCCTGATTAAGTCCGAGGCCCCGATCGTCGGCACCGGCATGGAGTACCGCTCCGCGACCGACGCCGGCGACGTGCTCAAGGCCGAGAAGGACGGTGTGGTCCAGGAGGTCTCCGCGGACTACATCACGACCACGAACGACGACGGCACGTACACCACGTACCGCCTCGCCAAGTTCTCGCGCTCCAACCAGGGCACCTCGGTCAACCAGAAGGTCATCGTCAACGAGAACGACCGGGTCATCGTCGGCCAGGTCCTCGCGGACGGTCCCGCGACCGAGAACGGCGAGATGGCGCTCGGCAAGAACCTTCTTGTCGCCTTCATGCCGTGGGAGGGTCACAACTACGAGGACGCGATCATCCTGTCGCAGCGCCTCGTGCAGGACGACGTCCTCTCCTCGATCCACATCGAGGAGCACGAGGTCGACGCCCGTGACACCAAGCTCGGCCCCGAGGAGATCACCCGGGACATCCCGAACGTCTCCGAGGAGGTCCTCGCCGACCTCGACGAGCGCGGCATCATCCGCATCGGCGCCGAGGTCATCGCCGGCGACATCCTCGTCGGCAAGGTCACGCCCAAGGGCGAGACAGAGCTGACCCCCGAGGAGCGCCTGCTGCGCGCGATCTTCGGGGAGAAGGCCCGTGAGGTCCGCGACACCTCGCTCAAGGTCCCGCACGGCGAGATCGGCAAGGTCATCGGCGTCCGCGTCTTCGACCGCGAGGAGGGCGACGAGCTTCCCCCGGGCGTGAACCAGCTGGTCCGCGTCTACGTCGCCCAGAAGCGCAAGATCACCGACGGCGACAAGCTCGCCGGGCGGCACGGCAACAAGGGCGTCATCTCCAAGATCCTGCCGGTCGAGGACATGCCGTTCCTGGAGGACGGCACCCCGGTCGACATCATCCTGAACCCGCTCGGCGTGCCCTCGCGCATGAACCCGGGCCAGGTCATGGAGATCCACCTCGGCTGGCTCGCCAGCCAGGGCTGGGACGTCTCCCAGGTCCCCGAGGACTGGGCGCGGCGTCTCCAGGCGATCAGCGCCGACCAGGTCAAGCCCCGCACCAACGTCGCGACCCCGGTCTTCGACGGTGCCCGCGAGGACGAGCTGGCCGGTCTCCTGGAGCACACCATCCCCAACCGCGACGGGGACCGGATGGTGCAGCCCACGGGCAAGGCCCGGCTCTTCGACGGCCGCTCCGGCGAGCCGTTCCCGGACCCGATCTCGGTCGGCTACATGTACATCCTCAAGCTCCACCACCTCGTGGACGACAAGCTCCACGCGCGCTCGACCGGCCCGTACTCGATGATCACGCAGCAGCCGCTGGGTGGTAAGGCGCAGTTCGGCGGCCAGCGCTTCGGTGAGATGGAGGTGTGGGCGCTGGAGGCGTACGGCGCCGCCTACGCCCTCCAGGAGCTCCTGACGATCAAGTCCGACGACGTGACCGGCCGCGTGAAGGTCTACGAGGCCATCGTCAAGGGCGAGAACATCCCCGAGCCCGGCATTCCCGAGTCCTTCAAGGTGCTCATCAAGGAAATGCAGTCGCTCTGCCTGAACGTGGAGGTGCTGTCCTCGGACGGCATGTCCATCGAGATGCGCGACGCGGACGAGGACGTCTTCCGTGCCGCCGAAGAGCTCGGTATCGACCTGTCCCGGCGCGAGCCGAGCAGCGTCGAAGAGGTCTGACGGGCCCACCCGGCCCCGCCGGTCGCGACTCCCCGGAGACGCGCCGGCGGGCCGGGTGGTGACCCCAGCCCCGTACGACCGGGGCGCAGGACCCCGTACAGACCACCTTTGACACAACCCTGAGAGGGATTGACGCATAGTGCTCGACGTCAACTTCTTCGACGAGCTGCGGATCGGCCTTGCCACCGCGGACGACATCCGGACCTGGTCGCACGGCGAGGTCAAGAAGCCGGAGACCATCAACTACCGCACCCTCAAGCCGGAAAAGGACGGGCTCTTCTGCGAGAAGATCTTCGGCCCCACCCGGGACTGGGAGTGCTACTGCGGCAAGTACAAGCGTGTCCGCTTCAAGGGCATCATCTGCGAGCGCTGCGGCGTCGAGGTCACTCGCGCCAAGGTGCGCCGCGAGCGCATGGGCCACATCGAGCTCGCCGCTCCCGTCACGCACATCTGGTACTTCAAGGGCGTGCCCTCGCGCCTCGGGTACCTGCTCGACCTGGCGCCGAAGGACCTGGAGAAGGTCATCTACTTCGCCGCGTACATGATCACGTACGTGGACGAGGAGCGCCGCACCCGCGACCTGCCCTCCCTGGAGGCGCAGGTGCAGGTCGAGCGCCAGCAGGTCGAGAACCGGCGCGACTCCGACCTGGAGAACCGCGCCAAGAAGCTGGAGAACGACCTCGCCGAGCTGGAGGCCGAGGGCGCCAAGGCCGACGCGCGCCGCAAGGTGCGCGAGGGTGCCGAGCGCGAGATGAAGCAGCTCCGTGACCGCGCCCAGCGCGAGATCGACCGCCTCGACGAGGTGTGGAGCCGCTTCAAGAACCTCAAGGTCCAGGACCTGGAGGGCGACGAGCTCCTCTACCGCGAGCTGCGTGACCGCTTCGGCACGTACTTCGACGGCTCGATGGGCGCCGCCGCGCTCCAGAAGCGCCTGGAGTCCTTCGACCTGGAGGAGGAGGCCGAGCGCCTCCGCGAGATCATCCGCACCGGCAAGGGCCAGAAGAAGACCCGTGCCCTCAAGCGGCTCAAGGTCGTCTCGCCGTTCCTCCAGACCGCCAACAGCCCCAAGGGCATGGTCCTGGACTGCGTCCCGGTCATCCCGCCGGACCTGCGTCCGATGGTGCAGCTCGACGGTGGCCGCTTCGCGACCTCCGACCTCAACGACCTGTACCGCCGCGTCATCAACCGCAACAACCGCCTGAAGCGGCTTCTCGACCTCGGCGCGCCCGAGATCATCGTGAACAACGAGAAGCGGATGCTCCAGGAGGCCGTCGACGCGCTCTTCGACAACGGCCGTCGCGGCCGCCCGGTCACGGGCCCCGGCAACCGTCCGCTGAAGTCGCTCTCCGACATGCTCAAGGGCAAGCAGGGCCGCTTCCGCCAGAACCTCCTCGGCAAGCGCGTGGACTACTCCGCGCGTTCCGTGATCGTCGTCGGTCCGCAGCTCAAGCTGCACCAGTGCGGTCTGCCGAAGGCGATGGCGCTGGAGCTGTTCAAGCCGTTCGTGATGAAGCGCCTGGTGGACCTGAACCACGCGCAGAACATCAAGTCGGCCAAGCGCATGGTCGAGCGCGGCCGCACCGTCGTGTACGACGTCCTCGAAGAGGTCATCGCCGAGCACCCGGTGCTGCTCAACCGCGCCCCGACCCTGCACCGCCTGGGCATCCAGGCCTTCGAGCCGCAGCTCGTCGAGGGCAAGGCCATCCAGATCCACCCGCTCGTCTGCACCGCCTTCAACGCGGACTTCGACGGTGACCAGATGGCCGTGCACCTGCCGCTCTCCGCGGAGGCGCAGGCCGAGGCCCGCATCCTGATGCTGTCCTCGAACAACATCCTCAAGCCGGCCGACGGCCGGCCGGTCACCATGCCGACCCAGGACATGGTGCTCGGCCTCTTCTTCCTCACCACGGACGAGGAGGAGCGCGAGGTCATCGGTGAGGGCCGGTCCTTCGGCTCGACCGCCGAGGCGATCATGGCCTTCGACGCCGGGGAGCTCTCGCTCCAGGCGAAGGTGGACATCCGCTTCCCGGTCGGCACCATGCCGCCGCGCGGCTGGACCCCGCCGGAGCCCGCCGAGGGCGAGGACGACTTCGGTTCGCCGGAGTACCAGCCGGGCGACTCCTTCCGGCTGCGTACGACGCTGGGCCGGGCGCTCTTCAACGAGCTGCTCCCGGAGGACTACCCCTTCGTCGACTACTCGGTCGGCAAGAAGCAGCTCTCGGAGATCGTCAACGACCTCGCCGAGCGCTACCCCAAGGTGATCGTCGCCGCGACGCTGGACAACCTCAAGGCGTCCGGCTTCTTCTGGGCGACCCGTTCCGGTGTCACCGTCGCCATCTCGGACGTCGTCGTCCCCGAGGCGAAGAAGGGCATCGTCGCCCAGTACGAGGCCGAGGACGAGAAGGTCCAGAAGCAGTACGAGCGCGGTCTGATCACCAAGGACGAGCGCACCGGTGAGCTGATCCGGATCTGGACCCGCGCGACCAACGAGGTCGCCGAGGCGATGAACGAGAACTTCCCGAAGACGAACCCGATCGCCATGATGGTGAACTCGGGCGCCCGAGGGAACATGATGCAGCTCCGTCAGATCGCCGGTATGCGTGGTCTGGTGTCGAACGCCAAGAACGAGACGATCCCCCGTCCCATCAAGGCGTCCTTCCGCGAGGGCCTGTCC
Organism: Streptomyces sp. NRRL F-5630; assembly: GCF_000719475.1. Lineage (GTDB taxonomy): Bacteria > Actinomycetota > Actinomycetes > Streptomycetales > Streptomycetaceae > Streptomyces. The sequence goes on along the minus strand of NZ_JOGO01000020.1, from coordinate 64,951 downwards.
GTGCTGGAGTACTTCATCTCCACGCACGGTGCCCGTAAGGGTCTCGCCGACACCGCCCTGCGCACCGCCGACTCCGGCTACCTCACGCGTCGACTCGTCGACGTCTCGCAGGACGTCATCATTCGCGAGGAGGACTGCGGCACCGACCGCGGTCTGCGCCTCAAGATCGCCGAGCGTGGGACGGACAACGTCCTGCGCAAGACGGACGACGTCGAGACCAGCGTGTACGCGCGCTGCCTCGCCGAGGACGTCGTCGTCGGGGACGTCGTACTGGCCCCGGCCGGTACCGACCTCGGTGACGTGCTCATCGACGAGCTGGTCCGCCACGGCATCGAGGAGGTCAAGACCCGTTCGGTCCTGACCTGCGAGTCCGCCGTCGGCACCTGCGCGATGTGCTACGGGCGTTCGCTCGCCACCGGCAAGCTCGTCGACATCGGTGAGGCGGTCGGCATCATCGCCGCCCAGTCCATCGGTGAGCCGGGCACCCAGCTCACGATGCGTACCTTCCACACCGGTGGTGTGGCCGGTGACGACATCACGCAGGGTCTGCCGCGTGTCGTCGAGCTCTTCGAGGCCCGTACCCCGAAGGGTGTCGCCCCGATCTCCGAGGCCGCGGGCCGTGTCCGCATCGAGGAGACCGAGAAGACCAAGAAGATCGTCGTCACCCCGGACGACGGCAGCGAAGAGACTCCTTACCCGATCTCGAAGCGCGCCCGTCTGGAGGTCGCCGAGGGCGACCACGTCGAGGTGGGCCAGAAGCTCACCGTGGGTGCCACCAACCCGCACGACGTGCTCCGCATCCTCGGTCAGCGCGCGGTGCAGGTGCACCTCGTGGGCGAGGTCCAGAAGGTCTACAACTCGCAGGGTGTGTCGATCCACGACAAGCACATCGAGATCATCATCCGGCAGATGCTCCGCCGCGTGACGATCATCGAGTCGGGTGACGCCGAGCTGCTGCCCGGTGAGCTGGTCGAGCGCTCGAAGTTCGAGACGGAGAACCGCCGGGTCGTCACCGAGGGCGGTCACCCCGCCTCCGGCCGCCCGCAGCTCATGGGTATCACCAAGGCCTCGCTCGCGACCGAGTCGTGGCTGTCGGCGGCGTCCTTCCAGGAGACGACCAGGGTCCTCACCGACGCGGCGATCAACGCCAAGTCGGACTCCCTGATCGGCCTCAAGGAGAACGTCATCATCGGTAAGCTCATCCCGGCCGGTACGGGTCTGTCCCGCTACCGCAACATCCGGGTCGAGCCGACCGAGGAGGCCAAGGCCGCGATGTACTCGGCCGTCGGCTACGACGACATCGACTACTCGCCCTTCGGTACGGGTTCCGGCCAGGCCGTCCCGCTGGAGGACTACGACTACGGGCCTTACAACCAGTAAGACCTGCCGGTCTGTGTGACGAACGGCCGTCTCGCGCTTTCGGGCGCGGGGCGGCCGTTCGGCGTGTCCGGGGGCTGTGCGGAGGGGCCTGACCGGGCGCGGAATGGGCCGGAGCCTGTCAGGGGGTGGTGCTCTCCCCTCCGTCGAGCGTCCAGCCACCGCGGGTCTGGATCTGGAGGAAGCCGGTGGGGGAGGCGAGGTTCAGGCGCGCCTCGCCCATCCCCTCGGCGAGGACCTCGGCGGGGCGCAGCGCGGGGGTGAGGCGGCGGAGCTGGTACGGGCCGGGGCCGGAGTGCCGGAAGGAGAGCCGCTCCGCCTCCGGGTTCTCCAGGGCGAGGACGTCGCCGCCGTAGCCGCTCAGGCGGGGCGCGGCGGGGGTGAGGCGGCGGATGACGTGCGCGCCGAGGACGGCGAGGCGCCAGGCGCCTTCGAGACGGAGTTCGAGCCGCACGGAGTCCTCCTCCCGCGCCGCGAGCGGGAGGAGGGCGCAGACGGGGCCCCCGGCCTCGTACAGCCGCGCCCAGGGGCCGCGTCCGCTCCTGGTCCGCACCCGTACGAGGCCGAGCGCCGGGCTCGTGAGGGCGAGGACGGCCATGGTGCCGGGCTCGGGGCGCGGCAGCCGCAGCACGGCGTCGCCCTCGCCGTGGTTCCACTCGGCGTTGGGGGTGCGCAGGCGGGTCAGCGCGGACCAGCCCTCGGCGAGTACGTGGTCGAGGTCCTCGCTGTCCGCGGTGCGGCTCTTGTCGTACACGTCCAGCGCGAGTTGGTAGTCCGCGAGGTCGTCCTCCGTGGAGCCGGGACCCGGTTGGTAGTCGAGGGACTGGATCGCCCGTGCGTAGTCGAGGACTTCGGGGCCGGTACGGGTGTCGCGGGGGCGGGGCGCGGGGAGGGGGCGCCGGGCGTAGTGGTGGGCGCTGAGGGCCGGGGGGAGCACGAGGCCGGCGAAGAAGAGCAGCGCGAAGGGCACTTCGCCGAGAAGGCCCATGAAGAGCGTCAGGAGGAGGACGAGGACGAAGGCGCTGGTGAGGCCGTGGGCGAGGGCGCGGGGCCAGCTCAGGGGCGGCGGTCCGGTCCTGGCGAGGTCGGTTTTGGCGGGGTCGTTTCTGGCGGGGGCGTTCGCGTGGGGGGAGTGGGCGGCGTGGTGGCCGTGGGGGTTGTCGGCGCGGTGGGGAGCGCGGGGATCGCGGGCGCCGTGGGCGCGGCGGGGGTCGTCGCGGGCGTCTTCCGGGCGTGGGGACGGGGTGTGGTCGGGGTCGTTGGGCATGGCGTTCCCCCCGGGGGCTCGTCCGGCTTCCCATGGTGCGCTTTCCCGCGCGGGGGCGACAGAGGGCACCTGATTGGCGCAGTGCCCGGGGCGGGGGTGGGGGCGTTGGGAGGGTGACGGATGGCAAGCACGTGCGGAATGCGTGCAGTTGGGCCCTAAGCGGTGGCGAAGTGGGCCGGGGCCTGACTAAGTTCGTCGTACGTCCGGATGTGTTCCCGCCTTTTGGAGTTTGACTGTGAAGCGTCAGCGCGCCTTGACCGCTTGTGTCGCCCTTGTGGCGACTTCTGTTCTGGTGGCCGGGTGCGGGGGTGACGACGAGAAGTCGGACAAGGCGGACGAGGGGAAGATCGCGGGGGCGGAGAAGTCACCGTCGGCCAAGCCGAGTCCGACTCCGTCGGCAACCGCCGGGCAACAGGACGGCCCGGATTTGAGCTTGCCGAAGGATCTGAAAGTCGTGACGGACTGGGCCGAACCGAGCGTAAGCGATAAGGCCGGTGCTTTGCGCGATGCTGCTCGTTTTGTGATCGGGCTGGATCGAGCGATTGCCCGCCAAGACGCCAATGATGCCGCGTATCGCTACTACTCGTATCCCGCAAGTAACGCGAGGAAGGCGGCGGAGGAGAACATCAAGCTCCATGTCGATCACGATCGCTCGGTCACTGGAACTCGTCGGCTGCACAAAGATTTCGAGCAGGTGGTGAAGGCCCACGAGATCGTGGTGGTCCAGTTCTGTGTCGATGACCAGAAGTACTTCGGCAAGGACCTGAAAACCGGCAAGAAGATCGAAGGGGACTCACCAGAGGACGCCTACAGCAAGTACGAGATCGGGATGGTCTCGGTGGGCGGTAACAAGTGGGTGGCGAAAGAGCTGAAGGCGACAACGGGGGATGCAGAATGCGCGTAAGCACAGGAGTACGGGGGGCCGTTTGCGCGGGAGCGTTCACTGCCGTGCTGGTGGTAGGAAGCGTTTCTCCCGCCTTCGCAGGTGGGGGAGACAGTGGGTTCCAGCTAGGGGGCGGCAGCCAGACTGACTCCGGTGAAGGAAAGCCCGGCCAAGGTGGCGGTCACATCTCCGCTCACATCACCTTCAGCCAGCGAGGTGGGGGTGGCTCCGGGGGGAGTGGCGGTGGGGGCGTCAGTGTTGCCGACTGGGATCCGCCCGGTTGTTGGTACGCGCCCCAGTACGACCCCGAGGAGTTCCGGGAGGCGCGGCAGAACCTGTACTACACGGCCGTGCACGATCCGGGCGCCTCCGACGTCGTGCGGGACATCTCGGACGAGAACGAGGGATACGCCGAGGACCACTATCACGAGGACGACAAGGGCAAGGGTATGTACTGGACCGCCCAGTACCGCGACGACGCCACCCTCGCCGAGATGATGGAGTGCGACCGGCCGCCGTTCTGGGCGGACAACGCGGAGCCTCCGGACGTGCCGCACGCCATCTCGCCCGAGATCCTCGCCGGGCTCGCGTACGAGCGGATGAAGGTACCGAGCCTGAAGGCGAGGCTCGCTCCGGCGGGGGCGAGCAAGGTGAACCTGCCGACGTGGGTGTGGCTGGACAAGGCGCAGCTTGAACCCGTGTCCGTGACGGCGACCCTCGCGGTGGGCGGGTTCACGATGTCGGCGACGACGACGGCGAAGCCGGTGCGGCTCGCGATCCAGCCCGGTACCGCGGACGCGCGGACGCTGCCCGCGGGCGGCACGTGCCCGGTGGGCGAGGGCGGCGCGATCGGGGAGCCGTTCGCGGCGGGCAAGGCGGACCGCATGCCTCCGTGCGGGGTCACGTACCTGAAGTCCTCCGGGGACGCCACGTACCGCCTGCGGACCGCTGTGACGTGGGACACGGCCTGGACGGGCACGGGCGGTGCCGGCGGTGATCTGCCGGACGGGACGTACGGGCAGCCGCAGGACGTCCAGGTGCGGGAGATCCAGTCGGTCAACCGCTGAGACCGGCTCCCACGCATTTGTTTTGACCCAGGTCCATACGGTAGGTACGCTCTGACCTCGTGCCTGGGGTGTGCCCGGGTCCGTGTGCGTGCCTACACACCGCACTCAAAGGACCCGACAAAGGCCGCCTGATCCGCTCCTTCCGCGCGATGCGTCACGCCTCGCGACGGAGTCCCGGTTCCGACACACCCGACCGCGTGGGTCGGGCGTGTTCCAGGTTAGCTTTACCATTCGGCACACAGAAACCGGAGTAGTAGTGCCTACGATCCAGCAGCTTGTCCGCAAGGGCAGGCAGGACAAGGTCGAGAAGAACAAGACGCCCGCACTGGACGGTTCGCCCCAGCGCCGCGGCGTCTGCACGCGTGTGTTCACGACCACCCCGAAGAAGCCGAACTCGGCCCTGCGGAAGGTCGCGCGTGTGCGTCTGACCTCCGGCATCGAGGTCACGGCCTACATCCCGGGTGAGGGACACAACCTGCAGGAGCACTCCATCGTGCTCGTGCGTGGTGGCCGTGTGAAGGACCTGCCGGGTGTTCGCTACAAGATCATCCGAGGCTCGCTCGACACCCAGGGTGTCAAGAACCGCAAGCAGGCCCGCAGCCGCTACGGCGCCAAGAAGGAGAAGTAAGAATGCCTCGTAAGGGCCCCGCCCCGAAGCGCCCGGTCATCATCGACCCGGTTTACGGCTCCCCCCTGGTGACCTCCCTCATCAACAAGGTGCTGCTCAACGGCAAGCGCTCCACCGCCGAGCGGATCGTGTACGGCGCCATGGAGGGTCTTCGCGAGAAGACCAACGCCGACCCGGTCGTCACGCTGAAGCGCGCGCTGGAGAACATCAAGCCGACCCTGGAGGTCAAGTCCCGCCGCGTCGGTGGTGCGACCTACCAGGTTCCGATCGAGGTCAAGCCGGGCCGTGCGAACACGCTCGCCCTGCGCTGGCTCGTCGGGTACTCCCGCGCCCGTCGCGAGAAGACCATGACCGAGCGCCTCACCAACGAGCTTCTCGACGCGTCCAACGGCCTGGGTGCCGCTGTGAAGAAGCGCGAGGACACGCACAAGATGGCCGAGTCCAACAAGGCCTTCGCGCACTACCGCTGGTAGTCGCAGACCCCATCGAGACCGAGAGAAGACTGAAGCCTTATGGCTACCACTTCGCTTGACCTGGGCCGGGTCCGCAACATCGGGATCATGGCCCACATCGACGCGGGCAAGACGACGACGACCGAGCGGATCCTGTACTACACCGGTGTTTCGTACAAGATCGGTGAAGTTCACGACGGCGCCGCGACCATGGACTGGATGGAGCAGGAGCAGGAGCGTGGCATCACGATCACCTCTGCCGCCACCACCTGTCACTGGCCGCTGAACGACGTCGACCACACCATCAACATCATCGACACCCCGGGCCACGTCGACTTCACGGTCGAGGTGGAGCGCTCGCTGCGCGTCCTCGACGGTGCCGTCACGGTGTTCGACGGTGTCGCCGGTGTCGAGCCGCAGTCCGAGACCGTGTGGCGTCAGGCGGACCGCTACGGCGTGCCGCGTATCTGCTTCGTCAACAAGCTCGACCGCACCGGCGCCGAGTTCCACCGCTGCGTCGACATGATCGTCGACCGCCTCGGTGCGACGCCGCTCGTCATGCAGCTCCCCATCGGGGCCGAGGCCGACTTCCAGGGTGTCGTCGACCTCGTCCGGATGAAGGCGCTCGTCTGGTCCGCCGACACCAAGCTCGGCGAGGCGTACGACGTCGTGGACATCCCGGCCGACATGACCGAGACGGCCGCCGAGTGGCGCGGCAAGCTCGTCGAGGGTGTCGCCGAGAACGACGAGGAGATGATGGAGCTGTACCTGGAGGGCAACGAGCCCTCCGAGGAGCAGCTGTACGCGGCGATCCGCCGTATCACCATCGCCTCCGGCAAGGGCGACGGCACCACCGTCACCCCCGTGTTCTGCGGCACCGCGTTCAAGAACAAGGGCGTGCAGCCCCTGCTCGACGCCGTCGTCCGCTACCTCCCCTCGCCCCTCGACATCGAGGCGATCGAGGGCCAGGCGGTCGGCAACGCCGAGGAGATCGTCAAGCGTCGTCCTTCCGAGGACGAGCCGCTCGCCGCGCTCGCGTTCAAGATCGCCAGCGACCCGCACCTCGGGAAGCTGACCTTCGTCCGCGTGTACTCCGGTCGTCTGGAGTCGGGTTCTTCGGTTCAGAACTCGGTGAAGGGCAAGAAGGAGCGCATCGGCAAGATCTACCGGATGCACGCCAACAAGCGTGAGGAGATCGAGTCGGTGGGTGCCGGTGACATCGTCGCCGTCATGGGTCTCAAGCAGACCACCACCGGTGAGACCCTCTGCGACCCGGCGAACCCGGTGATCCTGGAGTCGATGGACTTCCCGGCCCCGGTCATCGAGGTCGCCATCGAGCCGAAGTCCAAGGGCGACCAGGAGAAGCTGGGTGTCGCCATCCAGCGCCTGGCCGAGGAGGACCCGTCCTTCCGCGTCAAGACCGACGAGGAGACCGGCCAGACGATCATCGCCGGTATGGGCGAGCTTCACCTGGACGTGCTCGTCGACCGCATGCGGCGCGAGTTCCGCGTGGAGGCCAACGTCGGCAAGCCGCAGGTCGCGTACCGCGAGACCCTGCGCAAGCCGGTCGAGCGCCTCGACTACACGCACAAGAAGCAGACCGGTGGTTCCGGCCAGTTCGCGAAGGTGCAGATCGCGCTGGAGCCGCTGGAGGGCGACGGGTACGAGTTCGTCAACAAGGTCACCGGTGGCCGCATCCCCAGGGAGTACATCCCCTCGGTGGACGCGGGCGCGCAGGAGGCCATGGAGTTCGGCGTGCTCGCCGGCTACCCGCTCACGGGTGTCCGGGTCATCCTGCTCGACGGTGCCTACCACGACGTCGACTCCTCGGAGATGGCGTTCAAGATCGCCGGTTCGATGGCCTTCAAGGAGGCCGCCCGCAAGGCCAGCCCGGCCCTGCTCGAACCGATGATGAAGGTGGAGGTGACGACGCCCGAGGACTACATGGGCGACGTCATCGGCGACATCAACTCCCGTCGCGGTCAGATCCAGTCCATGGAGGACCGCTCGGCCGCCAAGCTCGTCACGGGCCTGGTGCCGCTGTCGGAGATGTTCGGCTACGTCGGCGACCTCCGCAGCAAGACCTCGGGTCGCGCAAGCTACTCGATGCAGTTCGACTCCTACGCCGAGGTTCCGCGGAACGTCGCCGAGGAGATCATCGCGAAGGCCAAGGGCGAGTAACTCACCCGAGTTCACGCCGTAGGCTTGACACCGGACCCCCGCACGGGGCGCCCCCGCTCACCAGTGGGGACGCCCCCGGGGGACCCGGCACCCCAGCAAAGATCATCCCTGGCGCCGATGAAGCAAGGCGTACAGAACCACTCCACAGGAGGAACCCAGTGGCGAAGGCGAAGTTCGAGCGGACTAAGCCGCACGTCAACATCGGCACCATCGGTCACATCGACCACGGTAAGACGACCCTCACGGCCGCCATTACCAAGGTGCTGCACGACGCGTACCCCGAGCTGAACGAGGCCTCGGCCTTCGACCAGATCGACAAGGCTCCTGAGGAGCGCCAGCGCGGTATCACCATCTCCATCGCGCACGTCGAGTACCAGACCGAGACGCGCCACTACGCGCACGTCGACTGCCCCGGTCACGCGGACTACATCAAGAACATGATCACCGGTGCCGCCCAGATGGACGGCGCGATCCTCGTGGTCGCCGCGACCGATGGTCCGATGCCGCAGACGAAGGAGCACGTCCTTCTGGCCCGCCAGGTCGGCGTCCCCTACATCGTCGTCGCCCTGAACAAGGCCGACATGGTGGACGACGAGGAGATCCTGGAGCTCGTCGAGCTCGAGGTCCGCGAGCTGCTCTCCGAGTACGAGTTCCCGGGCGACGACCTTCCGGTCGTCAAGGTCTCGGCGCTCAAGGCCCTTGAGGGCGACGCCGAGTGGGGCAAGTCCGTTCTCGACCTCATGAAGGCCGTGGACGAGTCCATCCCCGAGCCCGAGCGTGACGTCGACAAGCCGTTCCTCATGCCGATCGAGGACGTCTTCACGATCACCGGTCGCGGTACGGTCGTCACCGGCCGTATCGAGCGTGGTGTCCTGAAGGTCAACGAGACCGTCGACATCATCGGCATCAAGCAGGAGAAGGCGACCACCACGGTCACCGGCATCGAGATGTTCCGCAAGCTCCTCGACGAGGGCCAGGCGGGCGAGAACGTCGGTCTGCTCCTCCGCGGCATCAAGCGCGAGGACGTCGAGCGCGGCCAGGTCATCATCAAGCCGGGCTCGGTCACGCCGCACACCTCCTTCGAGGCGCAGGCGTACATCCTGTCGAAGGACGAGGGTGGCCGTCACACCCCCTTCTTCAACAACTACCGTCCGCAGTTCTACTTCCGCACCACGGACGTGACCGGCGTCGTGACCCTCCCCGAGGGCACCGAGATGGTCATGCCGGGCGACAACACCGAGATGAGTGTCGAGCTCATCCAGCCCGTCGCCATGGAAGAGGGCCTCAAGTTCGCCATCCGTGAGGGTGGCCGGACCGTCGGCGCCGGCCAGGTCACCAAGATCAACAAGTGAGTTGATGCCCGGACGTGTTCCGGGCGGTGATCTGAGGGCGCGCGTCCCCCTGGGGCGCAGGCGACTCGGACCTTGAGAGGGCCCGTACGACTTCGGTCGTACGGGCCCTTTCGCGTGCCGCGGTTTTGGCGGGGGCGGTTGGCCGGGGCCTTCCGCCTGGTGGGGCTCGGCCCGAGTGAGCCGGGGGACCGGGATGGGGGCGGCGGCACGGCCTGGTGGCGCTTGGGTTGTGGGTGCCGGTGGGGGGCTTCCTGCGCCGCCGAGCACGCGGGAGGGGGCGCGGGAGGAGCGGTAGGCGCGGGGTGGCCTGGCTCGTTGCGCGCGAGGAGGAGCCGGGGAGAGCCGAGGTGGCTGCGGGGCGGGCCCGGGGCCGTACAGCGCCTCGCCGCCGGGGATGCGGGCCCTCTTCCTTGAGGGGCGGGGGCCCGCTCTTGGGCGGCGCTGGCGCGTCGGCCCGCTCTCGGGATGCGAGCTTGCGGGAGGGGGAGGAGGGTGGAAAGTGGCCCTGAAGTGTCCGGGCGGAAAAGGGTCCGGGCGGGCGACGATGCGCGGCGAGACGCGCAGTGAAGAGGTGCTGCCCATGATGGTCATCGGCCTTCTGCTGGCAGCGGCGGCAGCGGCGTTCACCGCCCTGCTGATCGCGTTCAACACGTCGGGGGGCCCCGAGTACACGGTGTCCCTCTTCGGGAGCCATCCGTTCACCATCAGTACCCTGGGGGCCTTCGCGGGCGGTCTCGGCCTCGCGCTGGTCTTCGCACTGGGGATGTGGCTGATGCGTGAGGGGCTCGGGCTCCACCACCGGCACACGGTGCAGCGCGGCGAGGCGGTCGGTGAACGAGACCGGCTGCGGCGTCAGCTCGACGCCGAGCACCGCACCGGAGGAGGCACTGGCGCCTCCGCCGGCCCGGCGAACTCCGAGGGCTCCGGCCAATCGGCACAGCAGCCCCTCCAGACCTCCGGCCGTCGTGGCCGGCGGAGGATGCACCTGCACGGGAGTCACTGACCCCCGTCGTCCCTCGGCGGTGTGCCTGACGGATAGCGAGAGCGACCCCGTCAGGTACACCGCTGTGTGGTGCGCGGGGGTGCCGCCGGGGGCGTGTCCGGGGAAGAGGAGGCGGGACCTCCGGGCCGGGCGAGAGGGTGCCCGTGGGGTGGGGGAGTTGTGTGTGAGGTGTGGGGCGCGTGGGGTGGAATTGTCGTCGCGTACGGGAGGGGAAAGTGCTCCGGCCTATGTCGCGGCGCTCCCGACTCCCTTAATCTGAGCGCGCGCCGGACCTTGGGTCCCCACGGGAGACGGGTGTGCCGACGCGTCTCAGGTAGCCCCTGCCGTCCTGGACGACGGCCAGAACAAGGGAGATCCGCCATGGTCAAGCACTACCTCAAGTACGCCTACAGCACCCTCGCCGCCGCGATGTTCGCCAGCATGGCCTGACCGGACCGAGGCCCGGCCTGGACCGGGACGAAGACCCGGTCCAGGCTCTCAGGGAGGCTCCGTGTTCGGCACCGCGTTCAGCCAGCTCCGCTACACCTCGGCGCTCCTGCGCAACCGGCCGATCAGGCCGAGGGACCTGGAGCGCATCGCCCGCGATCTCGTCGCCACGCTCGCCGAGTTCGGCGAGCCGGGCGAGGACTCGGCACTGCTGCCGGGGCAGGCAGGGCAGGCCGATCCCGAGGTGCGGCGCACGGTCGCGGTGCGGGGCCTGCGAGCCACCGCCCGCGCGGCGGCCCGGCACACCGCGTACTACCAGCGGCTCTTCGCCGAACACGGCCTCGACGCCGAGTCGTTGACTCCCGAGACGTGGGACACGGTGCCCGTCACGGAGAAGTCCGCACTGCGCGCCCTTCCCGCCGCTTTCGTCTCGGCCGCCGCCCGTCCCGCGCTGATGGCGCTGACCACGGGCACGAGCGGCACCCCGACCGCCGTGTGGTACTCGCGTGCCGAGACCGAGATCGTGGTGGCGCTCAGCACGGTGTCCGCCGTGCTCGGCGTCGGGCTGCGCCCGCACCACACGATGGCGTACGGCGGGTGTTCACGTGCCACACTTCCGCTGCTGAGCACCGAGGAGTCCGTGACCCGTGTCGGTGCCGCCTTCGTGCAGATCGGCACCGTGGACCCGGCCCTAGCGCTCGACCGCCTCGCGGCCCCGCTCAACCTGCCGGGGAAGGCCCCGCAGATCACCCACCTCAACGTCTCCGCCTCCTACCTCGCGTCCCTCGTCCAGACCGCCGAGCGGGACGGGTGGCGGTCCGCCGACTTCGGCCTCGAACACCTCGCCGTGGGCGGCGAAGTGCTGTCCGCGCCGCTGCGCGAGCGCGCCGAGGCCGCCTTCGGGGCCCGCGTCTCCGCCGGGTACATGATGACGGAGACCCTGCCCTCGGGCGGCTCGCCCTGCACGGCCGGACACCTGCACCACAGCACCGAGTTCGGTTGGACGGAGATCCGCGACCCGGTGACGTACGCGCCGACTCCGCCCGGCGGGACGGGAGTTCTCGTCCACACGCCGTACGTCCCGTACCGCGAGTGCACGCTGCTCCTGCGGTACGCGACCGGGGACCTCGTCCGCGTGCCCGAGGAACAACCGGCGTGCGAGCTGGCGCACTTGCCCGCCACGAGTCCGGTGCTCGGCCGCTGGTCGGGGGAGTTGAGCCGGGTTCTCACGACACGTGACCTGCTGGACCTGATCGAGGCCGAGCCCGAGGTGCCGCTGCCCGCGCGGTACGCGCTCGTCGAGGGCCCGCGTGGGCCCGCACTCCACCTCCGCGTCGCCGCTCTGCCCGCGCACGCCCTGCGCGGTCGGCTGGAGGACCGGGCGAGCGCGGCGCGCCTCCCGCTGGAGAGCATCGTGCTGCACGACGATCCCGGCGACATGCCGCCGACCGGCCCTGTCCGCGCCGACCTGCTCGAGCACACCTTCGAGGCGGTCCGCCCCGCCGCCGTCCGCGTCGCGAGCCCGGCGTGAGCGCCGCCCTGATCGGCCTCAACGTCTGCGTGGCCGCGATCACGGTGCTCGGCCTCGCGTACTTCGCGCGGGTGCGGATGCCGAGGCCGCCGGTGGGGAAGTACGAGGCGCCGGACGTGCTGGTGGTGATGGCCGTGGTGATGGTGGCGCCGTTGCTCTACCTGGAGCTGCCCCGTACCGCTGTCGCCGTCGTCTTCGGTCTCGTGCTGTGCGCGGCGCTCCAGTTCACGCTGGCTCCCCTGCTCGGCGGTCTCAGGGCGGCGCTCCTCGCCGTGCTCGCCGTCGCCGCGACCGGCGGACTGGCCCTCGCGGACCGGACGCTCGCCGTGCTGGTGCTGACCGACGTGCTGCTCGCCGTGGCCGTCGTCGGGGTCGCGACGATGTGGGCGCAGAGCGGCTTCCGGTCTGTGCACACGGCGTGGTTCGCGGGGCTGCTCGCCCTCTACGACCTCGTCGCGACGGGGCTCACCTCGGTCATGGACCGCTTCGCCGCCCAGGTCATGGGCCTGCCCTTCGCACCGCTCCTCGCCGTCACGCGCGGCGACCCGCCCGTGGCCCTCGGCCTGGGCGACCTGCTGCTGATCGTGCTCTTCCCCCTCGTCGCGGCGAAGGCGTACGGACGTGCGGCGGCCCTGCTCGCGGGCGCGCTCGGCGTCCTCGCCTCCAGCGCCATCAGCGTCCTCTTCGCCACGGGCACCCTGACCGGGGCCTTCCCGCTGATGGTGGTGCTGGGGCCGCTGATCGTGGCCCAGCACGTCTACTGGGCACGGCGGACGGGCGGGGAGCGGACGACGGCGCAGTGGCGGGCTGGGGCATCCGCCACGGTGCCGGCGACGGCCGCGTCCCCCGTCCTGCTCGCCGCGCTCGCCACGCCCGCCGCCCCGAGCGCCCTCCACGAGGGGGCGCGGCCGGGCGACTGGATCGCCCTCCTGGACGGCGAGGTCGTCGGCACGGGCGCGAGCGCCGGGTCCGCCCGCAAGGACGCGGCCCGGCGCGGGGCCGAGGGCGTGCCGCTCGTCCGGCAGGTGTGAGGAGGCCGGGACGTGGGGGGCGGCGCCGCGCGGCACTCCGCGGTACTCCACGGCGGTCCCGGCGCCTCCCGCGCCCCTCGCCCGGACCGGTTATCCCGGGCGACGCCGCCTGCGCAGGCGTACTTCCGCCCACACCGTCTTTCTCGGTACGGGGCCCCATTCCACGCCCCAGTCGTCCGCGAAGGCCGCCACGAGGAGCAGGCCCCGGCCGCGTTCCGCGAACCAGGGTGGGGGTCACTGACCCCCACGGCGAAAGGTGCCCGGTAAATCATTCGCGGTTTCGCCGGGCACCTTCCTCGTGCCGCCGTGCCGAAGCCCCTGCGGGGCGAGGTCAGCGGACCTGCGGCTGCCACCAGCGTGCCTTGTAGACACCGCCGTATCCCTCGCCGCCCAGAACATGCGTGACCTGTCCCGGCCCGTCCTCGACATGGACGCGTCGGCTCCACCACGCCTTCGCCAGGTTGCCGTCAGGCGCGGTCATCGCTATCGACGTGCCCACGTTGCTGATCGACTTCACTCCATCCTGCTGCGCGGAGCACCAGGAGGTCCCGGGGTACGGAGCGAACTGTCCCCGTCCGATGGAGAACTGGTAGACGCCCGTGCGCGTGGTCACCCACAGAAGGTCGGGTTGACCGGAGACGGCGTAGAGGTCATGTCCCTGGGGAGTTCCGGACAACTCATTGAGGCTGTCGAGCGAGAACGTCTTCTCCCGGAGCAGCTTCTCCTGCCCGGCGCTCCCTGTAGGCCGGTAGCCGACAAGTTCGTGGTCACCCACCGCCCAGAGGAGGCCACTCGCCGGGTCCCACTGCACACCGTGCGCGCCGGCGAGGACCACCGAAGTGAAGGCGGTCGACGTGGGGGACTGGGAGGCGGCGTAGAGCCGTACGAGACCACCGCTGGTGCACGCCACCGCGACGTTCCCGGAGGGGAGCAGTTCGATGCTGTGCGCGTTGAGGTCGTCCCCGCCGCCCGGATCGGAAGAGACCACGCCTCCCCAGCGCCTGTCCCCGGAGGGGTACTCGACCACAGCGGCGAAGCCGTAGGACGCGGTCACCAGCACACAAGACGTCCCCTCCACCTTCACCGGTTTGGCTTCCGTGACATACGTGAAGCTCTTGGCCGGGTTCAGGTCGGCGTAACGACTGTCGGTGTCCGGCGCGAAGCGCCAGGCCGCGACAGTGGAGTCGGTGTCCGGATTCCACGCCGTTTTCGCCGAATCCAGGAGCAGGACGGCGCGGGCCTTCTGGTCCCCGACGAGCAGCCCGGGAGGTGTAGCGGCGAAGCTCTTCCTCGTGAACGGCAGCGACACCGCTGCCCCCGCTCCGATCGCGCCGAGCGCCCCGACGAGAAGGGCGCGCCTGCCGACGCCGCGGTTGCCTTCGGCGCGCGTCATGAGGCAACCGTCTGGATGTGGAGGGTGCCGTTGGGGAGGGTTGTGGCGGAGGTGTGGATGATGCTGCCGTTGTCGTCGATTTTGGTGGCGTTGGACCAGGTGCCGTTGGTGGTGCGGGTGCGGTCCCAGACGTCGCCGTTGACGACGGTCTGGATGTGGAGGGTGCCGTTGGGGAGGGTTGCGGCGGAGACGTGGGTGAGTCCGCCGTTGTCGTCGATTTTGGTGGCGTTGGTCCAGGTGTTGTTGGTGGTGCGGGTGCGGTCCCAGATGTCGCCGTTGACGAGGGCTTGGACGTGGAGGGTGCCGTCGGGGAGGGCCGCGGAGGAGATCTTCTTGATGCTGCCGTTGTCGTCGATTTTGGTGGCGGCGGTCTGCCAGGTGCCGTTGGCGGTGCGGGCGCGGGTCCAGACGGTGCCGTCGACGAGTGCTTCGATGTGGAGGGTGCCGTCCTTGGTGGCGGCGGAGGTGAGGTCCTTGATGTTGCCGTTGTCGTCGATCTTGGTGGCATTGGACCAGGTGCCGTTGGTGGAGCGGGTGCGGTCCCAGATGTCGCCGTTGACGAGGGCTTGGACGTGGAGGGTGCCGTCGGGGAGGGCTGCGGCGGAGAGGTCCTTGATGCTGCCGTTGTCGTCGATTTTGGTGGCGGCGGTCTGCCAGGTGCCGTTGGTGGAGCGGGTGCGGTCGTAGATCTTGCCCTGTACGAGGGAGAAGACGTGGAGGGTGCCGTCGGGGAGGGTGGCGGCGGCGGAGGCGTTGATCGCGTCGTTGTCGTCGATCTCGTCGGCGTGCGCCTGCCAGTTACCGGAAGCCGACAACTCCCGGTGCCACAAAGTCCCTGCGGTCTTCACCGGCGGCGCGTCGTCCACCACGCTCGTGTTGCGCACCGGAAGGAAGGTGCCGTAGCCGGAGAAGTAGGGATAGGGGATCTCCCTGTGGTGAACCCCGGAGGAGGAGAACTCGTACCCCCAGTACGAAGTGTGTGCGTCGTTGGCCCACTTGTGGAACAGGGCCACGTGGCCCGAGTTGCCCGCAGCGTCGTTCAGGAGGGCGTCGCCGGCCTTCAGGTCACCCTTGCTGATCGACTTCGTCACCCCCGCGCCGGCGAAGGTATTGGTGGTGAGCGAGGAGCTCAGCTTCCACGCCATGGACACGTATCCGGAGCAATCCATGCGATAACCGTCGTGGTAGGCACCCTGGTTGTAGTCCAGTCCCTCGCCGACCCACGTCGCGGCACGCTGGATGACGGAGGATCTGCTGATGGTCGGCGCCGTGACCGCGGCGCTCCGGGCGCCGAAGGCCGAGGGGCCCACGGGGGTGACCGGCCCCTGTCCCTCGCTGCCATACCCCTTGTCCGCCTGGGTCGTGGTGGAGGCTGATATGGGAGCCGCCGCGAGCGCGGCAGGGGAAGCGGTGCACACGGCGGCGACCACGACAGCGGCGACGGCGGAACGTTGGAGGGCGGAACGCGAGGACACAGGGTCTCCTGTCGGTGAGGGCGAGAGGTAACGCGGACGAACCCGGGCTCACTGCCAGCCGAAGTCGGCGGATGCGGCGGGTGTCAGGAAGCCGACGAAAAGCGCGGAGAGAGCGACCGCGCGGCCGAGAAGTCGCCAGGTACGCATGGGTGTTTCCTCTCAGTGCGATGTACGGGATGGAAACGGCGCCCTGATGTGTGGAGGTCCCGGGCTGCCTGTGCTCATCCTGTGATGATCACCGGCACGGTGAACAGGATTCCGCCCTGGCCTCAAGAGGTCATGGACCCTTGAGGCCATTGAGCAGAGGGCCGGGGAGGTCGACCAGCAGCCAGCCGGACAGCGTCCCTTCGGGCCGTGTGACCAGCAGAAACAGCCTGATCGCCTGGGTGCGCGCCTGTCGTGCGTCAGCGGCGAGCAGATAGACGCCGATGACGGCCTCGCCGGACCACTCCTGATGCACCACCGCGTGTTCCAGGCGTATGTGGGGCGGTGCCACGTCGAGCAGCACGCTCGCTGTGCCGGGGGGCAGCAGGACGCCTGGGCCTATGAGGTGCGCGTGTATCAGGTGCATGCCCTGACCGTCACGGACGGAAGGCGTAAAAGTGAGGGGAGAGCGCTGGCCTGAGACGGCCTGGGCCGGAAACGGCCGGAGTGGTGAAGTGCATATTCACATGTCCTATGCATGTGTAATGATGTCGTTACGCTAGAGCAAGCAGTCACCTGGGGGGGTACATGCTTGAGATTTTGGGGCTTGACGACGCCACGGAGCGGGTCTATCGCCACCTTTTGGCCCATCCGGAGGGGGGAGTCGGGGACTTGGCCGCCACGCTGGGCATCGACGAGGCCGAAGCCCGCCGCGGACTCGATCGTCTCAGCGCGCTCGCCTTGATTCGTTCCACCGGTTCCGGGCCCGGTCCTCTCCACACGGTGCGGCCGGAAATCGGGCTCGAAGCGCTCATCGCGCGACGGGAGGAGCAACTCGCCGCCGAGCAGGCGCGTCTGGCGAGTTCGAAGGCGGCGGTCGCGCGACTCGCCGCCGAACTTCCGGCCGGGAACTCCGCTCCCGGGTTCGAGCGGCTGTACGGGATCGAAGCCGTGCGGGACCGTCTGGTCGCGCTCCACCGCGACGTTCGTGAGGAGGTGCTGACCTTCGCTCCCGGCGGTGCCCAGACCGCGGAGAACCTGGAAGCCGCCCGCCCGCTCGACGAAGCCCTCCTGAGCCGGGGCGTGCGCATGCGCACGGTTTATCTCGACAGCGTCCGCAACAGCCCCGATTCCGTGGCGTACGCCCAGTGGCTGTCGGAACGCGGCCGCGAGGCGCGGACCGTCCCCGCTCTGCCGGTACGGCTCATTGTCATCGACCGCCGACTCGCGGTGCTGCCGCTGGACGAGGATGACAGCGGCGCGGGAGCGGTCGTGGTCTCGGGCGGTGGCGCTATCAGCGCGCTGTGCGCGTTGTTCGAGAGTGTCTGGGAACAGGGCGAGCCCTTCGGCACTCCGAGCACCCCGGCGCACGAGCCGCTCAGCCCGGGCGAGCGCGCCACCCTGCGCTTCCTCGCCATGGGGCTGACGGACGAGGCGATCGCCAAGCGGCTGGGAGTGTCACCGCGTACCACGCGGCGCACGTCGACCACGCTCATGGAGCGACTCGGTGCGCGCAGCAGGTTTCAGGCGGGCGTCGAGGCGGCGCGGCGCAAATGGCTGTGAAGCGCCCGCGGATAGGGGCCCGCGCGATGCCCCGGTAACTGCGGAAGGCCTTGCCCCACGTCGGCCCGGAGGGGGTACGCGGAGGAGAGTACGTGCTCCCTTCGCTCGCACTGGAGGAGGGGCGGCCCGGTGGTTGTGCCGGGGAGGAGCGCCGGGGCTGTGGGCCTCCGGGCGGCAGCCTTCCCCGGTCCTCTCGCCAGCTTGCCCCGGACTGGCTATCCCGGCCGACGCCGCCTGTGCAGGCGTACTTCCGCCCACACCGTCTTTTTCGGCGCGGGGCCCCATTCCACGCCCCAGTCGTCCGCGAAGGCCGCCACGAGGAGCAGGCCCCGGCCGCGTTCCGCGAACCAGGGTGGGGCGGTCGGCTCCAGGTCCTTGTCACCGCGTGTGTCCACCAGCTCGATCCGCAGCCTGTCCGGCGACAGGTCGAGGATCAGCGCGAAGTCCCGGCCGTCCACGTGCCCGTGCAGTACCGCGTTCGACGCCAGTTCCGCGATGATCTGACGGGGAGCCGTCAACGGCACTCCCCACTCGCGCAGTTGCTCGACCGCCAACAGGCGTGCCAGGCGCGCGCCCCGGCGCGTGCTCGACAACTGCACGCGGAAGAAGTGGTGCATCGCTTCTGGCTGCTGGGTGATTTCGTGATTCACGTCACTCAGCGTGGCGCGGTCGGCTTAGGCTTTCCAGTGATCGCGGCCGTACGGGCTGTGACTGTGCGGGAGAGGGCCGGGCCTTGTACGGCCTTGTCCGGCCCTGTGCGGGAGAGAGGAGCGCCGTGGCACGTGAAGAGTCCGACGGCTCGGGGAACCAGAACTGGGATTCCGACGAGGAGGTCGAGGACGAGGAGGACTCGGCCGCCGTCCTGGAGGCCGTGGGCCGTCAGATCAAGCTCTGGCGCCAGAGCGCGGGGCTCTCGCAGCCCGCCTTCGGCGCGGCCATCGGGTACAGCGAGGCGCAGGTCTACAAGGTCGAGGCCGGCAAGCGCATCCCGAAGCCCGATTTCCTCGACAAGGCCGACGAGATCCTCGACGCGGGCGGAAAACTCGCCGAGTTCAAGCGGGACGTCGCCGAGGCCAGGTACCCGAAGAAGCTGCGGCATCTGACGAAGCTGGAGCGGGAGTCGCTGGAGATACTGGTCTATGGGGCGCACAACATCCCGGGCCTTCTCCAGTCGAAGGAGTACGCCACGGCGATGTTCGCCCAGGCCCGGCCCGCCCTGCTGCGTGAACGCTTCGAGCGGCTCGTGGAGGCGCGGTTGGCCCGGCAGGCGGTCTTCGACCGGCGTCCGATGGTCACGTTGTCCTTCGTGCTGGAGGAGGTCACGCTCAGGCGCCCGATCGGCGGCCGGGCCGTGCTGCGCGGTGAGTTGGAGCACCTCCTCGCCGTGAGCGAGCGGCCCAACGTCGAACTCCAGGTCATGCCGACCGACTCGGAGGAACATGCGGGCCTGGGCGGTGCGTTGCAGGTACTGCGGCTGGAGAACGGCAAGACGGTCGGCTACTCCGAAGCGCAGTTGACAAGCCGCATCATCTCGGACCCGCGAGAGGTACATGCGTTGGAAGTCCGGTATGGCATCCTGCGCTCCCAGGCCCTCGGACCCGCCAGGTCGAGGGAATTCATCGAGAAACTGCTAGGAGACACATGACCGCGAAGCCTTCGTGTGAGGACCGCGCCGAGCTGATGTGGTTCAAGAGCAGCTACAGCGGCGCCAATGACAATGACTGCGTGGAGGTTGCCGTCGCGCCCCGCGTGCTGCACGTTCGTGACTCGAAGGATGCCGACGGCTCCGTCCTCGGTTTCGCTCCGGCGGCTTGGACAAGCTTCGTCACCGCGACGCGCGCCTGACCCGTACCGCATGAGCGGTCCCGGGGCCGGGAAGTCCGGCTTCGGTGGCCGCTCTTGCTGCGCTCGGCGTCAAGCTGGGTTCCGGGGGAGTGCGGAGCGGCGGGGGAGTGAGGGGCCGGGGACTGCCGCGCGGGCTTGGTGGTGGTTCGCTCCGCGTCGGCGTGGATGGCGCGGGCGCTCCGGCGGGAGTGCCTCACGGCGGTACGGGGCGGTACGGGGCGGCGCGGGGCGAGCGGGGCCGCGACGCTGTGTACCTGTGCCCGCGCCCCTTGCCCACGCCCATCCCCGGTGCCCGTACTCGTTCCGCCCCCGGCGGGCCCGTCACTTCGCGTCCCTGTGGAACTTCGCCGTGGCCCAGAAGTAGCCCAGGACCGTGAGACCCACGCACCAAGCCACCGCGAGCCAGCCGTTATGGCCGATGCCCGTGCCGAGGAGCAGGCCGCGCAGCGTCTCGATCGCCGGGGTGAAGGGCTGGTACTCGGCGACCGGCCTGATCCAGCCCGGCATGTTGTCGAGCGGGACGAACGCGCTGGACAGGAGGGGCAGGAGGATCAGCGGTGTCGCCGTGTTGCTCGCCGCCTCCGCGTTCGGGCTGATCAGGCCCATGCCGACCGCGATCCACGTGAGCGCCGTCGCGAAGAGCACGAGCAGTCCCAGCGCCGCGAGCCACTCCAGCGCGCTCGCGTCCGTCGAGCGGAAGCCGGTCGCCAGCGCGACGAGCGCGACCAGGACGACGCTCGCGACCGACTGGAGCACGCCGTTGACCACGTGCCCGACGATCACCGAGCCCCGGTGGATCGGCATCGTGCGGAAGCGGGCGATGATCCCCTCGCTCATGTCCATCGCCACCGAGACCGCCGTTCCCACGACCGTGGCCCCGATCGTCATGAGCAGGAGGCCGGGAGTCAGGTAGGCGACGTACGCCGAGCGGTCGGCCCCGCCGCCGCTGCCTGCGCTCATCGTGTCGCCGAAGACGTACACGAAGAGGAGCAGCAGCAGGATCGGGGTCAGGAGGAGGTTGAGGGTGAGGGAGGGGTAGCGGCGGGCGTGGAGGAGGTTGCGGCGGAGCATGGTGAGGGAGTCGCGGAGGGCGAAACCGGTGGTGGGGGTGCTGGGGTGGGCAGGGGTGCTGTTGGTGGTCATCGCAGGGGCTCCTTCGGGGGCGTCGTGGCGGGGGCGCCGGCGGGGGCCGGGAGGGCGGCGGAGGCCCCGGGGTCGGTGGAGGCCGGAAGGGTGGCGCTGTCGGTCAGGGCGAAGAAGACGTCGTCCAAGTCAGGGGTGTGGACGGTGAGTTCTGCCGCCTCCACGCCCGCCGCGTCCAGGCGGTCGAGGAGCGTGCGCAGGGCGCGCTGACTGCCGTCGCCGGGGACCCGCAGCGTGAGTGCCGCCTCGTCCCGCACCGCCCCGGGGAGCGCTCCGGCCGCCGCCTCGTACGCCGCCGGGTCGGTGAAGCGCAGCCGTACGTGACCGCCGGGGACGAGCCGCTTCAGCTCCTCCGCCGAACCCTCCGCCGCGATCGCGCCCTCGTGCAGCACGGCGATCCGGTCCGCCAACTCGTCGGCCTCGTCCAGGTACTGCGTCGTGAGGAAGACGGTCGTGCCGTGCGCGACGAGGTCGCGCACGAGTTGCCACATCGCGTGGCGCGAGCGTGGGTCGAGTCCTGTCGTGGGCTCGTCGAGGAAGAGGATGCGCGGGCCGCCGACGAGTGTCATGGCGAGATCCAGACGACGCCTCATGCCGCCCGAGTACGTCGATGCGGGCTTGCGCGCCGCCGCCGTCAGATCGAAGCGCTCCAGCAACTCCGCCGTCACCGTGCGGCGTTCGCGCTTGCCGAGGTGGTGCAGGTCCGCCATCAGGAGCATGTTCTCCTCGCCCGTGATCAGCCCGTCCACGGCCGAGAACTGCCCCGTGACGCCGATCGCGGCGCGGACGGCCTGCGGCTCCCGCGCCAGGTCGTGCCCGCCGACCACGAGCGGCCCGGAGCCGGGGTCGGGCCTGACGAGCGTGGAGAGGATCTGCACCGTGGTCGTCTTGCCCGCGCCGTTCGGGCCGAGGAGGGCGAAGACCGTGCCCTCGGGGACGGCGAGGTCGATGCCGGCGAGGACCGTCTTGTCGCCGTAGGACTTGCGGAGGGCGGTCGCCGAGACGGCGAGGGACGAGGTGGCGGGGGACGGGGTGGTGGAGGTCGAGACGGCCGGTGCCGAGGGTAGCTGGCCGCCGGGCAGGGGTGTGGAACTCGGTTGTGGGGGAGGGGTGTTCGGGGTGTGGCGCGGGGGCATGGGGGCTCCTTCGGGAGGATGGGTGAGTGGGGCGGGCGGATGGCGGGGCGGAGTGCGGTCCCGGCAGGGGGCGTTCGGGCTGGGGCGGTGCGGAGGTGTGGTCCGGCCCAGCGGCGAGCCGGGGAGGGGAGCGCCGGGGTGGGCGTACGGTCCGGCACGCGGTCGCGCCGGGACGAGGGCGCGCTGGAGCGCGGGGCCCGGGGCCCGGGGCCAGTGCCCGGGGCCCGACTGTGGGCCGTCGGTCAGAGGCTGCTGGCTGTGATGTCGCCGTGGGACGTCGTGGCGTGGAGGTGGAGGGTGGGCGGTGCCGCGTTGACCAGGGCGTTGCGGACACGACCCGCGGGGGCCGCCGCGTCGAGCCCGGCCGCGACGCCCGGGGCCGCGCCGACCTCGATGTCGCCGCTGTCCGTACGGAGTGTGACCTCGCCGCGTACGGCCTCGGTGACGCGGATCGTGCCCCGGTGGCTGCGCAGTTCGGCGGGACCGCCGAGCCGGCCGATCGTGAGATCGCCGTCCTGCACGGTGATGCGGGCCGCCGCCGTCTCGTCCAGCTTGACGTCGGTGCGCTGTCCCTCGACGGTCACCTCACCGAGCCTGCCGACCGCGCGCAGGCCGGCGCTCGCCGCCTTCACCTCCAGGTGGGAGCCGCTGGGCACATGGACCGTGATCTCGACCGCGCCGGTGGTGCCGACGAGGCGGTGCCGGGACGCGGTGGGCGCGACCCGGAGGGTGCCGTCGCCGCGCGTGACCACGAACGCCTCGGCCGCCTTCACGTCACGGCTCCTGTTGGCGTCGGCCGGGCGGATCCGCACCGCCGCGTCGGCCCGGTCGGTGGCGATGACCTGGAGGTGCCCGCCGGGGAGGTCGACGGTGAGGGCGAGGGCGGGGGGAGCGGCGGGGGTCGCCGTGGTGGTGTCGGCGGGAGCAGGGGTGGGGCCGGGCTTCGTCATAAGAGCGTCCGTTCTCGCTGATGTTTGTTCGCGATGACGGAAACGCTACGTTGCCTTTCCGGAAGCGGCAACGCTCATTTCGTGCTGTAGTCGCTAAATAGCAGGCCAACGGCGCCATTTCGTTGCACCAATGCGCCGTTTAATGCAACGCTCCTCCGCGTCATTCGTTGCAATGGAGTGCGGGGAAAGCTATTCTCGGGCCGGCGGAGACAGGCGGCGTACGGACGAAGGAGCGGTGGTCGCGGTGCCCGGAGGAAGGCTCACGCAGCAGGAGCGCAAGCGGATCGCGCAGGGCCTCGTGGAGGGCCTCGCCTACGCCGAGATCGCCCGGCTCATCGGGCGCCCGACCTCGACCGTGACGCGCGAGGTCATGCGCAACGGCGGCCCCGTCGCGTACCGCGCCGAACGCGCCCAGCGTGCCACCGAGCAGCGCTCCCGGCGCCGCATCGCGCCGCCGGCCCCCGAGGCGCGGCCCGGGCCGCGGGAGGCCGGGGGGCGGGACCCGGAAGCGGTGCGCGCCTACGAGGAGACGCTCACCGAGGTCTTCCTCCGCTCCGGCCTGCCCCGCATGGCGGCCCGCGTGCAGGCGGCCCTCGCGCTCACCGACTCGGGCGGCCTCACCGCCGCCGAACTCGTCGCGCGGCTGGGGATCAGCCCGGCCTCCGTCTCGAAGGCCGTCGCCTTCCTGGAATCCCAGGGACTGGTCCGCCGTCACGCCGAAGGCCGTCGCGAGCGGTACGTGATCGACAACGGCGTCTGGTACGAGTCGATCCTCGCCAGCATCCGCTCCAACGACCTCATCGTCGCCACCGCGCGCGAGGGCGTCCGTGTCCTCGGCGCGGGAACACCCGCCGCGATCCGCCTGGAGAACACCGCCCGCTTCCTCGACTTCCTCTCGGACAGCCTGCGGCGGGCGGCGGAGGAGGCGCGCGATGTCCTCTTTGCTGGGCTTGAGGAGGAGGCGGGCGCGCGCGAGCAAGGGTGAGCACCTCCGCGGGGTCCCCGTGCACAGGGGTGAGCGCGCCTGTGGGATACGAGAACCTTGCCAGTGCTGGTACCTTGCTATGCATGGAACCTGGCGGAGCAAGCAACAGGCACGGGGGAACGGGTGACGCCGCCCCGGGGAAGGCGGAAAGCCAACTCCGCAAGGGGGTCCTGGAGTACTGCGTGCTCGCCCTCCTGCGGGACGGCCCCAAGTACGGCGTCGAACTCCTCGGCGCCCTCCAGGAGACCGGCGCCCTCGCGACCAGTCAGGGCACCGTCTACCCGCTGCTCTCGCGGCTGCGGCGCGACGCGCTCGTCGCCACGACCTGGCGGGAGTCCACGTCCGGGCCACCCCGCAGGTACTACGAACTCACCGCCACCGGTCGCCGTGCCCTCGCGGACTTCGCCGCGATCTGGCCCCGCTTCCGTGACGCCGTCGACCACCTCCTCACCCCGGGCGGCCCGCACCCGGGCACCGAAAGGGATTCCCGTGAAGACCGATGACACTCTCGTGCGTGACTACCTCGCGGCCGTCGCGCGGGAGAGCGCTCTGCTGCCCCCGGACGCGCGCCAGGAGCTGATGGCCGACCTCGGCGAGCACATCGAGGTCGCCCTCGCCCAGCGTCCCGGCGGCGTGCGCGAGATCCTCGCCGAGATGGGCGACCCCCGCGCCATCGCAGCGACGGCCATGCAGGAGTTGGGGGACGGGCGCGGAGCGGGTTCCGGCCCGGACCGGGGCTTCGGCGTCGGGCCGGGCTTCGGCGCGGGCGCGGGTGCGGGCGTGCCGCAGGGCGGCTGGGCCGGGGCCGGTGGACCGCAGGGGAACGGGGGCGCCTGGAACACCGGCACCGCGTGGGCCGGAACTCCCAGCGCGGCCGTGCCCCGGGGGCGGCGGCGCTCCCCCGCCGAGGTGCCGCTCGTGCTGCTGCTCCTCGCCGACGTGCTGCCGTACGTGAGCACGATGTCGCTCTTCTCCCTGGTCTCCTTCGCGCTCCTCATCACCGCTCTCGTGATGGTCTGCCGCTCGCGGCACTGGGACCGGGGCCAGAAGTGGGTCGGCCTCACGGCAACGCTCATTGTCCCGACCCTCGCGCACATCGCCTGGTGGACGTACTTCGTCCACCCCGACGACACCACCGCGCCCGAGGCCGCGCGCTGGACGCTCGTCGTCGTCCTCTTCCTCGTCGTCGCCGCCGGTTGCGCCTGGCTGTGGCGGAAGCGGCGGGTCTGAGCGCCACGCGCGTGGACCCTACTCCGGACCGTCTTCCGCCGCCCCACCCCTCGCCTCCCCGCCCCGACCCGCTCCACCCCTCGCCTGTCACACCTCGCGGCGCTGTCCCGTCAAGGAGGTGAGACACGAGACCGGACCGTCCGGAAGGGGATCGCGATGAAGGTGCTTGTGGTGGGAGCCGGATACGCCGGGACACTGGCGGCGAACCGCCTGGTCAAGAAGGTGAAGGGAGCCGAGGTCACGCTCGTCAATCCGCGTGCGGAGTTCGTCGAGCGGGTGCGCCTGCACCAGCGCGTCGCGGGGAGCGCCGAGGCCGCCAGACCGCTGCGGTCGATGTTGCGGGACGGCGTCGAAATCCGGGTGGGGGAGGCCGAGAAGGCGGGCGAGGGCACTCTCGTCCTCGCCGGGGGTGACACGCTTCCGTACGACCATCTCTTCCTCGCCGTCGGAAGTACCGCGCGGCCCCTGCCCGGGACCGTGCCCGTCGGGACGTGGGAGGGCGCCGGGCGGGCGCGCGCCGCGCTGGCCGCGCTGCCGGGCGGGGCGCACGTCACTGTCGTCGGGGGCGGCGCGACCGGCGTCGAGACCGCGACCGAGGTCGCCGAGCGGCGGCCGGACCTGCGGGTACGGCTCGTGGGGGAGCGGATCGCCGACATGCTCTCGGGGCAGGCCAGGGTCCGCGCGCTCACCACGCTCGGCCGCTTGCGCGTCGACGTCGTGGAGGACGTCGTGACGGAGGCCGGGGCGGCGGACGGCGGACTCCGGCTGCGCTCCGGCGGCTCACTGCCCACGGACCTCGTGCTGTGGGCGGTCGTCGCGGGGGTTCCGCCGCTCGCCGCCGACAGCGGCCTGGAGGTCGACGAGGCGGGCCGGGCCGTCGTGGACCCGTACCTGCGCAGCGTGAGCGACGGACGGATCTTCGCGGTGGGCGACTGCGCCGCCGTGCCGGGGGCGCGCTTCGGCTGCCAGACCGCCGGGCCGCAGGCCGCGCACGCCGTGGATGTCCTCGCCCGGCTCCTCGCGGGCCGCGAGCCGAAGCCGTACCCGCTGCGCTACGTGGGGCGTTGCGTGAGTCTCGGGCGCGCCGACGCCGTCATGCAGTTCACGCGCTTCGACGACTCGCTGCGCACCGCGTACGTCGGGGGCCGGCCGGGGGCGCGGGTGAAGGAGTTCATCGTGCGGGCGGCGGCCTTCGGCTCGCGGAAGGGATTCAGCGGCTGAGGCGGTACCTGTCCGGCGGGGACGGCCGGGGCGGCCGGGACGGCCGGGGCACGGCGGCGCGTGGCCGGATCGCGAGGGGGCGCCCCTGATCCCGTCCCGCCCCGCCGTTCCCGCCCCGTCCCCACCCGTCCCGCCGTTCCCGCACCCCGGCCGTGAACGTCCCGTATGGTCGGGTTCGTGCCTCTCGACGACACGGAGCTGGCCGCGCTCCTCGCTCCCGCCGGGCTGCGCTTCCTCGCACGCGTGCGGGGCGAGCCCGCCATGCCGCCGCTGCCCCCGGGCGGGGCCGCGTCCGCGCTTCCCGCGCAGGGGCGGCACGACGCGCGCGCCCACGAGGTCGCCGCCGTGGACGCGCCGGACCTCGCCGACAGGGTCAACGCGGGCTGGTTCCGGATGGCCAAGGAGTTCCGGCTCTTCGACGGGCGGGACGAGTTCGTCATCGGCGTGGACCGCGCGGCGACGAACGGCGAGCGCTTCGGCGGGACACGGCACGGCTGGGCACGGGTGCGGCTCCGCGAGGAGTGGGACTTCGTACGCAGCGAGGTGGAGCTGTTCAGGAGCGCGATGGCCGGGCTCTTCACGGAGCGGTACGTACCGGAGTTCACCGTCCTCGCGGGGGACGGGCACGTCCTCATGAACACGACGGTGTGGGGCGACGGCACGGTGAGCACGTTGGCGGTGCGGGGGCCGCGCGTCCCGTGAGCCCTGCCGACCCCGGACCCCGGACCCCCGCCCCCGCCCCCGACCGCCCAGGCCGAGCCACGGGCCGGTCCGCCGGTTACCGTGAGCACTGACCCCCGCCGGGCTCGCGTGCGCACGGACCCGGTGTCGCCCCCGTCCCGCACGAGGTGACCGCCATGAGTGACCGTCCGCCCCTCTCCTCGGCCCCCGCGGTGGCCCACCCGGCCCGCGTCTACAACGTCTGGCTCGGCGGCAAGGACCACTACCCGGTGGACCAGGAGGCCGCCGAGCTGGCGGCCCGCGCCAACCCCGGCATCGTGCCCTCGGTCCGCGCCAACCGCGCCTTCCTCGGCCGCGCCGTCGAGTACCTCGCCGCCCGGGGGGTCCGGCAGTTCCTCGACATCGGTACGGGCGTCCCGGCCGCCGACAACACGCACGAGGTCGCGCAGCGGGTGGCGCCCGAGTCGCGGATCGTCTACGTGGACAACGACCCGGTCGTCCTCGCGCACGCCCGCGCGCTCCTCGTCAGCTCGGAGGAGGGCGCCACCGACTACGTGCAGGCCGACCTGCGCGAGCCCGAGAAGATCCTCGACGAGGCCGCCCATACGCTCGACTTCGCCGAGCCGGTGGCGCTCATGCTCATCGCGGTGCTCCAGTACCTGCGCGACGCGGAGGACCCCTGGGACGTCGTTCGGCGGCTCCTCGCGCGGCTGGCGCCCGGCAGCTTCCTCGTGCTCTCGCACCCGGCGAGCGACATCGGCGCCGACGAGGTCGCCGAGTCCATGCGCGTCTACAACGAGCGCGCCGCCGCCCACGCCGCGGCGACCCCCCGCACCCGCGAGCGCGTGGGCGAGTTCACCGCCGGGCTCGACCTGCTCGACCCCGGCGTCGTCCCCCTCAACCGCTGGCACCCGCGTACGGGCGACGTCCCGAACGACAACCTGCCGATGTGGTGCGCGGTGGCGCGCAAGGAGGGGTGAGGAGCGGCTGAGGGGGCGGACGGTGAGCCTGCCGGGCTGAGGCCGGGCCCTCGCGGAGGTGCCGTGCCACCGGGGGCTTTACGGTGCCGTCACGATCTGTCCGGCGTACGAGAGGCCGCCGCCGAAGCCGAAGAGGAGGGCGGGGGCGCCGGTGGGGACGCGGCCCTGGTCGAGCAGCTTGGAGAAGGCGAGCGGGACGCTCGCGGCCGAGGTGTTCCCCGAGTCGATGACGTCGGTGGCCACGACGGCGGCGCTCGCGCCGAGGCTCGCCGCGAGCGGCTCGATGATGCGCAGGTTCGCCTGGTGCAGGACGACGGCGCCCAGCTCGCCGGGCAGGACGCCCGCCCGGTCGCACACCTTCCGTACGAGGGCGGGGAGTTCGGTGGTGGCCCAGCGGAACACCGCCTGCCCCTCCTGGGCGAAGCGCGGGGGCGTGCCCTCGATGCGCACCGCCGGCCCCCTGTCAGGGAAGGAGCCCCACACCACGGGGCTGATCCCCGGCTCGGCCGAGGGTTCGACGACGGCCGCCGCGGCCCCGTCGCCGACGAGGACGCAGCTCGAACGGTCCGTCCAGTCGGCGACCGCCGAGAACTTCTCGGACCCGATGACGAGCGCGCGCCGCGCGGACCCCGTGCGCAGCGCCTGGTCGGCGAGGGCGAGCGCGTGACTGAAGCCGGAGCAGGCGGCGTTGACGTCCATCGCGGCCGGGTGCGGGACGCCCAGGCGCGCCGCCGTCCGCGCCGCCATGCTCGGCGCGCGGTCCTCGGCGGTGCAGGTCGCGACGAGGACGAGGTCGATGTCCGCCGGGTCGGTGCCCGCGTGCGCGAGGGCCTTCTCGGCCGCTGCCGCCGCCATCGAGTCGACCGTCTCGTCCTCGGCGGCGAGGTGCCGGGTGCGGATGCCGACCCGGGAACGTATCCACGCGTCGTTCGTGTCGACCAGTTCCGCGAGGTCCTGGTTGGTGAGTATTCGCGAGGGCTGGTAGTGCCCGAGAGCGGTGATACGGGTGCCGGTCATGACGGTGCCTCCGAGGACGGGTCAGGGACGAGGACGGGGCGGAGACGTGGGGGGCGAGGGCGCGGGGGCGGCGGCGTGGGGACCGGGACGCGGTTGTTGCGGCGCGGGCGGGGAAGTGAGGCGGCGCGGGCGGGTCAGGGGCGGCGGCCGAGGTACGTGTCGAGCGTGGCCTCCAGGCCCGCCGCGTCCGCCCCGCTCTCGTCGTCCACCCACGCGAGGTAGCCGTCCGGGCGCAGGAGCGCGGCGCGCAGCGGGAGCCGCGCCTCGCTCGTCGCCGGGACGACGTCGACGACCTCGTCCCACGGCGCGAGCGCCTTGCGCAGCGTCTCCTCGGCCTGCTCGTCGAGGACGAGCAGGAGGAGCCGTCCCGGGCGCAGGAGCCGCGCCACGCTCGTGGGCCGCCGCGCGACGGTGAGCGGCAGGTTGGGCAGGAAGAGCCCGGTCAGCGGCGACTGCGCGGCGGTGCGCGGCAGGTGGACGTCCTGGTCGCTGATCATGTCGCCGAGATGGCGGCTGACCTCCGGGAGCCGCAGGAGCCGGGTGAACAGCTCGCGCAGCGGATCGTGCGTGGCGCCGGGGGTCATGAGCGCGAGCTGGGCCCGGGTGTTGGCGATGGTGCGGGCCGCCGGGGGGCGGCGTTCGGCGGTGTAGCTGTCGAGCAGCCAGGGGCTGGGCCAGCCCCGCAGGTGGAGGGCGAGCTTCCAGGCGAGGTTGACGGCGTCCTGGATGCCGAGGTTGAGGCCCTGGCCGCCGACCGGGAAGTGGACGTGGGCGGCGTCGCCCGCGAGGAGGACCCGGCCGTCGCGGTAGCTGTGGGTGAGCCGGGCGTAGTCGCTGAAGCGGTCCAGGAAGCGCGCGTTGCGCATGGGGATGTCCTGTCCCGCGATGCGCGAGACGGTGGCGTGCAGTTCTTCGAGTGTGAGCGGCGTGCGCCGGTCGGGGTGCGGCCCCCCGAAGTCGAAGGCGGCGACGCGGCTCGGCCCGTACGGGTTGGGGCCGATGACCGTCCAGCCGCGCTCGGTCGGGGTCCAGCCCGCGGGCGCCTGGAAGGGCGCGTCGAGGTCGACGAGGCCGAGTACGGCCTGGGTGTGCGGCGCGTGCTCCTCGCTCGTGAAGCCCGCCGCCTCGCGGACGAGGCTGCGGGCGCCGTCCGCGCCGATGACGTACGCGGCGGTGAGGGTACAGGGCGGGCCCCCGCCGCCGCACGCCTCGACGGTGAGGCGCGGGCCCGTCCCGTCCCCGCCACCGCGCAGCGCCGTGACCCGGTGCCCGCGCAGGACGGTCGCCCCGCGCTCCCCGGCGACGCGCTCGAAGAGCCGTTCCAGGTCGCCCTGGGCGCGCCCCACGATCGGCTCGCCCTCCACGGCGGGTCCCGTGATGGTGAGCCCGGGGAGCCCCGCGAAGTGGAAGCTGCCGGCGTGCTCGGAGTCCAGGAGCGCGGTGGCCGGCTCGGGGCCCTCCAGGTAGCCGCGCCTGCGCAGCGACTGCGCGGTGCGGGCGTGCAGCGTCCCGGCCTTGGGCACGTCGAGCGTCCGCTCGTTCCGCTCGACCACGGTCACGGCGACGCCGTGGTGGGCCAGTTCGGCGGCGAGCAACATGCCCACGGGGCCGCCGCCGACGACGGCGACCTCGCAGGAGAGCGGGGCGCGGGGGTGGGACGGGCCGGGGCTCACGGCGTGCTCACCCCGGCGCCCTCGGCCCGGTCGCCGCCGCGCGCGAGCGAGACGACGAGCAGGCCGAGCAGGAGGCACACCCCGGCCATGACCCACAGCAGGACGTGGAAGGCGTCGTCGTACGAGGAGGCCCCGGAACCGGAGCCGCCGGAGGCGGCGAGCGAGGCGAGGACGGAACCGAACACCGCGACGGCGATCGCCTCGCTGCCGAGCCGGAGCGTGTTGAGGAAGCCCGCGGCCATCCCGGCCTTCGCGGGCTCGATCATGGCGAGCGCCTGGCCGTCGACGAGACCGGCGGACAGGCCCATACCGGCACCGGTCACGAGCATCGCGGGGGCCATGACGACGAGCGAGGTGTCCGGGCCGAGCACCAGCAGGGCGAGGTCGCCGACGACGAGGCACAGGAGGGAGGCGAAGACGACGGCGAGCGGCGAGGTGCCGCGCTCCACGAGCTTGGCGCCCACCATCGGCAGGACGAGCACGGGGAGCGTGAGCAGGAGCATCGTCGTACCGGCGGCCGAGGCGCTGTAGCCGGCGACGGTCGCGAGGTACGACGGCAGGTAGGTGAGCTGGGTGACGAAGCCGAAAGAGGCGGCGACGGGCACCAGCGTGTACGCGAGGAAGCGGCGGTCGCGGATGACGGAGAGATCCAGGAGGGGGGCCGCGGTCCGCCGGGCGAGCGCCCCGAAGGCGCCGAACAGGACGAGCGAGGCGAGCAGCAGGCCGAGCGTTCCCGCCGAGGCCCAGCCCCACGCCGAGCCCTGCACGATGGCGTACGTCAGCGCCGCCATGGCGAGGACGAAGACGACCGCGCCGCGCACGTCCAGGCGGCCACCGCCCCCGGCGGGCTCGCGCACGCTCCGGGCGATCACGGGGACGCAGGCGAGCACGGCGGCCAGGACGATCGCCTGGAGGCCGAAGATCCAGCGCCAGCCGAGCGCGTCCACGGCCGGGCCCGAGACGGTCGGGCCGAGGGCCACGCCGACCCCGGCGACGGTGCCGAAGAGCGCGAACGCCTTGGCCCTGGCCGGTCCTTCGAAGGCGGAGGACAGGATCGCGCTGCCGCAGGCGAAGATCGCGGCGCCGCCGAGACCGGCGAGCGCGCGTGCCCCGTCGAGCACGTACACGTTGGGCGCGAGCGCGCAGGCCAGCGAGGCGAGGGCGAAGACGGCGGCGCCCAGCGCGAAGGCCCGGATGCGGCCGATGAGGTCGGCGAGGCTGCCCCACACGAGGGTGAAGCAGGCGAAGGCGAGGTTGAAGGCGTTGACGACCCACTGGAGCGAGGCGGAGCCCTGCGCGGCACCGGTCCCGGCGCCGATGTCCGGGAGCGCGACGGCGGTCCCGGAGATCGAGGTGGGCACGACGAAGACCGCCAGCAGCACGGCGATCAGGGTCAGCTTCCCCGGGGCGGCCTGGGCCGGGTCGGGCGGTGCCTGCGAGGGGCGGGTCGGGTCAGCGGTGGGTGAGGCCACGGAGAACTCCGGAGGTGAGACGCGGGGCGGCGGTACGGCCCCGGGGGGACGGTGCGAGGGAGGTGGGACGGCGACGGGATGCCGTGCGGAGGGGCGGGGACCTCCGCAGGTGTGCTGCGCCCCACATAGGTTCGCTTTATATCGAACCTCACTCTGGCATGTTCGCAAGGTCGCACGCAAGTAGTACCTTGGATCGGAACGTATAGTTTTCAACTTCGTCCCCCCGGAGCCGCAGCCATGCCCGATGCCGAAGGACACCCGAACGTCGAGGAGTTCGACTTCCAGACGGTGCTCAAAGCGCTCTCCGACCCGCTGCGCTACCACGTCATCGCGACGCTCGTCCGGCAGCCGGAGGACACCGAGCGCACGTGTACGTCCTTCGGCCTGCCCGTGGGCAAGTCCACCCGTACGCACCACTTCCGCATCCTGCGCGAGGCCGGACTCGTACGGCAGGTGGACCGGGGCAACAGCCGCTGCGCCCGGCTGCGCCGCGAGGACATCGAGCGGCGCTTCCCCGGCCTGCTCCGGCTCGTGGCGGAGAACGCGCCGCTGCCCGTGGACGGGGCGCTGCCGGGAGCGGCGGGGCTCCCGGCAGCGTGAGGTTTCGCGCGAGGGCTACCAGCGCACCGGCAACGTCACCGGACGCCGCAGGATGACGCCGCTGTCCCAGGTGAGCGTGGCCGGATCGGCGTCGAGCGCGAGCCCGGGGAACTCCGCCGCGAGCGTCGTGAGCAGCTCCGTGATCTCCATCCGCGCGAGCGCGGCGCCCATGCAGTGGTGCATCCCGTAGCCGAACTGGAGATGCCGCTTGCCCGTGCGGTCCGGGTCGATCAGCAGCGGCTCGGGGAAGACCTCGGGGTCGCGGTTGGCCGCGAAGGCGTCCGGGTAGACCACCTCGCCCTCCTCGACGACCCCGTCCGCCAGCTCGGTCCGGCGGCCCGCGATCCGGGGAAAGGCCGAGATGTTGCCGAGCGGGATGAGCCGGATCAGCTCGTCCACGAGCCGCGGCGCGATCCCGGGCTCCGCCGCGAGGCGCTGCCACAGCACGGGGCGGCACAGCAGCACGTACGCGATCTTCGACGCGACCGACAGGATGTTCTGGTCGGCCCCGAGGACGGAACCGAGCAGGATGCCGACCAGTTCGGCGTCGTCGAGCGGCGGTTCGACCGTGTCGCGTGCGGCGAGGAAGCGGTCGATCACGCCGCCCTCGATCCTCGGCCGCGCCCCGGTGACGAGCCCGGTGAGGTACGTGTACAGCTCGGTGAAGTCGGCGACGAGCCCCGGCACGTCCTCGTGCGAGGCGACCTGCACGGTGTGCCCGAGCGGGCGGTAGTACGCGATGTCGGTGTCCGGGATGCCGAGGAAGCGCCCGTTCACCTCGGCGGGCAGTGTGTCGAGCACCGCCGCGTAGAGGTCGGGGCGCTCGGCCTCGCGCAGCCGGGCCGCCTTGGCCGCCACGAGTTCCCTCACCAGGGGTCGCAGCCGCTCGACGCCGGCCACGCTGTAGTCGGCGTTGACGAAGCCGCGCATCCGGGAGTGGCCGGGCATGTCGAGGTTGAGCAGCAACTCCTTCGGCATGATCGTGGGCAGGAAGCTGGGCCCGCCCTCGGTGTTGGTCGCGGTGCGCCCGAAGCTCGGGTCGGTCAGGACGCGGTGCACGTCCGCGTAGCGCGTCAGGTGGACGGCGGTGTGCCCGCTGGGCAGTTCGATCAGGGGAAGACCGCCGCGACCGCGTGCGGCGAGGGGGACGAAGGTCGGGACCGGGTCGAGGTGCGGTATGCCGTCGACGCTCGGTCGCGGAGGCGCGGAGGTGGCCATGGGGTACTCCAGTGAGAGTGAGAGGAAAGTTGCTCTGGGGTGGCGGGGCCGGGTGCGCGGCGCGGGGTCAGGGGAGCTTGCACAGGCGGACGCCGGTGACCGCGCTCAGCTCCCGCAGCGCCTGCTCGTTGTCCCGGAAGTGGACGGTCGTCCACCCGGCCTCCTCGGCGGCCGCGCAGTTCTCCGCGAGGTCGTCCACGAGGACGCAGTCCGCGGCTCCGGCCGCCGCGGTGCGCTGGGCGAGGGCGAAGATCGCCGGTTCGGGCTTGCGGACCCCGTGCAGACAGGAGTCCACGACGAAGTCCAGCTTTCCGGCGGGCGCGATGATGCCCCGCCAGTACGGCTCCCACTCGCGGACGTTGTTCGAGAGGACCCCGACCCGCACCCCGGCCTCGCTCAGCCGCCGCACCGCCGCGGCCACCGGGGCGTTGACCTCGACCCCCTCGAACCACTGACGCCCGAAAGCGTCCCAGCGGGCGCGTGACTGGTCGAGACCCGGCCAGCGCCGGCGCAACGCCTTCGAGAGCAGAGCGGTCCACTCCGCCTCGGGCATCGCGCCGGACTCGATGGGTGCGAGCGGTGGCAGGCCGAGTGCCTGCCCGACGTCCTTCATGGCGAGGCGCAGGTGGCCGGAACTGATACCGGTCTTCTTCTCGAAGGCGCGGAACAGCTCATCGAGCGGCGGCGAGAGGACGCCGCCGAAGTCGAACCACACCATCATGTCCGGGGCCCGGCCGCGGGCCCCGGACCAGGGGGCGGTGCTCACGCGCTCACCAGCCCCGTCTCCCGCTCCGCGAAGGCGGCGATCAGCGAACGCCCCAGGCGCACCCGCGCCGTCGCGGTGACCCGTTCCTCCTGGACGAGTTCCAGGTCGACCGAGACACCCGTCTCGTCGCTCGCGCCGACGCGCGCCCGGCAGTCCGTGGGCAGTTCGAACTCGGCCACCCGGACGAAGCGGGTGTCGATCCGCTCCAGGAAGAGGCCGCGCGGGGCGAGCCCGTGCACCTCGCTCGCGGCGTACAGGGCTGTCTGCCGGAACGCCTCGAACATGACGGCCCCCGAGATGTGGTCGAGCGGATGGTCGAAGAGGCCGAGGTGCCCCGGGTCCACGACCACGTGCCCGACGACGGTGGTGCCCTCGCCGGTGGTCCCGCCGACGGTGGCGTCCGCGAGCACGACGTTCTGCGGAGAGCGCCGGCCCACCAGGTAGCCGGGCAGCCGCTGTCCGGTGAGGCGGGCACGCGGGCTCAGGTCGAGAGCCGAGCGGCTGCGTTCGCGCAGCTTCTGCCAGACCCGGCGCGGCATCCAGCGGCACTCCAGCATGGCTTCGGCCGCCGGCTGCCCCTCGATGTCGAGGCGCGCCACGTACACGGCACCGCAGGGGGCGCCCGCGCGCTCCTTCGTCTCCTCCACCCGGAAGTCCACCGTGGCGCGGGCCGGTCGCGGCCCGATGGTCAGCGCCTCGGCGCACAGCACGCGCAGGGTCGCGCCGTCGAAGACGAAGCTCGCGTCGGCTGGCGCGCCGAGGTACTCGTGCGCCACGAGGATGCCGCACTGCCGCAGCACCTCCATGAGGAGCAGCGGGTCGTACTTGGCGGGCGTGGCCGTGTGGTCGTTGTAGTAGTCGTGCGTACGCGGAAGCTGTGCCGCGATGAGGGCCCCGTCGCCCTGCGGCCTGTGGTCCGTCAGGAAGACCTCCGTGACGGAGGCTCTGTGCACGAGGCGACGCGGCACCGTGATGTCGAAGTCGAGTCCCAACTGGTCCATGTTTCTTCCCCCTTCAACCAGCAACAGGTACGAAGCCGACCGTATCTAGGTTCGATTTGCTTCGCCATGTACATATGACGATCACAGAGCGTGCGGAGCGATGGCCTCCGCCCGGCGAGGCCGGAAAACGCCTGCGCAGGGCGGTATGCGGACGGGCGGCGTGGAGTGCGTCACACTCGCCGCGCGTCCCCGTGTGTTCACCGGCCGACACGTGACTGAGAGGAACTGTTTGCGTGAGGGCCGGTTTAGGGGGCGGAGGGATCGTGCCGCCGCGGCCCTCTGTCGCCATTGACTAGGGCTATTCAGGAGTGGAGTATGTGAATCAATCGAGTCACAGGAGGCAGCCCATGTCCGGTCCCCGCCCCGTCCGCGCCCCCCGCGGCACCGAGCTGAGCGCCCTCGGCTGGCAGCAGGAGGCCGCGCTGCGGATGCTCCAGAACAACCTGGACCCGGAGGTGGCCGAGCATCCCGACGAGCTGGTCGTCTACGGCGGCTCCGGCAAGGCGGCCCGCGACTGGAACTCCTTCGACGCGATGATCCGCACCCTGCGCACGCTGAAGAACGACGAGACGATGCTCGTCCAGTCCGGCCGCCCCGTCGGCGTCATGCGCACGCACGAGTGGGCGCCCCGCGTCCTCATCGCCAACTCCAACCTCGTGGGCGACTGGGCGAACTGGGAGGAGTTCCGCCGCCTGGAGGAGCTGGGCCTGACCATGTACGGCCAGATGACGGCCGGTTCGTGGATCTACATCGGCACCCAGGGCATCCTCCAGGGCACGTACGAGACCTTCTCGGCCGTCGCCGCGAAGAAGTTCGGCGGCACCCTCGCCGGGACCATCACCCTCACCGCCGGGCTCGGCGGCATGGGTGGCGCGCAGCCGCTCGCCGTGACGATGAACGACGGCGTCGCGATCTGCGTCGACTGCGACCCGCGCGCCATCGAGCGCCGCATCGAGCACCGCTACCTCGACGTGAAGGCCGACGACGTGGCCCACGCGCTCGCCCTCGCCACCGCCGCGCGCGACCGCCGCGAGCCCCTCTCCATCGGCCTGCTCGGCAACGCCGCCGAGATCGTCCCCCAGCTCCTCGCCGACGGCGCCCCCATCGACATCGTCACCGACCAGACCTCGGCGCACGACCCGCTCGCCTACCTCCCCCTCGGCGTGGACTTCGCCGACATGGCGGCGTACGCGAAGGAGAAGCCCGCCGAGTTCACGCGGCGCTCCCGCGAGGCGATGGCCCAGCACGTCGAGGCCATGGTCGGCTTCCAGGACGCGGGCGCCGAGGTCTTCGACTACGGCAACTCGATCCGCGGCGAGGCCCGGCTCGCCGGGTACGAGCGCGCCTTCGCCTTCCCCGGCTTCGTGCCCGCCTACATCCGCCCGCTCTTCTGCGAGGGCAAGGGTCCCTTCCGCTGGGCCGCGCTCTCCGGCGAGGCGAGCGACATCCACAAGACCGACCAGGCGCTCCTCGACCTCTTCCCCGAGAACGAGTCGCTGCGCCGCTGGATCACCATGGCGCAGGAGCGCGTCCACTTCCAGGGACTCCCGGCCCGGATCTGCTGGCTCGGCCAGGGCGAGCGCGACAAGGCCGGTGTGCGCTTCAACGAGATGGTCGCCTCGGGCGAACTCCAGGCCCCGATCGTCATCGGCCGTGACCACCTCGACACGGGCTCCGTGGCCTCCCCGTACCGCGAGACCGAGGCCATGAAGGACGGCTCGGACGCCATCGCGGACTGGCCGCTCCTCAACGCGATGGTCAACGTCGCCTCCGGCGCCTCCTGGGTCTCGATCCACCACGGCGGCGGTGTCGGCATGGGCCGCTCGCTGCACGCCGGGCAGGTCACGGTCGCCGACGGCACCCCCCTCGCGGCCGAGAAGATCCGCCGCGTCCTCACCAACGACCCCGGCATGGGCGTCATCCGGCACGTCGACGCCGGGTACGAGGAGGCGGAGGCCGTCGCGGAGGCCAAGGGCGTCCGCATCCCGATGCGCGAGGGCGACGGGCACGAGGGCGGCGGGCATGAGGGCGGCGCCGCGTGAGCGGGCGCACCCCGGACGGCGCGACGGCCGGGGCGGAGCCCGCCTTGGCCCCCGCCGCCCCCTCCCGCACCCCCGACGACTTCGACCGCATGTGGGACACCCTCGCCCCGCTCGGCCGCGACAAGGACAGCGGCGGCTACCGCCGCTTCGCCTGGACGGACGCCGACCGTGACGTACGCGACTGGTTCCGCGGGCAGGCCGCGGACCGGGGGCTGGCGTACGAGGAGGACCGCAACGGCAACCAGTGGGCCTGGCTCGGCGACCCCGGGGGCCGGGACGCCGTCGTCACCGGCTCGCACCTCGACTCCGTGCCCGACGGCGGCGCCTTCGACGGCCCCCTCGGCGTCGTCACCGCCTTCGCCGCGCTCGACGCCCTGCGCGAACGCGGCGCGGCACCCCGCAAGCCCCTCGCGATCACCAACTTCGCCGACGAGGAAGGCGCCCGCTTCGGCCTCGCCTGCGTCGGCTCGCGCCTCAGCGCCGGGGCGCTCACCAAGGAAGCGGCCTTCGCGCTCCGCGACGCCGACGGCGTCAGCCTCCCCCGCGCCATGGAGCGGGCCGGCTTCGACCCCGACGCGATCGGTGCCGACCACGCGCGCCTGGACCGCGTCTCCGCCTACGTCGAACTCCACGTCGAACAGGGCCGCGCGCTCGACCTGACCGGCGACCCGGTCGGCATCGCCAGCGCGATCTGGCCGCACGGCCGCTGGCGCTTCGACTGGCGCGGCGAGGCCAACCACGCCGGGACGACCCGGCTCGCGGACCGCCGCGACCCGATGCTCCCCTACGCCGAGACGGTCCTCGCCGCGCGCCGCGAGGCCGCGCTCGCGCGGGCCGTCGCGACCTTCGGCAAGCTCCACGTCGTGCCGGGCGGCGTCAACGCCATCCCCTCGCTCGTCCGCGGCTGGCTCGACTCGCGCGCCGCCGACCAGGAGACCCTGGACACGGTCGTGACCGCGATCGAGGAGGCCGCCCGGGACGCCGCCGCGCGCGAGGGCGTCGACCTGTCCGTGGTACGGGAGTCCTTCACGCCGGTCGTCGAGTTCGGCCACGCGCTGCGCGAGGAACTGGGCCGCGTCCTGCGCACCGGCAAGGGCGAGGTCCCCGTCCTGCCCACCGGCGCGGGACACGACGCGGGAATCCTCTCCGCCGTCGTCCCGACCGCCATGCTGTTCGTACGCAACCCGACCGGCGTCTCGCACGCCCCCGCCGAACACGCGGAGCGCGCCGACTGCCACGCGGGGGTCACCGCCCTCGCGGACGTACTGGAGGAGCTGGCGTGCCGCTGACACACCACGGACGGGAGGAGC
Organism: Streptomyces sp. NRRL F-5630; assembly: GCF_000719475.1. Classification (GTDB taxonomy): domain Bacteria; phylum Actinomycetota; class Actinomycetes; order Streptomycetales; family Streptomycetaceae; genus Streptomyces. The sequence goes on along the minus strand of NZ_JOGO01000020.1, from coordinate 25,908 downwards.
GGGCGTGCCGCTGACGTACTGGCTCGAACACGCGTGGCTCGGTACCCGCACCGCCTCGGGCCTCCTCCTGACGGCGGGCGCGGACGGCCGGATCGCCTCGCTGCGGGAAGGCGTCCCCGGCCCCCCGCCCGGCGCCGAGCCCCTGCGCGGCCTCACCCTGCCGGGGCTCGCCAACGCGCACTCGCACGCCTTCCACCGCGCCCTGCGCGCGGCCACGCAGCGGGCGCGCGGCACGTTCTGGACCTGGCGCGAGACGATGTACGGCGTCGCCCAGCGCCTCACCCCGGACTCGTACCACCGGCTGGCGCGCGCCGTGTACGCCGAGATGGCCCTCGGCGGCATCACGGCCGTCGGCGAGTTCCACTACGTGCACCACCAGCCCGACGGAACCCCGTACACGGACCCCAACGCGATGGGCGAGGCGCTCGTCGAGGCCGCGCGTGAGGCGGGCGTCCGCCTCACGCTGCTCGACACCGCCTACCTCTCCTCCGGCTTCGGCGCCCCGCCCGAGCCCCACCAGCTCCGCTTCGGCGACGGCGACGCGGACGCCTGGGCCCGGCGCGTGGACCGGCTGCGCGGCGACGACAACACCGTCATCGGCGCGGCGATCCACTCCGTGCGCGCCGTCCCCGCCGCCCAGCTCGCGACCGTCGCCGCCTGGGCCTCCGCGCGCGAGGCGCCCCTGCACGTCCACCTCTCCGAGCAGCCCGCCGAGAACGAGGCGTGCCTCGCCGCGCACGGCATGACCCCGACCCGGCTCCTCGCCGCGCACGGCGTCCTCGGGCCCCGTACCACCGGCGTCCACAACACCCACCTCACGGACGAGGACATCCGGCTCATCGGCGGCAGCGGCACGGGGACGTGCATGTGCCCGACCACCGAGCGCGACCTCGCGGACGGCATCGGGCCCGCCCTCGCACTCCAGGAGGCGGGCAGTCCGCTCTCGCTCGGCAGCGACAGCCACGCCGTGCTCGACCTCTTCGAGGAGGCCCGCGCGCTGGAGCTGGACGAGCGCCTGCGCACCCGCGCGCGCGGCCACTGGACGGCCGCCGCGCTCCTCGAAGCGGCGAGCCCCGGCGGCCACGCCGCGCTCGGCCGCCCCGACGCCGGCCGCCTCGCCCCCGGCGCGCCCGCCGACTTCACGACCCTCGCCCTCGACACCGTCCGCACCGCCGGGCACGGCCCCGAACTCGGCGCCGAGACCGCCGTGTTCGCGGGCAGCGCGGCGGACGTGCGGCACACGGTCGTCGGCGGCGAGCATGTCGTACGGGACGGACGCCACACCCGGGTCGCGGACCCCGCCGCCCTCCTCGCCGAGACCATCGCGGCCCTGCACACCGAAGGAACGGACGCGCGCGCATGACCAGCACCCTCCTCACCGGCATCGGCTCCCTCGTCACCAACGACCCCGCGCACGGCGGCCCGCTCGGCCTGATCGAGGACGCCGCGCTCGTCGTGGACGGCGACCGCGTCGCCTGGACCGGGCCCGCGAGCGCGGCCCCGGCGGCGGACACGCGCCATGACGCCGGTGGGCGCGCGGTCGTCCCCGGCTTCGTCGACTCCCACGCGCACCTCGTCTTCGCGGGCGACCGCACCCGCGAGTTCCACGCCCGCATGTCCGGCCGGCCCTACGAGGCGGGCGGCATCCGCACGACCGTCGCCGCGACGCGGGCGGCGAGCGACGCGGAGCTGGAGGCCAACCTCGTACGGCACCTCACCGAAGGGCTGCGGCAGGGCACGACGACGCAGGAGACGAAGTCGGGGTACGGCCTGACCGTCGACGACGAGGCCCGCGCGCTCGCGCTCGCCGCGCGCCACACCGACGAGGTGACGTACCTGGGCGCGCACATCGTGGCCCCCGAGTACGCGGACGACCCGGCGGCGTACGTGTCCCTCGTGACGGGCCCGATGCTCGACGCCTGCGCGCCGCACGCCCGCTGGGTCGACGTCTTCTGCGAGAAGGGCGCCTTCGACGGCGACCAGGCCCGCGCGATCCTCACGGCGGGCGCGGCGCGGGGACTGACCCCGCGCGTCCACGCCAACCAGCTCACGTACGGCCCCGGCGTCCAGTTGGCGGTCGAACTGGGCGCGGCGAGCGCCGACCACTGCACGCACCTGAGCGACGAGGACGTCGCGGCGCTCGCCGCCTCCGACACGGTCGCGACGCTGCTCCCCGGCGCGGAGTTCTCGACGCGCGCCGAGTGGCCCGACGCGCGCCGCCTGCTGGACGCGGGAGCGACGGTCGCCCTGTCGACGGACTGCAACCCCGGCTCCTCCTACACCTCCTCGATGCCCTTCTGCCTCGCCCTCGCGGTCCGCGACATGGGCATGACCCCCGACGAGGCCCTCTGGTCCGCGACGGCGGGCGGAGCGAGGGCGCTGCGCCGCACGGACGTGGGCACGCTGACCCCCGGCGCCCGCGCGGACCTCCTCCTCCTCGACGCCCCCAGCCACGTCCACTTCGCCTACCGCCCCGGAGTGCCCTTGGTGGCCGAGGTCTGGCGGGCGGGGAAGCGGGTCGGCTGACCGGAAGGCGCCCTCGCGATCGCGGCACGAAGGTGCCTTCGGCGCCGGACGAGGCGGGCGGCGACATGAGGTCCGCCACCCGTCTCATCCGGCAGGACGTGCTGCCCGCTCCCCGGCGGGGCCGGGATCGTGCAGGTGCGCGGTGCTGATCAGTCGCACCACCGAGGGGGAAGCCTCTCGGGGCGCAGGCCGGGCGTCCTGCCTGCCGTCGCCGCCTCGGCCCCCGCACCGCGGGCCGTCATCGGTTCGCCCCTTCGTGCGGGGCGGGTCCCCTCAGGTGAGGGACCAGCGCTGGTTGCTGCCGCCGGAGCAGGAGTAGAGCTGGATCTGCGTGCCGTTCGCGGTGCCGGTCCCGACGGCGTCGAGGCAGAGGCCGGACTGGACGCCGACGATGGATCCGTCGGAGTTGGCGCGCCACTTCTGGTTGTCGGCGCCCCAGCAGCTGTAGATCTGGACCTTGCTGCCGTTGCTCGTACCGGCGGCGTCCAGGCATTTGTCCCCGTAGACCCGGAACTCGCCCGCGTCAGTGGCCACCCACTGCTGGTTGCTGCCGCCGCCGCAGTCCCACAGCTGGAGCTGGGTGCCGTCCGTGGTGCTGGCGTTCGGCACGTCCAGGCAACGGTTCGAACCGACGCCCTTGATCTGCACGGAGCCCGTCGGGGGCTGGGGCTCCGTCGTGCCTCCGCCGTTGAGCGCGTTGAGGACGGCCGAGTAGGCGGCCTTCTTGCTTCCGTCGTTGTTGAACAGCAGCGGGGTCTGCTCCGCTCGCCAGGAGTCGCTGTCGCGCACACCCCAGACCGTGATGCCGAGGCAGCGCGCGACGGCCAGGCAGTCGTTGGTCACGTTGGCGTAGGTCGTGGCCGGGGCGCCCTGGATGTCCAGCTCGGTGACGGCCACGTCGACTCCGAGGGCGGCGAAGTTCTGGAGCGTGGTGCGGAAGTTGCTGTCGTAGGGGCTGCCGCTGTTGAAGTGCGCCTGGAAGCCCACGCAGTCGATCGGCACGCCGCGCTGCTTGAAGTCCCGGACCATCGAGTACATGGCCTGCGTCTTGGCCCAGGTCCAGTTCTCCACGTTGTAGTCGTTGTAGCAGAGCTTGGCGGACGGGTCGGCGGTGCGCGCGGTGCGGAAGGCGACCTCGATCCAGTCGTTGCCGCTGCGCTGGAGATTGGAGTCGCGCCGGGCTCCGGAACTCCCGTCGGCGAAGGCCTCGTTCACGACGTCCCACTGGGCGATCTTGCCCTTGTAGTGGCCCATCACGCCGTTGATGTGGTTGATCATCGCCTGACGCAGATCGTTGCCGCTGAGGCTCTGCATCCAGCCGGGCTGCTGGGAGTGCCAGGCGAGGGTGTGGCCACGCACCTTCTTGCCGTTCTGCACCGCCCAGTTGTAGACGCGGTCGGCGGAGCTGAAGTTGAACTGGCCCCGCTGCGGTTCGGTGGCGTCGATCTTCATCTCGTTCTCGGCCGTCACCATGTTGAACTCACGGTTCGCGATCGACGTGTACGCCGAATCGCCCAGCTTGCCCGAGGCGATGGCGGTGCCGAAGTAGCGGCCGCTCTGCGCCGCCGCGGCGCCGAGCGTGCTCTCGGCCGCGTGTGCCTCCGGCGGCGCGACCAGCGCGCCGGACACGCCGAGGGCGCCGACGACCAGCGCTAACAGCAGGCCGCGGGTTCTCCGGCGGACAACGGCTCCGGGAAGGGTGTAGAAGCCCATGACTGTGCCTCCAAGGGGGACATCACGAGAGGACTGGTGGGGGGTGCGGACCTGCCGTGCAGGACAGAGGGCCGAGGCCGACGTCCGGTCTTGCGGACCACGGTCAGCTCCTCAGACAGGGATGATTGAGGCACCGGTGAGGGCCGTCAATACTCTCCGCAGCAGAAGTTTCGATTAATGCTCCGAAACTTCTGAGGGGAAAATCAGCCCCTGCGCCGCCGTCGCCGAACGGTGCGGGGGCGCGGTCGGAGCGAGCGCGTGTCCGGGACTTCCACTCCCCACACACCCCTTGGACTGGGCGAACCATACGTGTGCCTTCAGGAGGGGCCCGCCCGGCGTGCTCGTCCGTCAGGCCCGCAGGGGGATGCTGTTTCCAGGCAGATCAGTGGCAAGCCTTGACCGGAACACCCCGCGTCCCTACCTTGTGGCGTCACGATATCGGGGTAAGTTTCGAAACTTTCGAAACCGTCTCGGAGTCAGAGTGCTCATCCCATGCCCAACGGGGGCCGCCCGATATGGGTCCAGAGTCGTTCAGCGCTACGACGGCACACTCGTGTCGGCCGAACTGCTCCCGGCGCGGGTGAACATCAACCAGCCGTCCGAAGTCGCTTTGTATGTGCAGGCGTTCGAGGAGTTGCCGCACCTGGCCGTGTACGGGACGGAGGCCCGCGCGCTGATCGTGCGCGCGATCGATGTGCCGCGGTCGTAGGCGCGGAGTGGTTCCTGCCGATACGTCCGCGGTTACCGGTGCCTTGGTATTCAATGGCGCCGAAGGGGCCGACAACTTGACGCTATGACACGGAGGTTGAACGCGTGAGCGATTTCGAGCGTCGCGCGAAGGCCGCGAAGAAGTTCGGCGTCTACGTCCTGCGGCTCCGGGAGCATCTCGGGCTCAGCCAAACGGAATTCGCCCAGCGCATGTTCTGCCATCAGACGCTCGTGTCCCGCGTCGAGAGCGGATCGGTCCCGGCGACGGCGGCCTTCGCCGAGCAGATGGACGTGGTGGCGGGCGCTCCCGGTGTCTACGCCGACAGGCGGACTGAGCTGTTCGGCGCCACCGACCCGGAGTTGTGTGACCATCTGCGCGAGAGCGCCATGTCCGGGACGCAGTCGGCCGAGCTGTTCCACCGACTGGCCGAGCAAAGGGAATGCGAATGACGAACCGCGACGGACTCACGTGGGTGAAGAGCAGCTACAGCGGTGCTGACGGCGGCAATTGTGTGGAGCTTGCCGTCGGGGGAGACGTCATGCCCGTGCGGGACAGCAAGTGCGCGGCCTCCGGTCCCGTGATCGAGTTCGGCCGGGCGGCCTTCGCTCGCTTCCTCGGGAGCGTGCGCGAGCGCTGACGCGACCATCGAGAGCCCGCCGTGTCCCGCATCGGGAGCGGCGGGCTTCGCGGTGTCCGGTGCGGCGCGGGGCGCGCGGGTTCCTCGGGTCCGTGCGGCCGACGTGCGTGTGGATTCGGTGCCGAACGTGGGCGTGCGGTAAGGAATTTGCCGCGCGCGCATGACTTTGGCACGTGCGGGAAGAGGAAACACGGAGAGGCCCGTCCCGGGGGCGGGACGGGCCTCTCGCGCACTGCCGCAGCGCACGTGTTCAGATCAAAGCCGGGAGCGCGGTGCTCATTCCTCCAGCGTCAGCCCCTTGCGGAGCTTCACGAGGGTCCGCGAGAGGAGGCGCGAGACGTGCATCTGGGAGATGCCCAGCTCCTCGCCGATCTCCGACTGCGTCATGTTGGCGACGAAGCGGAGCGAGAGGATCATCCGGTCCCGCTGCGGGAGCCGCGCGATCATCGGCTTCAGGGACTCGATGTACTCGATGCCCTCCAGGCTGTGGTCCTCGTAACCGAGCCGGTCGGCGAGAGCGCTCTCGCTGTCGTCCTCCTCGGGCTGCGCGTCCAGCGAGGAGGCGGTGTAGGCGTTCGACGCCGCCATGCCCTCGATGACCTCCTCGCGCTCGATGCCGAGCTTCTCGGCGAGTTCCGAGGGGGTCGGGGCGCGGTCCAGGTGCTGTGCCAGCTCGTCCCCGGCCTTCGCCAGGTCGAGGCGCAGCTCCTGCAGCCGGCGCGGGACCCGCACCGACCACGAGGTGTCACGGAAGAAACGCTTGATCTCGCCGATGATCGTCGGCATCGCGAAGGTGGGGAACTCCACCCCGCGCGAGAGCTCGAAGCGGTCGATCGCCTTGATCAGGCCGATCGTGCCGACCTGGATGATGTCCTCCATCGGTTCGCTGCGGGAGCGGAAGCGCGAGGCGGCGAACTTGACCAGGGCGAGATTCAGCTCGACGAGCGTGTTGCGTACATAGGAGTGGGCGTGCGTGCCCTCGTCGAGGTCTTCGAGTCGTTCGAAAAGGTTCTTGGAAAGGGCCCGTGCGTCCAGCGGCCCCACCTCGTCCAGCGGCGGGATCTCCGGGAGATCCGCCAGCTCGGGTACGGCGGTGGGGGACCGGAAGGCCGGGGGGGCCACGGCGGGGTCCCGCTTCGCCGCGCCCGGGGGGCGAGGAGCGGGGATGGTCGACGTCGCCGGATTCGCCCGCGATGCGTCGAGCTGGGATGACATGATGTCCTCCATCGTTCTCGGCATATGGCTGCCGATGCCAATACGTGCACTGCGGTGTGCGGCGCCTCCAAAGCCGGCTTGTATCGAATGCGTTCTTCTAGCCCTACCCGCTCGCGCGCAGTGACCGCAAGTGCGATACGAGGCAAATGTCCCTTTTTGGGCGGTTGTTCGGCTACCGAAGAGGGGTGTCGAGGGCGTAGTGTTCGAGAACATCGGCGTACCTCTGCCCAGAGCTCGCCCGCGCCTTGGTCGCGGAGGGTCAGTGGGAGTGGACGCCGGGTCAGCACAAAGGCCATGAGGCGCGTCGTGTTTCCGCACGCCGCGCCACGCAGCCGGGTGGACGACGAGGCTCAGGAGACAGACGGCATGGACCGCGGGACGGTCGGCAGCGCGAACAGGGGACGGCTCCGCGTCGAGGTGCGCGAAGAGGGCCCCTGGGTCGTGGTCGCGCTCGCCGGTGAACTGGATCACCACACCGCCGAATTGTTGCGTGAACCACTCGACAGCAAGCTCGACGCCGGTCACGACCGGATCGTCCTGGACTGCTCCGAGCTCGAGTTCTGCGACTCCACCGGCCTCAACGTGCTCCTCGGCGCCCGGCTGCGGGCCGAGGCGGCGGGTGGCGGCATCCACCTCGCGGCGATGCAGCCGGTCGTCTCACGGGTCTTCGAGATCACCGGCGCCGACGCCGTTTTCCAGGTGCACCCCACCCTCGCCGAGGCGCTCACCGGCTGAGCGCGGGGCGGGCCCCGGGTCACGAGACGGGGGCGAGGAGTGATCCGCAGGTGTCCGCCGCCCGCTGTCGGGCAGGAGATTCCCGTGACCCCCGCAGCCGTCAGGACCCTCCCCAGCGGGTCCCCGAGAGACTTGAAGTGTCGAAAGTGTGCACTGAGAACTGGCGATTCCGGCGATTCGGTGAGGTGAAGCGCTGATGAGCACCATCCGGCCGCAACTGCCGGACGAGCGCCCCGGCGAGGAAGGGCCCGGCGCCCCCGCGTCCGCCCCCGGTGGCGTGTCCGCTCCCGGCGGCCGGCAGACCCGCAGGCTCAGCCTCGTGGGCGAGAGCGGTGTCGTGCCGATGGCGCGCGACTTCGCGCGCCAGGCGCTGCACGCCTGGGGATGGATGCCCGCCGATGGCGCGGACCGCAAGGCGGCGGCCGAGGACGTGCTCCTCGTCGTCTCCGAGCTGGTCACCAACGCGTGCCTCCACGCGGAGGGCCCGGAGGAACTCGTTCTCGGCACGGATGGCAAGACGCTGCGGATCGAGGTCGCCGACCTGGGGGCGGGGGAGCCGGAGCCGAGGCGACCGCACCAGGCGGGGCGGCCCGGCGGGCACGGGATGTTCATCGTGCAGAGGCTTTCGGTGGACTGGGGAGTGTCCCGGGCCGAAGGGGTCCCCGGCAAGCGGGTGTGGGCCGAGGTGGCGGCCCCGGCGTAGGCGTGTCCGCAGGGGCGGGAGGGCTTCTGGGGCTTCGCCCCAAGCCCGATCTCCCGGGGCTCCGCCCCCGACCCCGTGGGGTGTCGGGGCTCTGCCCCGGGCCCTGGGGGGCTTTTCGGGGCTCCGCCCCGGACCCCGCTCCTCAAACGCCGGAGGGGCTGAGTGGTGGGGCCTCCGTCCCGGTGGTCAAGCGCCGGAGGGGCTGATTGGGGCCTCGGGCCCCGCTTCTCGAACGCCGGAGGGGCCGGCCGCCACACGATCCGCGTGTGGTGGCCGGCCCCTCCGTCGTTTCGTGTCGGTCAGTGGACCTCGCCCATCTTCGTGCGCACCGTGCGCCGGTACATGAAGATCGCCGCTCCTGCCAGGGCCGCCAGGGCCGCCTGGGCGGCTACGACGCCCGCGCGGTCGAGGTTGACGTGCGCGAGGGACAGGAGGCTTGTCACGCTGTCGCCCGCCGTGACCGCCAGGAACCAGACGCCCATCATCTGGGAGCTGTACTTGGCCGGGGCCATCTTCGTCGTCACCGAGAGCCCCACGGGGGACAGGCACAGCTCGCCGACCGTCTGCACGAAGTAGATCGCCACGAGCCACATCGGGCTCACGCGCTCGTTCGCCGTGGTGTCCAGGAGCGGGATCAGGAAGACGAAGAAGGAGACGCCGACGAGGAAGAGCCCCGAGGCGAACTTCGTGACCGTGCTCGGCTCCTTGCCGCGCCGGTTCAGCGCCAGCCAGATCCACGCCGTCACCGGCGCCAGCGCCATGATGAAGACCGGGTTCACCGACTGGTACCACGAGGTCGGGAAGCCGATGCCGAAGAGGCTGTTCGTCGTCCGGGTGTCGCCGAAGAGGGACAGCGTCGAGCCGCCCTGGTCGTAGATCATCCAGAAGAGCGCGGCCGCGACGAAGAACCAGATGTACGCGGACATCTTCGACCGCTCGGCGCGGTCCAGGTCCTTGTCCCGCTTGATCCGCGCGAGCACCACCACCGGGATCACGAGACCGGCGATGTTGATCGGGACCAGCGCCCAGTTGAGCGTGTACACACCGGTCGCGACGAGCACTCCGTACGCGACCGCGGCGACGAGCGTCCACAGCAGACCCTTGCGGATCGTCGCGATCTTCTCCTCGCGCGGCTGCGGCTTCGGCACGACACTGCTCTCGGGGCTCAGGTGCCGCGAGCCGAGCAGGAACTGCGCGAGCCCGAGCCCCATGCCGACCGCGGCGAGGCCGAAGCCCAGGTGCCAGGAGACGTTCTCGCCGACCGTGCCGATGATGAGGGGCGCGCCGAAGCTGCCGAGGTTGATGCCGATGTAGAAGACGGTGAAGCCACCGTCGCGGCGCGGGTCGCCGGGCCCCTGGTAGAGGTGGCCGACCATCGTCGAGATCGTCGACTTGAGCAGGCCGGAGCCGATCGCGACGAGCGCCAGCCCGCCGAAGAAGAGTCCCTGCCCCGGCACGGCGAGCAGCAGGTGGCCGCACATGATGATGCCCGCGGCGATCGCGGTGGTCCTGCGCGGGCCCCACCAGCGGTCGGAGATCCAGCCGCCCGGCATCGCGAGCAGGTAGACCATCGCGAGGTAGACGGAGTAGATCGCCGTGGCGGTGCCCGCGTTCATGTGCAGGCCGCCGGAGGAGACGAGATAGAGGGGCAGCAGGGCCCTCATGCCGTAGAAGCTGAAACGCTCCCACATCTCGGTCATGAAGAGGGTGGCCAGTCCGCGGGGGTGGCCGAAGAAGGTCTTTTCGCTACCGGCGGTGACGGTGCCGGTGGCGTCCTTCGTCAGGCTGGGCGCCATGGGTCGTTCCTTGCGTGGGGGAAGGCCGGCACCGGTACGCACCCCTCCTCCCACGTCCGACGCGGTCGTCGCGCCCGTAGTAGGGGGAGCGCGACGAGAGAGTGGGGGCGTACCAGGAACCACGCCCCAGGCGCTTCCTCGCACCCGGAGCCCGGCCACAGGTCATTGACGAGTCGCGGCGGGGCCCGCGGGGGTGCGGGAGACCGATACGACAAGGACCCTCGCGTGCGCCAGGCACCTGCGAAGGTCCGTGATCCGTGCGTCAGACGTTTACTCAGCCTAAAGCACTCCCGACGGTTCCCCGCGGGCAATGAGGCATCCATCACAGGTGAGGAAGGGAACAGAAGGCCGGGATCGCAGGTGATGGGGCGTCAGGGGCTTCGTTTCGCAGGACGGGGGAGAGGGGTGACGCGGGTGCGGAGCGCGTCCCCGCGCGCCGCCTCCACAGCCGCGCGACAGCTCGCGCACAAGCCGCGGCCCCGGCGGTGCGACGGAGGGCGTCCGGCCTTCGACGAGGGCCCGCCCGGGGGTCCGCGCGCGGTCTACCATCAGGGCATGACCCGTGTACTGCTCGCCGAGGATGACGCGTCCATCTCAGAGCCGCTGGCCCGTGCCCTGCGGCGCGAGGGCTACGAGGTGGAGGTGCGCGAGGACGGGCCCGCCGCCCTGGAGGCCGGCGTGCAGGGCGCCATCGACCTCGTCGTCCTCGACCTCGGCCTGCCGGGCATGGACGGCCTGGAGGTGGCCCGCAGGCTCCGCGCCGAGGGGCTCTCCGTACCGATCCTGATCCTCACCGCGCGCGCCGACGAGGTCGACACCGTCGTGGGGCTCGACGCCGGCGCCGACGACTACGTCACCAAGCCCTTCCGTCTCGCCGAGCTCCTCGCCCGCGTCCGGGCCCTCCTGCGGCGCGGCGCCGGTGAGGCAGGCAAGGAAGCCCCCGCGACGCACGGCGTCCGCATCGACGTCGAATCGCACCGGGCGTGGATGGGTGACGAGGAACTCCAGCTCACCGCCAAGGAGTTCGACCTCCTCCGCGTCCTCGTCCGCGACGCGGGGCGCGTCGTCACGCGCGATCAGCTCATGCGGGAGGTCTGGGACACGACGTGGTGGTCCTCGACGAAGACGCTGGACATGCACATCTCGTGGCTGCGGAAGAAGCTCGGGGACGACGCGGCGAATCCGCGGTACATCGCGACGGTGCGGGGGGTGGGGTTCCGGTTCGAGAAGAGCTGAGCCCTTCGGGGGTGGCTGGGGGATCGGCCTGCGGCCTCTGTCCTCAAGCGCCGGACGGGCTGGGGGATCGGCCTGCGGCCTTTGTCCTCAAGCGCCGGACGGGCTGGGGGATCGGCCTGCGGCCTTTGTCCTCAAGCGCCGGACTGGCTGGGGGGAGCCGCTGGTGTTGGGTGCCCGGGGCGGCCTGCGGCCTTTGTCCTCAAGCGCCGGACTGGCTGGGGGTGGGTGGCGCCGGACGGGCTGGGTTTGAGGCCATCGGGCTGGCTGGGGTTGGGCCCCCGAGTTGGGTGAGGGTGTGACCCTTTTGGGTCTGGTTTGTCGCTTTGTGCTTCTTTGCGACCTAGCGTGAGCGCTAGTCGGCGAAGGGGTGTGCTGTGGGCGTCAGCAAGGGGATCGTGCGGGCGGTAGGGCTCTGTGTGGCCGGGGGGCTGGTGGCCTCGTGCGGGGCGGTGACCGCCCGATCGAGTGCGGGGACGGCCAAGCCCTCGCCCCCGCCCAGCCCCAGCGGCTCCCCCTCGGCGGGTGTCGCCTCGTTCTACACGTATCCCGCCGCGGGGACGATCAAGGGCAAGACGGCCGGTGAGGTCTTCGCGAGTGAGCCCCTCCAGGTCACACCCGGGCTCGCTGCCGCCGCCGCGCGCGCGAAGCGGATCATGTACCGCTCGGACGGGCAGGGCGGCGAGCCCGTCGCCGTCACCGGCTTCGCGCTCACGCCCCAGGGCACCCCGCCCAAGGACGGCTGGCCCGTCGTGGCCTGGGCGCACGGCACCACCGGCGTCGGGCCCGACTGCGCGCCCTCGCGCGAGCCCGGCCTCTCCCTCTCCCCGGACGGCCAGGACGAGAAGCTGATCACGAACCTGCTGCGCGGCGGCTACGCGGTCGTCGGCACCGACTACCCCGGTCTCGGCTTCCCCGGCCGTGTCCAGGGCTACCTCCAGCTCGGGCCCGAGAGCAACTCCGTCGTCGACAGCGTGCGCGCGGCCCGGCACCTCGACTCCGCGCTCGGTACGCGGTGGTTCGCCGTCGGGCACTCGCAGGGCGGCGCCGCCGCGCTCGGCGCGGGCGAGATCGCGGCGAAGCGGGCGAGCGACCTGAAGTACCTCGGCACCGTCTCGCTGGCCCCCGTGAGCAACCTCGGCGACGCCGTGGACGGCCTCGCGAAGCTCAGGCCGCCGTACGCGCCGGGCTGGGGCCGCACGGCCTCGTACCTCACCTACATCGCCATCGGCGCCCAGCGCTCGACGCCGTCCGTCGCGTACTCCGACCTGCTGCCGCCCCGCCTCGTCCGGCAGATCCCGGCGGCCGAGCGGCTGTGCCTCGCGCCGCTGAGCGAGCACCTCGAAGGGCTGGACCCGCAGCCGCCCGCCCTCGTCAACGCGGACTGGGGCACGAGCAAGGCGCTGCGCGCCTTCTTCGCCCAGGCCCAGCCCGCCCACGCCAAGTCCTCCGGCCCCGTCCTCCTGCTCCAGGGCGGCAAGGACACCACGGTCGCCCCGGAGCTGACCGAGAAACTGAAGGGGCAGCTCTGCGGGCTGAAGGACCAGGTGGAGTACAAGGCGTACGCGAACGCGGACCACGACGGCCTGCTCGACGTCTCGTTCCAGGACCTGGCGGCCTGGCTCAGCGCGAGGGCGAACGGGAAGAAGGCGGCCAGTGACTGCGGAGGAGCGGGCGGCCAGTGACCGCGGGTGAGCGGGGCCGGTGAGGGGCGCCCTCTTCCCGCACGCCTGACCGCCGGCGGGCCGTCTCCCGGGGCCGCGCACCGGGCCCCGCTCCCGCGAACGCCGGAGAGGCCGCCGCCTCACCTGCCAGGATGGCGGTATGCGCCGCCGCCTCATCACGTCCACCCTCGCCGTCGTCCTCGTCGTCATCGCCGTCTTCGGGCTCTCGCTCGTCATCGTCGAGACCCGGACGATCACCAACAGCGCGCAGGAGCGCGTGGACTCCGAGGCCGTGCGGCTGGTGTCGATCGTGGACAGCAGGCTGATCGCCGAGGAGCAGATCACCTCCGAGGTCCTGCGCGACCAGGTCGAGGAGGGGCGCTACGCGGTCGTACGGCTGCGCAACCGCGCGCCCATCGAGATCGGCGACAGGCCCCGCGGCGACGTCATCAAGGCGACCGAGCGGGGCGAGGCGGGCGAGTCGGTGACCGTCGAGGAGCCCAGCTCGGAGGTGACGCGCGAGGTCGGCCGCACGCTCATGATCATCGGCCTCGTCGCGCTCCTCGCGATCATCGCCGCCGCGCTCCTCGCCATCCGGCAGGGCAACCGCCTCGCGGCCCCTCTCACGGACCTCGCCGAGACCGCCGAGCGCCTCGGCTCGGGCGATCCGCGCCCGCGCCAGAAGCGGTACGGGGTGCCCGAGCTGGACCGGGTCGCGGAGGTGCTCGACAGTTCGGCCGAGCGCATCGCGCGGATGCTCACCGCCGAACGCCGCCTCGCGGCCGACGCCTCGCACCAGCTCCGTACGCCGCTGACCGCGCTCTCGATGCGCCTGGAGGAGATCACCCTCACGGAGGACATCGACACCGTGCAGGAGGAGGCGAACATCGCGCTCAACCAGGTCGAGCGCCTCACCGCCGTCGTCGAGCGGCTGCTCACCAACTCCCGCGACCCGCGCAACGGCTCCGCCGTGCCCTTCGAACTCGACGAGGTCGTCAAGCAGCAGGTCGAGGAGTGGCTGCCCGCCTACCGCAACGCGGGCCGCGCCATCGTGAGCTCGGGGCCCCGGCACCTGCGCGCCGTCGGCACCCCGGGCGCTGTCGCGCAGGTGCTCGCCGCGCTCATCGAGAACTCGCTCATGCACGGGGGCGGCACGGTCGCGCTGCGCACCCGCGCCGTGGGCAACCAGGCCGTCGTGGAGGTCACCGACGAGGGCCCCGGCGTGCCGCCCGACCTCGGCGCGCGCATCTTCGAGCGCACGATCTCGGGCCGGAACTCCACGGGCATCGGCCTGGCCGTCGCGCGGGACCTCGCCGAGGCGGACGGCGGCCGGCTCGAACTCCTCCAGGGCAAGCCGCCCGTCTTCGCCCTCTTCCTCTCGCGCACCCGCCCCCGCAAGCCGAGCACGGGCGCGGACGGCGAGGAGACGCCGACGGTGCGCTGAGCCTCAGTCCACGTGCACGCGGCGCGGCCTGCGGTGCCTGCCCTGGCCCAGGTGCTCGGTGGAGGGGGTGTGGTGCGCGACGACGGGAGAGGGCTGGCCGCGGCGCGGTCCCGCGTACGGGCCGTGGTGGCCGCCCGGCGGCGTGAAGGCGGCCTCCGCCTCGTGGACGGCGGCGGACACCTCGCGCACGGCCTCCTGGTCCTTCGGCGGCAGCGCGCGGAAGACCCAGCTGCGGTAGGACCAGAAGCGGAAGAGGGTCGCGACGCCGATGCCGCAGAACTTCACGATGTTCGTCTGGAGCGGGGTGTCGAGACCGAAGCCGTAGGTGCCCGCGTAGAGCACCCCGTTCTCGATGACGAGACCGATCACGCTGAAGACGGCGAAGAGTCCCAGCTCCCGCTTGCGACCCGACTTGTCCCGGTCGCGGTACGTGAAGTAGCGGAACCCGACGTAGTTGAAGACGATCGAGATGACGGTGGCGATGACGCTCGCGCGCACGTAGGCGAGCGAGGTGAAGTGCCGGACGAGGTTGTAGGCGGCCATGTTCACGAGCACGCCCGCACCACCGACCGCGCCGAATTTCGCCAGCTCCGCGACGATACGTCTCAGCCGCGAGGGCGGGGCACTGGCGTTCGTCATAAGGCGTTTGTCCCCAGGAGACGGGTAAGGGCGGTCCCCGCCATGCTAGGCGCTGCGGCGATCGGCCGCCCGGCCAGCGGGGGGACCAGCGGGAACGGATAGGCTTGCGTGGTGACATTCCCCGTAGTCGGCATGGTCGGCGGTGGTCAGCTCGCGCGCATGACGCACGAGGCGGGCATCCCGCTCGGCATCACGTTCAAGCTGCTCAGCGATACCCCGCAGGACTCGGCCGCCCTCGTGGCGCACGAGGTCGTCGTCGGGGACTACCGCGATCTCGACGTGCTCCGCGACTTCGCGCGCGGCTGCGACGTGATCACCTTCGATCACGAGCACGTCCCCACCGAGCACCTGCGCGCCCTGGAGGCGGAGGGCATCCCGGTCCGGCCGGGCCCCGCCGCGCTCGTGTACGCGCAGGACAAGGGCCTCATGCGCGCCCGCCTCAGCGAACTCGGCGTCCCGTGCCCCCGCCACCGCCTCGTCGCCGACCCGGCGGACGTGACGCGCTTCGCCGCGGAGGGCGAGGGCTACCCCGTCGTCCTCAAGACGACGCGCGGCGGCTACGACGGCAAGGGCGTGTGGGTCGTCGGCTCCGAGGAGGAGGCCGCCGAGCCCTTCCGCGCCGGGGTCCGCGTCCTCGCCGAGGAGAAGGTCGACTACGTACGGGAGCTGGCCGCGAACGTCGTGCGCTCCCCGCACGGGCAGGCCGTCGCGTACCCCGTCGTCGAGTCGCAGCAGGTCGACGGCGTCTGCGACACCGTGATCGCCCCCGCGCCCGGTCTCGACGAGGAACTGTCGGGGATCGCGCAGGAGATGGCGCTGCGCATCGCGAACGAGCTGGGCGTCATCGGGCACCTCGCCGTCGAGCTGTTCGAGACGCGCGACGGACGCGTGCTCGTCAACGAGCTGGCGATGCGCCCGCACAACTCGGGGCACTGGACGCAGGACGGCGCGGTGACCTCGCAGTTCGCCAACCACCTGCGGGCCGTCCTTGACCTCCCGCTCGGCGACCCGCGCCCGCGCCAGCCCTGGACCGTCATGGTCAACGTGCTCGGCGGCGACTTCCCCGACATGTACAGCGCGTACCTCCACTGCATGGCGCGCGACCCCGGGCTGAAGATCCACATGTACGCGAAGGGCGTGAAGCCCGGCCGCAAGGTCGGCCACGTGAACACCTACGGCAAGGACCTGCCCGAGGTCCTGGAGCGCGCGCGGCACGCGGCCGGCTACCTGCGAGGAACGATCACAGAGTGAGCACCACAGCCCAGCCCCTCGTGGGCATCGTCATGGGGTCCGACTCCGACTGGCCCGTCATGGAGGCCGCGGCGAAGGCGCTCGACGAGTTCGCGATCCCCTACGAGGTCGACGTCGTCTCGGCGCACCGGATGCCGCGCGAGATGATCGCGTACGGCGAGGGCGCGGCCGACCGCGGTCTCAAGGCGATCATCGCCGGGGCGGGCGGCGCGGCGCACCTGCCCGGGATGCTCGCCTCCGTCACCCCGCTGCCCGTCATCGGCGTGCCCGTGCCGCTCAAGTACCTCGACGGGATGGACTCGCTGCTCTCCATCGTGCAGATGCCCGCCGGGGTGCCCGTGGCGACCGTCTCGGTCGGCGGCGCGCGCAACGCGGGCCTCCTCGCGGCGCGGGTGCTCGCGGCGCACGACCCCGAGCTGCTCGCCCGGATGCGCGACTTCCAGCAGGACCTGAACGCGCAGGCGACGGAGAAGGGCAAGCGGCTGCGGACGAAGGCCGCGCAGAACGCGAGCGGGAGCTTCGGCTTCGGGGGCTGAGGGTCCCGCGCGGAACGCGAGCGGGGGCTTCGGCTTCGGGAGGTGAGGGCGGGCGTACGTTCTTCTGCGTACGTCACGGGGGTGACGCCGCGTTCCGCGCGGGGCCGCCCCCGTCCCTTTTCCCGGAAAGAGGTCCCGCCGTGGCCACGCCCCAGCCGTCCCCCGCCCGACTCGAAGAAGCCCGCGCGCTGCTCGCCGGGGCGCCCGTCGTCGACGGGCACAACGACCTGCCGTGGGCCCTGCGCGAGCAGGCGCGGTACGACCTCGGGCGGCTCGACATCGCCGAGGACCAGCGCGGCAGTCTCCACACCGACCTCGCGCGGCTGAGCGCCGGAGGCGTCGGCGGGCAGTTCTGGTCGGTGTACGTGCCGGGCGAGCTGGCCGGGGACGCGGCCGTCGCCGCGACGCTCGAACAGATCGACTGCGTCGACCAGCTCCTCGCCCGCTACCCCGAGCGGCTCGCCGAGGCCCGTACCGCCGACGACATGGAGGCCGCCCGCGCCTCCGGCCGCATCGCCTCGCTGAAGGGCGCGGAGGGCGGCCACTCGATCGCCAACTCGCTCGGCACGCTGCGGGCCTTGTACGCGCTCGGCGTCCGCTACATGACGCTCACGCACAACAGCAACACCGACTGGGCCGACTCCGCGACCGACGAGCCCGCGCACGACGGGCTCACGCGCTTCGGCGTCGAGGTCGTCCGCGAGATGAACCGGCTCGGGATGCTCGTCGACCTCTCGCACGTCGCGCCCGCGACGATGCGCGCCGCGCTCGACGCGAGCGAGGCCCCGGTGATCTTCTCGCACTCCTCCTCGCTCGCCGTCTGCGACCACGTGCGCAACATCCCGGACGACGTCCTGGAGCGGCTGCCCGCCAACGGCGGTATCGCGATGGCCACCTTCGTCCCGAAGTTCATCCTCCCCGAGGCGGGGGAGTGGACGCTGCGCGCCGACGAGAACCTGCGCGCCAAGGGCTTCCACCACCTCGACACGACTCCCGCCGCGATGGCGGCGCACCGTGCCTTCGAGGAGGCCAACCCCCGCCCCGTCGCGACCGCTTCGACCGTCGCCGACCACCTCGACCACATGCGCGAGGTCGCCGGGATCGACCACCTCGGCGTCGGCGGCGACTACGACGGCACGCCCTTCACGCCGAAGGGGCTCGACGACGTCGCCGGCTACCCGAACCTGGTCGCCGAACTCCTCGACCGCAACTGGTCGGAGGCCGATCTGGCCAAGCTCACGTGGTCCAACGCGGTCCGCGTCCTGCGCGAGGCCGAGATCGCGGCGAAGGAGATCCAGCGCGGGCGCGGCCCGTCCAACGCGACGATCGAGGAGCTGGACGGCAAGGAGTAAAGGGCCCGTGTACGGGGGTTGGAGCCGACCTGGCTCCAACTCCCCTAGCGCAGCGTCTTGTTGGAACTTGTCACGGAATCGGACACGAACCAACAGTGGCGAACATTGGTCTATGCCTGGCCTGTTCGCTATGCCTACTCTCGTCAACGCGGCGCCCCCACCGCGTCGGGGCGTCGTTGTTCCACCCCCACTCCTGGAACAACGAGAGGCCGTCACCCCCATGCATCGCAGACCCGTCATGCGTATCGCCCTGTCCACGCTCGCCCTCCTGGGAGGTCTCGGCGTCGCCGCCGGGACCGGCACCACCGCACAGGCGGACAGCAAGCCCGAACCGCCCGCCTCGGCGGGGATGCTGACCGCCCTGCAGAAGGACTTCCACCTCACCGCGCGGCAGGCCGAGACCCGGCTCGCCGCCGAGAAGCAGGCCGCGAAGACCGACCGCGCGGCCCGCGAGGCCGCCGGTTCCGACTTCGCCGGCTCGTGGTTCGACGCGAAGAAGGGCACGCTCGCCGTCGCCCTCACCGGCACCCGTACCGCCGACGCCGTCCGCTCCACCGGCGCCGAGGTCCGCACCGACGCCCGGCACAGCGAGGCCCGGCTCACCTCCGTCAAGCGCGAGATCGACCGCATCAAGGCGCCCACGTCGGTCACCGCCTGGCGCGTCGACCCGCGCGCGAACCGCGTCGTCGTGGACGTCCTCGCCGCCCACCGCTCCGACCGCGCCGTCCGCGCCTTCCTCGCCAAGGCCCGGGACGCCGGGCCCGTCACCGTCCACGCCGTCGAGGGCGCCCCCGAGAAGCCCCGCCCGCTCGCCGCCGGAACCGTCGGCGGCGACCCCTTCTACACCGGGAACGTCCGCTGCTCCATCGGCTTCTCGGTCGTCGGCGGCTTCGTCACCGCCGGGCACTGCGGCAGGCCGGGCCAGGCCGTCTACGGCTGGGACAACAGCTACATCGGCAACATCCAGGGCTCGACCTTCCCCGGCGACGACATGGCCTGGGTCAACGTCGGCAGCGGCTGGTGGACCGTCCCCGTCGTGCTCGGCTGGGGCACCGTCTCCGACCAGCTCGTGCGCGGCTCCAACGTCGCCCCGGTCGGCAGCTCGATCTGCCGCTCGGGCTCGACCTCGCACTGGCACTGCGGCACCGTCCTCGGCCTCAACGAGACCATCAACTACGCGGACGGCCCCGTCTACCAGGCCACGCACACCAACGCGTGCGCCGAACCGGGCGACTCCGGCGGCTCGTTCATCAGCGGCGACCAGGCGCAGGGCGTGACGTCCGGCGGCTTCGGCAACTGCTCCAGCGGCGGCGAGACCTGGTTCCAGCCGGTCAACGAGATCCTCGGCAGGTACGGGCTGAAGCTCGTCACCTCCTGACGCACCGCGCGGCACTGCGATACGGGGCGGGGGCGGCCGGCGACCCCCGCCCCGTACCGCTGCCGCCCGGCCCGCCCCGCCCGAGGACCGCACCGCCGCCCCTCCCGGCCTCCCCGCACCGCCTCACCCGAACGGCCGCTCCGGCGTGTCGGGCGCCCCGCCGCGTGGCACGGTGGGCGCACTGCCCCGTACCCGAGCGAGCACCGGAGCCCTCCCATGGCGCACCTGCGGGACGATGCCCTTCCCGACGACCCCTTCCCCGAAGGCACCGACCCGCTCGGCGGGGACGCCACCGCGCCACGGACCGCGCCCGAGGACATCGCGGCGCTGCTCGCCGAGCACCCCGTCGCCGACGGCTACAGCGGGCTCGCCTGGACGCTGCGCCACCTGCCCTGGTGCGAGATGGAGCTGGGCGACAGCGCGCTCGGCGCCGACCTGCCCCGATTGCGGGCCGGCGGGGTCGGCGCGCAGTTCTGGTCGCTCAAGGTGCCCGGCGACGAGGGCGCGAGCCTCACCAGCACCCTCGAACAACTCGACTTCGCGCGCGCCGTCGTCGCCGCCCACCCCGGGGCGCTGCGCCTCGCCCGTACCTCCTACGACATCGCCGACGCGCACGGCCGCGGCCGGATCGCCGTCGTCCCCGGCCCCGCCGACGCGCGCGGCATCGACGACTCGCTGGCGGGGCTGCGCACCCTCGCCGAACTCGGCGTCCGCTCCCTGACCCTCGCCGGGGCCCGCTGGGCGGGCGAGGAGGGGCTGAGCGTCTTCGGGACCGAGGTCGTCCGCGAGACGAACCGCCTCGGGATGCTGCTCGACCTCACCGGGGCGCCCGCCGCCGTCGTCACGCGTGTTCTCGACATCTCCCGCGCCCCCGCGCTCCTGCGCGCCGGAGCCGCCGCCGTACGCGACCACGCGGGCAACGCGCCCGACCCCGTGCTCGCCGCGCTCGGCGCCGCGCGCGGCCTGTGCCTCGTCCCCCTCACCGAGCCGCTGACCGGACCCGCGCTCACCGACACGGCCGACCACATCGACCACGTCCGCGCCGTCGCGGGGCCCGAGTCGGTCGCCCTCTGCGGAGCCCACGACACGGGCGAGCCCCACCCCGAGGGCCTCACGGACCCCACCGGCTACCCGCCCCTCCTCACCGAACTGCGCGCCCGGGGCTGGAGCGACACCGAACTGGCCGCGCTGACCTGGGAGAACGTCATCCGCGTCCTGAAGGAGGCGGACGAGACGGCGAGAGAGACGAGCGCGCGACGCGGACCGAGCACGGCGAGGCTGGAGGAGCGCGACGAACTGACGCCCAAGCCGGTGCCGCCACTCGGGCTGCACTAGCGCTTGTAAGTCCGGCGTACCGCCGGGACACCGCCACGGCGGCCCCCTCCGCGTCAGGGGCTCGTCGGCCGGTCGCCGCTCTCGGGGAGCGCCGGGGCCATCCGCCGCAGGTGGGCACGGGAGCGGGCGGCGTCGGTGGCGGGCGGTGTGCCGTACACGGCGCGGTAGTCGCGGGAGAAGTGCGAGGCGCTGCGGTAGCCGACCGCACGGGCGGCCTGAGCCGCCGACTCGCCGAGGATCACCATGCGGTGCCGGGCCTCGCCCAGCCGCAGCCGCTTGAGGTACTGCATCGGCGTCATCGAGGTCGCCTGCTTGAACCGTCCGAAGAGCGTCGATTCGCTGGTGTGGAGGGCCGCCGCGAGCAGGGGCATCGTCCAGGGCTCGCTCATCTTGTCCGTCAGGTGCGCGACCGCCTGGACGACCACGGAGCGCTCCTCCCCGTGCGTGGCGGCGAGAATGCGGGGCGCCTGTTCCGTCTGGAGCAGCCGAAGGACGACTTCCCGCGCGAGGGCGGGGCCCAGTACCGGGATGATCTCGGGCTCGTCGAGCAGCCCGACGAGCCTGGCGAACGCGTCCGCGAGGCCCGGCGTCCACGTGCCGAGCCGGTCCGGCGATCCGGCGGACGGGCGCGAGTGGTGAGGAAAGGCGACGGCGACCTCCCGCACGAGCACGGGATCGAACTCCCAGGTCGCCGAGAGGAAAACGCCGGTCACCGGGTCGGTCTCGACCACCCCCGCGACGACCGGGAGATCGACGGGAGTCAGCAGGAAGCGGTCCCTGCCCCAGACCTCGTCGTCCGCGCCCACCAGGGAGCGTTTCCTCCCGGCGAGGACCACGGCGAGCGAGGGCGCGTAGCGCTGGAAGAAGAGGGGCGTGGTGCCGTGCACTCGCGCCAGGCGCAGGCCGAGCCCCGCCGCGCGCGCCGTGTCACCGACATGCCGGGCGACGATGTCGGCCGACCGCTCCAGACTCGCGGCGACCGCGCCCGCCGCGCTCGTACTTCCCTCCACCGCACGCATGGTAGGCGATCACTCCTTACGGGATCAGGCAAGGATGCCGTGGATTCCGGCAAGCCCGGGACCGGCCGGAGCGCCCAGCATGGACACATGCAACAGAACCAGGCACTCCAAGACCTTCTCGACACCCTTCCCCTCGACGAGCGGCTGCGCGGGAGGACGGCTCTGGTCACCGGATCGTCCAACGGCATCGGGGAGGCGATCGCGAGGGTCCTCGCCGCTTCCGGCGCCGAGGTCGTCGTGTCCGGCCGGAACCCCGACCGCGCCGGAGCGGTCGCGGACGCGATTCGCGCGAAGGGCGGTACGGCGCACGTCGTGACCGCGGCCCTCGACGCGGAGCCCTCGGAGGTGCGCGAGTTCGCCGCGCGAGCCGAGGCCGCCCTCGGCGGGAGCGTCGACATCCTCGTGAACAACGCCGGCGTCTACCCGGGCGGCGCCACGGCGGACGTCACGGACGAGGAGATGCAGGCCCTGTGGGCGACGAACATCCGCGCCCCGCACGTGCTCGTCGCCGCCCTCGCTCCTCGCATGGCCGAGCGCGGCCATGGCTCCGTCGTCAACATCGGCTCCTGGATGGCACGCGTGGGGGTGCCGAACAAAGGGCTGTATCCCGCCACGAAGGCGGCGATCGAGCAGCTCACGCGCGCCTGGGCGGCGGAGTACGGCCCGAGCGGCGTGCGCGTCAACACCGTCGCGCCGGGAGCGACGGCCACGCCCGGCAACGGTGCCTCCGCCGACATCCTCGCGGCGATGACGAAGGGCACCCCCGCGGGGGTGCCCGTGCGCCCGCTCGACATCGCCTACGCGGTGCGCTGGGTGGTCAGCGACGAAGCGGCGTCCGTCCACGGCGCGACCTTCGACATCGACGGCGGCATCCACGCCACCCGCCTGGGGTAGGGCACGTCCCGTGACGTCCCGTGAGGCAGCCTCCGAAAGGCTGCCTCACGGGACGGGGGAGCGGGGGTGCCTCACGGGCGGGGGAGCGGGGGTGCCGGTAGGGCGCTCAGGCGTTCGGCCTGCCCATCGCCCGGTAGGTCCACCCCGCCGCGCGCCACTTCTGCGCGTCGAGGATGTTCCGCCCGTCCAGGATGGTCGGCGTCGTCACCACCGCGCCCAGCTCCGCGGGGTCGATGTCCCGGTACTCCCCCCACTCGGTGAGGTGGAGCACCACATCCGCCCCGCGCACCGCGTCCAGCGCCGTGTCCGCGTACCCCAGCGTGGGGAAGACGCGCGCCGCGTTCGCCATCGCGCGCGGGTCGTGCACCGTGACCTGCCCGCCCTGGAGGTGGATCTGCCCCGCGACGTTCAGCGCGGGCGAGTCCCGTACGTCGTCGGAGTCCGGCTTGAAGGCCGCGCCGAGCACCCCGACGCGTACCCCCAGGAAGGAACCGCCGACGGTCTCGCGCGCGAGGTCCACCATCTGCGCGCGGCGGCGCATGTTGATCGAGTCGATCTCGCGCAGGAAGGTGAGCGCCTGGTCCGCCCCGAGTTCGCCCGCGCGGGCCATGAAGGCGCGGATGTCCTTGGGCAGGCAGCCGCCGCCGAAGCCGATCCCGGCGCGCAGGAACTTCCGGCCGATGCGGGAGTCGTAGCCGATCGCCTCGGCGAGCTGCGAGACGTCGCCGCCCGCGGCCTCGCACACCTCGGCCATCGCGTTGATGAAGGAGATCTTCGTGGCGAGGAAGGAGTTCGCCGAGACCTTCACCAGCTCGGCGGTCGCGTAGTCCGTGACGAGGAAGGGCGTGCCCTCCGCGATCGGGCCCGCGTAGACCGTGCGGAGCAGTTCCTCCGACTCCTTGTCGGTCACCCCGACGACGAGCCGGTCCGGGTGGAGGGTGTCCTCGACGGCGAAGCCCTCCCGCAGGAACTCCGGGTTCCACGCGAGCCGCGCCCCCGCACCGGCCGGGGCCAGCTCCGCGAGCCGCGCCGCGAGCCGCTCGGCCGAGCCGACGGGGACCGTCGACTTGCCGACGACGAGCGCCGGGCGGGTGAGCAGCGGCGCCAGCGACTCGACGGCGCTGTCCACGTAACTCATGTCGCAGGCGAGGTCGCCCTGCCGCTGCGGGGTGTTGACGCACACGAAGTGCACGTCGCCGAAGTCCGCGATCTCCTGCCAGGAACTCGTGAACCGCAGCCGCTTGGTGGAGCCGTCGAGCCCCTCGACGTGCTTGCGCAGCACCTCTTCGAGGCCCGGCTCGTACATCGGGGTCTCGCCGCGCGAGAGCGACTCGATCTTCTCGGGCACGACGTCGATGCCGAGGACGTCGAAGCCCAGTTCCGCCATGGACGCCGCGTGCGTGGCACCGAGATAGCCGAGACCGATGACGGTGATCCGGGGCGACTGGCTCATGGACGGCTCCTGTGCGACGGGGATGCGTGGCGGGGCTGTGCGGCGGGGCCGCGTACGGGCCGCCGAAGCGGCCGGCCGGGGGCCGCGCGGGCGCCTCCCCGGCGGATGCCGAGCATAGTCGGCGGCCCTCGAAGCGCTTCGGGGGCGCGGCCGGGAAGGTGCGCGGGCTGTCGGAAAGGTCACTCGGGGTACGCGTCCCGTAGGCGCGGCAGGCTTCGCGGCCTATCATGCGGAACCGTAGGTTACTAACCGGTAATGAGCGCGCGGGCCGTCAGCGGGGCCCTTCGCGGCATCCCCCGGGCCCGTTCGCACCGGGCCGTTCGAGAAGGAGACCAGCACCGTGTCCGACTTCGACCTGTACCGTCCGGCCGAGGAGCACGACATGCTCCGCGAGACGGTCCGCGCCCTCGCCGAGGCGAAGATCGGCCCGCACGCCGCCGAGGTGGACGAGCAGGGCCGCTTCCCGCAGGAGGCGCGCGACGCGCTCACCGCCGCCGACCTGCACGCCGTGCACGTGCCCGAGAACTACGGCGGTGCCGGGGCCGACGCGCTCGCGACCGTCATCGTCATCGAGGAGGTCGCCCGGGTCTGCGCCTCCTCCTCGCTCATCCCGGCGGTCAACAAGCTCGGCTCACTGCCCGTCATCCTCTCCGGCTCCGAGGAGCTGAAGGCGAAGTACCTGGGCCCGCTCGCCAAGGGCGACGCGATGTTCTCGTACGCGCTCAGCGAGCCCGACGCGGGCTCGGACGCGGCCGGCATGAAGACCAAGGCCGTGCGGGACGGCGACTTCTGGGTGCTCAACGGCGTCAAGCGCTGGATCACCAACGCGGGCGTCTCCGAGTACTACACGGTCATGGCCGTCACCGACCCGGAGAAGCGCAGCAAGGGCATCTCCGCCTTCGTCGTCGAGAAGGGCGACGAGGGCGTCTCCTTCGGCGCCCCCGAGAAGAAGCTCGGCATCAAGGGTTCGCCCACGCGCGAGGTCTACTTCGACAACGTCCGCATCCCGGCCGACCGCATGATCGGCGCCGAGGGCACCGGCTTCGCGACCGCCATGAAGACGCTCGACCACACGCGCATCACCATCGCCGCGCAGGCCCTCGGCATCGCGCAGGGCGCCCTCGACTACGCCAAGGGCTACGTCCAGGAGCGCAAGCAGTTCGGCAAGGCCATCGCCGACTTCCAGGGCATCCAGTTCATGCTCGCCGACATGGCCATGAAGATCTCCGCCGCGCGCGCCCTCACCTACCAGGCCGCCGCCGCCTCCGAGCGCGGCGACGCCGACCTCACCTACCAGGGCGCCGCCGCCAAGTGCTTCGCCTCGGACGTCGCGATGGAGGTCACGACGGACGCGGTCCAGCTCCTCGGCGGCTACGGCTACACGCGTGACTACCCGGTCGAGCGCATGATGCGCGACGCGAAGATCACCCAGATCTACGAGGGCACCAACCAGGTCCAGCGCATCGTCATGGCCCGCAACCTGCCGTAACGCGCACGACGCAGGGGGGCGCGCGGGCGCGGGGCACGGAGCGGAACGCGCCGCTCCCGCCCCCCGCTTCCGCCGCGCTCCGGCCCCGCTCCCGCCCCGCGCTTGTGCCGCGCCGCCGCCGCGCTTCCGCCCCACGTACCCGCCGCGCCCCTGCCCCGCGCCCCCCTCGCGCCCCGCAGTCCCGCAC
>NZ_JOGO01000019.1 GCF_000719475.1 Streptomyces sp. NRRL F-5630 | reverse complement strand
TCTCCTTGACGCCAACGCCCTCGTCGTCCCCCTGACCCACCCCTATGCCGATACCGGCGAAGGGTCCGGTCCGACTCCCCAACTGCTGGCAGCCCTTTCCGCGGGCTTGAAGAGGAAGTGGCCTGATGCCGTCGCCTATCCCCAGGCCGGATGACCCGACCACGGTTTCACCGCACCCACGGGCCGGTGCGCCGACCGTGTCGCTTTGACCAGGCCGTCCGCCCCGGTCTCTGCGGCGTCCCGGACTGCCGGGACGCCGGAAGCGCCGCAGCCCGGACATGTTGCGCGAGGACGGGAATCTCCCGCAGCCGTGGAGCAGTTGCGCGCTCTTGACATGACAGAAGGTGCTCGATTTACTCCAGAGGACGTCGCCGGGCACCGCGCGACGCAGAGGTACGCCTAGCCGGTGGATGGCGTTGCGCCACGAGTCCGGACTGAGTCGCCAGGACCACTTCCCCCCGGTCCGAGGCGGGGACGTGCCCCCCCACATGGAGCTCGTCGATGAGCCTTGCTTCCGTTCGTCACCGGAGGTTCCTGAGCCTTGCCGCGATCGGCACGGCCGCCCTCATGGCCTCCCTGGCCACTCCGTCCGCCGCCTCGGCGGCGTCGGCCGAGGTGACGCTTCCCCCCGCGCACGCCGGATTCGACTACCAGATCGGCGGCGCCTACACCCCGCCCGCCGGGGTCGATGTCGTGAGCCGTGACCACTCGGACTCCCCGGCCGCCGGCAAGTACAACATCTGCTACGTCAACGCCTTCCAGGCCCAGCCCGGTGCCGAGGGCGACTGGGACTCCGACCTGCTGCTGCGCGACGACGACGGTGAGATCGTCTACGACGACGGCTGGGGTGAGGCGCTGCTGGACGTGCGCACCGCCGCCAAGCAGCAGCGGGTGGCCTCGAAGATCAACGCCCTGATCGACACGTGTGCCTCCAAGGGCTTCAACGCCGTGGAGCCCGACAACTACGACAGCTACAGCCGCTCGGACAAGCTGTTGACCAAGGGCCAGGCCCAGGCGTACATCAAGCTGCTCTCCGCGCACGCCCACGCGAAGGGGCTGGCCATCGCGCAGAAGAACACGTCGGAGCTGGCCGGCAACCGGGTGGCCAACGGCCTCGACTTCGCCATCGCCGAGGAGTGCGGCACCTGGGACGAGTGCGGGGACTACACCGACGCCTTCGACGACCACGTCATCGTGATCGAGTACACGGCCGGCGGTCTGTCCAAGGCCTGCTCCGGGTGGGGCGACGAGCTGAGCATCGTCCGCCGCGACCTGGACGTCTCCCCCATCGGCAGCAGCGGTTACGTACGTCAGACCTGCTGACCGGTTACCGGTCGCCGTCCCGCCGGACGGCATCGCGGCGACCCGCCCCGGGGCCCACCCGCGCGGCGGGCTCCGGGCGGTCACCGGGCCGCCTCCCGAGCTGCCCCGGACCCGGCGCACCGGGTCCTGACGGGTCGGCCGGCCCGGTGGCCGTGACGTGGTGGACCGGGACGTCCGCTCTCCTGGAGGTTTCCGATGGCAGCAGTCCCCCGCACGGTCGCCCGGCCCTCCCGTCGCGGCCTCCTGCGCGGCGGCGGCGCGCTGGCGCTCACCGCGACCGGCGGGGCCCTGGCCGGCTGCGCCGCCGGCACCACGGCCGGGGTGGACGCCGACGGCCGGGTCGTGCTGGAGATATGGCACGGCCAGACCGACACCGCAGCGGCTGCCATCCGGCGGCTGGTCGCCGAGTTCGAGCGCACCCACCCGCACATCCGCGTCGATCTCGGCGGCGGGGCTCTCTCGGACGCGATGCTGCAGAAGGTCACCGCGGCTCTCGCCGCCGGCGCGTACCCCGACATCGCGTACGTCTTCGGGTCCGACCTGGCGAGCGTGGCCCGCAGCCCCCAGGTCGTGGATCTGACCGCCCAGATGAACAGTGGACCCACGCCGTGGCGCAACTACTGGGCGCCGGCCCGCGAGGCGGTCACTCTCAATGGCCGGGTCCGGGCCGCCCCCGCGGTCGTGGACTCCCTTGCGGTGGTCTGCAACACCCGGCTCTTCCAGGAGGCCGGGGTGCCGCTGCCCGAGCCCGGCTGGACCTGGGAGGAGTTCGTCGCCACCGCGCGCAGGCTCACCGACTCCGCGGGCGGCAGGTTCGGCACCGGCTGGCCGGGCACCGGCGACGAGGACACCGTGTGGCGGCTGTGGCCGATGATCTGGGACCTCGGCGGCGAGGTGATCTCCGAGGACGGCCGGCACATCGGCTTCGGGGACACCGGCGTTCGGGCACTGGAGGTGGTCCAGGCGCTCGCCCGGGACCGCAGCGTCTACATCGATCCCAAGACGGGCAGCGAGCAGCTCTACCAGGTGTTCCAGTCCGGCCGCATGGCGATGGTGCCGACCGGGCCCTGGCAGCTCCCCGACATCCGGCAGGCCGGAGTGGAATACCACGTGGCGCCGCTGCCCAGCATCAGCGGCCGGCCGGTGACCATCTCCGGCCCGGACACCTGGACGGTCTTCGACAACGGGAGCGCCCGGGTCGCGGCGGCCCGCACCTTCGTGAGCTGGCTGACCCAACCGGCGCAGGACGTCCGGTGGGACGTGGAAGCCGGGAGCCTGCCGCTGAGCCGGCGCAGCCAGGCACTGCCGGGCTGGCAGCACCACGCGGCGGAGACCGAGGGGCTGTCGGTCTTCACGCGGGCCCTGGAGTCGGCCCGGGTACGGCCGGTGCACCCGGCCTACCCGCAGATCTCGCAGGCCCTGGGGCAGGCCATCGTCGGGGTGCTGCTCGGCAGGAACACCCCGGCCCAGGCGTTGCGCGCCTGCGCGGCGAGAGCCGACGCCGCCCTGATCATCCCGCGTTGAGGAGCCCCGTATGCCGCGTCTTCCCGCGCCGCTCACCTTGACCGACGCCGACCGCGACCGGCGCGCGCTGCGCCGTCGGCGCCGTGGCGATGCGGCCACCGCGTGGGCGTTCGTCTCCCCCGCCGTGCTGGTCATCGTCGGTCTCAGCGTGGTCCCGGTCCTGTGGTCGCTCCTGCTGTCCTTCCAGGCCGACGACCTGGTGACGCCGAGCCGCTGGGTGGGGCTGGACAACTACCGGGCGCTGGCGCAGGACCCGCACTTCGGGCAGGCCGTGCGCAACACGCTGCTGTACACCGGGGCGTACGTGCCGCTAAGCCTCGGTCTCGGACTGGTGCTGGCGCTGGCGCTGAACCGGCGCATCAGGTTCGTCGGCCTCTACCGCACCCTCTTCTTCGTCCCCTTCGTGGTCTCGGCCACCGCGCAGGGTGTGCTGTTCTCCTTCGTCTTCGACCCGCAGTTCGGTGCCGCCAACGCGGTCCTGCACCACCTGGGCATCTCCCCGCAGGGTTTCCTCACCGATCCCTCGCAGGCCCTGTTCGTCCTGATCGCCATCACGTTGTGGAGCGGCACAGGGTTCTGCGTCGTGGTCTTCCTCGCCGCGCTCCAGGACGTCCCGCAGGAACTCCTGGAAGCCGGGCGGTTGGATGGCGCGGGGCGGGCCGGCCTGTTGCGCCACGTCACGCTGCCCACCCTCACCCCGGTCGGCGTGTTCCTGCTGCTGTGGCAGACGATCGAGTCGCTCCAGGTCTTCGACC
Source organism: Streptomyces sp. NRRL F-5630 (assembly GCF_000719475.1). Taxonomy (GTDB): domain Bacteria; phylum Actinomycetota; class Actinomycetes; order Streptomycetales; family Streptomycetaceae; genus Streptomyces. The sequence continues at coordinate 122,224 of NZ_JOGO01000019.1, read as the reverse complement.
TGGTGTACGTGACCACCAAGGGCGGGCCGCTCGGCTCGACGACCGTGATCGTCTACTTCATCTGGGAGCAGGCGTTCAGGAACTTCACCGCCGGTTACGGGGCGGCTGCCGCCTACGTCCTCGCCCTGGCGCTTCTCGTGATCGCCGTGTCCCTGCGCGTCGTGCGCGGCCGGAAGCGCCACCGCACCCAGGGAGCCACCTCGTGACGGCCGTGACGGCACCTGCCAAGCCGGACCAGCGCCCCGCCACTCAGCCGGCCGCGCCCACCGCCGGGCGTCGACGGCGCCTGCCGTTCAGCGGGTGGCACCTGTTGCTCGCACCGCTGGGCCTGCTCTTCGCGCTGCCGCTGGGGTGGGTGCTGCTCAGCTCCGTGATGAGCGACGCGGAGATCAACCGGTTCCCGCCGGCGCTGTGGCCCTCGGGCATCGACCTGGACGGGTACCGCTACGTGCTCGGCAACGCCATGTTCTCGCGCTGGCTGCTGAACTCGGCGATCGTCTCCGCGGTGGCCGTCGCCACCAACCTGCTGTTCGGCGCCCTCGGCGGCTATGCCTTCGCCCGGATGCGGTTCGCGGGCTCCCGGACGCTGCTCGTGCTGATGCTGGCCACGATGGCGATCCCGTTCCAGCTGACGATGATCCCCACCTTCCTCGTGATGAAGCGCCTCGGCCTCATCGACACCCTGGGCGCGCTGATCGTGCCCTCCCTGGTCACGCCGTTCGCGGTGTTCCTGCTGCGGCAGTTCTTCCTCTCGCTTCCGCGGGAGCTGGAGGAGGCCGCCTGGATCGACGGTTGCTCCCGCTTGCGGGTGCTTCTGCGCATCGTGCTGCCGCTGTCGCGTCCGGCCCTCAGCACCGTGGCCGTACTGACGTTCCTGTCCACCTGGAACGACCTGACCTGGCCGCTGATCGCCATCAACCACGACACGCAGTACACGCTCCAGTTGGGGCTGACCACCTTCCAGGGGCAGCACCACACCCAGTGGTCGGCGGTGATGGCCGGCAACGTGGTCACGGTGCTGCCGGTCCTCCTCGCCTTCCTCGGAGCGCAGAAGGCGTTCATCCGCTCCGTCACCTCCAGCGGCCTCAAGGGCTGACCCGACCGCCTCACCACCCCCTGGGGAAGCCGAAATGCCGCACACCTTCGACGCCCTCGTCCTCGGGGCCGCCACCGCCGACCTGTTCCTCGCCCCACTGACCGCTCCGCTCGCCTTCGGGCAGCGCGGACGCCTCGGGCGCCGGGACAGCTTCGACGCGGGTTTCCGGCCGACCCGCCCTCACCGACGCCCTGCCCTTCGCCGCCGCCTGCGGCGCGCCCTCCACCCGCGCGCACGGCGGCACTCCGGCCCAACCCACCGGGACGAGTCCCTCGCCCACATCACCCGCAACGGAGAGCACCAGCCATGACCCGTCTCAAGATCGCCTTCATCGGTGCCGGCAGCGTCGTCTTCACCCAGGGCCTGCTCGCGGACCTCTTCGCCTTCGCCGAACTGAAGGACGCGCACATCTCACTGCACGACATCGACCGCGAACGCCTGGCCACCGCGGAGTCCGCCGCGCGCCACATCGCCGCGGAACTCGGTGCGCGGGCGCTGATCACCGCTCACGCGGAGCGGCGGGAATCGCTGGTGGACGCCGACTTCGTCATCAACATCGTCCAGATCGGGATGGGCGAGGCCACCCGGACGGACTTCGACATCCCGGCCCGGTACGGCCTGCGCCAGACCATCGGCGACACCCTCGGTGTCGGAGGTGTCTTCCGGGCGCTGCGCACCTTCCCGCACCTGCGTTCCCTCGGCGAGGACATCGCCGAACTCTGTCCGCGAGCATGGCTGTTGAACTACACCAACCCGATGGCGATGAACGTGCAGTACCTCGCCGAGGCCACCGGGCTGACCCGGGTGGTGGGCCTGTGCCACTCGGTGTACTGGACCGTCCGCGACCTGTCCGACCTGCTGGGCGTCCCCTACCAGGAGGTGACCTACCGGGCTGCCGGCGTCAACCACCAGGCGTGGCTGCTGGAACTGCGGCACGGCGGTGCCGACCTCTACCCGCGGCTGGACGCGCTCGTCGCCGGGGACGAGCAGTTGCGGCGCCGGGTCCGCGTCGACATGTACCGGCGGCTTGGCTACTACCCGACCGAGACGAGCGAGCACTCCTCGGAGTACGTGCCCTGGTACCTGCACCACGACGAGGAGATCGAGCGCCTGCGCCTGCCGGTCGGTGCCTACCTCGGCATCGTCGAGGAGAACGTGGCCGCGTACGAGAGGACCCGGGCGTCGCTGGCCGCCGGGGAGCCGCTGGCCGTCGAGGGCACCATGGAGTACGCCCCCCAGATCATCCACAGCATCACCACCGGGACGCCCCGCACCGTCTACGGCAACGTGCCCAACCACGGCCTGATCGACAACCTCCCGGCCACCGGAGTGGTGGAGGTGCCGTGCCTGGTCGACGCCTCGGGTGTGCAGCCCACCCGCATCGGGTCACTGCCACCGCAGTTGGCCGGGCTCAACCGCGCCTACCTGAGCATGAACGACCTGGTGGTGCGGGCCGCGCTGGAGGACGAACCGCGGCACGTGCGGCACGCGGCGATGATCGACCCGGCGACTGCCGCCGCGCTGCCCGTGGAGCGGATCTGGGAGCTCTGCGACGACATGGTGCGCGCCCACGCCGACCACCTCCAGCCCGCCCTGCGCGTCACCCTGGGCGGCTGACCCGCCCGGCCCGAAGCCGGCCCCCCGCGCACGGGGGCTCGGGGCTCGGGGCTCGTGCCAGGAAGCCGGGCGCGGGCCGCGTCCTCGCGGGTCGCCTGCCAGGCCCCGAGCCAACCACTACGAGAATCGAGGCTGTGGCCTGGGACTCCAGCCGGGACTGACGATGCGGCGCGCGGAGCGGTTCCACCGAAGCCCCGGCCAGGCGACAACGAGTCGCGGGCGGTGCGCGCTGAGCAGCGGAGACCTTAATCGCGTCGACAGCGCTCCATGGCACCCGGCACAGTGGAACCCGTGACGAGCAGCGAACTGTGGACCCGCGCGACCGCCGACCGCTACGACGCCGATGAAGCCGAATCGTCCTCGGCTGCCGCTCTCGGACCGACTCTCGCCTTCCTCGCCGAACTCGCCGGAGACGGCCGGGCACTCGAGTTCGCCGTCGGAACCGGACGAGTGGGCATTCCGCTCCGGGAACGCGGCGTACCCGTGGTGGGCATCGAGCTGTCCGAGCACATGGCAGCGGTCCTGCGACGCAAGATCGACGAAAACATGCTCCCCGTCGTCATCGGAGACATGGCCACGACCGTCGTCCCCGGTGAGTTCACCCTGGTCTATCTCGTCTACAACACGATCACGAACCTCCTCACGCAGGACGAGCAAGTCGAGTGCTTCCGCAACGCCGCACGTCACCTGACGCCTGGCGGCCGGTTCGTCATCGAGCTGGGCGTGCCGCCCCTGCGATTCCTGCCGCCGGGGCAGGTCGCGGTGCCGTTCGATGTCTCCGACCGGCATCTCGGCTTCGACACCTTCGACCTGGTCGAGCAGCTTCTCGTCTCGCACCACCTCACCCGCGACGGTGAAGACGGCCGCTACCGCCGTGGCAGCTCCCAGCACCGGTACGCGTGGCCGGCGGAGCTCGACCTGATGGCGCGGATCGCTGGGCTCGAACGGGAACGTCGCGTCGCGGACTGGGACGGGTCTCCGTTCACCCAGGACTCCACGAAGCACATCTCCGTGTGGCGCAAACCGGCCTGAGGTGGGGTCGGGGTCGGCACCAGGCCATCAACGTGGAGCGTGCCTGTCGTGCACTTCTGTCGGAAGTTCAGGCGTCGCCGACAGCTTCACGCCGAGGCCCGGACCGGAGAGACCAGCGGAGACCAAACAGTGGGCGTGCTGGAACTGAGCTGAACCCGCGTTTCCGCCGCACCGGCACCTCAAGCACGACGGTCTCCCTGCCGCTGGAGATTCCGCTCATGGCTCGACCAGCGGCACTGTGAGCAAGGGGGCACAGCCCCGGCCGTGGCCTCGCGGCTGCCGCCCGCCGGTGTGCGGAGGGGCCCGGTAACCGGACCGCGCGGAGCGGTCTCGCCACTCGCGCCCGCTTCGCCGCGGCGAGGATGTAGCGCGCCGACGGGGAGGGACCCCTCCCCGGCTGCCGGGGCGAGGGCTGTTCCTCGTCGTCGGTGGCGTGCTCGTCGCGCAGGAGCCTCTGGCCCAGATCGCTTCGAGCCCGCCGAGCCACCCTTGTTCCTCGGCCCCCTGAAGCCGGTCGGGCAGGTTCGCGTGGGTTCCTCCGGGCCCAGGAGGCGTGTCCCTCTCCCCACGGTCAGGGCCGGCCGCCCGGTGTCGGCCGGTGGCGGGGTCGGCGGCGGAGGTGCGGGAGGAGTCGGGTGGTTGGCGCGGTGGCCGGGCGTGCGGCGGGGCGCGGCGGAATTGCGGTTGCTCGGGAAGGGTTCGGGTCGAAGGATCGGGGGGGGCCGTCCGTTCCCGACTCCGGAGTCGTCCCGTGGAACTCCTCGCCGCTCTCCCCCTGCGCACCCCGCGCCTGACCCTGCGCCCCTTCACGCCGGAGGACACCGACGCGATGTATGCCTACCAGCGCCTGCCGGAGGTCGCGCGCTATCTGTACCGCCCGCCCCGCACGCGCGGCGAGTGCGAGGCCGTGATCGCCGTGGGGGCCGCTTGGGAGAGGGAGGGCGACCGCGTCCTGCTCGCGGTCTGCCCGGTGGCGCCCACTCCGGGCGTCCCCGCGCTCGCAGGCGAGGTGAGCCTGAATCTGCGCGACCGACGCGCCCGGCAGGCGGAGATCGGGTGGTCCCTCCACCCGGGAGCGGTGGGCCACGGCTACGCGACCGAAGCGGCGCGTGCCCTGGCGGGCCTCGCCTTCACCACCCTGAACGCCCACCGTGTCCACGCCCGTGTCGACACGGAGAACACCGCCTCCGTCCGCGTCTGCGAACGCCTCGGTATGCGCCGCGAGGCCCACTTGGTGGAGAACGACCTGCGGGAGGGTGAGTGGGGCGACGAGTTCGTGTACGGGCTGCTGGCGCGGGAGTTCGGGGGCTGAACGGCGAACGCCGCCCGGCCGGGGCCACGCCGCCGGGGGCCGGTCCGCCGGGGCCCGGCCCGCCGGGGTCCGCCGTACGGACGCCGTCTTGACGGTCCGTCGCGGCGCCGTGACACTGAGGGGGACGGTCACGATCGTCAGCGCCCGCGCGGCTCGTCCCGCGTGCGGTTCATCGGCCCCGGCCCGCTGACAGGCAACCCTTCGACCGCGATGGGGTGCCCCGGGTGACGACCTGGTCCCGCCATGGCGGCGGGACAAGCGCGGCCCCCGCGGGGTGGCCGGGGAGGGGTGGGTGCCATGTCCGGAGTACTGGCCACGCGCTTCGCCGACCGCTCCCCCGCGCCCGTACGCCCCCGGCGCCGCACTCTCACCCGCAGGCTCCACATCGACCTCCTGCGCGTGTGCGGGGCGACGGGCCGGCCCGTCCGCTGAAGGGCCCTCGCGCCCTCGTCCGCACTCCACCTCCCGGCGCCCCGTGCGTCCCCTGTGCCGTGCCTTCCTCCTCTCTCTTCGTCTGGGAGAACCATGTCCGGAACCCTTGCCCCCTCCACACCCGCCCTCCCTCTCTGTACCTCCGCGTCGCCCCGGCGCGGCAGCGGCCTGCCGCGTGTGCGCGAGGCGGTCGAGCCCGTCGTACGGCAGCGCATCGGCGTCGCGGGCGGCCACGGCTTCTACCCGGCGCCGCACCGGTACGCCCTGTGCCTGACGCCCCGGCGCGCGGACGCGCTGCGGGTCGCGGTGACGGTGCGGCTGCTCGGCCTCGCCGAGACCCTCGCGCTCGTCCCGCTCGAAGGGCCCGGCTCACCCGCGTACGAGAGCCTGCGCCGCTCCTACGAGGCGACGCGCCGGCACTACGCGGGACCGCTCACCGTGCCCGCCCTGTGCGACCGCTGGACCGGGCGCGTGGTCAGCAACCACACGCCCGACATCCTGCGCGATCTGCACGGCCGCTTCGGCCCCGCCGAGTCGGCGGAGTGCGGGGCGTGCGCGCTGCGTCCCGCCAGGCTCGGCGCCGAGACCGACCGGCTCGAAGCGGCGTGGGACTTCACGGGCGCGGTGCCGGGCACGGCGCCCCTCGACGCCGTCGCGGCCCGGCTGCGGCGCGCGCCGTACGTCCTCGGCGAGCGGCTGACGGCGGCCGACGTGGACGCCTGGTCGGCCCTCGTGGCACTCGGCGCGCTGCCGGAGACGGGCGGCGCGCCGCATCAGGCGCTCGCCACGCACCCCGGGCGCGCCGTGCTCACCGCCTGGGCGCGCGGCCTCGCGGACCGCCCGGCGTTCGGAGAGGCGCTGGCGGAGGGGTACGGGGTCGCCTGAGCGGAAGGGGCGAGCGGCGCCGTACGGGCCGCTCGCCCCGCCTTTCCGTTGGTGCAGACGTCGCGATCCACACCGGACCGAAAGGCCCTCGCCCTCTCAAGGGCCCTCACCTGAGACTGGCTCACCCGTCCACGACCTCCCTGGACAGAACACCAGGGGCCGGAGGGACGCGGGACGCCGCGAGTCCGGTCAGGGTCAGCCCAACGCGCTCAGACGGCGGCCCTGCGTTTGTTCCACACGTCGAAGCCGACGGCGGCCAGGAGGGCGAGGCCCTTGATCACCTGCTGCCAGTCGGTGCCGATTCCGACCAGGTTCATGCCGTTGTTGAGGACCCCGAGTACGAGACCGCCGATGATCGCACCGAGGACGGTGCCCACTCCGCCGCTCATGGACGCCCCGCCGATGAACGCCGCGGCGATGGCCTCCAGTTCGAAGTTGACACCCGCCTTGGGGGACGCCGCGTTGAAGCGGGCCGCGAAGACCAGCCCGGCCAGCGCGGCGAGGACGCCCATGTTGAGGAAGACGGCGAAGGTGGTCTTGCGGTCCTTGACGCCGGAGAGCTTCGCCGCCGGGAGGTTGCCGCCGATCGCGTAGACGTGCCGCCCGGCCACCATGTTGCGCATGACGTAGCCGAAGCAGCCGAGCAGGACGGCGAGGATGAGCAGGACGACGGGCGCGCCCCTGTAGCTGGCCAGCAGCAGAGTCACGATGGCGACGGCCGCGGCGAGTGCCACGAGCTTGAGGACGAACAGGCTCCGGGGCAGCGGCGTGAGGTCGAACTCCGCCTGGCGCCGGCGTTGGCGTACCTCCTGGTTGATCACCACGGCGATCAGGCCGAGGCCGAGGAGCAGTGTCAGATTGTGGTAATTGGTGACGGGGCCGATCTCCGGGAGGAAGCCATTGGCCACCTTCTGGAGGCCCGGGGGGTAGGGGCCGAGGGTCTGTCCCTGGAGGAAGATCTCCGTGAGTCCCCGGAAGAGGAGCATCCCGGCAAGGGTGACGATGAACGAGGGGATGCCGATGTAGGCGATGAGGAACCCCTGGAGCGCGCCGGCCGCGGCGCCGAGCAGCAACGTGATCCCCACGGCCAGTGGCCAGGCGACCCGGTGCTCCACCATCAGGACGGCGGAGACCGCGCCCACCAGGGCGGTCAGGGAGCCGACGGAGAGGTCGATGTGCCCGGCGATGATGACGATCATCATGCCGATGGCCAGGATGAGGATGTAGCTGTTCTGCAGGACGAGGTTGGAAACGTTGCGAGGGAGCAGCAGGTCCCCGCCGGTCCAGATCTGGAAGAGCAGCACGATGAGGCCGAGGGCGAACAGCATCCCGTACTGGCGGGTGTTGCGCCGCATGTTGTCCATCAGCAGCCTGGTCACCGCGGGCCCGGCGCCGGTCGGACGCTCCTTGACAGCGGGAGGGGGCGGGCTGGTGTCAGTGGTCATCGGAGAGTCCTTCGTCGGGTGCGCCGTGCTGGGGACCTGCGGCTTCGGTCACTGTCGCGTCGGGTGGGGTGGGCGCTGCGGAGGAGGCGGTGCGGTCCCGCGTCATGTAGCGCATGAGGAGTTCCTGGTCGGCCTCGGCGCGGGTGGCCTCGCCGGTGATCCGGCCCGCCGCCATGGTGTAGATGCGATCGCACATGCCGAGGAGTTCGGGAAGTTCCGAGGAGATCAGCAGCACTGCCTTGCCCTCGGCGGCCAGGCGGTCGATGACGGTGTAGATCTCGTACTTCGCGCCGACGTCCACGCCTCGGGTGGGTTCGTCCAGGATGAGGACGTCGGGACCGGCGAGGATCCACTTGCTGAGGACGACCTTCTGCTGGTTGCCGCCGGAGAGCCGTCCTACCTGCTCGAACACGGTGCTCGTGCGGATGTTCATCGTGTGCCGGAACTCCTCGGCGACCTGCCGCTCCTGGTGTCCGTCGACCACCGAGCGGCGCGCCAGACGGCGCAGTGAGGCGAGGGAGATGTTCCGGCTCACCGTGTCCTGGAGGTTCAGGCCGTAGTGCTTGCGGTCCTCGGTGACGTAGGCGATGCCCGACGCGATGGCCTCGGGCACTGTCCGGGTCCGGGCCTCGGCGCCGTCACGGAGCACCGTGCCGCCGAGGTACCTGCCGTAGGACCGGCCGAAGACGTTCATTGCCAGTTCCGTGCGGCCGGCCCCCATCAGTCCGGCGATCCCCACGATCTCGCCCCGCTCCACACGCAGCGAGGCGTGGTCGACGACCTTGCGGTGGTGGTCCACGGGATGGCCGACCGTCCAGTCCCGGACCTCCAGGGCCGGGGCGGGAGAGGGTGGCAGGGTGCAGGGGGTCCGGTCGGGGAAGCGGTTCTCCAGGCTCCGGCCGACCATGGAGCGGATGATGCGTTCCTCCGTGGTCCCGGGGTCGGCGAGGTCCAGGGTCTCCACCGTTCGGCCGTCGCGGAGCACGGTGACGGAGTCGGCGATCGCCGCGATCTCGTTGAGCTTGTGCGAGATGATGATCGATGTGATGCCCTCGCCTCTCAACCCTCCGATCAAATCGAGCAGGTGAGTGCTGTCCTCGTCGTTGAGCGCGGCGGTGGGCTCGTCGAGGATGAGCAGCCCGACGTCCTTGGCCAGGGCCTTGGCGATCTCCACCAGTTGCTGCTTGCTCACTCCGATGTCGGCGACCCTGGTCTGCGGGTGCTCGTCCAGGCCCACCCGGTGCAGGAGTTCGGCGGTCCGGCGCAGGACTTGCCGCCGGTCGACGACGCCGCGCCGGGCGGGCTCATGGCCGAGGAAGATGTTCTCGGCGATGGAGAGCTGCGGCACGAGGGCCAGTTCCTGGTGGATGATGACGATGCCTCGCCGCTCGCTGGCGCGGATGTCCCGGAAGCGGCACACCTCCCCCGCGTAGCGGATCTCCCCCTCGTAACTGCCGTGCGGGTGGACGCCGGAGAGCACCTTCATCAGGGTGGACTTGCCGGCCCCGTTCTCCCCGCAGAGGGCGTGCACCTCGCCGCGCCGGACCTGGAGGTTCACGTCGCTCAGCGCCTTCACCCCGGGGAAGGACTTGCCGATGGAACGCATGTCGAGCACGAAGTCGGCGGTGGAGGACGACCGTGAGGTGTCCGGGCCGGAGGGGGCGGTGCCGGGTATCGGGGCGGTCACCGCAGGTCCTCGGCCTTGAGGTAGCCGGAGTCCAGGATCTCGGCCTTGTAGTTGCTCCTGTCCACACTGACCGGGGGCAGGAGGTAGGCGGGCACGACCTTCTTGCCGTTGTCGTACGTGGTGGTGTCGTTGGTCTTCGGCTTCTTTCCCTTCAGCACCGCCTCGACCATGTCCGAGGCCACCTGGGCGAGCTTGCGGGTGTCCTTGTAGACGGTCTGGGTCTGTTCGCCCTTGATGATCGACTTCACGGACGACGCCTCCGCGTCCTGCCCGGTGACCACGGGCAGGGGCTTGGCCTTGGAGCCGTAGCCGTCGGACTTGAGGGCCGAGAGGATGCCGATGGAGATCCCGTCGGCCGGGGAGAGGACCGCGTCCACCCGGCGCGTGGAGTAGGCCGAGGTGAGCAGGTCGTCCATCCGCCGCTGGGCTGTGCCTCCGTCCCAGCGCAGCGTGGTGATCTGGTTGAGATGGGTCTGCCGCGAGCGGACGACCAGGCGCTTGTCGTCGATGAAGGGCTTGAGGACCTTCATCGCGCCGTTGAAGAAGTACTTGGTGTTGTTGTCGTCGTTCGATCCGGCGAACAACTCGATGTTGAAGGGCCCCTTGCCGGGATCGTCCTTCAGGCCGAGCTTGTCCACGATGTAGGAGCCCTGGAGTTCGCCGACCTTCTCGTTGTCGAACGAGGCGTAGTAGTCGACGTGCGGGGAGCCGAGGATCAGCCGGTCGTAGGAGATGACGGGGATATCGGCTTCGGATGCCTGCTGGAGCACGTTGGAGAGGGCCTCGCCGTTGATCGCGGCGATGACGAGGGCGTCCACCCCCTGCGTGATCATGTTCTCGATCTGCGAGACCTGCTGGTCGGGGTCGTCCTCTCCGTACTGGAGGGTGGTCTTGAACCCCGCCTTCTTCAGGCTCGTCGTCACGTTCCGTCCGTCGGCTATCCAGCGCTCGGAGGACTTGGTGGGCATGGCGACCCCGATGGTCCGGGGGCCGTCACCCGAATCCGGCCGGCTGCCGCCCTCGCTGTTCTGGCCGCAGGCGGTCAGCAGCAGGGCGGACGTGAGGGCGGTGGAGAGGAGGGGAAGAGCGGCTCGTCGGTTCTTCATGGTCGTTACCTGGCATTCCCGTCATTGGGGCGGCTCTGGGGCGGCTTGCGAGGTGGTGGCTGGAGAAAGCTGGCGGAGCTGCTTCGGTGTTGCGGTGTGGCTGCGGAGCCGGACGTGGCGGCCGTGAGACCGCCACCGGGATGCCGACTGGCCATCGGCCACTGGGATTGTTAGCGCTCACACATGATCAGGGCAAGAGGCGTTAAGGTGTTTCTCGTATTCGAGGTGAGCCGGCCGCGCCTTCGCACAGCGTGCCGTGACCCGGCCCGGCCGCGGCCCTCGTCCGAAGGAAGTAAGGCAATGACCCGCTCCACGGAGGCCGTCCGTCCGCCGACCATGGCGGACGTCGCCAAGGAAGCGGGGGTCTCCCACCAGACCGTCTCCCGAGTGCTCAGCGGCCATCCCAACGTACGCGCTTCCACCCGCGAGCAGGTGACGGCGGCGATCGAGCGGCTGGGCTACCGCCGCAACCCGGCGGCCAGGGCACTGGTCACCCGGCGCACCCGCACGCTCGGCGTCGTCGCGGTGGACCCGACGCTCTACGGCCCCGCCAGCACGCTGGCCGGACTCCAGGAGGCCGCCCGCGACGAGGGCTATCTCGTCTCCACGGTGACCCTGCGCAACGGCGTCGGCCAAGCCCTCGCCGACGCGTTCGACCACTTGGCGGCCTGGGGCGTGGAGGGGGCCGTCGTGCTCACCCCGCAGCGCTCCAGCGTCCGAGCGCTGACCCGGCTGACCCCTCCCTTCCCGGTCGTCACGGTGGAGGGCGGCCATGACCTGGACATCCCGGGCGTCTCCCTCGACCAGGAGTTGGGCGCGCGCCTGGTCACCGAGCATCTGCTGGCCGCCGGCCACGGGACCGTCTGGCACGTGGCCGGGCCGGAGGACTGGCTGGAGAGCGCGGCCCGGACCGAGGGCTGGCGCGCGGTCCTGGAGGAGAGAGGGATCGAACCGCCCCGAGTGCTGCGCGGGGACTGGAGTCCGCTCTCCGGCTATTACGCGGGTCAGGAGCTGGCCGGGCTGACCCTGGCCAGGCGGGGATCGGCCCCGGTGACGGCGGCCTTCGTCGCCAACGACCAGATGGCGCTGGGCGTCCTGCGGGCCCTGCGGGAGGCGGGCATTCACACCCCCCGCCAGGTGGCGGTCGCGGGTTTCGACGACATCCCCGAGGCGGGGTTCTTCCCACCGCCGCTGACCACCGTCCGCCAGGACTTCACGGCCATCGGCCGCCGCAGCATCCAGCTCCTGCTGGAGCACATCGAGGGCGTGGCGACCGGTGTGGAGCACGCCGTGGTGGAACCGCAGCTGATCGTCCGCGCCAGCACGCGGGCCCCGGGCGACGCCCCGGCCTGAGAGGCCGACGCCCGTTCGCCCCGCGGTTCCCGGCACGAGGTCCGCCGCCTCCCCCGTGACCACCCCGCGCTCATCTCCGCCTGTCCCCCCTCTTGCCCCAGCGGATTGTGAGCGCTAACAATCAGAGGGCGGTGACGCCCCCCGCACCTCGATTCCTGTGACAGAGAGTCTTGTCCGTGCCTCCTCAGTCCGTCCCGCCCAGCCACTTCCCCGACGCCAAAGCTCCCCTCCCCGGCACAGACCCCGCCTGTGCTCCCGACGCCTGTACGGTCGGCATCGATTTCGGCACCCTTTCGGCGCGGGCCGTCGTGGTGCGGGTCCGAGACGGCGCCGAACTGGGCTCCGCCGTCCACACATACCGCCATGGCGTCATCGACCGGAGCCTGCCCGGGTCGGCGGTCCCGCTGCCGCCCGACTACGCCCTCCAGGACCCGCGTGACTGGCGCGAGGCCCTGCGGACGGCGGTACCGCGGGCGCTCGGCGCAGCGGGCGTCGACCCGGCTCTCGTCATCGGCGTCGGCACCGACTTCACCTCCTGCACCGTCCTCCCGGTCACGACCGACGGCGTCCCACTGGCCGAGCAGCCCGCCTGGGCCGAACGCCCGCACGCCTGGCCCAAGCTGTGGAAGCACCATGCCGCCCAGGGCCAGGCCGACCGCATCAACGCCCTCGCGCACGAGCGGGGGGAGGCATGGATCAGCCGGTACGGCGGCCGTATCTCCGCGGAGTGGCAGTACGCCAAAGCCCTCCAAGTCCTGGAGGAGGACCCCGAGGTCTACGCGGCCTGCGCCCGCTGGATCGAAGCGGCCGACTGGATCGTCTGGCAGCTGACCGGCACCGAGTCCCGCAACACCTGCACCGCCGGGTACAAGGGCATCCACCAGGACGGCGCCTACCCCTCGCGCGCCTATCTCGCCCAGCTCCACCCCGACTTCGCCGACTTCCCCGCCACCCGGCTCGAGCACCCCCTGCTGCCCCTCGCCGCCCGCGCCGGGACGGTCAGCGCCGAGGCCGCCGCCTGGACCGGGCTCGTCGAAGGGACGCCGGTCGCCGTTGGCAACGTCGACGCGCATGTCACGGCACCCGCCGCCGGGGCCGTGGAGAACGGCCACCTGCTCGCCATCATGGGAACCTCCACCTGCCACGTCATCAACAGCGCGGACCTGGTCGACGTCCCCGGCGTCTGCGGGGTCGTCGACGGCGGCATCGTGCCGGGGGCGTACGGCTACGAAGCCGGACAAAGCGGGGTCGGCGACATCTTCGCCTGGTGGCTTCACCAAGGCGTACCCGAGGACTACCGCGCCGCCGCCGAGGCCGCGGGCGAGGACCTGCACGACCATCTGACCGCCCTCGCGGCGAGGCAGCCGGCCGGGGCACACGGACTGGTCGCACTCGACTGGATGAACGGCAACCGCTCCACGCTCGTTGACCACGACCTCTCCGGCGTCCTGGTGGGGCTCACCCTCGGAACCCGCCCCGAGGACGTCTACCGCGCCCTGATGGAGGCCACCGCCTTCGGCACCCGCGTCATCGTGGAAACCCTGGAGGAACACGGGGTGCCGGTCACGGAGTTCATCGTCGCGGGCGGACTCAAGAAGAACACCCTGCTGATGCAGATCTACGCCGACGTGCTGCGCCGCCCCGTCTCGCTGGCCACCTCCGACCAGGGCCCCGCCCTCGGTTCGGCGATCCACGCCGCCGTCGCCGCCGGGGCCTATCCGGACATCCGCGCCGCCGCAGCCCGGATGGGAAGCGTCGAGCGCGACGTCTACCGGCCCGACCCGGAGTCGGCCGACGTCTACGACCTCCTCTTCGCCGAATACCGCCTGCTCCACGACCACTTCGGCACCGGCGCCGATCTGCTGCTGCACCGGCTGCGCAGACTCCGCAACCAGGCCAGGTCCCGGCAGACGACCCCGGAACGGCCGGGACCCTGACCGTTCCCCTGCCCCGGCCCTCACCGCACGAAGGAGACCCTGCCCATGCCCGCCGCCCCCACCGACAGCGAGATCTGGTTCCTCACCGGCAGCCAGTCGCTCTACGGCGAGGACACCCTCGCCCAAGTCGCCGCCCAGTCACGGCAGACGGCCGAGGAGCTTGCCGCCGGCCTCGCCGCCTGCGTCCAAGCCCGGCCGAGCACAGGAGCGGGGCCGGAGCCTCGGATCGTCTGGAAGCCCGTCCTGACGGGGGCCGACGCGATCCGCCGGACATGTCTGGACGCCGAGGCGGACGACCGCTGTGTGGGCCTCATCGCCTGGATGCACACCTTCTCCCCGGCCAAGATGTGGATCGCCGGACTGGCCGCCTTGCGCAAACCGCTGCTCCACCTGCACACCCAGGCCAACCGTGCCCTGCCCTGGTCCACCATCGACATGGACTTCATGAACCTGAACCAAGCGGCGCACGGGGACCGCGAGTTCGGTCACATCCAGTCCCGTCTGGGGGTCGCGCGCAAGACCGTCACCGGACACGTCGGTGATCCGGAGGCGGTCCGCCGCATCGACGCGTGGACGCGGGCCGCCGTCGGCCGGGCCGAGTTCGCCAGGCTGCGCCTCGCCCGCTTCGGCGACAACATGCGCGATGTCGCGGTCACCGAGGGCGACAAAGTCGAGGCCCAGTACCGGCTCGGCACCTCCGTCAACACCTATGGCGTCAACGAGCTGGTGGAAGCCGTGGACGCCGTCGAGGACCATACCGTCCTCGACCTCACCGAGCGGTACGCCGACACCTACGCCCTGGCCCCCGAGCTGCGTCCCGGCGGGGAACGCCACGCCTCCCTGCGGTACGCCGCCCGCATCGAGGCCGGTCTGCGCGGCTTCCTCACCGAGGGGGGCTTCGCGGCGTTCACCACCAACTTCGAGGACCTCGGCGGACTGCGGCAGCTGCCGGGCCTGGCCGTCCAGCGCCTGATGGCCGACGGCTACGGGTTCGGTGGCGAGGGCGACTGGAAGACCGCCGCCCTCCTCCGGGCCACCAAGGCCATGGCGTACGGGCGGCCGGGCGGCACCTCCTTCATGGAGGACTACACCTACGACCTCACCCCGCAGGGCGGCCTCGTCCTCGGCGCCCACATGCTGGAGGTCTGTCCCTCCCTCACCACCTCGGTCCCCTCCTGTGAGATCCACCCGCTGAGCATCGGCGGCCGGGAGGACCCCGTCCGCCTGGTCTTCGACGCCGACCCCGGAGCCGGACTCGTCGTCGGCCTGGCCGACATGGGCAGCCGCTTCCGCCTGGTCGCCAACGAGGTCGAGATCATCGCCCCACCCGCCCCGCTGCCGCTGCTCCCCGTGGCCCGCGCGGTCTGGCGGCCCGCACCCGATCTGCGTACCTCCACCGAGGCGTGGCTGACCGCCGGGGCCCCGCACCACACAGTGCTGACCACGGCCCTGACGCGCGAGGAGTTCGAGGACCTCGCAGACATGCTGGCCGTCGAACTCGCGGTGATCGACGCGGAGACGACCGTACGGCGTTTCGCCCAGGAACTGCGCTGGAACCAGGCGTACCACCGGCTGGCCGACGCCCTGTGACCCGGCCCGCCGAGACGACCACTCTTCTCCCCCCGCCAGGAGCCCCGCCATGTCCCGGACAGCTTTCGCGAAACTGCGCCACGAGGTCCTCACCGCCAACCTCCGCCTGCCCCGCGCCGGCCTGGCAACCCTGACCTGGGGCAACGTCAGCGGTGTCGACCGCGAGGCGGGCGTCTTCGTCATCAAACCCTCGGGGGTGCCGTACGACCGGCTCACCGAGGACCATCTCGTCGTCGTCGCCCTCTCCGACGGGCGGGTCGTCGAGGGTGACCTGCGCCCCTCCACCGACACCGAGACGCACCGCAGCCTCTACCGGGCCTTCCCGTCGATCGGCGGCATCACCCACACCCACTCCCCGCACGCCGTAGCCTTCGCACAGGCCCGGCGGCCCATACCAGTCCTCGGCACCACACATGCGGACACCTTCGACGGCGAAGTGCCCGTCACCGCCCCGCTCACCCGGGAACAGTGCACGCGCGACTACGAGTTCAACACGGGACAAGTCATCGTGGAGCTGCTGGAAGGCGCCGACGAACGAGCCCGCACCGTGCCTGCCGCGCTCGTCGCCCACCACGGCCCGTTCACCTGGGGCGCCGACGCCCACGTCTCGCTCGACCATGCCGTCGTCTGCGAGGCGGTCGCGGAAATGGCGCTGCACACCCTCGCCCTGGGGGCCGTCACGCCCCCGCAGCACCTGCTGGACCGCCACTTCACCCGTAAGCACGGCGCGACGGCGTACTACGGCAACTCAGGAAAGGTGTGATCGCGGGAACACTGCGTTTCACCGGCCGTTCTTCGCACCGGTGGGACAGGGAGGGCGCTCTCACCGGCGACCGCGTGCACGGACCTGGCAGTGCTGGTGGTCATGGGTGACCTGGTCGGTCGCCTCGTCTTGCCAGGCGTCGAGGGAGCGGAAATGCCGTGGCCCCTCCTCGGTCTCCGGGGTATCGTGCGCGGCATGTCGAGTCCCGAGTCGGACAGGTCGGGGGCTTTCGGTCACGCCGTCAGCCCCCTGAACCACTGAGCTTGCGCACCACCGCGCCGGTGAGCCGCTGAGCCACCGCGCTCCGCGCACCGCTGTCGCCGTACGGGCGGGCGGGCGCGCTCCGGGGACCGACGGCGATGACGAGACGACCTCTCGTACCTCGCCCCTCCCCGGAGCCGTTCGATGCCTTTCGCCCTGTACCCGCTCGCCCTGGCCGTGTTCGCCATGGGGACATCGGAGTTCATGCTCGCCGGCCTGCTGCCCGGACTCGCGCCGGATCTCGGTGTCACGGTCGCCACGGCCGGCCTGCTCACGCCCGCCTTCGCCGTCGGCATGATCGTCGGAGCGCCGCTCGTCGCCGTACTCGCCCGCGCGTTGCCGCGGCGCGCCTGTCTCCTCGCCTCCGTCCTCGTCTTCGGCGCCGCCCACGCGGTGGGGGCTCTCACGGCGAGCTTCGCCGTGCTGTGCGCCACCCGGGTCGTCGCCGCGCTCGCGCACGCGGGGTTCCTCGCGCTCGCGCTGCCCGCCGCGGCGGCGCTCGTACCGCCGGACCGCACCGGGCGCGCGCTCGCCGTGCTGCTCGCGGGCACGACGGTGGCGACGGTCGCCGGGGTCCCCGGTGGGGCGGCGCTCGGCGCCCTGTACGGCTGGCGGACGGTGTTCTGGGGGCTCGCGGCGCTGTGTGTGCCGGTGGCGCTCGGCGTGCTCACGGGGGTGCCCGCCGGGCGTGGCGCGGTGGGCGGCTCCGCACTGCGGGTGGAGGCGGCGGTGCTGCGCAGGCCGCCGCTGCTTCTCGCGATGCTGCTCGGCGCGCTCGTCAACGCGGCGACCTTCGCGAGCTTCACCTACCTCGCCCCGGTCGTGACGGGCCCCGCCGGTCTCGGGGAGCGCTGGGTCGCCGTGGCCTTGATGCTCTTCGGCGCGGGCTCCTTCGCGGGGGTCACGCTCGCGGGCCGCTTCTCGGACCGCCGTCCGGGTCTCCTGCTCGCGATCACGGGCCCGGCGCTGCTCTTCGGCTGGCCCGCGCTCGCCCTCGCGGCGGGCGTGCCGGCCGTCCTGCTGCCACTCGTCTGCGTCCAGGGCGCGTTGTCCTTCGCTCTCGGCAGCACCCTCATCACGCGGGTCCTGTACGAGGCGGGCGGGGCGCCGACGCTGGCGGGCGCCTGCGCGACGACGGCGCTCAACGTCGGCGCGGCGGCGGGCCCCCTCCTCGCCGCCCCGTCGCTCACGACACCCGCCGGCCCGCGCGGTCCCCTGTGGACGAGCACGTTCCTGATCGCGCTCGCCCTGCTCGTGGCCCACCGCTCACGGCCACTGCCGACGGGCGGCGACACCGCGCCGGAGGGGGCGCCGACGCGGTAGGTATGGCTCGCCCCGTGAAACAGACCCGCGCCCGTCCGGCGGTGCCAGGTGTCAGCCCGTGGCCTCCCCCACGAGCGCCGCCTTGTACCCCGCCGCCGCGGGCGGGAGGGTGTCGTCCGGGTTGTCCACCGCGCCCCAGATCATCTCCTCGGGGACGCGGGCCGCGCGGTCGCCGCGGGCCAGGAGCGCGTAGAGGGCGGCCGGGACGACGAGGCCGATGATCCAGGAGATGTCGGCGCCACCGAGGGGGTCAACAAGGGGGCCCGTGTAGAACTCGGTCGAGATGAAGGGGAGCTGGACGAGGATGCCGAGGACGTACGTGGTGATCGCGCGCCAGCGCCAGCCGCCGTAGCGGCCATTCGGGTCGGAGAGCGCCGGGAGGTCGTACCGCTCCTTGGCGATGACGTAGTAGTCGACCAGGTTGATCGCGCTCCACGGGGTGAAGAAGATCAGGAGAAAGAGCAGGAACGTCGAGAACGAGTCCAGGAAGTCGCCGCGCCCGAGCAGCGCGACGATCGTCCCGGCGAGCATGATCGCGAGGACGTACCCGGCGCGCCCCCGTCGGCTCAGAGTGCGCTGGCCGCGGAAGCCGGTCACGCCGGTGAGCACGGACATGAAGCCGCCGTACGTGTTGAGCACGTTGATGGTGAGCTTGCCGAGCGCGATCACGAAGTAGAGGACGGAGGCGATGATCCCCGTCCCGCCGAGCCCGACGACGTAGCCGACCTCGTCGCCCGCGATGGCGCCCGCCGAGGCCGCGGCGGCGAGCGCTCCGAAGGCCATCGACCACTGCGAGCCGAGCACCGTGCCGCCGAGCGTGCACCAGAAGGTGGCGCCCGCGGAGGTGTCGCGCGGCAGGTAGCGGGAGTAGTCGGCGACGTAGGGGCCGAAGGCGAGTTGCCAGGAGGCGGAGAGCGAGATGGCGAGGAGGAAGGCGGGGAGGTGGAAGGAGTGGTCGGCGAGGAGGTCGCCGAGGGGGACGCGCTGGAGGAGGCGGACGCCGAGGTAGAGGAAGGCGAGGGCGCCGACGACGCTCGCCACGCGGCCGAGGCGGTGGATGACGCGGTAGCCGACGACCGCGGTGAGCGCGAAGACGACGATGCCGGTGACGTCGCCGAGGTGGGTGAGGTGGCCCACGGCCTGCCCGGCGAGGACGGTACCGCTGGCGAAGAAGCCGACGTACATCACGACGACGCACACGAGCGGGACGATCGCCCCGTGGACGCCGAACTGCGCGCGGCTGGAGATCATCTGCGGCAGCCCGAGGCGGGGGCCCTGGGCGGAGTGCAGGGCCATGACGGCGCCGCCGAGGAGGTTGCCGAGCAGCAGGCCGATGAGCGACCAGAAGGCGTCGGCGCCGAGGACGACGGCGAGCGCCCCCGTCACGACGGCGGTGATCTGGAGGTTGGCGCCGCACCACAGCGTGAACTGGCTGAAGGGGCGGCCGTGCCGCTCGGCGTCGGGGACGGCCTCGATGGAGCGGCGCTCGACGAGACCGCCGGGGGCGGGCGTCCCGGCGGGGGACGGCGTGGTGCCGGTGGAGCGGGGAGCTGACATGGACGGGCTCCTGGTGACGGTCGGCGAGGGGACGTACGGCGGAAGGGAGCCCGCGAAGAGCCCCCGCACTGAGTAAATATTTCCATTCAGGCTAGAACTTGTTGAATGGATGTCAATACTCCGGCCGCTTTCCGTCCTCCCTTGCGTGACATGTCCGCCCAGCTCACCGGCTTCCCGGCCGACCCCGCCCCGCGCCGTCGGTACCGCCCTCGCGGACGTGCTCCCCGCGCCGGGGGCGGTAGCGGCAGAGCGCGGGGACGTACCCCCTCATGACGAACGGCCGGGAGCAGCGGGGTCCCACGGGCGCGCTGCCCGCGGGAGCCGTGCTCCCGGCCGTGCGTGCCGCGTCCCGCCGGTCGTGGCGGGACACGCCCGCGGTGTCAGGCCGCAGCCAGCACCGCGTCGATCTCGCCGAGGAAGGCATCGAGGTCGCCCGGGTTGCGGGAGGTGATCAGCGTGAATCCCTCCGCGTCGCAGCGGACGACCTCCTTGTCGGCCCACTGGGCCGCGCCCGCGTTCGTGATGTCGGTCCTCAGCGACGGGTACGAGGTCAGGGACTTGCCCCGGACCGCGCCGGTCTCGACGAGGAGCCACGGTCCGTGGCAGATCGCGGCGACGGGACGGCCACCGGAGGTGAAGTCACGGGCGATGCGCTGCGCGTTCTCGTCCAGGCGCAGGGTGTCCGCGTTGAGCGTGCCGCCGGGGACGAGGAGCAGTGCGTACTGCCCCGGGTCGACGTCGGCGAGTTTCGCCTCGGGGGTCACGGTCCTGCCGGGGTCCTTGTCCCCGACAAGGGTCTGGACGGGGTCCTCCTTCACCGCCGCGACGGTCACCTCGGCTCCCGCCTTCCGCAGGTGCTCGACGGGGACGACCAGCTCGTCCTGCTCGACGCCGTAGTTCGTGACGATGGCGAGCACCTTGTGCCCGCTGAGGTCGGGGGTGTTCTCCGCCATGATGCTCCTTTCCTCGGGCCGCTTCAGCGGCCGACGGCCTTGCGCAGTTCCTGCTTGTTCATCGAGGAACGGCCCCGGACGTTCTTCTTCTTCGCCTCTTCGTAGAGCTGGTCGCGCGTGGGCCCCTCGGCGCCGCTGTGCGAGCGCTGTCCACCCCGCTCGTAGCTCGACTTCGGGTCACGCGTGGAGACCTTGCTCGCGGTACGGGACTCGCCGGAGCGCGCCCGCTCCTTGTTCACGGTCCGGGCCGCGATCTCCTCGGCCCGCCCCTCGGACGTGCCCCGCTGCTCCTCGCTGTCCTTGATGTGCTCGTACTGACGCTCGCGCTTGCGGTTGGAACCTGCCGGCACGATGCTCACCTCTTTCCTTTCTGTCCCTCCGGTACCCCGTTCAGGGCTTCAGGATCACCTTCGTCCAGCCCGGTTCGTGGCCGTCGAAGTCGCGGTACGCGTCCGGGGCGTCGGCGAGGGGGAGTTCGTGCGAGACGAGGAAGGAAGGAGGGGCGCGGTCGTGGTGGATGAGCCGCGCTCGCCGTTCTCGCAGAAGCCGCAGCCGATGTTGAAGCGCAGGCTGATGCGGTCGCCGACGTGGACGCCGTAGACCCCTTCGCCGGTCTCCACGACGACGCCGAGGGTCTCGTGACCCAGGACGCGGCCCTGCTCCCTCGTCGTGCGGCCCTCGTACATGGGGAGATCGGAGCCGCAGATATGGGTGGACGTGACGCGGACCAGCACGTCGGTGGGGCGTTCGATCCGGGCGTCGGGTACGTCTTCGACCGCCACCGGCTGGGGGCCTTCGTAGACGAGTGCCTTCATCGCGTGATCACCTGATTCCGGCCGGTCGCGACAGCGGGGGGACGACGGGCGTGCGGGGTGTCACCCCGCGAGAGTCCCTCCGCTCCGTTGGTCCGCCTCCGGGGCCGCTCGCGTGCGGTTGTCGTACGGTCCGGTGCCCGCTCGGGGCCCGCGCAGCCAGGCGCGGTCGTCCTCGCGGCACCTCTCCCCAGCGTGCGCCCCGAAGCCCGCACCCGCATCCGCCACCAGGCGCCGGGCCCCTCGCACGGCTCCCCCCACCGTCGGTTTCAGGCCAAGCTTTACGTCCGCCCGTCCTGCCTCTTGATTCCTCACCCGCCTCCGGGACCTACTGGGGGGCCGGACCCCGCACAGGGTCCTGACAACGTTGTCACAGGTGGGTTCCGGGTCGTGTCCCGGAGCCGGGGAGGACGATCCGATGCCGCACGGGCCCTTGTCCAGGACGTCCCGAGGGGGCAGACCGCCGTCACGCCGCAGATCGGGAGGGGTCGTCCTCGGGGCGGCCGCTCTGCTGCTGGTGGGGACGGCGCAGGGCGCCGTCGCCGCGCCGCGCGAGGCCGCGCACCGTCCGCAGACCGCTTTCGCCTCCTCCTTCGAGGACGGCCAGAGCGCGCCCGACTGGCTCAACACCGCCGATACCGACGCCTCGGGCAAGCCGCGCCGCTCGGGCGTCGACGGCGCCTACAGCTCCGGCATCCCCGGCAACGTCACGGACCACGTGACGGCCGTGCGGGCGAGCGCGGAGAACACGGCGGGCGGAGAGGTCGCGGCCAACCTCGCGGACGGCCTGCCGGGCACGAAGTGGCTGACCTTCGAGAACAAGGGCTGGGTGGAGTTCGACCTCGACGCCCCGCAGTCCATCACGCGGTACGCGCTCGTCTCGGCCAACGACCACGACGAGCGCGACCCGCGCGACTGGACCCTCCAGGGCTCCGCGGACGGCAAGGAGTGGAAGACGCTCGACACGCGCGCGGGTGAGAGGTTCACCGAGCGGGCGCAGTCGAAGACGTACGAGATCGGCGGCACGCCCGCCGCGTACGCGCACTACCGCCTGGACGTCACCGCGAACAACGGCGGCCCGGACGCGACCCAGCTCGCCGAGGTGCAGCTCTCCACGGGCGGGAGCGATCCCGCGCCGCCGAAGGACATGAGCACGCTCGTCGACCACGGCCCGAGCGGCTCGCCGACCGCCAAGGCGGGCGCGGGCTTCACGGGGACGCACGCGCTGCGCTACTCGGGCACGCACCAGGCGAAGGGGCGCGGCTACGCGTACAACAAGGTCTTCGACGTGAACGTGAAGGTCCGCAAGGACACCACGCTCTCGTACAAGATCTTCCCCTCGCTGCCCGCGACGGACCTCGACTACCCGGCGACGTACGTCGCGGTCGACCTGGCCTTCACGGACGGGACGTACCTGAGCGACCTGAACGCCGTCGACCAGCTCGGCTTCCGGCTCAGCCCGCGGGGACAGGGCGCGTCGAAGGCGCTCTACGTCAACCAGTGGAACGACCGCAGCGCGCGGATCGGGAGCGTCGCGGCGGGCAAGACGATCGACCGCGTGCTCCTCGGCTACGACGCGGACAAGGGCCCGCACGCCTTCCGGGGCTGGGTCGACGACATCAGCGTCAAGGAAGAGGCCGCGCCGCGGCCGAAGCCCTACCTCTCCGACTACGCGACGACGACGCGGGGCACCAACTCCAGCGGTGACTTCTCGCGCGGGAACAACATCCCCGCGACCGCCGTCCCGCACGGCTTCAACTTCTGGACCCCGGTGACGAACGCGGGCTCCACGAGCTGGCTGTACGACTACGCGCGCTCCAACAACTCCGACAACCTGCCCACCATGCAGGCGATCGCTGCGAGCCACGAGCCGAGCCCGTGGATGGGCGACCGGCAGACCTTCCAGGTGATGCCCTCGCTCGCGGCCGGCACGCCGCCGACCGGGCGCACCGAGCGCGCGCTGCCCTTCCGGCACGAGAACGAGTCCGCGAAGCCGTACGAGTACGCCGTGACGTACGAGAACGGCCTGCGCGCGCAGGTCACCCCGACCGACCACGCGGCGGCGCTCCGCTTCACCTACCCCGGCGACGACGCCTCGGTGATCTTCGACAACGTCTCGGAGCAGGGCGGGCTCACGCTCGACAAGGAGCACGGCACCGTCACGGGCTACTCGGACGTCAAGAGCGGCCTCTCCACGGGGGCCACGCGCCTCTTCGTGTACGGAGTCTTCGACAAGAAGGTCACCGGCGGCGACTCCTCCGGCGTCAAGGGCTACCTGCGCTTCGACGCGGGCCGGGACCGCACCGTGACGCTGCGCCTGGCGACCTCGCTCATCGGCGTCGACCAGGCGAAGGCGAACCTGGAGCAGGAGATCCCGGCACGCAAGAGCTACGCCGCGGTGCGCACGGACGCGCGGGCGCAGTGGGAGAAGCTCATGCGCACCGTGACGGTCGAGGGCGCGAGCGAGGACCAGCTCACGACGCTCTACTCCAGCCTGTACCGGCTCTACCTGTATCCCAACTCCGGCTTCGAGAACACCGGGAGCGGGAAGAAGCCGACGTACCAGTACGCGAGCCCGTTCTCCAAGATGCCAGGGCCGGACACGGCGACGCACACCGGGGCCAAGATCGTGGACGGCAAGGTCTACGTCAACAACGGCTTCTGGGACACGTACCGCACCACCTGGCCCGCCTACTCGCTGCTCACGCCGAAGAAGGCGGGGGAACTCGTCGACGGTTTCGTGCAGCAGTACAAGGACGGCGGCTGGATCTCGCGCTGGTCCTCGCCGGGCTACGCGGACCTCATGACGGGGACGTCCTCGGACGTGGCCTTCGCGGACGCGTACACGAAGGGCGTGGACTTCGACGCGAAGGCGGGGTACGAGGCGGCGCTCAAGAACGCGACCGTCGTGCCGCCGTCCTCGGGCGTGGGCCGCAAGGGCATGAAGACCTCGCCGTTCCTCGGCTACACCTCGACCGACACGGGCGAGGGCATGTCGTGGGCGATGGAGGGCTACGTCAACGACTACGGCATCGGCCGCATGGGCGAGGCGCTGTACAAGAAGACCGGTGAGAAGCGCTACAAGGAGGAGTCCGAGTACTTCCTCAACCGGGCGCAGGACTACGTGAAGATGTTCGACAAGGACACCGGCTTCTTCCAGGGCCGCAAGGCGGACGGGTCCTGGCGTCTCCCGGCGGACAAGTACGACCCGCGTGTGTGGGGCTACGACTACACGGAGACCAACGGGTGGGGCTACGCGTTCACCGCGCCGCAGGACGCGCACGGGCTCGCGAACCTGTACGGCGGGCGTGGCGGGCTCGCGAAGAAGCTCGACACGTACTTCTCGACCCCCGAGACGGCGACGGCCGAGTTCACGGGCTCGTACGGCGGTGTCATCCACGAGATGACCGAGGCGCGCGACGTCCGCATGGGCCAGTACGGGCACAGCAACCAGGTCGCGCACCATGCCGCGTACATGTACGACGCGGCCGGGCAGCCGTGGAAGACGCAGGAGAAGATCCGCGAGGTCCTCTCCCGCCTCTACTCGGGCAGCTCGATCGGGCAGGGCTACCACGGTGACGAGGACAACGGCGAGCAGTCGGCGTGGTACCTCTTCTCCGCGCTCGGCTTCTACCCGCTCGTGATGGGCGGCCAGGAGTACGCGATCGGCTCCCCGCTCTTCACGAAGGCGACGTTGCGCCTGGAGAACGGCAAGAAGTTCACGGTCACCGCGCGCGGCAACAGCGCGAAGAACATCTACGTGCAGAGCGCGCGGCTCAACGGCAAGAAGTGGGACTCGACCGCGCTCCCGAGCGACGCCGTGGCGAAGGGCGGCACGCTGGAGTTCGTCATGGGCCCCAAGCCCTCCTCGTGGGGCAGCGGGAAGACCGCGGGGCCGCGCTCGCTCACGCAGGGCGACGCGGTCGCGAAGCCCCGTTCCGACGCGCTCCTCGACGGTCAGGGCCCGCTCACGGACAACACATCGGCGACCGAGGGGCCGCTCACGCGGGACGAGCTGCCCGTCGGCGAGGCCGTGAAGGCGGTGCAGTACACGCTCACGTCGGCGGACCGGGCCAAGGCGCCGAGCGGCTGGGTGCTCCAGGGCTCGGCCGACGGGACCTCGTGGCGGGACCTGGACAAGCGCGTCGGCGAGTCCTTCGCGTACGACCAGCAGACGCGCGTGTTCTCGGTCGCGCGTCCGGGGACGTACGCGCACTACCGGATCGTGCCGGACGCCGGCGGTACGGACGCGGCGGCGCCGCGCGTGGCGGAGGTGGAGCTGCTCGGCTGAGCCACACCCCTGCGTGCGTGACGCGGCCCCGGACCTCGTGCGGTCCGGGGCCGCGTCATGTGCGGGGCGGGGGCATGTCACGTGCGGGGCTTGGGGCGCGAGCGCCGGCCGGGGGCCGGGGCTTCCCCGGTCACGCCTTCCGGGGCACCGCCGCGGACGCCGGGCCGGCCCGCTCGGGCCCGTCATCGTCCTCGTGGTGTCCGGCATGACCGGGGCCGTGCCGCTTCGCTCGCCGCTCGGTCGTCCGTTCTACGGGTGAACGCCACGCGGAACGGCCCCGGGCGCCCGTCGTGGCTGGGACGCTGCTTCCGATCATCCGATGAGCCTTTGTCGCCGGTCCGCCGGACAGGCTCCCGGTGGACCGGAAGGGGGGACCATGACGGTCGGGTACGAGGGCGCCGCCACGCGGACGAGGAGGGCCCCGCGCCATGTGGCGTGCGTGATGGACGGCAACGGACGCTGGGCCGAGCGGCGGTCCCTGCCCAGGACGGCCGGGCACCGCGCCGCCGAGACGACGGTGATCGACATCATCGAGGCGGCCCGCTCGGCCGGGGTCGAGTGGCTGAGCCTGTACGCCTTCTCGACCGAGAACTGGAGCCGTCCGAGCGCCGAGGTCGGCTACCTCATGGACCTCGTGCGCCACACCGTGCGCAAGCACGCCTCGCTCCTGCACGCGCGCGGCATTCGCTGCCGTTTCCTCGGCGTGACCGACGCCCGCGTCCCACGGGGCCTGGCCAGGGACTTCGCCGACCTCACGACGCTGACGGCGGGAAACCGCCGGATGACCCTCACGATCGCCTTCGACCACGGCGGGCGCGGCGACATCGTCGCGGCCACGCGCTCCCTGATCCGCGCCGGGGTCCCGGCCGAGGAGGTCACCGAACGCAGCTTCGCCGCCCACCTCCCCTTCCCCGACACCCCCGACGTGGACCTCGTGATCCGCACCTCGGGCGAGCAGCGCATCTCCAACTTCATGCTCTGGCAAGTCGCCTACGCGGAATGGGTCTTCCCCTCCGTGCTCTGGCCCGACTTCCGCGCCCCGCACTTCCTGGAGTGCCTGGACCACTACCGGCACCGCGAGCGCCGCTTCGGCGGAGTTCCGGCCCAGCAGAACGGAAGCACCGCCCCATGACGACCGCCGGGGGATTCTCCCGCTACCGCAAGCTCTTCGACGACCCTCGCTGGGCGCCCGCGCTCGTCCGCGCCACCGTCCTGGAGGCCGCCCACCCGCAGGTCGGCGCCGCCCTCATCGACAACTCCACCTTCGTCACGCACCCGTGGCGCCGCCTGCGCAATACCTTCCACAGCATGCGCCGCATGTGCGACGCCGACGAGGCGGTACGGGCCAGGGAGGCCGCCCGGCTCAACCGGCTGCACGCACGGCTGAAGGGTGAGTGCCGCGATCAGCGTCCCTACGACGCGATGGACCCGGCCGCGCGCGCCTGGGTCCTCGCGACCATCTTCGAGAGCGCCGTCACGATGTACCGGCTGAGCGGGCAGCCGCTGGCGCACGAGGAGATCGAGGGCCTCTACGAGGAGACCAAAGGCTACCTGCGCGCGCTCGGCGAGGAGGACGCCCACCTGCCGCCCACGACCGGGGAGTTCTGGCCGTACTACGACGCCACGGTGGAGCGCGAGCTGGAGGACACCGAGGCGATGCGGATCATCCTCTACAAACTCTTCGACCACCTCCCCGCGCCCGGGGTGCTGAGCGGGCTGCCCACCGTGTGGGCCACGGGCAGGGCGGTGGCGGGGCCATTGATCGGGGCGGTCACCGTGGCCTCGCTGCCCGAGCCGTTCCGGCGGCGCGCCGGGCTCCCCGAGTTGCCCGGGGTGACCACGCTCATGCGGGGCACCTACCTCGCCGCCGGCCTGACCCGCTTCCTGCCGGAGGACTGGATCAGCGCCGAAAGCGTCGTCGACGTGCTCTCGGCCACGCCCGGCGGTGACGATCCCGCCTCGCGCACGGCGGCGGCGCTGCACGAGCGGCTGCGGCGTGCCGGGGCCTTCCTCCGTCTCCTCTCGCCCCTGCCGGTGCCCGAGCCCGCCGCGTCCTCCGTGCCGGTGCACAGCGGCGCCGAGGAGTTCTTCCGCGACGTGCTCGACCAGACCGGCGACGGGTATCTCGACTGGCCGGACCTCGCCGCCATGGCCCGGGAGATGGCGACGCGCCTCGATCTCGACGAACCCGAGGAGACCCGGCTGTACGAGGCCTTCGCGGGCTGGTGGCGCGAGCTCCAGGCCGCGCTGGACACGGACGGCGACGGGCGGGTGAGTGCGCGGGAGTACGCGAGCAACACTGCTGGGCTCGCCGGACCGGCGCTCATCCGGGTCGCGGAGGTCCTCTTCGCGGCGACCGACCGCGACGGCAACGGCACCATCGACGCCGAGGAGTACCGCGCGCTCTTCCGCACGGCGTTCCGCCGCGAGACGGCGGACACGGGCGGCGCGGGCGGAACAAAGAGCGCGAGTGGCGCGGACACGTACGATGGCGCCGCTTTCGTCCGCGCCTTCGTGTCGTTCATGTCCGGCCGCCTGCGCTCCTCGCCGTTCGACCCCTTGCTCCGGCAGCCCTGAGCGGGCTCGGGGGGGAAGAGGAGAGGAGGAGGTGGAGGCGAGGTGAGGACGTCCGGCCCTTAGGGGAGAAGGTCATACTCAAGTCGGAGACGCGGCTCCGGGGTCCGCCTCAAGTGGACCCTGGAGACACCTCTTGCGAGGGTCTACAGGAGGGGGTTCCGCCGGGAACGATGGCTGGTGTCGTCACCGTTCCCGTTTCGCAGGAGTCCCCGCTCGTGAGTGTTTTCCCCCACCTCGCCGCCCCTTCGCCCACCACCGCCGTGGCCGCGCAGGCCACGGAGCTGTCCAAGGTCTACGGGACCGGGGACACCCGCGTGGTGGCCCTGGACCAGGTCTCGATCGCGTTCCACCAGGGCGAGTTCACCGCCATCATGGGTCCCTCGGGCTCGGGCAAGTCCACGCTGATGCACTGCGTGGCGGGGCTGGACACCTTCAGCGGCGGCTCCGTGCAGCTCGGGGGCACGGAGCTGTCGCGACTCAAGGACAAGCAGCTCACCGCGCTGCGCCGGGACAAGATCGGGTTCGTCTTCCAGGCGTTCAACCTGCTGCCGACGCTGACCGCGCGGGAGAACATCACGCTGCCCCTCGACATCGCGGGCCGCAAGCCCGAGAAGGAGTGGCTGGAGCGGGTCATCTCGATGGTCGGCCTCGAAGGACGGCTCAAGCACCGGCCCACGGAGCTGTCGGGCGGCCAGCAGCAGCGTGTCGCCGTGGCCCGCGCGCTCGCCTCGCGGCCCGAGATCGTCTTCGGTGACGAGCCCACGGGGAACCTGGACTCGCGCTCGGGCGCCGAGATCCTCGGTTTCCTCCGCGCATCGGTGCGGGAGATGGGCCAGACCGTCGTGATGGTCACGCACGACCCGGTCGCCGCCGCCTACGCGGACCGGGTCGTCTTCCTAGCGGACGGCCGCATCGTCGACGAGATGCACGGGCCGACGGCGGAGCGGGTCCTCGACCGCATGAAGGAGTTCGACGGCAGGGGCCGCGTGAGCTGACGCACGCCGCCACCCCTCCCCCGCCGGTTCCACGACGGTTCCGGTCCCCTCACTTCAGGACTCCCTCACCATGTTCCGTACCGCCCTGCGCAACGTGCTCGCGCACAAGGCCCGGCTCCTCATGACCGTGCTCGCCGTCATGCTCGGCGTCGCCTTCGTCTCCGGCACCCTGGTCTTCACCGACACCTTCGGTTCCGCCTACAAGAACAAGTCCGCGAAAAGCTTCGACCACGTCTCCGTCGCCATCGAGTCCGACGGCCGTTCGGTCCCCGAGGAGGAAGGCAGCAGGAGCGCCGCTCGTCTCACCGACGCCCTCGTGCACAAGGCCGCCGCGCTGCCCGGCGCGGAGTCGGCGCTCGGGAGCGTGAACGGCTTCACCGCCCTCGCCGACAAGGACGGCAAGCTCGTCGGCGGCGGCTGGGGAAGCCGAGGCGCCAACTACTACCCGGACGGGAAGGGGCAGGACCCCCGCTGGACCTTCGTCCGGGGGAAGGCCCCGGCCTCGTCGGGTCAGGTGGCCCTCGACAGCCGGACCGCCGAGCGCACCGGCTACCGTGTCGGCGACTCCGTGCGCCTCTCGACGAACGGCTCCGTCGTGAAGGCCGAGGTCTCGGGTGTCTTCGACACGGACGACGGCAACGTCGTCGCCGGCGGCAGCCTCCTGCTCTTCGACAACACCACGGCGTTGCGCGTCCTCGGCGACGGCGAGTACGACGAGATCGACGTCAAGGCCGCACCGGGCACCTCGCAGTCCGCGCTGCTCCGGTCGGTGAAGGCCATCCTGCCCAAGGACACCGAGGCCCGCACCGGAGCGGCGCTCTCCGCGGAGCAGGACCGCATGATCGAGCAACAGACCAGTTCGACGAGTCAGATCCTGCTCCTCTTCGCCGGGATCGCGCTCTTCGTGGGCATCTTCATCATCGCCAACACCTTCACGATGCTCGTCGCCCAGCGCACGCGTGAGCTGGCCCTGATGCGCGCGGTGGGCGCCTCGCGCCGCCAGGTGACGCGCTCGGTGCTGATCGAGGCGTTCCTGATCGGTCTCGTCGCCGCCGTCGCCGGGGGCGTTCTCGGGGTCGGCGTCGCCGTCACCCTCCAGACGTTGCTGAAGGCGGGAGGGGCCGGACTGCCGGAAGGGCCGCTCGTCCTCGCCCCCCGCACGGTCCTCGTCTCGCTGCTCATCGGCATCGGCGTCACGATGATGGCCGCGTGGCTGCCGGGCCGCCGGGCCGCGAAGATCCCGCCGGTCGCCGCGATGAACAGCGTCCACGCCGTCCCGACGGTGCGCGGCCTCGTCGTCCGCAACACCCTGGGCTCCCTCGTGGTCGCGCTCGGCACCGTACTGCTCTTCAGGGACGACAACTACGTCGTCTCGGCGGGCGCGGGCATCGTCATGGTCGGCGTCATCATCCTGACGCCGTTGCTCTCGCGGCCCTTCGTCGCGGCGGCGGCGCCGCTGCTGCGGGCGTTCGGGGTGGCGGGAAGGCTCGCCCGGCTCAACGCGGTCCGCAATCCGCGCCGTACCGCGTCGACCGCGTCGGCCCTGATGATCGGTCTCACCCTCATCACCGCGATGACGGTGGTCGCGACCTCGACGAGCGGCGCGATCGACCGTATGGCGACCGCCTCGCTCAAGGCCGACTACACGGTCTCGATGGCGAACTACGAACCCCTCGCGCCCCAGGTGAACAAGACGGTGGCCGCGATTCCCGAGGTCACCGCCTCCAGCCCCGTGCGCACGGCGCACGCCGATGTGGGCGGCACCCCGAACCGGCTCTCCGGCATCGACCCGAAGAGCTTCGCCAGCCTCGTCGACCTGGATCTCGACAGCGGCTCGCTCCGGGATCTGCGGGGCGACGCGGTCATCCTGGACCGGGACACCGCCGAAGACCGGGGACTGCGCACGGGCGACCGGGTCACCGTGAAGTTCGACGACGACGGCGGCCGGGCACGGCTGCGGGTCGCGGGCGTCTACCGGCCGAACGACCTGCTCAACGGGGTCTACGTGCCGACCTCCGTCGTCGATCCCCACCTCTCGCGGATCACCGACGAGAAGGTCCTCGTCCGGATGCGGGGCGGCGCGAGCGACAAGGCGGAGGACACGCTCGTCAAGGCGCTCGGCTCCAACCCCGCTCTCAAGATCCAGGACAAGGAGGCCATCAGCGGCGAGATCGGCGGCGCCATCGACATGCTCCTGAAGATGCTGTACGGGCTGCTCGCGATGGCCGTGCTCATCGCGGTCCTCGGGGTCGTCAACACCCTGGCCATGTCGGTCTTCGAACGGCGGCACGAGATCGGGATGCTGCGGACCATCGGCCTGGACCGGGCGAAGGTCAAGCGGATGGTGCGGCTGGAGTCGGTGGTGATCTCCCTGTTCGGCGCGGTGCTCGGGGTGGGGCTCGGTCTCTTCCTCGGCTGGGTCGCGGGCGGCGCGGTCGGCGAGGAAGTCCCGACGTACCGGATGGAGGTTCCCGTCCCGCGGCTGCTCGTCTTCCTCGCGAGCGCGGCCGTGGTCGGAGTCCTCGCGGCGCTGTGGCCGGCCCGGGGCGCGGCGCGCCTCAACCCGCTCCAGGCGATCAAGGCGGAGTAGCGAGGGGAGCGGCCCACGGGGGAGGCGGGGTACGGAGCGAGGCGCGCTCCGTACCCCGCCTCCCCTCATGCACCGCGGACACCGTGTGAGAGGGGTGTTCTCCCGGGCCCGCGCCCGGCAGGCACGGAGACACGGCGGGACTCAGGCCCCTGGCGAGGCCTCGCAGGGCTCGTCCGTGGGGGCGGGGGTCTCGGTGGGTGACGGCTCGTCGGCCGGGCGCTCATCTGCGCTGTCGGAGGCGCACGGGCTCGGTGAGGGGGTGCCGGGCTCGTCGGTCGTCGAGGGGTCCGGGGTCGCCGACGGGGACTCCGGCGACGGTGCCGATCCGGTCGGTGAGGCGTCCGGACCGGAGGGACTCGGCGAGGGGGCCGGGCTGCCGCCGGAGGAGGGGCCGGGGGACGGATCGGGGGGCGGGGCGGACGTGGTGCCGGGCCCGGGGCTCGGCCTCTCGTCCGGTTCCTCGCTCGGCTGAGGCCCGATCACGATGCCGCCGCCCTTGTTCCCCCTGCCGCCGTCGCCCACGGGGGCCGTGGCCTCCCGGTCGCCGCCTGCGCCCGGGCTCCGGGGCACGACGCCCGTCCCGTCCGGCACGGCGTGCACGCCGTCGCGGTAGAACGCCAGCCAGCGCAGCACCAGGTGGAGGTAGTCGCGCGAGTAGTTGTAGCTCAGGACCGCGCGCTCCAGTCCCCCGCCCGTCGCCAGGTCGCGCCCTCCCGCGCACAGGTAGCGGCCGGCGCCGAGTGCCGCGTCGAAGACGTTGTGGGGGTCCGCGCGGCCGTCGCCGTTCCCGTCGGCGCCCCAGCGCCGCCAGGTGCCGGGAAGGAACTGCATCGGGCCGACCGCCCTGTCGTAGACGGAGTCGCCGTCCCAGGCGCCGTGGTCGCTGTCGCGGATGAGAGCGAAGCCGTCCCCGTCGAGTGCGGGCCCGGTGATGCGGTGCCGGGTGGTGCCCCGCGCGTCCACGTCGCCACCGCGCGCCTGCCCCGACTCGACCTGCCCGATCGCCGCCAGCAGCTGCCACGGAAGGTG
The DNA here is from genome assembly GCF_000719475.1 of Streptomyces sp. NRRL F-5630. GTDB lineage: Bacteria > Actinomycetota > Actinomycetes > Streptomycetales > Streptomycetaceae > Streptomyces. Next base: position 89,581 of record NZ_JOGO01000019.1, on the reverse strand, counting down.
GCACCCTGGCCGGGAGTGCGCCAGAGCGGCCTCCGCCCGCTGATAGGCGGCGAGCACGGTGGCGGGCAGCCCGGACGACCTGCGCAGCGGCACCTCCACGACGGGGGGCCGGGCCCCGGGCACCTTCAGCGGATCGACCGGGGGTGCTTCGACGTGGTAGGAGTCGTCGCCCTGCGTCGGGACCTCCGGCAGCGGCGGGAGCGGCGTGGCCACCGGACTCGACGCGTCCTTGTGGCGCCCGGTCAGGCCCTCGACGAAGGCGGGAGCCTGCGAGGCGTTGAGCAGGGCGGTCGCGGCGACGGCGACCGCCGTGCCGCGCAGGCCGCCGCGCAGGCGACGGCCACGGGGGCGCGGGATACGCGAGGGGCGCATGGGTTTCCCTTCCTGTACGTCCTTCTCCGGTCGGTCCTGCCGCGGTCGGTGGGCGCCGGAGTCAGCCTCCGAAGGTGTCCAGCGCCGAGACCTGCCAGCGTCCTTCGCGGCGCACGAGGTCGACGGCGAGCATGGCGCCCGCGTAGTTCGCGGCGGCGGTGGCCTTCGCCGCCGTACTGGTGCTGCTCTGGTCGGCGAAGACCAGGACGCGAGCGCGGTCGCCCTCGATCCGCTCCACCGCGGTGTCGGTGACGGTCGTGGTGACGACCGTCTTCTGCTTCCCGGCCGCGGCGAGGACGGGCCCGAGCAGCGCCTTGTGCTGGGCGACCGCCTTTCCCGTGAGCCAGCGCGCGGTGGCCTTGTCCATCGCGCCCGGGTCGGCGTGGTCGTAGGAGAACAGGGCGTCGACCGCCTTCTCGGCCTGCCCCTTGACCTCGCTCGTGCGGGCCGCGTCGGTCAGCGCGGTGTTGCGCGCGGCGGCCGTGTCGCGCAGGGCGTCGGCACGGGTCGTGGCCCAGCCCGCGAAGGCACCGAGGAGGAGGGTGAGCAGGCACAGGACCGCGACACCTCGCGTGATCCCCAGGGGCCCGGCCCCGCGTGGCGCGGCGGCGGACGCTTCCGCGGCGGAGGCCCGGGAGGCGGCGGGCTCGGGGGCGGCGGACTCCTCGGACGGCGTGCCTTCACCGGTCCCGCCGGGCGGCGCCCCACCGGGAAGCGGCTCCTGGCCGGGTCGTCCGGCCCGGGGGCCGGGCGCGGGCCGGGTCGTCGAGGCCGTCACCGCGGCGAGCCTGCGCTGCCGGTTGAGGTGGTGGCGGGTGGTGTGGCGCGTCGTGGACATCGTGGGCTCCCTTGCGCCGCTCAGTCGGTCTCGGTGCTCGCGGTGCCGCCGACCGGGGCCTGCCCGAGGGCGCTCAGCTTCCACGTGCCGTGGGTGCGGGTGAGTTCGCCGAGCATGCGGCTGTCCTTGTCGGTGGTCTTCTGGCCGGAGGCCCGTACGGTGACGCGCAGGGCGACCATCACGCGCGCCCTGCCCGCGCGTGCGTCGAGTTCGGTGACGGCCCCGTCGAGCACCTTCGCGGTGCTGACGGTCTTGGCGGTGCGCACCTGCTGTGCGAAGGCGTCGCGTCCCTTGACGAGCTGACGGTGCAGGGCGCCGGTCGTGGAGGACTCCCACAGGTCGAGGCCGCGCGCGAAGTGCGCGTGGTCGAGGGTGTTGAGGTTCTGCACGGCCTGCTCGCCCGCTTCGAGCACGTCGTCGCGCGCGGCGGCGTAGGAGATCCCGTCGTCGTGGGCGGCGCCGTACCAGGACCAGCCGGCCCAGGCGGCGAAGCCGCCCGCGACCAGGGTGAGGGCGAGCGCCACGAGGAGCAGCGGCCGCGTGAGCCGGTTCATGCGGGTCCTTTCAGCGAGCGGTCGAGCGGGCGGATCAGCGGGCATTCGGGGAGGTGTTCTCAGCGGGCCGTGAGGTCGACGACACGCCAGACGCCGTCGTGGAGCCGGGCGGTGACGGAGAGCTGGGCGGCGCTCGTCGTCGCCTTCCCCTCCCCACGCCGGGCGGTCTGGTCGAGGAAGACGAGGAGGTGCGCGGTGTCACCGCGCAGGCTCACGACGCCGACGCGGACGGACTGTGTGGAGAGCGTCAGGCGCTGGGCGCGGACGTCCTCCCTGACCCGGCCGATCAGCGCCTCGTACTGCCGGGCCGCCTTCCCCGCGAGCGCGGCCTTCGCGGAGCGCTCGGTCCCCGCCATGCCGTCCGGCGTGTAGGAGAAGATCCGGGCGAGCGCGCTGCCGACGTCACCGCTCACGCGGTCGCTGGCCTCGGCGTCGGTGAGCGCGTGGTTGGCCGCGCCGGGCGTGTGGCGCAGCGAGCCCGCCTGCTGGAGGAGTACGCATCCGGTGAGCAGGAGCAGTACGGACACGAGGGCGACGACGACGGTCCGGCGCCGCGCCCACCACGTAAGGGCCGGTCTCGCCTTCCCGGAGGGGTCCTCCCCCGACGCGGAGGACGCGGAGCCCGCGCCCTCGGCGGCGGAGGTCTCCCCGGTGGCGGCGGCTTCCGCCTCCGCACCGGGCCCCCGACCCGCCCCAGCCGCTTCCGGTCCTGTACCGGGCTCCTCCCCCGGCCCGGCCGCTCCTGTACCGGGCTCCTCCCCCGCGCCGGCAGCCGTTTCCGTCTCGGCCTCGCGCGCCCGCACCGGCGTCCCGCGCCTCATCGCGTCACCTCCGAAACCGCCACCGCCGACAGGCCCTTGACCTTCCACTCCCCCGAGGACTCCCGTGTCAGGACCGCCTCCAGGCGCTTGCGGTCGGTTGTCGGCTTCCGCGCCTCCGGGGCGGTCGTCTCGACCCTGAGCGTCGCGATGAGACGCGCCGTGCCCGCGTGGGTGTCGAGCGCCGTGAGCGCCGCGTCCGTCACGACACCCCGTGAGGAGGCGCCCTTCGCCGGTTCCACGCGGGCGAGTTCGGTGCGCAGGGGACCGGCGCTGACCGTCTTCCAGCGGGCCACGCCCGCCTCGGCGCGGGCCCGCGAGGAGGCGTCGAGAGTGGACAGCGTGGCGACGGCGGCCCGTCCCTCCTTCAGCGCAGCGTCACGAGCCCGCCCGTAGGCCAGGTCGTCGTCGGTCCGTGCCCGCACGTAGGACCACGTGCCCGCGGCCCACACCGCGAGCGCGAGGACGACCCCCAGCCCGCAGAGGACGCGCCGCACGACGTGCGCCCGCACACGGCCGCCGGGCCGCTCCCGCTCCGAGGTCTCGGCGTCATCCCCGACACCGGTGACACCCGCGACCTGTGGTGCGTCGCCGTCCGGCCGACCCGCCGGGTCGCCCGTCTCCGTCCCGCTCACGCGTTCCTCCGTGCTCACGATCCGCTCCCCACGCCGAGCAGAGCGGCCATGCCGCCGCCCGTCGAGGCGGCCCCGCTCTCGCGTACCGAGGGCAGCGCGAGCGCCCCGGGCCGTACCGGTTCCGGCACCGCGCCGCCCCGGGGGGCGTGGGCCGAGCCGCGCACCTGGACGCCGCTCGCCGCGGGCGCGGTGCAGCGCGCCCCCGTGTTGAGCGCGGGCGCGGGGCTCGTGTCCGTACCGATGCGGTAGCGCGTGCCGCCGTAACCGGCCGTGCAGGGAAGGGGCTTGAAGAAGGTGACGGCCATGCCGAGATCGAGCTTTCCGCCGTCGACGGCGGTGGAGCCGATGGCGACCGCCTGGGGCAGCTTGACGAGCAGTTCCTCCGTGCCGCGCTGCCGGGTGACCGCGACCTCGGAGGTCGTGAGGAGGTTGGCGAGGACGACGCCGATCTCCGGGTCGAGGTCGCGCAGAACGCCGCCGATCTGCTCCGAGGCCCCGGGCGCCGCCATGATGAGGCGGCGCAGGTCGGCGTCGGATCCCTTGAGGGTCGCCGCGAGGTCCTTGGCGCCGCGCGCGAAGGACTTGATCGCCTCGGCCTCCTCCGCCTGGGTCCGCAGGACCGTACGGCCGTCCTCGATGAGCGCGCGCGTCTGCGGGAAGGAGCGGTCGGCGGCCCGTACGAAGGCGGAGCCGTTGTCGAGCAGTACCCGAAGGTCGTCGCCGCGCCCCTCGAAGGCTTTGCCGAACTCGTCCACGACCGTGCGCAGGTCGTCGAGCGGGACGGAGGCGGTCAGGTCGTCCACGCCCGAGAGGACATCGGTGACGGGGCGGGGCACGGAGGCGGCGGAGGCCGCGATCCGGGAGCCGTCGCCGAGGTAGGGGCCGCCGTCGCTCTCGGGGCGCAGGTCGATGTACTGCTCGCCCACGGCCGACAGGTCGGCCACCACGGCTTTGGCGTCCTCGGGGATGCGCGGCGCGGACTTCTTGATGCGCAACTGGGCCTCCACGCCGTCGGCGGTGAGCCCGATGTCACCGACGCGGCCCACCGAGACACCCCGGTAGGTGACGTTGGCGTGCGTGAACAGTCCGCCGGTGCGCGGGAGTTCGACCTTGACCGAGTAGTAGTCGGCCACTCCCGCGTACCGGCCGAGGTCCGCGTACCGCACGCCGAGGTACGCGAGCACGAGGACGGCGATGACGACGAAGGCGATGTTCTTGAGCACCGTGGCGCGGGTGATCACGGGGTGCCTCCGCTCGTGGTGGCGGGCAGGGGCAGGGGGCTGCGGGTGGTGGCGCCGGGACTCGCCGAGGAGTGCGCCGACGCGGAGCGCGAGCCGGTGGGCCCGGCCGTGGAGCCCTCCGGGGCCGCGCTCCCGGATGCCGCACGGTGCGACGCCGTACCCTTCGACGCCGTACCCTTCGACGCCCCGCTCGTGGAGCCGGCGCCCGTGGGCACCGCGCCGTCAGAGGGCCACTTCCCGCCCTTCCCGGAGGGCTCGCCCGCCGACTTCCTGGGCGCGTCCCCACCGGGAGCCGGTGCCTCCGAACCCCCCGCGCCGTCGTCGGCGTCTCCCGGCACGAGCGGCGGGATCAGGGTCGTCCCCTCGGCCGCCGTGATGTGCAGGTACGCGTTCAGGTAGTCCCCCTTGACGCCGTTCAGGACCTCGTCGGTGAAGGGGTAGGTGAGGAGGACCTGAAGCGAGTCGGGCAGGTCCTGGCCCGCGTCGGCGAGGGAGCGAAGAGTGGGCGCGAGGGCTTTCAGGTCGGCGACCATGTCGGCCTTGCTCCTGTCGATGGTGTCGACGGCGACGTCCTGGAGCCGGTCGAGCGAGCGCAGCATCGTCATGAGCGACCCCCGCTGCTCCTCCAGCGTCTTGAGCCCCGGGGCGAGGTCGTCGAGCACCGCGCCCACGTCCTGTTTGCGGTGGGCGAGGGTCGTCGAGAGCCGGTTGACCGCGTCGAGCGCGGCCGTGATGTCGCCGCGGTGGTCGTCGAGGTCGGTGACGAGCGTGTCGACCCGGCGCAGAGTGGAGCGGACCTCGCTCTCGCGACCGCCGATCGCCTTGTTGAGTTCGGTGGTGATGGACTTCAGCTGGTTGAGGCCACCGCCGTTGAGGAGCAGCGACAGCGCGCCGAAGACCTCTTCGACCTCGGTGGTGCGGCCGGTGCGGGCGAGCGGGATGCGGTCCCCGGAGCGGAGCCGCCCGCCGCCGTCCTCGGGCTCGACGAGCTGAACGTACTTCTCGCCGAGCAGGCTGGACTGTTCGAGGCGGGCCCCTGTCCCGGCGGGCAGCCGTACGTCTCCGTTGACGCGGAGGGTGACGCGGGCCGTCCAGCCGTCGTGGGCGAGGGCGACGGCGGTCACCCGGCCCACCGTCACGTCGTTGACCTTGACGTCGGAGCGCGGGACGAGGTTGAGGACGTCCTTCATGTCCGCGGTGAGGGTGTACGGGTGGGGGCCGAGGTCGGCGCCGCCGGGCAGCGGCAGGTCCTCGATGCCGTCGAAGCCGAGCGTGGGCGCGGGGACGATGCCGAGGGTCAGGCACAGCGCGAGCACGGCGGCGAGCCCCGTGCCGCCCCACAGCCCCGCCGCGGTGGACCTCTTCACGGTCACTCACCCCCCACGGCGGGCAGGGGCAGCATCGGGCTGCCCTGGGCCACCTCGTTGAGGTTGGCGCGCCCGGTGAGGGTGCGGGTCTTCGGGTCGTACGCCTTGACGAGGTTGCCGGCCGCGAGCGGCGCGGTGTCGAGCGCCTCGGCGAGAGACTTCCGCTGGTCGACGAGGGTCTGGGTGAGGGGCACGAGCCGGTCCACGTTCTTCTTCAGCTCGCCGCGGTTGTCCTGGATGAAGGTCTTGACCCGGCCGAGCGCGGTGCCGAGTTCCCTGAGCGCCGCCGCGAGGTCGTCGCGGTCGTCGGCGAGGTAGGTGGTGACGCTGTCGAGGTTCTCCTGGGCGGTGCGCACCGAGCCGTCCTGCTCCTTCAGCATCGTGGTGAAGGACTGGAGGTGGCTGAGCGTGGTGAAAAGTTCCTCGCTGCTGCCGTCGAGGGTTTTGGCCGCCTTGCCGAACTGCTCGATGCTCTCGCCGATCGCGGCACCGTTGCCCTTGAGGTTCTTCGCGCCCGTGTCGAGGAGGCCGGACAGCGCGCCGTTCGCGTTGGCGCCCTCGGGCCCAAGGGCTTTGCTCAGCTCGGTGAGGGAGTCGTAGAGCTGGTCGATCTCGACGGGGGTGCGGTTGCGGGAGAGCGGGAGCACGGCGCCGTCGCGGAGCCGGGGGCCGTTCGTGTAGGCGGGGGTGAGCTGGATGTAGCGGTCCGCGACGACGCTCGGGGCGACGGCGACGGCCCGCGCGTTCGCGGGGACTTTCACGCCGTGGTCGATGGCGAGCACGACCTTCACCTTCGTGCCCTGCGGGCGCACCTCGACGACCTTCCCGACACGGACCCCGAGCACGCGCAGGTCGGAGCCCTGGTACATGCCGACCGCGCGGTCGAAGTAGGCGGTGACGCGCGTCCCGCCGGGGCTCGCGGCGCGGACGCCGTAGACGCCCGCGGCGGCGAGGAGGACGAGGACGAGCCCGCCGACGAGGAACCGGTGGCGCGGGGACCATCTGTGCGGGGTCTCGCTCACTGGCCGTCTCCCTTCTTCGTCTCGTACGCGCCGTTCCTCGGCGGCACGCAGGAGGTCTCGGGCCGCGCGGACGCGGGCAGGAAGTCGCGGGGGATGGCCCCGCACAGGTAGCTGTCGAACCAGCGGCCGTTGCCGAGCGAGTTGCCCATGAGCCGGTAGTACGGGCCGAGCAGTCCGAGGGTCCGGTCGAGCTGTCCCTGGTTCTTCCGGAGCACGTCGGTGACGCGGCCGAGTGCCTTGAGCGTCGGGCGCAACTGCCGTTCGTTGTCGGCGACGAGGCCGTTCAGCTCCTCGCCGAGCGCCTTGCTGCCGCTGAGCAGCGCCTTGACGGCGGTGCGCCGTTGCCTCAGCTCGCCGAGGAGGGAGCCGCCGTCGTCGATGAGCGTCTCGAAGCTGGACTTCCTCGTCCGGAGCGTCTTGGTGAGCTGCTCGCTCCCCTTGAGCAGGCGGGCGAGTTCGGCGTCGCGCGAGGACACCGTTCGGGAGAGCGCGGAGAGTCCCTCGACCGCGGTCCGCACGTCGGGCGGGGAGTCCTTGAAGGTGTCGGAGAGCGTCTGGAAGCTGTTGGCGAGCTGTTCCGTGTCGACCTCGTCGATGGTGCTGCCGAGGTCCTGGAGCGCGCTCGTCACGTCGTACGGGGACGTGGTGCGCGCGAGCGGGATGCGGCTGCCGGGGTCCTGGCGACCGGTGCCGAGCGGGTCGAGGGCGAGGTACTTGGAGCCGAGCAGGGTCTTGATGGCGATGGCGGCCGTGGTGCGGTCGCCGATCCAGGTATCGCCGTCCCGTACCCGGAAGGCGACCTTCACCCGGTTCCCTTCGAGGCCGACCGAGGTGACCTCGCCGACCTTGACGCCCGCGATCCGCACCTCGTCGCCGTCGTCGAGCCCGGCGGCCTCACTGAAGTCGGCGGTGTACGTGGTGCCGCCGCCCACGAGGGGCAGGCTCGCGGCGTGGAAGGCCGCGTGCAGGACGAGGGCGAGCACGGCGAGGCCGACGAGCGCGACGGCGACGGGATCGCGTTCCTTCACGGGGGTGAGGCGCGGTCGCTTCGCAGGCGTCATGACTGGCACCTCGCTTCGGTGACGGGGATGCCGGTGGGAGGCTTCGATCCGTCGGACATGGTGAGGCCGCCGACTTTCGCCTCGCAGAGGTACAGGTTGAACCACGACCCGTAGGAGGAGAGGCGGGCGAGGGCGGTGAGCTTGGTGGGCGCCTTGTCGAGAAAGCTCTCGATCCGCGGGATGCCGTCGCCGAGCGAGCCGGAGAGACGGCCGAGCTGATGGATGTCGTCCTTGAGCGGCTTCCTGGCGTCCTGGAGCAGCCCGGCGGTGACGCTCGTCAGGTCCCCCATGGCCCGGACCGCCTCGCCGAGGGGTTCGCTATCCGCGTTGAACCCGGAGACGAGTTCCTTGAGGGTGGTGACGAGGTCGTCGAACCGGTCCTCGCGGTCGTTGAAGGTGTCGAGCACCTGCGTGAGGTTGTCGACGACCTCGCCGATGACCTCGTCCTTCGCCGCGACGGTCGTGGAGAGCGAGCCGACGTGCCGGATGAGGCTCTCGACGGTGCCGCCCTCGCCCTGGAGGACCTTGACGATCGAGCCGGCCAGCTCGTTCATCTGCGCCGGGTCGAGCCCTTCGAAGAGCGGTTTGAAGCCGTTGAAGAGGAGCGTGAGGTCGAGGGCCGGGGTGGTGCGGCTCAGCGGGATGGTGCCGCCGTCCGCGAGTTCGCCGGTGGCGCCGCCGGAGCCGCGCTCCAGCGAGATGTAGCGCTGGCCGACCATGTTCAGGTACTTGACCGAGGCCGTCGTGGTGGCGGGCAGGCCGCGGTCGCGGTCGACGGTGAAGGTGACCTGGGCCGTGCGGTGGTCGACGACGCGTACGTCGGTGACCTCGCCGACCTTGACGCCGGAGATCCGCACCCCGTCGCCGTCGATGAGCCCGGTCACGTCCGAGAACAGCGCCTTGTACGTCGTCGTGTCGTCGCCGACACCGGTGTTGGCGATGGACAGGCCGAGCACGGCGGTCGCGACCCCGGTGACGAGGACGAAGACGAGGGACTTGACGACCGCCCCTGTCGGCGGTTTGCGGTGCGGGAAGGAGTCCTTGTCCGCGCTCACTTCACTCTCACCTCCGTGCCCCGGAAGACGGGTCCGGCGAGGAGGCTCGACCAGTCGGGCAGCTCCCCGGCCTGTGTGCCCCCGGCGGGTCGGCGCGTGCCGGTCCCGGCGCTCTTCGCGCCCTTGCCTTCCTTCGCTCCCGTCGGGGCCCCCGTGTCCTTGGCGGGCGCGCTCAGCAGTTCGTTGACGAGGTCGTTCTCCTGCGGGGAGTTGGCGGGCCCGAGGTCCTTGTCGGCGGAGAGGCTCGCGGTGGCGGCGGGGCGGGTGCCGCTCGCCTCGCCGAGGTAGGGCGCGGAGTAGCAGTGCGGGCCGCCGGACGCGGTGTAGGCGGGGGTGTCGCGTCCGGGCCGGTAGGCGCCCTGGGACGGCACGGTCGTGACCTCGACGTGGACGCCGGCGTGCCCCGTGCCCTTGCCGAGGGCGCGGTCCATGCGGGGAGTGAACTCGGTGAGGGCGCGCAGGGTGCAGGGGAACTCGGCGGAGTACTCGGCGAGGAGCCGGAGGGTGCCGCGCGAGGTGGCCGAGAGGCGGATGATCGTGTCCTTGTTGGCGCGCAGGAAGCCGTCGATGTCCTCGGCGGCGCGGGTGGTGCTCGCGTAGGCGGCGGAGAGGCCGGTCTCCTTCTCGGCGAGGGTGCCGCTCGTCGTGGTGAAGTCGTGGAGCGCGTCGACGATGCCGGGCGCGGCGTCCGCGTACACGTGCGAGACCTTCACGAGCTGCCTCAGGTCCTCGTTGAGCGCGGGGAGTTCGGGGTTGAACCTCTTGAGGTGCGCGTCGAGTTCGGTGAGGGTCTCGCCGAGCTTGTCGCCGCGCCCGTCGAGCGCTTGGGAGACGGCGGAGAGGGTCGCGGAGAGCTTCTGCGGCTGGACGGCGGTGAGCAGCGGGAGCGTGTGGTCCAAAACCTGCTGGAGTTCGATGGCGTTCGCCGAGCGGTCCTGCGGGATGACGGCGCCGGCGCCGAGCGGGCGGGCGGGCTCCGTGGTGTCCGCGACGAGCGCCACGTACCGCTCGCCGAAGAGGGTGGTGGGCAGCATCTGGGCGCGGACGTCGTCCGGGATGGACCGGAGCGCGCCGGGCTTCATGGCGAGGGTGAGGCGGGCGCCTTGCCGCGAGGCGTCGATGGCGCGGACCTCGCCGACGACGACGCCGCGCAGCTTCACCTCGGCGCCGATGTGCATCTCGTTGCCGATGCTGCCGGTCTCGACGACGACACGCGGGTCGTCGCTGAAGTCCTTCTGGTAGACGGCGACGGCGAGCCAGATGAGCAGAGCGGCGGCGACGAGGAAGGCGATGCCCGCGAGGCGCAGGCGCAGGGTCTCCATGTCAGCCCGCCACCTTCACCGTCGTGGTGGCGCCCCAGATCGCGAGCGAGAGGAAGAAGTCGGTGACGGCGATGAGGACGATGGCGTTGCGCACCGAGCGGCCCACGGCGACGCCCACCCCGGCGGGCCCTCCCTGGGCGCGGAAGCCGTAGTAGCAGTGGGCGAGGATCACCATCACGCTGAAGACGAGCACCTTCAGGACGCTGAGGAGCACGTCCTCGGGGACCAGGAACAGGTTGAAGTAGTGGTCGTAGGTGCCCGAGGACTGGCCGTTGAAGACGACGGTGACGACGCGCGAGGCGACGTAGCTGGAGAGGAGGCCGAGCGCGTAGAGCGGGATGATGGCGACGACGCCCGCGATGATGCGCGTGGTCACGAGGTACGGCATGGAGCGCACGCCCATCCCTTCGAGGGCGTCCACCTCCTCGTTGATGCGCATCGCGCCGAGTTGCGCGGTGAATCCCGCGCCGACCGTCGCGGAGAGCGCGAGACCGGCGACGAGCGGGGCGACCTCGCGGGTGTTGAAGTAGGCGGTGACGAAGCCGGTGAGCGGCGCGGTGCCGATCTGGTCCATGGCGGCGAAGCCCTGGAGTCCCACGACGGTGCCGGTCGCGGCGGTCATGCCGATCATGACGCCGACGGTGCCGCCGATGACGCTGAGGCCGCCGGAGCCGAACACCACCTCGGCGAGCAGGCGCTGCACCTCCTTGGCGTACCGCGTGATCGTGCGCGGGATCCACAGCAGGGCGCGGATGTAGAAGAGCAGTTGGTCGCCACCGCGGTCGAGCCAGGCGAGCGGGGATGCCATGCGTTCAGCCTCCCTTCGGCGGAACGATCTGGAGGTAGACCGCCGTCATCGCCATGTTCACGACGAGCAGCAGGATGAAGGTGATGACGACCGACTGGTTGACGGCGTCGCCGACGCCCTTGGGCCCGCCGCGCGGGTTCAGTCCCCGGTAGGCGGCGACGATCCCGGCGATGAGGCCGAAGACGAGTGCCTTGAGTTCACCGACGTAGAGGTCGGGGAGCTGGGCGAGGGCGGAGAAGCTCTGGAGGTAGGCGCCGGGGGTGCCGTGCTGGAGGCCGACGTTGAGGAAGTAGCCGCCGAGGGTGCCGACGACGGAGACGAGGCCGTTGAGCAGCAGCGCGACGGACATGGTGGCGAGCACGCGGGGCACGATGAGCCGCTGCACGGGCGAGACCCCCATGACCTCCATGGCGTCCAGCTCCTCGCGGATCTTGCGCGAGCCGAGGTCGGCGCAGATGGCCGAGCCGCCCGCCCCGGCGATGAGCAGCGAGACGATGAGCGGGCTCGCCTGCTGGATGACGGCGAGGACGCTGGCTCCTCCGGTGAAGGACTGCGCCCCCAACTGCTGGGTCAGGCTTCCCACTTGGAGAGCGATGACGGCGCCGAAGGGGATGGACACGAGCGCGGCGGGCAGGATGGTGACGCTCGCGATGAACCAGAACTGCTCGATGAACTCGCGGAACTGGAAGGGGCGGCGGAAGATCGCGCGCAGCACCTCCAGGGTGAGCGCGAAGAGCCTGCCGGTCTGGCGGAGCGGGCCGAGCAGCGGGTTCGGGGGACGCGGCGGGGCCGGCGGCGTGCGTACCTCGCCCAGGGGGACGGTGGGCGGCTCCGGCGGCGGGGCGGGGCGCTCGTCGATGCTCATGCGGCCGCCCCGAAGCGCGTACGCGCCCTCACGAGGCACCTCCGTGGTGCGCCCACGTGCTCCGCTCCCAGCCGTAGGCGGCGCGGATCGCGGACTGCGCGCGCTCGGGCAGGGTGTGCAGCAGTCCCCGTACGCGCTCCCTGCGCCGCGCCACGGCGGCCCGTTCCCCGAGGCCCGCACTCGGCTCCAACTGCGGGACGAGCGCCTTCGGTTCGGCGGGCGGGGTGTACGCGGCGGCCTCGGCCGCGAGCGTCGCGGCGTCCTTCTCCTCGGACATCCCGATCGGGCCCGCCTTGCTGGCGGTCAGGAACTGGGCGACGACCGGTTCCCTGCTCGTGAGGAGCACTTCGCGCGGGCCGAAGGCGACGAGTTCGCGGCGGAAGAGCATCCCCATGTTGTCGGGCACGGTCGCGGCGATGTCGAGGTTGTGCGTGACGATGAGCATCGTCGCGTCGATGCGGGTGTTGAGGTCGATGAGCAGCTGGGAGATGAAGGCAGTGCGTACCGGGTCGAGGCCGGAGTCGGGCTCGTCGCAGAGGATGATCTCCGGGTCGAGCACGAGGGCCCGCGCGAGGCCCGCGCGCTTGCGCATCCCGCCGCTGATCTCGCCCGGCAGCTTCCCCTCCGCGCCGGTCAGGCCGACGAGCTCGATCCGTTCCATGACGATGCGGCGGATCTCCGCCTCCTTTTTGCGGGTGTGCTCGCGCAAGGGGAAGGCGATGTTGTCGAAGAGGTTCATCGACCCGAACAGGGCACCGTCCTGGAACATCAGCCCGAACTTCTTGCGGGCCTCCATGACGTCCCGCTCCGGTGAGCGCGCCATGTCGACGCCGTCCACCAGGACACGCCCGCGCTCGGGCTTGAGCAGGCCGATCAGCGACTTGAGGAAGACGGTCTTGCCCGTCCCCGAGGGACCGAGCATGACGCTGACCTCCCCCGCAGGCAGCGTCAGGCTGACGTCCTGCCAGATGGTCTGGCGGCCGAAGGACTTCGTCAGCCCCTCGACCCTCACTTCGATTCCCATCGCCTTCTCACCTTCAGCGAGCGGACTCGGCAGCGCACCGTAATGCTCTTCGCACGTGCCGGACAAGATCTCGGAACCATTGCTCCGAGCCTGCGCGGAGAACTTGCCATCCGCTGATAAAAGAAAGCGTCACCTCTGTCAGCGCGTGAGCGGAACAAGCGGCGGGACCCCGCCTCGCCGGGGACGGGCGAAAGACGGGATCCCACCGTGGAGAAACGGCCGAGAAGGAGGGCCCGGGTCCGTTTCTCCGCTGACTCCCGGCAGGCGGGAGGGCGCCGGACCGAGAGAGAAGCATTCCCCGGAAATGACGTTACGGCCGGGTAACCTCGACCCGCAACAGCCGTTCACCAAGTATTTCCTCACCGGTTTTCAGGGAACGGAATGATCACGATGGCGGCGAAGCGGGAGTTCGGGTTTGTCACGGGGTGACAAGCGGCCGGGAGCGAGGGACGGCTCCGCCGCCCGCCGCGGGAGCCGTCCGGTCACTTGGCCGCCGAGTGCCAGTACTGCGAGAACGTCCTGCCCTGGTGCGGTGCGGCGCTGCCGGGGTCGGTGAGCGTGGCCAGGTAGGTGGAGGCGCTGTTGAGGGTCAACGAGTTCTTGCCGGAGGCCGCGGGCAGGCCGGACTTCAGGTTGACGGCCCAGTTGAAGGCACCGAGACCGAGCGGGCCGCAGCCGCTCGCGCCCGGCGCGGCGAAGGTGGTGTCCTCCTGACCGGCCCCGGTGGCCGCGAGCCGCACCATCTCGCCGGTGTCGGCCGGCGTGCCGTTCGCGGCGAAGGACTCGGCCGCCACGTCCGGGACGCTCTGGTTCTGCGGGCGCAGCACGAGGGGAGAGGACTTGGTCCCGATGTAGCAGTTTCTTCCGATGAGCGGGTTCTGGAGGTGCACGCGGACCGGGATCGAGAGGATCGGCTGCTTCTCGCCGAGGCCGGCGAAGAGCTGGAAGTCCGTGGGGGTGCCGACCGGTTCGACGGTGGCGGTGACGCGGTTGAGGGTGCTGTTGGTGATCTGGTCGCACACGGCGCCGACCACGGGGACGGAGCTGGGGCACATGAGGCCGAGCAGTCCACCGGGCAGGTCGGCGGGGTCGGCGACGAGCGCACCGTCCGCGGGGGCTATCACCGTGTTGGTGCCGTCCGCGTGCGTGATGACTCCGGCCTGGAGGTCCGTCCTGCCGGTGGGGACGACGGAGCTGCCGATCTTGATGACACCGCTCGACGAACTGGAGGAGATACAGGTCGCCTGGTCGTTGATCCCGTCGGCCGCGAGCATCGCGGCATTGTCGACCGGGCAGCGGTTGAACGGCGCCCAGTGCCCGTTCAGCTGCGATCCCGCGGCCGTTGACGTACCGATGGACGCGAGCGTCGCCAAGGCGGCGGTGGCGCTCAGCACGGTGAGGCGTCTAAGAGTGCTCATTCCGGTTTCCCTTCGGAGTCGGACTACGCGAGCCCGGACGCTACTCACCGGAAACCTCGCACGGCAATAAGCCTGCTGACGCATTTTCCATTACCCGTGCGTTTGTCAGCGAGTGAGCATCGCGGCCCCCGGCTTGCGCACCTGGTGAGCAATTCAGCCCGGCAGCCCTGAAATCGTCACGCGTCGACAAAAAGCCGGGTTCCGTTGCTCGCCCGCGGGTAAGAAATTCACCGATCAGGACCCGCACGAGAGATTCTTTCCCTTTTCCATTGCGGCTTCCGGTTACCAGCTCGTAACGTCCCCTCTCGAAGGCGACGAACAACGGCCTGTGCGACCGATCGGTTCGTTGACCTGGAGTGTGAGCCGCCGGCCGCCCCTCTCGCGGGCGGTCGACCTGTGTCAGTACCCGAGCTCGTACGCCATTCGCTCCCCCGAAGGGATCCCTCGTGCGCAGATTCACCCGGAACGCAGCCGTCGCAGCCGCCGCGCTCGCCTCGGCCATCGGCCTCTCCGTCTCCTCCGCGTCGGCGACCGCGACCGCCACGTACACCGTCACCCCCGGCGGGGCCTTCACGGCCAACGCCAGCAACCCGAAGCTGACCTCCGGCGCCGCCATCCTCAACTGCACCTCCTCGCAGGCCAAGGGGACGCTGAAGAGCGGCTCGGGCAACGCCGGGGCGAAGCTCGCCTCCATCACGAGCCTGACCTTCACCGGCTGCTCCGTGTCCGGCATCCCGTTCACCGTGTCGGCCGCCGCGAGCACCAGCGCGCCGTTCTCCATCAACGCCACCGGCACGACGGCGAACCACATCGACGGCAACGTCAGCAACATCAGCGCGAAGGTGACCGGCAGCGGCTGCAACGTCACCTTCGCCGGTACCACGAACGGCTGGTACGAGAACACCACGAGCACGCTGCACATCACCGGCGGCGGCTCGCTCGCCGCGCAGGCGGGTGCGAG
The DNA here is from genome assembly GCF_000719475.1 of Streptomyces sp. NRRL F-5630. Classification (GTDB taxonomy): domain Bacteria; phylum Actinomycetota; class Actinomycetes; order Streptomycetales; family Streptomycetaceae; genus Streptomyces. The sequence continues at coordinate 74,220 of NZ_JOGO01000019.1, read as the reverse complement.
CTGCCTCGGCCTGATCACGGCGGGCGCGCACGCCGACTTCATCGCCAACTACGCCCTGACCGCCTCCCAGTCGATCACCTCTCCGTGATCCGCTGACCCCGTGAGCGCGTGAGCGCGTCGTCGCCCGTCACCGGCCCCCGGGCCCGTGACGGGCGTCGGTGTTCCCCTCGGCCGCGCGGCGGGGGCCCGGCGCGCCCCCGTGAACCGGCCGCCCGCCCCGCGCCCGCGCACTCCCGTGACCCCCGGCGTCCGCCCGGTAGGAAGCGCCCAGGACAAGGAAGAGGACGTATGCGAACAACAGGAGGAGCGACCGGGGCGCGGCGTGGGGCGCGTCCCGCGCGGGTGGCCGCCACGACCGCGACCGCCCTGGTGCTGGGGCTCCTGACCGGTACGGGCTCACAGGCCGACGAGGACTCCCCCACCAGCGCCGACCTGGCCTACGCGTGCCGGTTCCCGGACCCGACCGGCGCCCCGTCGACGACCGTGGACGCGCGCGTGGAGGTGACGACCCGCCTGCCGCGGAGCGCGGTCCCCGGCCGCCCCGTCGACGCGGGCACCGTGGAGGTGACCGCGCACCTCCCGCGCGCCGCGACCAGTGCCCTGTTCCCGGACGCGCGCGTGGTGACCGGCTCGGCCACGCTCGGCGTCGATGTCCGGCAGAACAAGGAACAGGCGCGGGCCGACTGGTCGTTGCGGGCCGCCGGGACGGAGATCCCGGCACAAGGGACCGAACTCGTCCTTCGCTACGCCGGGAAAGTCCCCACGATCACCGTGAACTCCTCCGGCCGGGTCCGGCTGCTCGCCGCCGAGGCGCGTCTCGTCCTCCAGCCGGACGCGGGCCCTCCGGTGTCGCTCGTGTGCTCCCCCGCGCCCGGCCGGGAACCGCGAGTGGCGGACCTCGCCGTACCGGAGGACACGGCCGTACCCGAGGACACGCGGCCCGCCTCGCCCCGCGGGGAGCCCTCGGGACCGGCGGCGCGGGAGAAGGCCCGCGAGGACGATGTCACCCTGTCCCCCAGGGAAGCCGCGCCTGCCGCGCCCTGGCCCGACGAGTGCGCCGACATGCCCACCGGCGAGCTGGACACCAGCGTCTCGGCGCCACCGCCCCCGTACCACTTCAACCCCATCCCGCTGGACGGCGTGCCCCTGTGCGCCTACGCCGTCGGCATCAGCACAGTGCGCAAGCAGAACGGTTCGATGCTCATCAACGACCCGGCGGGGAAGCCAGCGCTGATGCGGGTCCGGGGTGTGGTCCGCTCCGATCTGGGCGAATGGGCCGAGGAGCCGGGGGCGGAGGGTTTCAACCAGATCTGGTCACTGGCGGAGATCCACCTCCCGGACGCCCGCGCCAGCTTCCTCAACTTCGGCTACCTCCCCGTGACGGCGAGCGTGACCTTCGAGACGGGCAAGGTCACCATCCTCACCGGGCAGCCCCACATGAACGACCCCACCACCGCCTTCGCCCGGATCGTCTTCCAGCAGTCCCTGCGTCTCCACGACGTCGTGGTCAACGGCACCCCGCTCGACGTCGGCCCCTCCTGCCGGACCGCGAAGAGCTTCCGCGTGCTGCTCAACGGCGACATGAACTCCAAGGAGAACCCGTACGTGAACGTGTTCTCCGGCGGCCTGTTGACCGGGAAGGTCACCATTCCCGCCTTCACCGGCTGCGGCACCGCGGGCGAGAACCTGGACGGCCTGTTCACCGCGGCCATCAGCGGTCCGGACAACGAGTTGCGGATGAACCAGGCGCCCACGTGCGTGACCGGCGACTTCCCCTCCGGGTGCCCCCCGGTCGTCCCCGAGCTGCCCCGCCTCAAGCCCGCCACGACCCCCTGACCCGAACTCCCCCTCAAGCCCCCACACCCCACCGTCAAATCCCGCACAACTTGTGTACAACAAGCGACAGTTGCTCTACCGTCGGTAGCCCCCACCAGACGTCCCCCCTCGGTACGCACCTGGCGGTCGCGAGGGCGCGGCTCCCGTCGGACGCCCTCGCGCCCGGACCCACCCGGGCGCCCGGACAGCAAGGAGGCTGCCGTGCAACTGCCGGCCCGCACCACCGAGGTCGAGGACTCGCCCGGTCCGTTACCACGGGAGTTCGCGCGGATCATGCGGCCCGAGATCCCCGGACTGATCAAGGAGATCAGGGTCGAGGTGACCCGCGCCTTCCCCGAGTACGCGGGGCTGCTCGACGGCCCGGACGAGGCAGCGATCCGGCAGGGGGTCGAGAAGAGCCTCAACGGTTTCGTCGACCGCGTCGCCGATCCCGGGGCCTCCACGGCGAGCCGGGACGAACTGCTCCGCAAGTTCGGCCGGGTGGAGGCGTACGAGGGCCGCGACCTCAACACCCTGCAGAGCGCCTACCGCCTCGGCGCCCGGGTCGCGCTGCGCCGTGCGAAGTCCCTGGGACGCCGCTTCGACCTCTCGCCCGAACTCCTCCTGACCTTCGCCGAGGCGCTGTTCTCGTACATCGGGGAACTCGAAGCGCTGTCCCTGGAGGGGTACATGGAGGCGCGGGCGGGCGCGGGCGGTGAGATGGTGCGAAGACGGCTCCTGCACCTGCTCCTGGCCGGGACCCCGCTCCACCACGCCACGATCAACGACCTGTGCGAGCAGGCGTGCTGGCAGGTGCCGGACGAGGTCACGATGATCGCGCTGCGCGCCCCCGCGCCCGAGCACACCCAGGCGGGGCTCGCGGCCGACGTCCTCTCCGACCTCGGCGCGCCCCAGCCGCACCTCCTCGTCCCCGGGCCGCTCACCCCGGAGCGGCACACCATGCTGGAGACGGCGGTGCTCGACGGGCGGCTCGCCATCGGGCTCACGGTGCCCACCGCCCACGCGGCGGACTCGCTGCGCTGGGCCCGCCGCGTCCTCCAGCTCGTCGACGAGGGCGTCGTCCCCGACACGCCGTACCTGCGCACCGCCGACCACCTCATGGCCTTGTGGCTGCTCTCCGACCTCCCCCTCGCGCGCGAGGTCGCGCGGCGCGAGCTGTCCCCCCTGGCGAAGGTCTCGGGGACGCGCCGCACCCGGCTCGTGGAGACGCTGCACGCGTGGCTCACCACGCGCGGCACCGCCGACCAGGTGGGCGACGCGCTCGGTGTGCACGCCCAGACGGTCCGCTACCGGCTGCGCAACCTGGAGGCGCACTTCGGGCACCGCCTGGAGGACCCCGAGCACCGGTTCGCCATGGAGGCCGCGCTGCGCGCCCTGCACCTCCACGACGTCACCGAAACGGTGGGCGGTGCGGCGGCGGTCTCCGCGCGCGGCAGGACGGCCACTCCCCCGCGCGGCGCGCCCCCCGCGTGACGCCCGACGCCCCCGCGTGACACCGCCCGGCGTGCTTCTCGTCGGCCACCTTCATGGCGCCGGTACCTTCCGGTCGGCCGGGCGGCGCGGCGCCGTTCACCGCGCTCGCTGGCCGGGGCGGCGAGCACGGCGGTGGCGGCGAGGCCACGAGACCGGCGGAACGGACAACGCGGCGCGTACGAAAGCCGGTCGTCAGCCGGACTGGGGCGGCTTGCGCGCGTCGAAGGCGAAGAGCGTGTTCTTGTCCGCGGCCACCACCAGGGCGCCGCCCACCGTCGTCACGCGGGGGCCCGCGCCCCTCTCGCCCGTCAGCCCGTCGACCCGGGGGTCGGTGGACCACAGGACCTCGCCGTCCGAGGGCGAGAGGGCGACCACCCGCCCTGTGGCCGAGCTGAAGTACAGCGCGTCCTCGCCCGCGGCGGGCCCCGAGGCGCCCTCCACGGCGGTCTGGCGCGACCACTTCAGGTGCCCGCTCTCCGGATCGATCGCGACGACCCGCCCTGTCTGCCCGCTCACGTAGACGGTGCCGCCCGCCATGCCCGGCGTCCCCTCGTAGGTCCGGTCGAGCCGGGCGTACGTGACCTTCCGCGTGGCCGGGTCGGCCAGCGCCACGCCGTCGTAGCCCACCGACGCCGCGCCCTCCTTGTGGACCCGGAGGAGGGCGAGACGGCCACCGGCGACGCCCACGGGCACCACGGGGCCCTTCACCTCGACGGGGCTGCCGAGGCGGCCCGAGGCACGGTCGACGGTGAACAGGGTCGGGTGGGACACCTCCAGCGCGTCGATCTCCGCGTCCCGCGCGCACATGGCGAGCAGCCGGGTGCCCGCGACGACGGGGGCGCACCGGTCGCCTGCCGGGAACGGAGTCTTCCAGGTGACCTCGCCGCTGTGCGCGTCCCTCGCCTCCAGACGTGAGCCGGACCCGTCGACCGACACGACGGCCTCACCGGCGACGACGGCGTCCTGGGTGCGGCCCGTCACGGCCTGGGACTGGGCGCCGCTCCGCACGGACCACAGCTCGCGGCCCGTCCGCGCGTCGAGTGCCACCACTTGCCTGGGCGGGTCCTTCAGGGAGTTCTCGCGCGCGAAGCGGTAGCCGAGCACGGTGTCCCGGGTGGCTCCGACGAGGTACAGGCCATTGGCGGGGACGCCCGGGCTCTTCACCGTCCACACCCGCGAGCCGTCCTTGACGTCGAGGCGAGTCGCGATCACGCCTCCTCCCCCGCAGAACACGGCGTCCCCGCGTGCGACGCAGCGCAGTTCGTCGGGGATGTCAGGGCGCCCGCCCCGCACCGTTTGCTGCCAGGGCGCGAAGCCGTCCGGAGGCGCCGGGGCCGCGACGCCACTGTTCTTGGCCCCCTCGTCCTCCCCGGAGCCGGTCGTCGTCACCACGGCCACTCCCCCGCCCACGGCGGTCACCGCGGCCACGGCGGCGAGCACGGAATGCCACCGGCGCCGGGGGCGGCGACCGTTGAGGGTGGTGCGGCCGGTGGTCCCAGGGTCCTCGGGGGTTTCGGCGGCCTCGGGAGCCTCGGCCTGGGCGTGTGCTTCGGCGGCATCGGGGGTTTCGGCGGCCTCGGCCTCGGCGTCTGCTTCGGCGGCATCGGGCGCTTCAGGGGCCTCGGCGGCGTCGGGCGTCCCGGGGGGACGGGTCGCTTCGGCAGCCGTGCCGGGCGTCGCGACGTCGTGCCGCGTGGCCACGTCCCTGGTGCGGCTCGCGACAGCGTCGGCCCCGCCCGCCGTGGCGAGGTCGGAGGGCAGGTCCCGCAGCAGGACGAGGAGTTCCTCCGCCGAGGGACGGCGCTCGGGCTCCTTGTGGAGGCACAGCTCGACGACCGCGCGCAGGGGCGGCGGCACCGCGTCGAGTGCGGGTTCCTCGTGCACCACCTGGTACGCCGTCATGTACGGGCTGTCGGCGTCGAAGGGCCCGCGCCCCGTCACCGAGTAGACGAGGAGGGTCCCGAGCGAGAAGACGTCGGAGCGCGGCCCGACGCCGCGCGGCGCCTGCAACTGCTCCGGCGACATGAAGGGGGGCGTCCCGATGATCCGCCCCGTCATCGTCAGGGTCTGCTGACCCGCGGCACGCGAGATACCGAAGTCGATGACACGGGGGCCCTCGGGCGAGAGCACGACGTTGGAGGGCTTGAGGTCGCGGTGGACGACGCCGACGCGGTGGATGTCGCGCAGGGCCTCGGCGAGGCCGATGGCGAGCCTGCGCAGCCCGGCGCCGCCGAGCGGGCCCTTCGCGGTGATGTGCTGGCTGAGGGTGTCGCCCTCGATGTAGCTCGTCGCCATCCACGGCCGCCCGGCGTCGGGAGCGGCGTCGACCACGGCGGCCGTGAAGGCCCCGCTGACCCGCCTCGCGGCGGCGACCTCCTGCCGGAACCGGGTACGGAACTCCTCGTCGGCGGCGAACTGCTCGTGGATCAGCTTGATCGCGACAGGCCGCCCCGATCCCGTGCGCGCCAGGAAGACCGTTCCCATCCCGCCCGAGCCGAGCCGCGCCTCCAGTGCGTAGCCGCCGATCTCGGCCGGGTCCCCGACACGCAGCGACACTCTTCCCGCCCTCCAGTTCCCCGCGCGCGCCTTCGCCCCACGGGCCCTCATACCTCTCCGGACCCAAACTAGCGGCAGGGTGACGCGGAAGAGCAAGGCGGGTGACCGTGGCACCCACCCGGACCGCCCCCGAGGTGCCCCGGTCCACCGGCGCCCCGCCCGCCACGGAGCGGAGCGCCCGGTCGCCGGGCGGGGGCGGCACGCGGGCCCAGGCGGTGTGGCGGCGGCCCCGGCCGCCCAGGGCGTCACGCCGGACCGCCGCGAACCGGACCGCCTGCCCGGCGGGACGGCCTTCCCGGCGCCAGGCACCCAGGGCGGCTGATCCAGAGCGCGGCCCGCCCGGGGGGCCGAGCAGAGCCGCCCCCTTCGCCGGTCATTTCGTGAGCGAGGCGCCGAAGCGGTACCGGCCGCGACGCCCGCGGCGAGGCGGCGCGGGCGGTGCCGTGGCCGCCGCGCAGCGGGGCTGATCACTCCCTCACCAGGAGGACTTGGTCACTCCCGGCAGGAAGCCCGCGTGCGCCTGTTCCCGGACGCGGACGCGCGAGAGGCCGAACTTGCGCAGGTGCCCCCTGGGCCGGCCGTCCACGCTGTCCCGATTGCGGACGCGCGTCGCGCTGGCGTCGCGCGGCTGGCGACGCAGCTCGCGCAGGGCGGCGCTCCTCTCCTCCTCACCGGAGTCCGGGCGACGCAGGATCTCCTTCAGCTCGGCCCGGCGGGCGGCGTAGCGCTCGACGATCTCGCGGCGCTTGTCGTTCTTGGCGATCTTGCTCTTCTTGGCCATCAGACGCGGTTCCCCCGGGCACGGACACGGGCGACGGCGGCCTCGATGCCAATGGCGTCGACCGTCTTGATCCCCTTGGCACTCAGCACCAGCCGGACGTACCGGCCCTCGCTGGGGAGCCAGTACCTCTTGCGCTGGATGTTCGGGTCGAAGCGCCGCGACGTGCGGCGGTGCGAATGGGACACCTTGTTGCCGAAAGCGGGTTTGCTCCCGGTGAGTTGGCAGTGCGCGGACATGGATGCCTCTCTCTTCGCGGGGCACGAACCCCGTTCGCTAATGAAAATCGTTGTCGTATGCTACTTCTCGCGGTACGCGCCGCATGGCCGGGATGGAAGGCGGCGGGCGAACGGAAGAGTTCCTCCCTTCCACGACGGTGACCCTCGTGTCGAGCCGCGCCACCTCGCCGAGGTTCGTCCCGTCGTCACGGGCGAAGGGCGAAGGTCGCGGCGACCGCCAGGGCTCGGAGATCCCGCTGGACTCGATGAGGAGGTCCCGGTCGTCGAGCACGTACTGGGGCAGCGTCGTCTTGCCCGCGCCGAGGAAGCCGGAGAGCACGGCCACGGGCAGGGCGTGCGCGCCCATCGCGCTCACTCCTCGGGTCGCAGCAGGCCGCGGCGGTAGGCCGCCACGAGGTGCTGGGGCACGCGGTGGGCGACCCCGTCCACGGTGACGGTGACGAGTTTCGGGGCGCTCGCCTTCCATTGCGCCCTGCGGTGACGGGTGTGGGCGCGGGAGGTCTTGCGCTTGGGGACGGCCATGGGGGCTGCCTTTCTGAGGCGGGGATGCGAGGGGTCAGGAGGTGGTGTCGCGACGGCGCCTGGTCCATAGGTGGGGAGGACGACCGCGGCCGGGCGCTCCCGGGCCCAGGGAGCACGGGTCCGGCGCGCGCGGCTCGGCGACTGCGTCCCCGGGGGAGCGAGACTCAGGGATCGCGGCTCGGCGGCTGCGGCTCAGCGGCTGCCGTACGGAAGGAGAGCCATCTCGCGGGCGTTCTTGATCGCGGCGGCGAGCTGCCGCTGCTGCTGGGCGCTCACCCGGGTGACGCGGCGGCTGCGGATCTTGCCGCGGTCGGAGATGAACTTCCGCAGGAGGTCGGTGTCCTTGTAGTCGATGTACGTGATCCCGGCGGCGTCGAGCGGGTTGGGGCGCGGGGTGCGGGTGTCACGGCGGGTGGTGCGGGGCACGGGAGGGCTCCTTGGTGCGGCGGCGTCAGTGGACGGGGTCGAGGAACTGGTCGAACGAGGCCGGGAAGTGCTTCCACGTCTCCGCGCCGCCCGCCATCTCGGTGTCGGTCAGCAGGCAGGAGGCGAGGAGGGCGGCGATGCCCTCGCGGTCGAGGTCGGGCGAGGTGAAGACGAGGTGCTGCTCGCGGTCGCCGTGCTCGGGGTCCCAGTCGAGCGCGGCGGCGGCCCGGCGCAGCGGGGGAACGAGGTCCCAGGCCGCGTCCGGCAGTCCGCGCAGCCAGGGCCCGGCCGTCTCCACGCACAGGGCGCCACCGGCCGCGTCCCAGTGCAGGAGCGTGTCGGGCCGGTCGGCGAGCCAGAAGCGGCCCCGGCTGCGTACCGCCGCGCAGCACAACTCCTCCAGCGCCTCGAAGAGGCGGCCGGGATGGAAGGGGCGGCGGTGACGCCAGACGAGCGTGCCGACGCCGGCCTCCTCCGCCTCCTGTGGAAGAAGAGCCATCGCCGGATGCTGGGCGGCGGCCGCCGCCTCGGTGTCGAAGCCCGCGTCGAGCAGACGGGGCAGTGCGGGGGAACCGAGCGGCAGACGTCGTGCGGTGGGGTGCAGTTGGGTGAGCAGGGCGAGGTCGTCCGGGGCGCATTCCTCGTCCTGACCGGCGAGCACGAGGACGCCCGGATACTCCAGTTGCCGGGCGAAGGTGTCGCCCACGGTGCGCTCGTCCGTCGGCGCGGCGGCGAGACCGGCCTCGGCGAGTTCGTCACCGTTGCCGAGGCAGGCCAGTACGAGAGCGGGGTCCACGGCGGTCAGCACGTTCCCGAGCCGCAGCAGTTCCCCCGCGTGCGCGACGACGACCTCGGCCATCGCGCGCGGTTCGACGGAGTCCCACAGCTCGACGAGGGCGAGTCGCGTCGTACCGTCGCGCGCGAGACGCCGCAGCTCGGGGACGAGGTCCTCGCGCAGCGCGCAGCACGCGCAGTCGTTGACGAGCGGCGTCTCGCCGGTGGCCAGGGTGCCCGAGGCGTCGCGCAACTCGCGTACGACCGCTCCCGAGGGGGCGTCGCGCAGGTCGTGGTGGAGCACGACGCTGCCGGGCACGACGCGCAGCAGGTGGGCGACCGTCCTCGCCCGCGCCTCGGCGTGGATGCCCGCCACGAGGACGACGGGCAGCGGGGTGTCCTGCGGCCTCATCGGCCGGCCCCTCGCCCGTACCGCCGCTCGAAGCGCTCGACCCGCCCGGCGGCGTCCACGACGCGCGCGGTGCCGGTGTAGAAGGGGTGGCTCGCGGAGGAGATCTCGACGTCGACCACCGGGTAGGTCCGGCCGTCCTCCCACTCGACGGTCCGTTCGCTCGTCATGGTCGAACGGGTCAGAAAGGCGAACCCGGCCGCCCGGTCACGGAAGACGACGGGGCTGTACGGGGGGTGGATTCCGGTTTTCATCGCTGTCCTTCGTTTCTTGCCGAGGCCCTGCGGGGCCGTCGCCGGGCCAGGTGTGGCGGCGCGGAAGACAGCATACGACAATGGTTTTCATTACCGAAAGGTGGTTGGCGGGGCGCGGGGGCGAGGATGCGGACGACGCCGACGACTCGGCCGAAACTGCCGGAGATCCGGTCAGCCAAGCCGGGCTCAACGGCCTTGCCCCGCCGGGGCGTTCGGCACATCCGGCGCCTGACGAAGCACCGGAGGCCGTGCCACCGCGAGCGGCAAGGTCCACCGGAAGGCAGCGCCGAGATCCGCCGGACGCCACCGGGGGCCTGCGCGATCGCCGCGTCCGCCACTGGGCCCTGCAAGCCGGACACCGCCGACGCCTTGGACGACACGTAAAGGAATGCGGACTCAGCACCAAGGACGGTCTCCATGGGGGCGCCAGAGGAAGCCGCCGCCGTTCTGGCCTTCCTGGCCTCGGAGCCTCGGAACAGAGCGGCTACGTCGTCGGCTCGCACGTCTGCGTCGGCGGTGGCGAGAACCGGACTGGAGGCTGCACACGAGGGTCTCCTGTGCAGCCTCTCCCTTCCGCGTCGCGAGACCGGTCACGGCCAGTGGGGCGTACCGCGCCACCGAACACTTTCTTCAGCGGCGCGACGCAGTGCCCACCGTGTCCCGGCCTGCGAGCAGATGACGGCCATGCCCCGGAGCGGCGGTCTCCCAGTGCTTCCGAGCCCGGTGCCCCGGATCATGGCTGATGGGGGGCACACGGGCCCCGGAGTCCAAAAGTTCCTTGCCCGAACGGGGATCAATGCGGGAAGAACTCAAAGCAATGCTCGCACGCCTGCGGGGGCGCACACCGCCGCGTTTCCCGCCGGTCCTGGCTTTCCCGCGGGCGTGACAGCGGCGGGGATTGGCGTGCCGACCGCTGCCGCCGCCTCAGTCCCCGAGCAGTTCCGCGAGTGCCAGGGCGGGGTCGTGCGCAGGGGGTCCGGCGGGCCACCACGTGCCGGAGCGGGCGCGGTAGGGGTACCAGCGGGCGTCGCGACCGTAGCGGAGTTGCAGGCCCCGTGCGGCGAGTGTCCAGTGGTTGCCGCTCACGACCGGGGCGGGGAGGTTCTCGTCCTCCCAGCCCGTCGAGAGGGACGTGCGTGCCCGGGCGACGGCGGGGGCGTCCGGCTGCCAGGTCTCTTCGAGCACCTTCAGCCCCTCGGCCCCGCCCCACCGCCATGCCTCGACCGCCCGGTCCAGTGCGTCCGGCCGCCCGCAGGCGCCCCGCAGCCGCGCCGGAACTCGGGGGTCGGGGTGGGTCGCGGCGATCCGTACGGTGTCCTGCCACAGATCGAGCGGCGGGGGCGGTTCGGCGGCCGTCCCCAGGACGTACGCGAGGAGTGCCGCGGCGCGGGCGGCGGCGTCGGCCACGAGCCGCTCCAGCGGATCCGCCTCGATGCCGGTGACCGGCGCGTCGCTCTCCTCAGGGAGTTCGGGCAGAGGAGGGAGCGCCGGGAGAGGGACGCGCGGGCGTGCGTACGCCTCGGCGGGCGGCGTGCCCTCGGGGACCGGGACATCGCCCGGCTCCGTGCCGTTCTCGCCCTGCTCCGTGACGTCGTCGCCCGGTCCGTCCTCGGTCAGCGCGCGGAGGAAGAGGACACTCCTCAGCTCCTCCAGTGCCGTCGCCCCTCCTCGGCCGCGTACGAGGAGCAGCAGCCGCGGGTCCTCGTCGAGCAGCCACGAGAACTGCCACGCCAACGCGACCGCGTGCGCGCACGGGTGGTCCGGAGCGTCGCAACCGCAGTCGGCGTCCAGCTCGCCGTACCCGGGAAGCAGGCCGAGGCGGGCGTCCTCCGCCGCCTCCAGGAGATCGGGCGGCACCTCCCCCGCGAGCAGCGCCGCCGTCTCCGCCGGGCGGTCGGCGACCCGCTCCCACAGGGCGTCCCAGCGCTCGTCGTCCGGTTCGGGGAGCGTGAGGGCCACGGTGTACGGCTCGTCCGCGTCCTCGTACACCTGGGCCGCGATGTGGCCCGGACCGACCGTCAGGGGGCCGAGGCGGCCCGAGCGGGCGACCGCCCGCCCCTTCTTGAGCGACGCGCCGACGGGCCAGCCGTCCTCGACCGCCGCCATCCAGGTCCTGGCCCACCAGGACCGGCCGCGGACCGGGCCGCTCTGGCGGGCGGGGAAAGCGGCGAAACCCTGTGCCAGGTCCTCGTGTCCGTCGCTCATCGCACACTCCTCAACGCCACCAGGCTCGCCAGCTCGTCGTTCCCGAGCCGGGCCAGCGCCCGCTCGCCACTGCCGAGCACCGCGTCGGCCAGTTCCCGCTTGCTCTCCATCAGCGCCGCGATCCGGTCCTCGACCGTTCCCTCCGCGATGAGCCGGTGTACCTGCACGGGCCGCGTCTGCCCGATGCGGTGGGCCCGGTCGGTCGCCTGGGCCTCGACGGCCGGGTTCCACCACCGGTCGTAGTGCACGACGTGGTCGGCCCTGGTCAGGTTGAGGCCGGTGCCCGCCGCCTTCAGTGACAGCAGGAAGACGGGCACGGCGCCCTCCTGGAAGCGGCGCACCATCTCCTCGCGCCGGGGTACCGGTGTGCCCCCGTGCAGCAACTGGGCCATGACGCCCCGCTCTTCCAGGTGCCGTTCGAGGAGCCTGGCCATGGCGACATACTGGGTGAAGACCAGCACCGCGCCGTCCGCCGCCAGGATCGTGTCGAGCAGTTCGTCGAGCAGGGCCAGTTTGCCGGAGCGTCCGGGCAGCCTCGGTTCGTTCTCCTTGAGGAACTGGGCGGGGTGGTTGCAGATCTGCTTGAGTCCCGTGAGCAGCCGGAGGACGAGACCGCTGCGGGCGATCCCCTTGGCCGTCCGGATCTCGGCCATCGTGGCGCGCACCTGCTCCTCGTAGAGGGCCGTCTGTTCGGCCGTCAGCGCCACGGGGTGGTCCGTCTCGGTCTTGGGCGGCAGTTCGGGGGCCACGCCGGGGTCGGACTTGCGGCGGCGCAGGAGGAAGGGCCGGACGAGACCGGCGAGCCGTTCGGTGGTGGGGCCAGGTCCCTCACCGGCGGGCGAGGCGGAACGCTCGGCCTCAATCGGGGCGATCCAGCGGCGCCGGAAGTGGGCGGAGGTGCCGAGCAGGCCCGGCGAGGTCCAGTCGAGGAGCGCCCACAGCTCGGAGAGCCCGTTCTCCACGGGCGTCCCGGTGAGCGCGACCCGCGCGGCGGCGGGGATCAGGCGCAGCGCCCTGGCCGTGGCGGACGAGGCGTTCTTCACGTGCTGGGCCTCGTCGGCGACGAGCAGCCCCCAGCGGTGGGCGCCCAGCCGCTCCGCGTCGAGACGCATGGTCCCGTACGTGGTCAGGACGAAGCCGTCGTCCGCTCCTTCGACGCTGCGTCCGGCGCCGTGGAAGCGGCGCACGGCGGTGCCGGGGGCGAACCTGCGGACTTCCCGCTCCCAGTTGCCGAGCAACGACGCGGGGCACACCACGAGGGTCGGCCCGCGGGTGCCTTCGTGCTCCTGGCGGTGGAGGTGGAGCGCGATGAGCTGGACCGTCTTGCCGAGGCCCATGTCGTCGGCGAGGCAGCCGCCGAGACCGAGCGAGGTCATCCGCGCCAGCCAGTCGAGCCCGCGCAGCTGGTACGCGCGCAGGCGCGCCGCGAGCGCCGCGGGCTGCCCGACGGCGCTGTCGTCCGTGGGGGCGGTCAGCAGCGTGCGCAGGGCGCTGAGCCAGGGCCCGTCGGCGACGGCCTCCTGCCTGCCGCCGATCTCGGCGTACCCGGTGAGCGCGACCGCCAGTGCCTGCACGGCGGTGAGCGGCGGCAGCGCGCGCTCCCGCGCCTTCCGGGCGAGCTCGGGGCCGATGAACACCTGGTCACCGCGCACCCGTACCACCGGCCGTTCCGCCCCGGCGACGGCCGCCGACTCCTCGTCGGTGAGCGGATCGCCGTCGAGCATGAGCTGCCAGCACAGGTCCACGGTGCCGTCCTCGCCGAGGAAGGCGCGCAGGTCGGCCGGCGGAGTGCGGTCCCGGCCCACGACGGGCCGCGCGGTCAGCCGCCCGCCCGTCCCGGCAGGCCAGCGCACGGGGACACCGTGCGCCCGCAGCCGGGCCTCCGCTCCCCCGAGCAGCTCGCCGAACTCCTCGTCGGTGAGGTCGATGCGGCGGGGCACCGGCAGCAGCCGGGCGAGCGGTGCCCACACGCCGGCCGCGCGGCGCACGGCGCGGACGGTGTCGGCCTGGGCGCGCGGGCCGAGCCGGTGCGCGACGCCGTCGAAGAGGTCCTCCGCGGTCACTTCGACGGTCCGGTCCGCGAGATCGGACACGAGGGGGACGAGCCGTAGTGCCGTCGTACCGTCCGCGCCGTCGACCGCCCGCACGGAGAGCGAGATCCGTACGCCCGTGTCCACGCCGACCGCGATCTCCTCGGCCCAGGCGCGCAGTCCCGGCACGTGCTGGGGCGCCCGCGCGGCGAACGCCGCCCGGCCTGTGGCCGCTTCGGCGGCGGCGGTGCGCGGCAGGGTGTCGGCGACGGCGTCCAGGAAGGCGCGCAGCACGCGGTCGGCGGGAGGCAGGAGCTCGCCGCCCGGGTCGGGGATCGCCAGGGCCTCCGGTGGTGCGGCGGCCGCGAGTTCGCGCAGGCGCGTCATGTCCGCCGGTTCGAGCGGGCCGACCCGCCAGGCGTCGTGGTCGCCGTCCGAGACACCGGGCAGGAGTCGTTCGCGCGCGGCCAGGTGGAGCGCGAGGGCGGTGGCGGCGCCCCAGAAGGCCGCCGCGTCGTGAATCTCCTCGTCCCCGTACCGGCGGCGGGCGAGCGCGAGGACCGGCAGCGCCTCGTCGACGGACAGCCACAGCACGGGGACCGTGCGCCGTCCTCCCACGGTGACGAGCCCGGCCCGCGCCACGTCGGCGCCGGGGCGCGCGGGCGGGTCTCCGCCGTCCGGGTCCCAGAACGCCAGGCGCCCGCTGCGCGGGGGATCGGCCGGTTCGAAGGCGACCGCGTACCGGGCCAGCCACCCGTCATGCTCACGCGCAGTCCACATCGTGATCCCCCTGTTCCCTACGCCCCGTCACCGGTCGGCCGGTCCAGGCGGGCCGACGAGCGGGACCGGTCTCCGCCGACCGGATTGGCGCAAGCTAGACCCGTTCCGCTCATTAGTCAAACTTGACTAAAGCGAGCCTCGTGCGTCCTTGGCTTTTCACGCGGGTGCGCGGACGCTTGTCCCGTAGACGCGCCGACGCCCGTCCTGCGGGTGCGCCGACGCTCGCCCGTCAGCGCTCGTCCTGCGGGTGTCGCTCCCCGGTCGCGTACGGGTTCGGCTCGCCGTCTGCGAGCACCGCCCGCACCCCGGCGAACGGGTCGCCCTCGTCGGCGAAGGTGTACGCCCCCTCCTCCAGGCGCCGGATCAGCCCGTCCGTCCACTCGGCACCCGCGTCCGCCGAGTGCACCCAGAGGTTCATGAGCTCACCGATGTGCCCGAACTGCCCGGCGCCGTCCTGCGGCGCGTAGTACTCGGTGACGGTCTGCCGCCACTCCCGGATGGCCCGCACCCGCTCGCGCAACAGGTCCAGCGCCTCGGCACGCTCCAGGTCGACGAGGAAGCCGAGCGCCGCCGCGAGCACGTCCGGCTTCTGGTCGTACGCGGTCAACGACTCGCGGAGCAGCCGGAAGTACTCCTCCGTGCCCTCCGCCGTCATCTCGTACTCGGTCCTCGGCGGACCGCCCGCCGTGGAGGGGGCGCTCTCGTGCGCGTGGAGCAGCCCCTGCTTGGCCAGTTGCTTCAGGGCGTGGTAGATCGACCCGGGCTTGGCGCTGGACCACTCGTGGGCGCCCCAGTACTCCAGGTCGTTGCGCACCTGGTAGCCGTGGGCCCGCCCATGGCGGCGCACGGCGCCCAGCACGAGGAGACGGATGGCTGACATGCGCTCCAGGTTACGGCTCGTGCGGAGCGGCGGGGTGGCCGGAGTGAGCGGCGGGCCGGGCGACCGGAGCGGGCGCGGCGCCCGCGATCGCTCGGGCCGTCATAGCCGAGGACGGCCTTCACCCCCGCACGAGGTACCGCAGCACGGGCGATATCTCCCGCCGCACCGGCCCCGGCCCACGCACGTCCAGTGCAGGAGCCGGGGACCGGCCGGGAGACGGTGTGCTCACGGCCGCAGGAGCGTCTTGATCATGCCGTCCTCCTTGGCCTGGAAGGTGGCGTACGCGGCGGGAGCCTGCTCCAGCGGGAGGTGGTGGGTCGCGAAGGTGTCGACGCCGAGGGGGTCCTCGTCGGTGAGCAGCGGAAGGATGTCGGGGACCCAGCGCCAGACGTTCGCCTGCCCCATGCGGAACTGGAGTTGCTTGTCGAACATCTGGAGCATCGGCAGCGGGTCCTTGGCGCCGCCGTAGACGCCCGACAGGGAGACCGTGCCGCCGCGCCGCACGAGGTCGATCGCCGAGTAGAGCGCCGCGAGACGGTCGACGCCCGCCTTCTCCATGAACGGCTCGGCGACGGCGTCGGGCAGCAGCGCGGTCGCCCACTGGGCCGCCTTCGGCACCGGGTTCCCGTGCGCCTCCATGCCGACCGCGTCGATCACGGCGTCCGGGCCGCGCCCGCCGGTCAGCTCGCGCACCGCTTCGGCGAGGTCCTTCTCGTGGTCGCGCAGGTCGAGCGCGTGCACCCCGTGCCCCGACGCGCGCGCGAGGCGTTCGGGCACGAGGTCGACGCCGATGACGAGACCGGCTCCCTGGTGCTGTGCGACGCGGGTCGCCATGTCGCCGATGGGTCCGAGGCCGAGCACGAGGACGGAGCCGCCGCGCGGGACGTCCGCGTAGGCGACGGCCTGCCAGGCGGTCGGCAGGACATCGGAGAGGTAGACGAAGCGGTCGTCGGGCGGGCCGTGCGGCACCTTGACCGGCAGTGTGTTGCCGAAGGGCACGCGCAGGTACTCGGCCTGACCGCCGGGCACCTGCCCGTACAGCTTCGTGTAGCCGAAGAGCGAGGCGCCGGTCCCGTACTCGTGCACCTGCGTCGTCTCGCACTGCGAGTGGAGTCCCTGGCGGCACATGAAGCACGTACCGCACGAGACGTTGAACGGGATCACGACGCGGTCCCCGGGCGCGACCTCCGTGACACCGGGGCCGACCTCCTCGACGATGCCCATCGGCTCGTGGCCCAGGATGTCGCCGGGCGCGAGGAAGGGGCCGAGAACTTCGTACAGGTGCAGGTCGGAGCCGCAGATGCCGGTCGAGGTGACGCGGATGACGATGTCGTCCGGCTGGGTGATCTCCGGGTCGGGGACGGTCTCGACGGACACGTCGCGGCGGCCTTGCCAGGTGAGTGCGCGCATGGGGTTCTCTTCTCCTCGGAGGGTGCGGGAAGGGGGTGTCCGTGCTCAGGGCAGAGGCGTCCCCCCGGTCGCGTTGAGGATCTCGCCGGTGATGTAGCGCGCCTGCGGCGAGGCGAGGAAGACGTAGGCGGGGGCGATTTCGGCGGGCTGCGCGGGGCGGCCGAGCGGGGACTGCTCGCCGAAGCTCGCGGTGTCGGGGAGCGTCGAGGGGATGAGCGGCGTCCACACCGGGCCGGGGGCGACCGCGTTGACGCGGATGCGGCGCTCCGCGAGGAACTGGGCGAGGTTCTGGGTGAAGTTGACGATCGCGGCCTTCGTCATGGCGTAGTCGAGCAGGTGCGGGCTCGGCTGGTACGCCTGCACGGACGTCGTGTTGAGGACGACACCGCCCTCGGGGAGCAGCGGCAGCGCGTTCTTGGTGATCCAGAACATGCCGTAGAGGTTGGTGCGCAGCACGCGGTCGAACTGCTCGGTGCTGATCCCCTCGATGCTCTCGGACTGCGCCATCTGGTACGCGGCGTTGTTGACGAGTACGTCGAGGTGCCCGAACTCGTCGCGGGCGCGCTCCACGAGGCGGACGCACTGCTCCTCGTCGCGGATGTCGCAGGGCACGGGGATCGCGGTACGGCCCGCTTCCTTGACGAGGTGCGCCGTCCGCGCGGCCTCCTCGCCCTCCTCCGGGAGGTGCGTGAAGAGCACATCGGCTCCCTCGCGGGCGAAGGCGAGCGCGACGGCGCGGCCGATCCCCGAGTCGCCGCCGGTCACGAGGGTCTTGCGGTCGGTGAGGAGGCCGCTGCCGCGGTAGGAGTGCTCGCCGTGGTCGGGCGGCGGGTCCATTTCGTCGGTGCGGCCCGGGTGCTCCTGCGACTGCTGCGGGAACTCGGGTTCGGGGGCGCGGGGCTCGCGCGAGCTGCCTTCGGGCATGGTGGTGCCTTTCGGTGTCTCTGCGTGGGGGTGGTCCAGCGGTTCAGTTCGGGTTCGAGCGCGGGGTGCGCCGCCCGCCGCGGCGGCTCGCGGAACCCTTCTCCTCGCCCGCGCGCTGCGCCGGCAGCGTCGCGAGGTGCGCGCAGGCACCGCCTCCCGAGGCGCGGCGCACGGCTCCCGTCACGGTCGCGGCGAGGCGCAGCCGACGGGCGAGCCCGGTGAGGTGCAGGACGCGACGGGCGACCGGGAAGGGCGCGGCGACGCAGAGCACGGTGCCGCGCTCGCCCGCACGGGTGCGGGCGCGCAGCAGGACGCGCAGGGCCTGCGGGGTGACGATCCGCGACCGTATGTGCACCACCACGAGGCGCGCCGCGACGCGGTCGAGCGTCCTGAACAGCGCGGTCTCGGTCTCCTCCTCGTTGTCGAGGTCGACGAGGCCGTCGAAGGGCACGACGAGCACGGCGTCGGTGGGGGTGGTGTCAGCGGGCATGATCGTCCTCATGGAACTCCTCCGTGAACGGGTGTTCCTGTTACGGCCGCTGCCTGACCTCACGTCCGAGTGTGCCCCCGCGCGGTCGGGCCATGCAAAAGAAAGGGTGGCGGATTCCGGGCCGGGCGGGTTACGGACCGGCGCGGTGGCGCGCGTCGGCCGGGCCGCCGGGTTACTCAGGCGCGTACGGCCTTTCCTTCCCGTACGGCCTTCCCTTCCCCTTCGGGCTTCCGTGCCCGTACCACCACCGTCCCAGGGAGCAATCCATGCGCGCGCTCGGTCTCGTCTGCACTCTCAACCCGTCCCCGAAGCGCTCCAGCAGTCACCTGCTCGCCGAGCAGGTGATGGCGGAGCTGAAGCGGCTCGGCGTGGAGACGGAGGTGGTGCGGGTCGCCGATCACGACGTGCGGCCCGGGGTGGGCCTGGACATGGGTGAGGGGGACGCGTGGCCGGCGCTGCGCGAGAAGGTGCTCGGCGCGGACATCCTGCTGCTCGCGACGCCGATCTGGCTCGGGCACCCCTCCAGCCTGTGCCAGCGGGTCCTGGAGCGCCTGGACGCGGAACTGTCCGAGAGCGACGAGGAGGGGCGGCTGCTCACGTACGGGAAGGTGGGTCTCGTCGCCGTCGTCGGCAACGAGGACGGGGCCCACAAGGTGAGCGCGGACCTGTTCCAGGCGCTCGACGACGTGGGCTTCTCGCTGCCGCCGGGCGCCGTGACCTACTGGGTGGGCGAGGCGCAGCACGGCACCGACTACCAGGACTTGGCGGAGACCCCCGAGTCGGTGGCCTCCACGACGCGCACGCTCGCGGTCAACGCGCACCACCTGGCCGGGCTGCTGCGCGACCACCCCTACCCGGCGAGCTGAGCCGCGCGGGCGCGGGCCTGGAGCGCGGCGCGGCGCCGGGCCGCCGCGCGCCCGCGCCCGTCGAGGCACCAGTCCCACCAGCGGTCGAGCACGTCGGGGCGGGCCTCCTCGGCGGGTACGAGCGCGGGCCAGCGCAAGGCGCGCGCCTGGGCGCTGAGCTTCGCCCCGCCGCCGCGCACCGGGTCCACGGCGAGCGCGGGCACTCCGGAGCGCAACGCGAGGACGAGTCCGTGCAGCCGGGTCGTGACGACGAGGTCGCAGCGTCCCACGAGGGCGAGGAACTGCTCCGGGCTCGCGCACAGCCGCCAGTCGTCGTGCGCGAGCCGCGTGTCGGCGGGCAGGCGCGCGCAGTCCTTCGCGCCGAGCCAGCCGGTGAGCGCCGCGCTCACGCCGGCGTGGCCGCGTTGCTCCCCGTACTCCCCCTGGCCCCCCGTGAGCACGACGGCGACGAGCGGTGGGGGCGGCCCGGCGGGGGCCAGAGCGGCGAGGTCGGGGCGGGGCGGGCCGGTGCCGCCGTCGCGGGCGAGGACGAGGTGGAAGCCCGTGGTGGCGGGGGCGCCGGGATCGATGACGCTGACGTTGACGGCGATGCGGACGCAGTGCGCGTAGCGGCGGTGCAGGCCGAGGACCTGCGGACCGTGCAGGGGACCGCACACGAAGACGACGTGGCGGTACGCCGCCGGGTCCGCCTCGTCGAGCGTGCGCGCGCCGGGTGCGAAGCCCGCGCTCCACGCCGTGTCGTGTGCGATCCGCGCCCTGTCGAGCGCGCGGGCGACAGCGGTACGGGCGAGCAGGTCACCGGCCGTGGCCTCACCGTCCAGGAAGCTGAACCAGCCGGTGAGCAGCACCGTGCCGGGGCCTTCGGGGTGGGCGCGGAGCGCCGCGACGAGGCGGTCGGGAGTGTCCACGGGCACCTGTCCGGGTCTGTGAGGGCGGGGCAGCGGCGGGGCCCGGGCGGCGGGCGCGCGCCTGCGGCCCCGGGCAGCGGGTACGGGGCACGGCTCCTCTCATGGTGCGGGCGAGCCGTCGTCGGCGCATGGTGGACGAGGTGGCATCCGCTCACGGGCGGTGGTGGTGCGCGATCGGCTCTCGCGCATCCCCGGACTTCCCCACGGAAGATCCCCACATGCCAAGGCGTGTGGCCGGGACACCCACCGGGTGGTCAGAGCCAGAACCCTCAGAAAGGGGGGCGCGATGTCCTCGACACCGGCCCGAGGCGACTGGCGGCGTGCGGTCGTGACCGGTGGTGCCGGCTTTCTCGGCTCGCACCTGTGCGAACGCCTGCTGGACGCGGGCCTCCTCGTCGACTGTGCCGACAACCTCCTCTCCGGCAGCCGCGAGAACATCGCCCACCTGGAGCAACGGGCGGGCTTCCGTTTCGTGGAGTGCGATGTGTCGCGGGCGGAGTGCGTGGAGCGGCTCGCCGGCCCCTACGACCTCGTCCTGCACTTCGCGTGCCCCGCCTCGCCCGCCGACTACCTGCGCCACCCGCTCGAAACCCTGGAGGTGGGCAGCGCGGGCACTCGGCACGCGCTCGATCTCGCGGCCCGGGACGGCGCGCGCTTCGTGCTCGCCTCGACGTCGGAGGTGTACGGGGACCCGCTCGTGCACCCGCAGCGGGAGGACTACTGGGGCAACGTCAACCCGGTGGGCCCGCGCAGCGTCTACGACGAGTCGAAGCGGTTCGCCGAGGCCCTCGTCACGGCGCACGCCGCGACGCACGGCACGGACACGGGCATCGTGCGGCTCTTCAACACGTACGGGCCGCGGATGCGCGGTCACGACGGACGGGTCGTGCCCACGTTCATCGCGCAGGCGCTCGCCGGGGAACCGCTGACCGTCGCGGGGGACGGTACGCAGACGCGCTCGCTGTGCTTCGTCGACGACACGCTGGACGGAGTGCTCCTGGTCGCGGCGAGCCGCGCGGTGCGGCCCGTGAACATCGGCGGCGGGGAGGAGGTGAGCGTCCTGGAGATCGCCGAGAAGATTCTCCAGCTCACCGGTTCCACCTCGCGAATCACCTTCGTCGAGCGCCCCGTGGACGATCCCGCGCGGCGCAGGCCCGACACCACGCTCGCGCGCGAACTGCTCCGCTGGCAGCCCTCCGTGGACTGGGAGGAAGGGCTCAAGCGGACCATCTCGGCGGTCGTCGCCACCGGCTGACCTCCCGTACCGCTCCCCTCCCCCTCCCCCGGCCGCCAGGCCGGCCGACAACCCCCCGGAGTCCCCGCCGCCACTCGGCAGGGGGCACTCACCCCCCTTCGCTCGGAGTCCCCATGCGCGTACTCGGCATCAACGCCCTCTTCCACGATCCCGCCGCGGCCCTCGTGATCGACGGCGTCGTCGTGGCGGCGGCGGAGGAGGAGCGGTTCAGCCGCCGCAAGCACGGCAAGCGGCCGCTGCCGTTCTCGGCGTGGGAACTGCCCGAGCTCTCGGCCCGCTGGTGCCTGGAAAGGGCGGGGCTCACTCCGCGCGACCTCGACGCCGTCGCCTACGCCTACGACCCGGCGCTCGCGCGCCCGGCCGAGGAGCTGGGACTGCACGACCCGTACGACTGGCTGCGGCAGGACTACGCGCGCCAGGCGCCCGGCTTCCTCGCCGAGGCGTTGCCGGGGCTCGACCCGGAACAGGTGCGCTTCGTGCCGCACCACGTCGCGCACGCGGCCTCGGCGGGGCTCGCGGGCCCACACCCGGACAACGCGGTGCTCGTCCTGGACGGGCGCGGCGAGTGCGGGGCCCACCTCGCGGGCCACTACAGGGACGGGGAGCTGGAGGTGCTCGCGACGCGGGACCTTCCGGACTCGCTCGGCCTCTTCTACGAGGACCTCACGCAGCACCTCGGCTTCCTGCGCAGCAGCGACGAGTTCAAGGTCATGGCACTCGCCTCCTACGGGAGCCCGCGCTTCGCCGAGGAGCTGGGCGCGTACGTGGGGCCGCTCGGTGACGGGGACTTCAGGGCGCGGCCCGTGCCCTGGGCGGAGTTCACCGCGCCGCGCGCGCCGGGTACTCCGTGGCTGCCCGCGCACGCGGACCTCGCCGCGAGCGCCCAGCGCGTCCTGGAGGAGACCCAGCTCGCGCTCGCCCGCGACCTGCACGCCCGCACGGGCGCCGACGTGCTCACGATGGCGGGCGGTGTCGCGCTCAACTGCGTGGCCAATTCCCGGCTGTACCGCGACTCGCCGTTCTCGGAGCTGTGGGTGCAGCCCGCGGCGGGGGACGCGGGGACGGCGCTCGGCGCCGCGCTGCACGTGGCGCGCGAGCGGGGGCCGGTGAAGCCGATGGGCACGGCCGCGCTCGGTCGCGGGTGGAGCGACGAGGAACTGCGGGCGTGGCTGGAGAACGCGGCCGTGCCGTACGAGGAGCCGGCCGACATCGCCGAGGCGGTCGCCGGTGTGCTCGCGGCCGACGGGGTCGTCGCGTGGTTCCAGGGGCGCTCCGAGTACGGGCCGCGCGCGCTCGGGCACCGCTCCCTGCTCGCCCACCCGGGGCGCGCGGAGAACCTGGAGCGGCTCAACGCCGTGAAGGGGCGCGAGGAGTTCCGGCCGGTCGCGCCGATGGTGCGGGCCGAGCGCGCGGGCGAGATCTTCTCGGGCGGGCCGCTGCCCAGCCCGTACATGCTCTTCGTCCACGATGTCGCCGAGGAGTGGCGGGCGCGGATCCCCGCCGTGGTGCACGTGGACGGAACGGCGCGGGTGCAGACGGTGGACGCGGCGGACGAGCCGCTCATGGCGCGCGTCCTCGCGGCGTTCGAGCGGCGCACGGGGCTCCCCGTCGTCGTCAACACGAGCCTCAACACGGCGGGCCGCCCGATGGTCGACGATCCGCGCGACGCGCTGGAGTGCTTCGGCTCCGCGCCCGTGGACCTGCTCGCGCTCGGGCCCTTCGCGGTGCGGCGGGCGGGGGTGTTCGCATGACTCGCGCCCATGGAGCCGGGAACGGGGCGGGCCGTGTGGGCGGGCGGCCGGGGGCCGGCGCGGCGGCGGCCGGGAGCGGGGCGCTCGGGGCGGAGGCGCTCGGCGCGCGGGCGGACGCGCCGAGAGGGCACGGGGGCACGCACCCCTCGTACGCCGTCGTCGTCCCGACGATCGGGCGGCCCTGCCTGCGTGACTGTCTCGCGGCGCTCGACGCGAGCGCCGGGCCCGCCCCCGCGCAGGTCGTCGTCGTGGACGACCGTCCCGGCGATCCCCCCTCGCTCGACGTTCCCGAGGTGGCCGGCCGGGCGGTCACGGTGCTGCGCTCGGGCGGGCGCGGTCCCGCCGCCGCGCGCAACACGGGCTTCGCCGCGACCGGCGCGCCCTGGGTCGTCTTCCTCGACGACGACGTGCGGGTCGGCGCCGAGTGGGCCGGGCTGCTCGCCGAGGATCTGGCGCAGGCGGGTCCTGACACGGGCGGCGTCCAGGGCGTCCTGCGCGTGCCGCTGCCCGCCGACCGGGCCCCGACCGATTGGGAGCGCGGTACGGCGGGGCTGGAGGACGCGGCGTGGGCGACGGCCGACATGGCCTACCGGGCGGAGGCGCTGCGCGCGGTGGGAGGTTTCGACGAACGGTTCCCGCGCGCCTTCCGCGAGGACGCCGATCTCGCGCTGCGGGTGGCCGCGGCGGGCTGGGAGCTGCGGCGCGGGCGCAGGCGGACGCTGCACCCGGTACGGCCCGCCGACCGGTGGGTGTCGGTGCGCGCGCAGCGCGGCAACGCGGACGACGCGCTCATGGTGCGGCTGCACGGCGGCGACTGGTGGGAGCGGGCGGCGGCGCCGCGTGGGCGGCTGCGGCGGCACGTCGCGGTGAGCGGTGCCGCGCTCGCCGCGCCGCTGCTCGCGCTCGCGGGGCGACGCCGCGCGGCGGCCGGCGCGGCGGCGGTGTGGGCGCTGGGCACAGCGGAGTTCGCGTGGGCGCGGCTGCGGCCCGGACCGCTCGGCCGTACGGAGGTCGTGACGATGCTCGCGACGAGCGCCGTCATCCCGCCGCTGGCCGTCGGACACCGGCTCGCCGGCCGTGTCCGGCACCGCGCGGCCGGGCCGTGGACCGGGGAGGTGGCGGCATGACCGGGCGGCCCTGGCTCGCGGCGGTGCTCTTCGACCGCGACGGCACTCTCGTCGAGGACGTGCCCTACAACGGCGACCCCGCGCGGGTGCGTCCGCTGCCGGGCGCGGTCGAGGCCGTGCGGCTGCTGCGCGCCGAGGGCGTGCTCACGGGGGTCGTGAGCAATCAGTCGGGTGTCGCGCGCGGGCTCCTGACCCACGCGCAGGTACAGGCGGTCAACGCGCGCGCGGACGCGCTGCTCGGCGGGCTCGGCGTGTGGGCGTACTGCCCGCACGCGCCGGGCGGGGGCTGCGGGTGCCGCAAGCCGCGCCCGGGACTCGTGCTCGCCGCCGCGCGGCGGCTGGGTGTGAGCGTCCGCGCCTGCGCCGTCGTCGGGGACATCGGGGCGGACGTCGAGGCGGCGGAGGCGGCGGGAGCGACCGGGGTGCTCGTGCCGAACGCGGCGACCCGCGAGGCGGAGATCGCGGCGGCGCGCTGGTGCTTCCCCGATCCCGCCGCGGCGGTGTGGGCCCTGCTGGCGCCGCGTGCGGCGCCGTGGGGAGGTGAGCGGGGATGACGCGGAGCGTCGTGGTGCGGCTCGACAGTTTCGGAGACGTGCTCCTCGCGGGCCCGGCGGTGCGGGCCGTGGCGGCCGGTTCCGCGCACGTCACGTTCTGGTGCGGGCCGCGCGGCGCCCCGGCGGCGCGCCTGCTGCCCGGCGTCGACGAGGTGCTGGAGTGGGAGGCGCCCTGGGAGGGGGTCGCGCCTCCCGCCGTCGACCCGGAGGACGTCGCGGGGATCGTCGCGCGGCTGCGCCAGGGCGCCTTCGACGCGGCTGTCGTGCTCACCTCGTTCCACCAGAGCCCGTTGCCCGCCGCGCTCCTGCTGCGCCTCGCGGGCGTGCGGCACATCGGCGCGGCGAGCACCGACGCACCCGGCTCGCTCGTCGACGTACGGCATCGGCGGCTGCCGGGCAGGCACGAGGCGGAGGCCGCGCTGGACATCGCGGTCGCGAGCGGTTTCGCCCCGCGCCCCGGTGACGACGGCAGGCTGCGCGTGCTGCCCGCGCCCGACACGGCCGCGCTCACCGGCAACGGCCCGTACGTCGTCGTGCATCCGGGGGCGAGCGCCCCGGCCCGGGCCTGGAGCCCGGAGCGCTGCACGGAGGCCGTCGCGGCGCTCGCCGACGCGGGGCACCGCGTCGTCGTGACCGGCGGCCCGGACGAGCGGGCGCTGACCCGCCGCGTGAGCGCCGGGATCGCCGTGGACCTCGGCGGGCGCACCGAGCCGCGCACCCTCGCCTCGGTCCTCGCGCACGCGGACGCCGTGGTGTGCGGCAACACCGGGCCCGCGCACCTCGCCGCGGCGGTCGGCACGCCCATCGTCTCCCTGTACTCGCCCGTCGTGCCCGCAGGGCGCTGGGCCCCCTACGGGGTGCCCTCGGTGCTCCTCGGCGACCAGCGCGAACGGTGTGCCGAGACCCGGGCGCGGACCTGCCCCGTCCCCGGACACCCCTGTCTGGAGAGCGTCACCGCGCACGACGTGGTGGCCGCCGTCGGCAAGCTGCTCAAGGAGGCGGCGTGAACATCCTCGTCTGGCACGTCCACGGCTCCTGGCTCACCGCCTTCCTCCAGGGCCCGCACACCTACCTGCTCCCCGTGACCCCGGAGCGCGACGCGGACGGTCTCGGCCGCGCCCGCACGTGGGACTGGCCGGCCACGGCGCGGGAGGTGACGCCGGGCGCACTGCGCGCAACGCCGATCGACCTCGTCGTGCTCCAGCGTCCGCGCGAAGTCGCGCTCGCCGAGCGGTGGACGGGCCGCCGCCCCGGCCGGGACGTACCGGCCGTCTACGTCGAGCACAACGCGCCCGACGGCCCCGCCGAGCACACCCGGCACCCGCTCGCCGGGCGCGACGACATCCCGGTGGTGCACGTCACGCACTTCAACCGGCTCATGTGGGACTGCGGGCGCGCCCCGACGACCGTCGTCGAACACGGCATCGTGGACCCGGGGCAGCTGTGGACCGGCGGGATCGAGCGGGCCGCGGTCGTGGTCAACGAGCCCGTGCGGCGCGGTCGCACGACCGGGACCGACCTGCTGCCCGCCCTCGCCGCAGAGGTGCCGCTCGACGTCTTCGGCATGGGCACGAGCCACCTCCCCGCCCACCTCGGCCTCCCCGGCGAGCGGCTGCGCGTGCGCGAGCTGCCGCAGGGAGGGCTGCACGCGGCGATGGCGCTGCGCCGCCTCTACCTGCACCCGGTGCGCTGGACCTCGCTCGGGCTCTCGCTCCTGGAGGCGATGTTCCTCGGGATGCCCGTCGTGGCTCTGGACACGACGGAGGCACGCGAGGCGGTGCCGCCGGGCGCGGGCACCGTGTCGAACCGGCCCGAAGTGCTGCGCGCGGCCGTCCGGCGGCTGCTCGCGGACCAGGAGCACGCCCGCGAAGCGGGTGCCGCCGCGCGGGACGCCGTCCGTGAACGGTACGGGTTGCGGCGCTTCCTGACCGATTGGGACCAGCTCATGAAAGAGGTCGTGCGATGAGGCGACGCACTCCCGCCCCCCGGCGGATCGCCATGGTGTCCGAGCACGCCAGCCCGCTCGCCGCGCTCGGCGGGGCCGACGCGGGCGGCCAGAACGTGTACGTGGCACGGCTCGCCGAGCGACTGGCGCGCGAGGGGCACGAGGTCACCGTGTACACGCGCCGTGACGACCCCGCGCTCCCTGCCGTCGTCACGACCGGGGGCGGAGTACGGGTCGCGCACGTCGACGCGGGCCCGTCCCGTGTCGTCCCGAAGGACGAACTCCTCCCGCACATCCCGGCCTTCGCCGCCCGCCTGCACCAGGACTTCCTGCTGGCGCCGCCCGATCTCGTGCACACGCACTTCTGGATGTCCGGGCTCGCCGCCCTCGCGGCGACCCGCACGCTCGGGGTGCCCGTCGTGCACACCTACCACGCGCTCGGCACCGTCAAGCGGCGCCACCAGGGCACCGCCGACACGAGCCCGTCCTCGCGCGTCGCCATCGAGACGAGGGTCGGGCGGCTGGCCCACCGGCTCCTCGCGACGTGCGCCGACGAGGTGCGCGAACTGCGCGCGATGGGGCTGCCCGCCGAGCGGATCGCGGTCGTCCCGTGCGGCGTGGACACCGAGCACTTCGCGCCGCGTCCCGAGGACACCGCGCGGCCGGGGCGTCCCCCGACGCTGCTCGCCGTGGGCAGGCTCGTCCCGCGCAAGGGCTTCGACCGCGCGATCCGCGCGCTGCGCGAACTCCCCGAGGTGCGGCTGCTCATCGCGGGCGGCCCGCCCGCCGACCGGCTCGGCGGCGAGCCGGAGGCCGTACGGCTGCGCAAGATCGCCGCCGAGTGCGGCGTGACCGACCGCGTGACGCTCCTCGGCGGAGTGCGCCACGCCGAGATGCCCGCGCTGCTCTCGCGCGCCGACCTCGTCCTGTCGCTCCCGGTGTACGAGCCCTTCGGCATCGTCCCCATCGAGGCGATGGCCTGCGGTACCCCGGTCGTGGCGACGGCCGTGGGCGGCCAGCTCGACACCGTGCGCGATGGCGTGACGGGCGCGCACGTTCCCCCGACCGCCGCGCACGGGGGCCTCGGAGGCGATCCGCACCTGGTGCGCGCGGTGCGCGACCTGCTCGCGGAGCCCGGGCGGCTGCCCCGGCTCGGCGCGGCGGGACGGCGACGCGCCCTCGACACCTACACGTGGGACCGCGTGGCCGCCGGCGTGCGCGAGGTCTACGCGTCGGCCCTGCACCAGCCCACTCCCGTACCGGAGGCCGCACGATGACGTACTTCACGCCCGCCTCCGTGCCCCCCGCTTCCGGGCCCGGCACCGGCAGCGCCCACTGCGATGCGCTGCATGAGGCCCTCGGCCGTTTCCGCGCGGAGTCCGCGCTGCTCGACGCCTGGGGCCGCGACCTCGCCCGCCGTCTCGGCGCGGGCGCGCGGCTCCTCGTCGCCGGCAACGGCGGCTCGGCGGCGCAGGCCCAGCACCTCACCGCCGAACTCGTCGGCCGCTACCGCGAGGACCGTCCGGCGTACTCGGCGCTTGCCCTGCACGCCGACACCTCCTCGACGACCGCGATCGCGAACGACTACGGAGTGGAGGCCGTCTTCGCCCGGCAGGTGCGTGCGCACGGCCGCGCCGACGACGTCCTCATGCTGCTCTCGACGAGCGGCGCGAGCGCCAACCTCCTGACGGCCGCCGAGGAGGCCCGCGCGCTGGGCCTGACCGTGTGGTCGCTCACCGGTCCCGCGCCCAACCCGCTCGCCCCGGCGAGCGACGCGGCGCTGTGCGTGGAGGCGCCCGTCGCCGCGACGGTCCAGGAACTCCACCTCGTCGCCGTGCACATGCTGTGCGAGGCGTTCGACGCGGCGCTCGCCGCGGAGGAACTGGAAGCGCCGCTCACCGCGCGGACGACGGCGGGGGACGTCGCGGTGGAGGGGCTGACGGCGGGGGACGGCCTCACCGGGCCGGGCACGGAAGGGGACACGGCATGAGGGCCCCGCTGCTCGTCATCGGCGACGCGCTGCTCGACTGCGACCTGGACGGCGAGGTCGCGCGACTCGCCCCCGACGCGCCCGTCCCCGTCGTGCACGACGCGCACCGCCGTACGCGCCCCGGCGGCGCCGCGCTCGCCGCGCTGCTCGCCGCCCGCTCCGGACACCCGGTCACCTTCGTCACGGCGCTGGGCGAGGACCCGGCGAGCGCCGAACTCCGGCGGCTCCTGGAAGGCGAGGTGGACCTCGTGCAGCTCCCGCTGCGCGGCACGCTCTCGCGCAAGACCCGGGTGCGCGGCGGCGGGCAGAGCCTGCTGCGGCTCGACGAGGGCGAGGGACGCGCGGCGGGCCCGAGCCGCGCCGCCCGCGAGGCGGTCGCCCGCGCGGGCACGATCCTCGTCTCCGACTACGGGCGCGGCACGGCCGACGTGCTGCGCGCGCCCCTCACCGACGCGGCCGGGCGAGGCTTGCTCGTCTGGGACCCGCACCCGCGCGGCGAGGCCCCCGTCCCAGGCGTCCGGCTCGTCACGCCCTCCCTCGCGGAGGCGGCCCGCTGGGCCGCCACCGAGGGGGGCACCGACGACGCGCTCGCCCTCGCGGCGGGGGCCGCGCGGTCGCTCGTACGGGAGTGGGGGGCGGCCTCCGTGTGTGTCACGCTCGGCGCGCGCGGGGCACTCCTGAGCCACGGCGAGGCGCCCCTCTTCGTCCCGACACCCTTCACCGCGCCCGGCGATCCCTGCGGCGCGGGCGACCGCTTCGCCGCCGCGGCCGCCGCGCTCCTCGCCGAGGGCGCGCTCACCGAGGAGGCGGTCGTGGGCGCGGTCGACGCGGCGGCACGCTTCGTCG
Source organism: Streptomyces sp. NRRL F-5630 (assembly GCF_000719475.1). Lineage (GTDB taxonomy): Bacteria > Actinomycetota > Actinomycetes > Streptomycetales > Streptomycetaceae > Streptomyces. Next base: position 44,992 of record NZ_JOGO01000019.1, on the reverse strand, counting down.
CCGACGGCGGGGCGGCTTCGGTACGGGCGGGAGCGGACCCGTCCTCCTCGCCCGGCTCGTCATCGCCGGGGGGTGCCCTTCCCGGCGACTCCCCCGAGGACCCCTTCGAGGTCGTCGCCCGGGTACGGGCGAACGGCGGGCGTGTCGTGGCGACGGGCGGCTGCTTCGACCTCCTGCACGCGGGACACGTCGCCCTCCTCGAAGCGGCCCGCGCCGCCGGGGACTGCCTCGTCGTGTGTCTCAACTCCGACGCCTCGGTACGGCGCGGCAAGGGGCCGGGGCGCCCGCTCGTCCCCGCCCACGACCGCGCCCGGCTGCTCGCCGCGCTCGGCTGCGTGGACGCGGTCCTCGTCTTCGACGAGGAGACCCCGGAGCGGGTGCTGCGCGCGCTGCGGCCCGACGTGTGGGCGAAGGGCGCCGACTACACGCGCGACGGGCTGCCGGAGGCGGATCTCGTGGAGAGCTGGGGCGGCCAGGTGGTCCTCGTCCCCTACCTCGCGGGTCACTCCACGACAGCCCTCGCCCACCGCGCGGCGACCCGTTCCCCGCGCTGACCCCCGGAGCCGCCCATGTCCCCCCGTTCCCCGGCGCCCACCGTGCTGGTCCTGCGCGCCCTCGGTCTCGGTGACCTGCTCGCCGGGGTCTGCGCGCTGCGCGCCCTGCGGCGTGCGTTCCCGGGGCACCGGCTGGTCCTGGCCGCGCCCGCGGCGCTGCGCGAGGCGGCGCACGCGAGCGGCGCGGTCGACGAGCTGTTTCCCGCCGAGGCACCGGGGCGCGGCGTACCGGATCTGCGGCACTGGCCGGGTCCGCCGCCCGCGCTCGCCGTGGACCTGCACGGCACGGGCCCCGAGAGCCACCGCGCCCTCGCGGCCCTCTCCCCCGCGCGGCTCCTCTCGTACACGGCACCGCACCCCCCGGCGCCCCGGCCGCGCGCCGGGGACCACGAGCGGGTCCTGTGGTGCCGGCTCCTGACCGCGTACGGCATCCCCGCCGACCCCGGCGACGTGCTCCTCGCCCCGCCCACCGTGCCCTCGCCCGCCCCCGGCGCCGTCGTCGTGCACCCCGGCGCGAACTCCCCGGCGCGCGAGTGGCCTCGGGAGCGGTACGCGGAGGTGATCCGGGCGCTGCGCGCGGAGGGCAGGCGGGTCGTGCTCACGGGCGGGCCCGGCGAGAAGGACCTCGTCACAGATCTCGGCCGGGCGACCGGACTGAGCGACGACGACCTCTTCCCCGGCACCCTCCCCTTCGGCGCCTTCGCCGCGCTCCTCTCCGACGCCGCCCTGCTGCTCAGCTCCGACACCGGGCCCGCGCACCTCGCCGTCGCGTGTGCCACGCCTTCGGTGACCCTCTTCGGCCCGGTCCCGCCCTGGCGCTGGGGCCCGCCCGAGGACCCCCGGCACGCGGCGCTGTGGCACACGGGGCCGCCGGGCGACGCGAACGGACCGGTGCCCGACCGGCAGCTGCTGTGCCTGACGGTGCCCGAGGTCCTCACCGCCGTGCGCAACCGGCTCGCGGCGCCATCGGAGCGTGACCGCCGTGGCTGACCCCTCCGCCTCCCGCGTGACCGTCGCGATGATCACGCGAGGCCGGCCCGACAGCGCGCTGCGCACCCTCGACCGGCTCGCCGCGCTCCCCGAGCGCCCGCCCGTCGTCGTCGTGGACAACGGCACCGATCCCGCCGCGGCACACGCCCTCCTGTCCCACCCGAGCGCCCCGCACGTGCTGCGCCCCGGGCGCAACACGGGAGCGGTGGGCCGCACGCTGGCGGCCCGCCACGCCCGTACGCCCTATGTGGCCTTCAGCGACGACGACTCGTGGTGGGAGCCCGGCGCGCTCACGCGCGCGGCGGCGCTGCTCGATAGGCACCCGGCGCTGGGGCTGCTCGCCGCCCGCACCCTCGTCGGCGCCTCGGGGACGACCGAGGACCCGCTCAACGCGGTCCTCGCCGCGTCCCCGCAGCCCCTGGACCCGCGGCTTCCGGGGCGCCCCGTGCTCGGCTTCCTCGGCTGCGCGGCCGTCACACGCCGCTCGGCCTTCCTCACCGCGGGGGGCTTCCACCCGCTGCTCTTCTTCGGCGCCGAGGAGACGCTCCTCGCACTCGACCTGTCCGCGCGGGGCCATGGCGTCGCCTACGTGCCCGAGGTCGTCGCCCGGCACGCGCCCGACGGGGCCCCGCGCCCCGGGCGCGCCGCCTTGGTCCGCCGCAACGCCCTGCTGACCGACTGGCTGCGCCGCCCGCTGCCGCTCGCCGCGCGCCGCACCCTCGCCTGCGCCGCCGACGCGCTGCGCGGCGAGCCCGGCGCGGCGGCCGCGCTCGCGGGCACCCTCGACCGGCTCCCCCGCGCGCTCCTGCGCCACCGCTCCCCGCTCCCGCCCGGTACCGAGCGCGCCGTACGCCGGCTCGACACCGGCACGCCGCCACCCGCTTCCGCGATCCCTACGGAGGTCACGCGATGAGCCCCGCGCGGCCCGCCGTCACGGTCCTCGTCATCACGCACAACCGGCGCCCCGAACTCCTGCGCACGCTGGAGAAGTTGCGCGCGCTGCCCGAGCGCCCTCCGGTCGTCGTCGCGGACAACGCCTCGCGGGACGGCAGCGCGGACGCGGTCGCCGCGCGCTTCCCCGAGATGCGGCTGCTGCGCCTGGACCGCAACCACGGCGCGGTGGCCCGCAATATCGCGGCGCGCTACGCCCGTACGCCCTACCTCGCCCTGTGCGACGACGACACGTGGTGGGAGCCCGGCTCCCTCGCGCGCGCCGCCGAACTGCTCGACGCGGCCCCGCGCCTCGCCGCGGTGACCGCGCGGATCGTCGTGGAACCGGGCGGCGCGGAGGACCCGGTGGTCGCTGAGCTGCGCGACTCGCCGCTCAGCGGCCCGGCGTGGCTGCCGGGGCCCGCGCTCGGTTCCTTCCTCGCCGCCGCGACCGTGCTGCGCCGCGACGCCTTCACCGCAGCGGGCGGCTTCCACCCGGGGCTGTGGCTGGGCGGCGAGGAGGAACTTCTCGCCGTGGACCTCCAGCGCGCGGGCTGGTGGCTCGCTTACAGTCCGGAACTGACGGTGCACCACGCTCCTTCGACGGTCCGCGACAGCACCGGACGGCGCGTCCTCGGCCTGCGCAACACCCTGTGGTTCACGTGGCTGCGCCGTCCCGCCCGCTCCGCCCTGCGCCGCACCCTCCACCTGGCCCGCACGGCTCCGCACGACCGCGCCACCGCCCGCGCCTTCGCCCAGGCCCTCGCGGGCCTGCCGTGGGTCCTGCGCCGGCGCTCCCCCGTCCCGGCCTGGCTGGAGGCCCGCCTCGTCGCCCTCGAAGCGGCGCAGCGCGCCGGGACGGCACGCCGCTACGTGGGCTGAGCGGCCGGTCGCCCGCGCCGCCGTCGGCTACGAACAGAGCGGGGAAGCCCTCACCCGCGTGCCTGTCCGGCGGCCACGCGCGCCCGTGCGTGCAGGTACTCCAAGGCGTCGAGCACCACCGTGCGGCGGTGCCAGTCGAGCCACTCGCCCGCCTGCGCGAGCAGGAGGTCCAGGGCCTTCCACTCGATGTCCGTCGGCTCGGCGCCGCCCGTGGCCCCGTACACCGTCAGGACGCCCGCGCCCTCGCCGCTGAGCGAGGGCAGCGGCAGGTACCAGGCCCGGCCGATGCCCGCCGCGCCGAACGCCCGCCGGGTCTCCTCGTCGAGACGCTCGTCGGCGAGCCCGTCCACGAGCGCGACACGGGTGCCCGAACGCAGCGCGTCCGTCGCGGGCCTCCGGTCGGCGCCGTCCGGGGCGCGCGTGAGGTGGTCGAGGAGCGCGTCCGGGAGGCCCTGCTGGGCCTCGTACTGGAGGCCGATGAGCGGGTCGACGACGTGCAGCAGTCCGCTCTCGCCGTGGACGCAGCGCAGCCCGGCCCGGAGCAGGGCCTCCGCGAAGGCGCTGCGCGGCACCCGGCTGCGGCGCAGCCCCGGGGCGAAGGCGAGGGGCGGCGCGGGGGTCCGGGTGCGGCCGGGAAACCACTGCGCGCTGTTCTCGGCGGGCCGGGGCGCGCTCAGGAAGACGGAGGCGAGGGTGCGGAGCTTGACGTTGTGCCGCTGTGAGCTGGCGCGCAGCAGGTCGAATGCCGTGTCGGCGTCGGGGAGTCCGTAGCGTTCCTGGAGGATGCCCTGCGTCTGGGCGATGAGCGGGCGGGTGCGCAGATTCGCGCGTAGATCACGCAGTTCGGCCGCCGCGCTCTGGCCGGACGGCCTCGTCCCCTCCTCGCCCGTCGCGCTCCACGCGCCGGTGAGGACGAGGGGCTGGAGGCGTCCGGCACCCGTGGACCGGCCGCCGTCGAGGACGAGGCGGACGAGCCGCTGGGCGGCGGTGTCCGAGAGCTGGGCGTCGAGGCCGAGTTCGAGCGCGATGTAGGGCCCGGCCGAGGCGGCACCGGCTTCTTCCAGGCAGCGGATGAACGCGGGCCACGCCTCCTCGTCCAGCTGTCCGGTGAGACGCACCGTCGTCACCTCGGCGGAGGGCCACGACCGGGTGGTACGGGACAGCGTGAAGGGACTGGGGGCCACGGATACATCTCCTGAGCAGCGTGAAGCGACAGGCCACGCTGCTGGACCCGTGGAACACCCTAAGGTATCGGGCGCTCCCCCGCGCGCCGGGCCCTGCCGTTCGCCCCCGCTCCGCGCCGCACGGGCGGCACGTCAGGTGCGGGGGTTCCAGGCGCCTTCTTGCGGAGGGGTGCCCGAGACGCTCTCGACGAGGCGCGCGCACAGGTCACGCAGCTTGACGTTGCGGTTCTGCGAGGCCAGGCGGAGGTAGGCGAACGCCTCTTCCGCGGTGCAGCGTTGCTGCCCCATGATCACGCCCATGGCCTGGTCGATGACGGTACGTGAGCGCAGCGCCGCCTGGAGGTCGGCGGCGAACCGCTGGGCGTCGAAGAGGCGGACCGCGAGGACGAGTCCCCCCGCGGCCTGGGCGGCGAGGAGCCTCAGCGAGTCGATGTCCTTGGCGGAGAAGGCGTCGGGGGCCGGGGCGTAGAGGTTGAGCGCTCCGGCCATGCCGTCCCGCTCGCGCAGCGGCAAGGAGAGCGAGGAGAGCGTGCCGTGCGCGGCGGCGAAGGGCGGGTAGCCCCCCCAGCGTTTCTCGGCGCGCATGTCGGTGACGTGCACTTCCTTGTCGTTCCGCAGGGCCTGGAGGCACGGGCCGTCGTCGATGTCGTACTGCTTGTCGTCGAGCGGAGGGGCGCTCGCGCCCGCGCTCGCGACGGTGAAGGGGCGCCCGTCGCGTTCCAGGGTGATGCCGCAGCCGTCCGCGCCGGGGGTGCGCCGCCGGGCCTCGGCGGTGACTTCGGCGAGGAAGGCGTCGAGCGTGTCGGTCTCCAGGAGGAGCGACTGCACGTCGAAGGGCACGTGCTCTGCCATGGTGGCTCTCCCTCCCGCCGGGCTCCGGCGTGCCGCCGGGACCGGCCGGGTGCTGAGGTCCTGTCCTTCCACCCTCGCACGGTGCCCGGCGGCACGGGTACGGGAGGGGCACGCCGACGGGAACGCCGATCGGACCGGCGTCCTCGCCCGGGATCGCCCGTCGGGAGACCCTCTTCACGCCTGCGTGACCCGTTCGAGTGATGGCCCCGGGTGGGTGCCCGTCGCGCGCGACCCGGAGCGGGGCCTCCCCCGTGCCGGCCCCTTGGGACTTCAGGCGGGACCGCTCCCGGCGAGGGCCTCACGCGGTGGGCGCGCCTCCACGCGGTGCTTGACCTGCGCACACGCCTGCGTGATCAGCCGGGAGACGTGCATCTGCGAGAGCCCGAGTTCGGCGGCGATGGCGCGCTGGGTGCGCGCGTGGAAGAACCGCAGGTAGAGGATGTACCGCTCGCGTTCGGGGAGCGCGGCGAGCGCGGGACGCACCGACTCGCGGTCGACGACGATCGCGTAGGCGGGATCGTCCACGCCGAGGCGGTCGCGCAGCGGGTGCTCGCCCTCGGGCAGGGGAGGCCCGTCGAGCGAGACGGGGCGGTAGCTGTCGAGGGCTTCGAGCCCCTGGCGCACTTCCTCCTCGCTGAGCTTCGCGCCTTGGGCGAGTTCGGCGACGGTGGGGGTGCGGGGCGCGGTGCGCGGGGCGAGTTCCTGGAGTGCCGTGCGGACGGCGTTGCGGAGTTCCTGCACGCGGCGCGGTACGTGCACGCCCCAGGTGTTGTCGCGGAAGTGCCGCTTGAGCTCGCCCTGGATGGTGGGCACCGCGTAGGTCTCGAAGGCTTCGGACACCTCGGGGTCGAAGCGGTCGACGGCCTTGAGCAGACCGAGCGCGGCGACCTGGCACAGGTCCTCCAGGTTCTCGCCGCGTCCCCGGTAGCGCCCGGCGATGCGGTGCGCCATGGGGAGCCAGGTCTCGACGAGGCGGGCACGCTGGCGCTCCCGCTCGGGGCCGGGGGGAAGCCGTCGCAGAAGCGTGAAGCCGCACGTGCCGCCGGAGCCGCCGACGCGCTCCGGTTCCTGCCGGTGGGGAGTGGTCGTAGTCACCACGTCGCTCCTGTCAACGCTGGTCAGGGGATGACGCTGTCCAGACGCGCGAAAGAGCGGCGGAATCCGCGCACACGCGACCAGGGGTCATCGCGTGCCTGATTCCTAAGCACCGCTGTCTCGTCTATCCTCCCGATTCCCTCTCACACCGCATCTTGTGGACTTTCCCTTCCGCGCCCCCTCCGCCACGGAGACGAGTGCGCACCCCCTCACCCCGCGTCACCGCTACGGCGGCGTCCCGCGCCGGTCACGGCACCGTCAGCGCAGCAGTCGCGCCGCCACCTCGTCCCAGTCGATCCGCGCCGCCTCGGTGCCCACGGGCACCAGTTCCTCGGTGTACGCCAGCCAGCGCCGCAGCACGTGCCGGTCCGTCGCGAAGGACGCCGAGGCGCCGGGCACCCCGAGCCGTACCACGACCGCCCCCTCCCGCCCCGGACCCGGCACGGGTGCGACGCGCACCTCGCCGAGCCCGCTGCGCGTACGCGTCCCGGCGAGCAGCAGGTCGCGCGAGAGCACCCAGCGCACCTCGCGGTCCCGCGCCGGGCACAGGTCGAGCGCCACCTCGTACGGCCGTCTCGTGTCGTACGAGAGCCGGGCGGCCACCGGCACCTGCACTCCGCTCGCCCGGATGTGCCGGAAGACCGTCTCGCACACGCTCGTACCTTCCTCGCCGTGGCCCGCCGTCCCGTACGAGGCCGCCCCGCCCCTTCGCTCCGTCATGTCGCTCCCTCTCCGGCCGGGGCCGTCCCGCCTTCGTCACTCCCGGGGTGGGTTCCCCCGCTGCGCGGGTGAAACATGGCCGTTCCCAAGCCGCCGGCGACCGGGGGATGACGCGGCCTCACCCGCCCAGCCCCAATCGGCGAAGAACACGCGTGAGTCCCCGTGCGCCGGGTACCCCGGGGGCGGCCCGCAGCACGCGGCCCGCCCCCCACGTACGAGAAGAGGCTGTTCCCCATGCCCACGAACCCCCTGGCAGTGCCGCCGGAGTCCTCCGACGAGCACCACGTCCCCGGCGTGCCGTCGACCGTCACCCCGGAGGTGGCCGAGCCGGTCGAGCCGCGCGAGCCCGCGCCCCCGAAGGGCGACCAGAGCGGTCCGGCGACCGGAACCCCGACGGGCGCGCCCACCGGCGTGCCCCAGAAGGCGGTGGCCCAGCAGGGCGAGTGGCTGACGACCGCGCAGGGCGACCGGATGCACGACACGGACCACTCGCTCAAGGCGGGTCCGCGCGGGCCCGTCCTCCTCCAGGACCACCACCTGCGCGAGAAGATCACCCACTTCGACCACGAGCGGATCCCCGAGCGTGTCGTGCACGCGCGCGGCGCGGCGGCCCACGGCGTCTTCACCGGCTACGGCACCGCGAGCGGCGTGACGAAGGCGGCGTTCCTCGCCGAGGGCGTCGAGACCCCCGTCTTCGTGCGCTTCTCGACGGTGCTCGGCTCGCGGGGTTCCGCCGACACCGTGCGCGACACGCGGGGCTTCGCGACGAAGTTCTACACCGAGGAGGGCGTCTTCGACCTCGTCGGCAACAACATCCCGGTGTTCTTCATCCAGGACGCCATCAAGTTCCCGGACGTCATCCACGCGGGCAAGCCGCACCCGGACCGCGAGATCCCGCAGGCGCAGAGCGCGCACGACACCTTCTGGGACTTCGTCGGGCTGCACACCGAGGCGACCCACCACACGCTGTGGAACATGTCCGACCGGGGCATCCCGCGCTCCTACCGGATGATGGAGGGCTTCGGCGTCCACACCTTCCGGCTCCAGAACGCGGCCGGCGAGACGACGCTCGTGAAGTTCCACTGGAAGCCGAAGCTCGGTGTGCACTCCCTCGTGTGGGAGGAGGCCCAGCTCGCGGCCGGCGCCGACCCGGACTTCCACCGGCGCGACCTCGCGGACGCGATCGAGGCGGGCGCGTTCCCCGAGTGGGAACTCGGCATCCAGACCTTCCCCGACACCCCGGAGCAGACCTTCGAGGGCATCGACCTGCTCGACCCCACGAAGATCGTCCCCGAGGAACTCGCTCCCGTGCGGCCGATCGGGCGGCTCGTCCTCAACCGGAACCCCTCGAACTTCTTCGCCGAGACGGAGCAGGTCGCCTTCCACCTCGGCCACCTCGTCCCCGGCATCGACGTGACGGACGACCCGCTGCTCCAGGGCCGCCTCTTCTCGTACCTGGACACGCAGATCACGCGGCTCGGCGGCCCCAACTTCGCCCAGCTGCCCATCAACCGCCCCCACGCCCCGGTCAACGACATGCTGCGCGACGGGATGCACCAGACGGCGGTGCACCAGGGCGTCGCCCCGTACCGGCCGAACTCGCTCGACGGCGGCTGCCCCTTCCTGCCGGGCTCGGCGCAGGGCGCCGACATCGAGGTCCCCGCGCCGGTCGCCGCCTCGCGCAAGGTCCGCGAGGCGCCCGAGTCCTTCGACGACCACTACAGCCAGCCGCGCCTGTTCTGGCGCAGCATGAGCCCGGTCGAGCAGGAGCACATCATCGGCGCGTACAGCTTCGAGCTGGGCAAGTGCTACGAGCAGGCGGTCAAGGAACGCGTCCTGCTCACGCTCGCGCACATCGACGAGCGGCTCTGCTCCGAGGTCGCGGCCTCGCTCGGCCTGCCCGCCCCGGCCCCGGCCACCGGCTCCGACGACGGCCTCGTGAGCCCCGCGCTCTCGCAGCTCGGCCAGGAGTGGCCCACCGACGGCCGCATCATCGGCGTCGTCGTCGCGCCGGGCGCCGACCCGGAGGGCGTACGGGCGCTGCGCGACGCGGTGTTCGCGGCCTCCATGGTGCCGCTGGTCATCGCTCCGGCGGGCGGCACGCTCGACGGCGTCCCGGTGCAGCGGACCTTCACGACCGCGCGGTCCGTCGAGTTCGACGCGCTGCTCGTCGCGGGCGCCCCCGCCCCGGCCGCCGACGCGCTGCCGGTACGGGACGCCAAGACGGGCGCCCAGGGCGCGGATGTCGAGCCCCGGCTCTCCCTGCTGCTCGACGAGGCGTACCGGCACGGCAAGGCGATCGGCGGCTGGGCCGGCGCCGAGACGGCCCTCGCGGCGGCCGGGGTGCCCCAGGACGCGCCGGGCGTGGTGCTCGGCGGCTCGGGCACGGAGGTGTTCGAGCAGCTCACCACCCTCCTGCGGACACACCGCGTCTGGGACCGCTTCCCGGCCGCTTCCTGACGTCCGGCGGGAGTCCCGGCGGCACCTCACGCGCCGCCGGGGGTCCGCCCGTCCCGCCCCGCCCGGGCAGGGACGGGCGGACCCCCGGAAGACGAAGAGGGCGGACCCCTCCGAGGAACGCCGGGGCTACGAGCACGCCCGCGCGTTCCCTCCCGCGACCACTCGCGGCGCTCGCGGCACGGGGAACGGCACCGCGTACGGCTGTCCGCACACCCGACGCCCCAGGCCGCCCGCGCGCCCGGCACCCCGGCCCGGTCACCTGGCCCCACCGACCGGCCCCGCCCGCCCCGGAAAGCTCAGCCCAAGAAGCTCAGCCGGACCTGCCGGTCCGGGTTGTCCACGTTCGTGTCCACCAAACTCCGTTAAGGCAACTGCCAGAGTAGCCGCCGAACACGACTTGGTGCGCTCTTCGTTCGGCACGAAAAGGGGGTTCGCACCAGATGACTGTTCGCGCCGGTGTTCGGTTATCCGAGTCGTTGGGAGCCGCTATTGGGGAGCCGACGAAGGTTCCCGGCTTCCGATCGGCTCCTCGTCCGTCGCTCCTGCCGGCAGACGGCACCGACGCCGCGCGAACGAGCTTCCTCGCAAGGCCACATGGCAAAGCGCGCTTGCGCTTCAGGCCCGGTCCGCGCCGCGAAGAATGTCGACAAGATCCGCAGGGGCGGGCATCCGCCCTCGGAGGAAGATGACCGCTCCGAATGTGATGACGAAGCCCAGCAGAGGGCCCAAGGCGTCAGAGGGGATCCCGCAGGAGACCGCCGCAGTCATAGCAGCGACGACCCCAGCACCAAGGCCGAAGAACCGCAGGTACTCTCCCCGGGTCGCGGAGATCGCTGGGTCCAGACGGTCTTGGTCGAGAAGCCGACCGAGTCGTCCCTCCGCGTATCGCTCCGCGATGATCACGAGCATGACAGCCAATTCCCTCAATGCCTCGGCTGGTTCGGCGTCCTGCCGAGCCTCAGCCGCCCGCAGTGCGCCGACCACCTGCGCAGCATGCGTCTTGAGGACTCTGCGGTGCTGAGTGCCGATCTCCGCGAGCCCAATCGTGTTTCGCCAATTCGATTCCGACACGACGTAACGCGTCTTGTACGCCCGCCAGATGACGCGTTCGGCGGACCGCATCGAGACGCGCGGGACCCCAGCTACGCCAGTCCCCTGCGACCACTGTTGATGTGCGCGACTGCACCGTGCGGCGGACACCAATAGAACTACGACCGGCAGGAAGTCACCCCGCTCGCCCCTCTGCCTTTCCCGTCGCTCGCGCTCCCGCTTCGCTCGTTCGCTTCCATGGAAGAAAAGGCTCACGCCGCGCACGGCAACGATCACTGTGACAACGAGGAACAGCAACAGCACGACCCGCAGTCCGAAGGCAAGGCCGGGTGGACTGTCCCAGACACGCCCGCGCGATGTCGTGACAGACGTCACCTTCCATGTGCCCCATCGCAGCGCGTCGACCACGCCGTTCAGGATTGAACCGCCCGTCACCGCAGTGGCCATCATCACCCAGAGGGTCAGCATCATCGGCACCTGAGTCAGGAACCTCTGCCACCACAGCAGCACACATTGGGGAGCCAACCCCGGCAGATTGTCCGGCACATGCCCACTCGTGACAGGAGCAACTGTCGCGCAGGTCTGCTCGATGAAAATCGAGGTTCGTTCCCGTGCGAAGGCGTCCCGTCGTCTGCGGACCCGCTCTACAGTCTGCTCACGCAAGGGCGGCCATAGCTTCCGGCACCATAAATCCCATACCCAAAGCACGAGGAGGGCCCCCGCAACCACAGTTGCCACCCTCAGCGTAGTCATCATGACGGAAGTCTTGCTGACCCCACGGACATCACGCATTCAACGAGCAGCAACATGGGAGGGCGACTGCCTTCAAGGAATCCCACGCGCGACGCGCTGAGGAGGGCTGGTGTTTCCCAGCCGCCTCTCCAACTGCCGCACCGCCTTGGTCGCCGGGCGCAACCGACGGCCTGGGCCCGGCCATCACCCGTCGCCTCACCGCCTACGGCGCCGTTATGGCCCTCGTCCATCTTGGTGTCGGCCAGGCGCCGCGGCCAGACCGACTGCCCACATCACGTGCGCCGCGACCCCCTTGGGCCACCTCCGCAGTTCCGAGGCCGTGCAAACCCTCTGCCACGGATCGCGACCGGTTGAGTGAAGCGAGGAGGGAGACGCGGGCCGACTGCCCTCAGACAAGTGCGCGTCGGCGTACTCAGCCGAGCACGGCGGGAGTCGTACAAGCAGGCTTGTTGTGGGGGCCACGGTGATGAGGAAGCCGCCGGGGCGATGAACACGCCGGCGTGAAAGCGATCAGCCTTGGGGGGGTGGCACTCGATGCTCGCGGGGGCGGACGTGGCCCCCACTGCCCACGAGTAGCTTTGAGGCAGAGGGAGCCACCAGGGAGTCGTCCGCGGGCCGGCGTCCTGCCTAGCGCGAGATTGAGGGTTTTCCGCAGCAGCGCACCGTCAGGCGGCGAACACGCCGTCCAGGCTGCCCGCCTTCGCCTCGTTCACGAGGTCGGCGAACTGGGTGGGGCTCATCTGGACGCGTTGGCCGAAGTCGTCGGTGAGGACGATCCGGCGATCCTCGGTGGCGGCGGGGTCCACGAAGAGCTGGGGGCAGCCGCAATTGCAGTTGCCGCAGAACGTGGCAACCGGTTCGAGGGAGGTCAGGTCGAGGACGCTGGGCTCGTGGGTCATGGGGACACCTTCCGCCGGGGCCGCGCTCTTGGTGGCGGCCTTGGACGAGGCGGATGTACCCGCGTATGGCCGGGAGTTCACTCTTGTCGTCCCTCCGCGTAACCGGGGAACTCCCCTCGGTACCGCGCCGACTACCGAGGGGGACGTGCGCCCGCCGGGACGAGGACGGAGCGGGCGCGCGTCCAGCCCAATCCTTGTGCGTGCGGACGGGGTGCGGCTTCCCGTCCCGTCCGCACGCTTCCGGAATGCGGCCGGGCTATGCCGCGAGGGCCCGGCTTTCGGTCTCCTCCTCTCCCTGTTCCAGTCGCGTGGTCAGGGCGCTGCGCGCCCGTGCGACCCGGGAGCGGACGGTGCCGATGGGGCAGCCGGCCTCGCGGGCGGCCTCCGCATAGGAGAGACCGAGGAGCTGGGTGAGCACGAATGCCTGGCGGCGGTCGTACGGGAGCGCCGCCAGGAGGTCCTGGAGCACCACCCCTTCCTCGAAGCCGGGCAGTCCGGTCGGCTGGTTCCGCTCGACGGTCAGGCACCAGTCGTCGGTGTCGGCGCGCAGGGGGCGCGCGGCCGCCCTGCGGAAGTCGTCGACGACTGCGCGGCGCGCGATGGCGAGCAGCCAGGTGCGGGCCGAGGAGCGGCCCTCGAAGCGGTGCAGTGTCCGCAGCGCGCGCAGGAAGGTGTCCTGCGCGAGGTCCTCGGCTGCCTGGGGGTCGGCCGAGAGGTGGGCCACGTACCGCACGACATCGCGGTGCAGGGCCCGTACGAGGACGGTGGCGCGCTGTGGCCCGCGCGGGGCGGGCAGCGTGGTGTTCATCGCCAGGTGAGTCCTTCACGGATCGGTCCGGGGACGGCGGAACACGTGGGTGGCGCACGGGGCACGCGGCGGGGCGAGCCTGACCTGCGCACGGTTCCGGATCTCCGGTGAACGGGGCACCCTGGCCCTCGGGGGCCGGGTGTGCCGGAGGACGCCCCGTACGGATGCGGGTACGGCTCGCCGTCGCGAACGCGTGCGGGCCGCCGCTCCGTGCGGGTACGCCACCGGGCGGCCGGTCGGTGGCCGGTCGCGTGCCGGGTGGGGTACGTCCTCCGGAATGCCTGCCGCGTCGTCAGAACGCGGCGAGCACCCCGGGTGGCCCGCGCCGTTCCAAGGCGCGGGCGCAGCGCAGGCCCTGGGGCAGCCGGTCGCTCAGTCCCTTGCGGGGACGCAGGCGGCGGCGCGGCGCGGGCAGCGGGGCCGTAAGGAGGGGGCGGAGCGGGGCACGCAGCCAGCCGGCGACGGCGCGCAGGACCTGGAAGACCGCGCGTTCCCCGTGGGCGAGCCAGATGCCGCAGATCAGCGCGGCCAGCACGTGCGCGGCGAGCATGCCGGTCGAGGACATACCGCCCATGTCATGGCCCATGTGGGCCATGGACACAAGCGAGCCCGAGTGGTCCATGCTCGCCATGTGGCCCATGGCGGAGTGGTCCATACCGGCCATGTCGCTCATCCCGGCCATGGCGGAGTGGTGCGTACCCGCCGCGGGGTCGGCTCCCGGAGTCCCGCCCGCGAGGCCGCTGTCGTCGACGGAGCACAAGTTGTCGTACGGGGACGTCGTGCGCGCGGCCGTCGGCATCCCCGTCCCGCTTACCGGGCCGAGGGCGGACTGCGCGGCGGTGAAGGCGCTGTGCAGGACGCCCTGGGTGGCGACGGCGAGAGCCGTCACGAGCCAGGGGCCGCGCTCGCGGGCGGCGAACCACCAGCCGGGGAGCGCGAGGGAGAGGAAGGCGACGGCGAGCACCCAGACGGGAAGCGGCGTCGCCGACATGAGGACGTGGCCGGTCGCGGCGAGCGTGACGGAGACGGCGGCGAACATCGCCGCCCTCAGCACACGTCCTACCGGTCCGGCTTCCATGGCGCCTCATCCTCCCATCACGGGGCGGCGGGCGACATGGCAGGGTGTCCCGCTCGCCGCTATTGCCGGGAAGGTCGCGCATGGCGGGAAGTCCCGGCATATACGGAGAGGAAATACCGCCTTTGCGGGGGTCATGAGCGCGGTGTCCTACGGGCGGGGCAGTCCGTCCGTGTCCGCGCCGGGGCGGACCACGACGGCACGGACCGTGAGGGGCGCGCCGTGGGCGAAGCGCAGGGTGAAGGAGACCTGGTCGCCGGGATGCCACGTGCTCTTGGGCTGTACGGTCACGTCGACGCCGTGGGGGCCCATCGTGAGCCCGTTCTCGGCCGGGACGGGCACGGAGTTCACAGGCTGCCGGTAGGCGGCGCCGGAGGTCGTCATGCGGTGGCGGCTGAGCGCGGGGGACGTGACGGTGTCGGGCGAGGTCAGGCCGGTGAGCAGGTCGGCGGAGCCGCCGTCGTTGCCGAGGGTGAAGAAGGCGGCGGTCTCCGGGGTCGTCCCGAGCGGCTGGTAGACGTACGCCTTCGTGACGGTGACGTGGGCGGGGCTGCCGGCGCGTCCGCTCGCCGCCCAGGTGCCGAGACCGGCGAGGGCGAGGCCGCAGGCGAGGACGGGGACGCCGACAGCGGTGAGCGGGGCGCGCAGGCGCGTGAAAGTGCCGGGCATCAGAAGGCCGCCCTCGGGGACGGGCGCCGGCGGGCGGCGGCGGGCGCCGGTTGCCAGTGGCGCAGGCGGAGACTCCCGAGCACGACGAGGACGGAACTGAGCGACATCGCGGCGGCGGCGAGCATCGGGTTGAGCAGGCCGACCATGGCGAGCGGGATCGTGACGACGTTGTACCCGAAGGCCCACAGCAGGTTTCCCCGGATGGTGGCCAGGGTTCGGCGCGAGAGGCGGACGGCGTCGGCGAGCGCTTCGATGTCGTCGCGTACGAGGGTGACGTCGGCGGCGCCGATGGCGACGTCCGTGCCGGTACCCATGGCGATGCCGAGGTCCGCGCTCGCGAGTGCCGCCGCGTCGTTGACGCCGTCGCCGACGACGGCGACGCGCTTGCCGTCGGCGCGCAGGGCGCGGACGAGTTCGGCTTTGCGCTCGGGAGTGCAGCGCGCGTAGGTCTCGGCGATGCCCAGGGCGGTGGCGACGGCGCGGGCGGGTTCCTCCTGGTCGCCGGTGGCGAGGACGGGGTGGATGCCGAGGCGTCGGAGCCGGTCCACGGCGTGGTAGCTGCCGGAGCGTACGACATCGCCGAGGGCGATGAGGGCCTCCGGGCGTCCGTCGATCCGGACGAGGACGGGAGTGTGGGCGGCGTCCAAGGCGGCGGTGAGCCCGCGGGCGAGTTCGGGGGGCAGCTCGCCCTCGGGGGCGCCGACCTGAACGAGGCGCCCCTCGACGTGGCCGCGGACGCCGTTGCCCGGGGTGGCGGAGAAGTCCTTCAGCGCCGCACCGCCTACCGTGCCTTCGGCGAGTGAGCGTTCGGCGTGCAGGACGAGTGCGCGTCCCAGCGGGTGTTCCGAGCCCGTCTCGACGACTGCGGCGAGCCGCAGCACCTCTTGGGGTCCGGGGCCGTCGGTGCGCGCCGTGAGAGCGGTGACGGTGAGGTGTCCCGTGGTCAGCGTGCCGGTCTTGTCGAGGACGACGGTGTCGATGCGGCGCAGTGCTTCGAGCGCTTGCGGGCCCTTGACGAGGACGCCGAGTTGCGCTCCGCGCCCGGTCGCCGCCATGAGCGCGGTCGGCGTCGCGAGGCCGAGCGAGCAGGGGCATGCGACGACGAGGACGGCGACGCACGCGGTGAAGGCCGGTTGCGGGTCGGCACCCGCGCCCAGCCAGAAGCCGAGCACGGTGACCGCCAGGGCCAGGACGACGGGCACGAAGACCCCGGCGACCGCGTCGGCGAGCCGCTGGGCGCGCGCTTTCCCGGCCTGGGCGTCGGTGACGAGTGCGGTGATCCGCGCGAGCCGGGTGTCCGCGCCGACCGCCGTCGCCCGTACGAGCAGGAGTCCGCCCGCGTTGACCGCTCCGCCCGTGACAGGGGAGCCGGCGGCGACCTCGACGGGCCGCGTCTCACCGGTCACGAGGGAGAGATCCACTGCGGACACGCCTTCGACGACCTCACCGTCCGTGGCCACCCGCTCCCCGGGACGCGTGAGGAAGACGTCGCCGACTGCCAGGCGGGCGGCCGGGACGGTCCGTTCGACGGCTCCGTCGCGTACCGTCACCTCCTTCACACCGAGCTCGGCGAGCGCCCTCAGAGCGGCCGAGGTGCCCTGTCGGGCGCGGCCCTCCAGGTGGCGGCCGACGAGGACGAAGAGCGGGACGCCGACCGCGGCTTCGAGGTAGACGTGGGCCATGCCGTCCGAGGCGGTCGGCAGCAGTGTGAACGCCATGCGCATGTCCGGGTCGCCCGCGCCGCCGAGGAAGAGGGCGTAGGCGGACCAGCCGAAGGAGGCGAGGACGCCGAGCGAGACGAGGGTGTCCATCGTGGCCGCGCCGTGCCGCAGTCCGCGCCACGCCCGTTCGTGGAAGGGCCACGCGCTCCAGACGGCCACGGGCGCGGCGAGCATGAAGCACAGCCACTGCCAGTCGCGGAACTGGAAGGAGGGCACCATCGACAGCACGAGAACGGGGACGGCCAGGAGCGCGGTGACCAGAAGGCGCTGGAGGGGAGACGACTCGGGTTCCTCGTCCTCCTTCGTGCCGACCCGCGAGACGGGTGGCTCGGGAAGCCGGGCGGTGTAGCCGGCCTTCTCGACGGCGGCGACGAGCGCGTCCGGTCCGATGCTGTCCGGGTGGCTCACCCGCGCCGTGCCGGTGGCGAGATTGACCGTGGCGCTGACGCCGTCGAGCGCGCCGAGCTTCTTCTCGACCCGGCGCACGCAGGCGGCGCACGTCATGCCGCCGACGACGAGATCCGTGGTGGCGAGGCCGGGCTCGGGCGCCGTACGGGGAGCGGATTCGCGGCCCATCAGTGCCCCATTCCGCTCATGCCGTCCCCGTGCTGCGAACCGGGGTCCGCGTCGTGGTGGGAGACCCCGCGCAGGTCGGGGGCGACGGGTCCGGCCAGGTGCCCGGCCCCGTACGAAACGGTGAAGAGGGCGGCGAGCAGCAGCAGAAAGCCCCCGAGCAGCGCGTACGGCGCGGGGGTGGCACGCCGTCCTGCGGGCGGCGTCACCGAGTGGTCCATGAGCGGGGCTCCGGCATGAGTGCGGGTGGTGCGGATGGTGCTTGTGGTGCGTACGTACGGTCCAGGAGTCGGACGCCGCGCGACGCGAGTTCCCCGACCGGCGCGTGACCCGCGTCACACAACGGACTCCTGCCACACCGACCCCCCGGAGCCGCCGCGCTCCGGAGCCGTGCGACAGGAGTCCGCCTTCCCCCGCGCTCCGTGGCCTCACACCATGACGACGAACATCACCGCCATGCCGAACGCCATGAGGCCGTGGCAGCCCAGGTCCCAGGCCGCGTGCACCGCGCCGCTCGATGCCGCGCCGGTGCCCGGAACGCCGGGGGCCGCCGCACGGGGAGCCAGGCGCCCTGTGTCGAAGCCGCGCGCGAGCCACCACAGGGCGAGCGCGAGGAGGACCAGGGCGAAGAGGGTCGCGCTCCAGCGGTCGCCGGTGGCGCTGAGTGTCATCGAGGCGAGGGCACCGGGGGCCGACATGTCCATCCCCGGCATGTCGTGCGCGTGTCCCCCGCCCATGCCGTCCATGGACATGCCCGAGGACATCGCGGCGACCATCCAGGCCATGGCGGCGGTCATGACGGCGTGCGGAAGAGCCGCCACGAGCGCGCGCCCGCGCGACTCGGTCGCGTTCGGCAGGCCGAGGGCGACCAGCAGGAACCACGCGGCGGCGGCGGAGAAGAACACCACCTGCGGAGTCGTCGGCAGGTTCATGCCCCAGGACCAGGCCATGGCGAACATCGCGAGGGCCATGACGGCGTGCAGGCCGTGCGCGAGGCGGGCGCTCCAGGAGTGGGAGCGTGCCGCGAGGGCGCGCCACAGGCCGTGGGCGGCGAGGGTGCAGAAGAGCAGGGTCAGTATCCAGCGCAGCCCGGTGGCGGCGATCATCGGGCCATCTCCTTGGGGTTCTCGTCCCGGGGGCTCTCCTCGGGTACCGGTCCGGTGCCCGCCGGGCTCGGCTCGCGCCGGCGGCGCCGTACGTGGCCGAGCGTCAGGTCCACGAGCAGGAAGCAGACGAGGGGCAGTCCGAACAAGGGGAGGAAGTACGCGAGCACTGCGCCGATGGCGACGAGGGGGGCCATGACCTTGCCGGGGACGCGCCGCCAGGCACCCCGCGTCGGTGGCCTGCCGACCTTCCTTCCGCTCGCGCGGGTGGGCCTGCGCAGCCACCACATGCGGTAGCCCCAGAAGAGCATTCCGATGAGGGCGACGGCGATGAGAGCGAGCACGATCTGGTTGGCGAGCCCGAACAGGAGTCCCATGTGGGCGTCGATGCCCCACCGGGTGAGCTTGGCGAGGACCGGGAAGTCGTCGAAGGCCAGCTTGTCGGTGACCTTGCCGGTGGCCGGGTCGATGGCGACCGAGTCCTGCTGCTCGGGCCAGTGCCGGGTGTTCTCCCCCACGACGTAGGTGCTCTTCGCGTCGGCGGGCGGGGTGATGACGAGCTTGCCCTTGAGGCCCTCGGAGCGGGCGATACGGACCGCCTCGTCGAGATCGATCCTCGGCGCGGAAGCCTGCGAGGGGTCCGAGGCACCCGGCCCGCCCGGGTCGTCCACGGCGTCCGAGCTCTCACCGCGCCCGGTGACCGTCGAGACCGCGGGCGTGGCACCGCCCAGCGAGTCCTGGATCTTGCCGATGTTCGTGCCGGCGTGCGCGGACCATGTGAGCCCTGTCGCCGACAGCGCCAGGAACCCGATCGAGACCCACAGCCCGACCGCTCCGTGCCAGGACAGTGTGCGCTTACGGCCCTTGGGGCCCCGGCTCGGCACGAACAGCTTGCGCAGGCGCTCGCGCCCTCGCGGCGATCCCGCCCAGAGCGCGAGACCGCCGAGCACCTCGACCCACAACCAGCTCGCGGCGATCTCACTGTAGTTGCGGCCGAAGTCGCCGAGGTGGAGTGTGCGGTGCAGGCTGTCGAACCAGGAGCGC
Source organism: Streptomyces sp. NRRL F-5630 (assembly GCF_000719475.1). Lineage (GTDB taxonomy): Bacteria > Actinomycetota > Actinomycetes > Streptomycetales > Streptomycetaceae > Streptomyces. The sequence continues at coordinate 25,630 of NZ_JOGO01000019.1, read as the reverse complement.
ACCGGCAGCCACTCGCCGAACGTCCGCAGTGTGCCGCGGACTTGCGCGTCGTAGGGATTGACGAAGGCGGTCTGCGAGTAGCCCTCGGGCAGGCCCTTGACGTTGAAGGTGACCCGGGTGGTGTCCTCGCGTCCCGCTCCCTTGGTGACCGAGACCAGTTGCCCGCCGGGTATCGCCTCGCGCGCGGCTTCGACCTGCGCGGCGAGGGGCTGGGCCTCCCCGTGAGGGGTGACCTTCAGTTCGTGGCGGTAGACGACCGACTCGATCTGCGGGGTGGCCGTGTACAGCAGCCCCGTGACGGCCGCGATGAGCAAGAAGGGGCCGATCAGGATGCCCGCGTAGAAGTGCAGGCGCAGCAGGAGGGGGCGCAGGCCGCTCCAGGCGCCGCCGTTCTTGGGCGCGGGCGTCGCGAAGCCCTCGGCGGAAGAGGAGTATCCGGCGGCGGAATCGGTGGCACCGCCCTGTCGTTGCCGGGGCGGCGGGGCTGCGGGGGTCTCGGTCATCGGCTCTTCCTTGTGCGTGGACCGGTGGGACGGTGACGTACAGGAGTCGGTGCGAGGCATGCGTGAGTTCCCGCACACGGAGTGTGACGCGGGTCACCCCGGAACGTACGAGGGCCCGGGGTCGCCGGAAGAGCCCTGGGACGGAAGTTGTCCGGGAAGGGAACCACGGCGCGGCGGAGAAAAGGGGTGAGGAAGGAAGTCGGCGCCGGAGGGCGATGGGTTCCCCGGCGGGCGTAGGACGATCCTCACGGGCGAACTACGACCGTGACAGGCCATGACAGCGGTCGGTCCGTGTCAGGATGCGGTCTCGCCGGGCCACGGGGAATGCGCCTTCCCGAACGTGGCCCGGCGCCCGCCCGCCGGTCTCGGGGCGTCGCCACGCCCGCCTCCCCGGTACGGGCCGCGACCGGCGGGCTCTCACCTCGCTCAGACGGCGTGCCAGACGGTTCCGCGCCGCTCGTACTCCATGATCCGCTCGACCGCGAGTGCGAGGTCGGGGCCGCACTCGCGCGTCACGGGCCACAGTGCGAGGTCGATGCCGCTCGTGACGCCGCCCGCGGTCACGAGGTTGCCGTCGTCCACGACGCGCGCGTCCACGACCGTGTCGCCCTGGGCGGCGAGTTCGGACTTGACCATGTGGTGGGTCGTGCACGGCCGCCCCCGGGTGAGCCCGGCCGCCGACAGGACCATCACTCCCGTGCACACGCCCGCGATGGTCACTCCGGCCTTCTGGGCACGGACCAGGTCGCGGTGCGTGGCGGCGTCCTCGATCAGCCACTAGTCACCGCCCGGCACGATCACCACGTCTCCGGCTTCCGGTTCCCACACGTCCGGCACGATCAGGCGCGTGCCGAAGAGGGTCGTCACCTCACCGGGGCCCGAAGCGCGCACGTACCGGGCCGATACGTCGGCACTCTCGTGGGCGGCCCATCCGAGCACGTCGCGCGGACCGGTGAAGTCCTGTTCCTCGGCACCGTCGTACAGCAGGATCTGCACCCGCAGAGTCATGGTCTCCTCCTTGTTTCGCCGACGGACCGGGAGAATCCGGCCGCGCTCAAGAAGTCCGCTCCGGGCGGCAGGGAGTTCCCGCGCTTCCGCACGGAGCGCGCGCGTCCCCACGACATGTGAGGCACCGCGTGGAGAGCCGCGTCACACCCCGCCACCGGGAACTACTCCGCACTCCGCGCCGACTCCTGCAACGGCATCCCAATACCAGCCACTTGACGAACGAGGAGAACTTCCATGCCGACTCCCCGGCCGGCGGCCATCGCCCTCGCGGGCCTTCTCTGCCTGAGCGCCACCGCCTGCTCCGATGGCGACTCGGGCGAGACGAAGAACCCCGGGAAGGCCGGTGCGCGAAGTGCCGCCGCCTCTCCGGCCGCGAAGGATGCGTACCCCGTCGCGTTGAAGAACTGCGGTCAGGAGCAGGAGTTCGACAAGGCGCCGAGCCGCGTCGTCGTCATGAACGGGGCATCGGTCGCCGAGGTCTCGACGCTGCTCGCCCTCGGTCAGGGCGAGCGCATCGTCTCCAACCAGCAGTCCTACGGCATGTCCGAGGTGCCCGGGCGCGCGGAGGCGATCAAGAAACTGCCGACCGGCGGGGTGAAGCCCAACGACGCCTTCGACATCCCGCGCGAGGCGATGATCGGCTTGCGTCCCGACTTCGTCCTCTCGACCACCGCCTACGGCTTCGACGCGAAGAACGGCTTCGCGACGCGGGAACAGCTCAAGGAGGCCGGGGCGCGCACCTACGTCTCGCCCGAGGGCTGCGGCGCGGACAACCTGGGCCTGACGATCGACGACAGCTACACGCTCGTGCGCGACATGGGCAAAATCTTCGGGGTCGAGGACCGCGCCGAGAAGATCGTGGCCGCCGAGAAGCGGAACATCGACGACGTCGCCACCAAGGTGGCGGGGGCGAAGAGGCCGAAGGTCATGGTGATCTTCTCGAACATGGTCATGGGCGGCAACGACTTCAGCTCGATCGCCGCGCACGGCATCTACAACGACATCCTCGCCAAGGCCGGCGGCTCCAACGCCTTCGCGAGCGCGTCGAAATCGTCCTTCGCCGACCTCAGCAAGGAGAAGGTCGCCGCCACCGACGTCGACGCCCTCGTCGTCGTCAGCTACAACGACCCGGACCCGGCGGGATACGCCAAGAAGCTGCTCAAGGAGTTCCCCCAGTGGACCGCGGCCAAGAAGAACAAGTTCGTGGTGCTGTCCGACTCGATGTACCTCGGCCCCAGCAACGACGTGGCAGTCCAGAAGATCGCGAAGATGCTCCATCCCGACGCCTTCTGAGCCGCCTCCCCCTGTGGGCGGGAACGCTCGGGCTCACGGCGGCCCTGCTGGTCTCGATGGTTCTCGCGGTCGGTATCGGCGCCGTCAACGTCCCGGTCGGCGACGTGTGGACGGTCCTCGTCCATCACGTCAGCGGCCGGGGTCCGGTCGACGACGTGGCGCTCGATCAGATCGTGTGGCAGTTCCGTACCCCGCGTGTGGTCCTCGCGGCCGTCGTGGGGGCGGGACTCGCCGTCACCGGGGCCGTGCTCCAGACCCTCGTCGCGAACCCGCTCGCCGACCCCACCGTGCTCGGTTTCTCGCAGGGAGCCTCGCTCGGCGCGGTCCTCGTCATGACGCTCGGCGGGGCGGGGCTCGGCGGGATCGGGGTGTCGGGCGCCGCCTTCGTGGGCGCGCTCCTCGCAGGGCTGCTCGTCTTCGCGCTCGGGCAGCGCGGAGGGAGGCTCGCGCCCACGCGGCTCGTCCTCGCCGGGGTCGCCGTCGGCTATGTCCTGCTCTCCGCAACGAGCTTCGTTCAACTACGTGCTACCCCGACGGAGTTGCGGGGGGTCATGTTCTGGATGCTGGGCAGCGTGTCCGGGGCCCGCTGGAGTCAGCTTCCCACCGTCACCATTGTGGTGCTGCTCGGTACGGCGCTGCTCGCCCTCTGTGGGCGGCGCCTCAACGCGCTGCTCGCGGGCGACGAGTCGGCGACGTCGCTCGGCGTGGACGTGCACCGCACGCGCGCGCTGCTGCTCGTGGCGAGTGCCCTGCTCACCGGGACCCTCATCGCGGTCGCGGGCGGCATCGGCTTCGTCGGCCTGATGATCCCGCATCTGGTGCGGCTCTCACGGGGCGCCGACCACCGCAGTCTCCTCCCGTTCAGCGCGCTCCTCGGCTCCGTCTACCTGGTCCTCGTGGACCTGCTCTCCCGGACCCTCGACCGGCCCAACGAACTCCCGCTGGGCATCCTCACCGCGCTGCTCGGAGCCCCCTTCTTCCTCTGGCTGCTGCGCCGCAACAAGGGACTCGACGCCGCATGAAGCTCACTGTGGACGGACTGCACGTATCGCTCGACGCCACGCCCGTCCTGCACGAGATCGGCCTCGACGTGGGCCCGGGCGAGATCGTGGGCCTCGTCGGGCCCAACGGAAGCGGAAAATCGACCCTGTTGCGGACCGTCTACCGTTCCCTCCGGCCGGTCGCCGGGGTCGTCCGGGTGGACGGGCAGGACGTGTGGCGGCTCTCCGCGCGCGCCGCCGCCCGGCACACCGCCGCCGTGCTCCAGGACGGTGCCGGCGCTGGCGGGCTGACCGTCGCCGAGACGGTGGCCCTCGGCCGCACCCCGCACCACGGCGTCCTCGGACGCGACGGCGAGAGCGACCGGCACGCGGTCACCGAGGCCCTGGAGAGCTGCGGCATCGCCGCGCTCGCCGACCGTGACCTCACCTCACTGTCCGGCGGCGAGAGGCAGCGGGTCCTGCTCGCCCGCGCCCTCGCGCAGGACCCCGAACTGCTCGTGCTCGACGAACTGACGAACCACCTCGACATCCGCGCCCGCTTCGAGCTTCTCGGCCTGATCCGCGCCACCGGGATCACGACCCTCGCCGTACTCCACGACCTCGATCTGGCCGCCCGCCTCTGCGACCGCCTCGCCGTGCTCCACCACGGGCGCCTCGTCACCTGCGGACCCGTTCTCGACGTGCTGACACCGGGACTCTTCCACCAGGTCTTCGGCGTGCGTGCCCGTGCCGAACGCCACTTCGACGGCGTTGTCCGCCTCACCTACGAAGCGGAACCACTGGCCGACCCGCGCGACACCGAGGCCAGAGGCGCGGGCCACGGGCTCAGCAGGTAGCGACCGCACCGGCTTTCGCGCTCTCACCCCCTCCCCCCGGCGGCGAGCAGCGGCGCCTACCGCGCCGTCAGCAGACCGCGCAGCGCCCGCAGCGCCTCCGTCGTGTCGTCCTCGCCGAGCCCGCCCCCTTGGGCCAGGAGGGGCGAGCCGCCTCCCCGGCCGCCGAGGAGTCGCTTGACGAGTGCCCCCGCGTTCAGGCCGCTCTCGGTGGCCGACTTCGTGAGCGCCAGGACGAGATTGCCTCCCGTTGTCGCGACGGCGACCGCTCCCGCAGTGCGGGCGGGAAGGTGGTCGCGTACGGCGGTGGCGAGGGCACGCGCCTCCGCAGGCGTGTCGTCGAGGGTCGTCGTGACGGTGAGGACACCGGCGACGTCCTCGGCCCGCGCGGCGAGTTCGGCGGCACGCGCGCTCGTGGCGCTCTGCCGCAGCCTCGTGTTCTCGCGCTCGACGGCCTTGAGGCGGTCGAGGAGCGCGGCAACACGCTCGGGCAGTTCGGCGCGCGGCGCTCCCACCTGCTCCGCGAGCCGGGTGACGAGATCGCGTTCACGAGCCAGGTAGCCGAAGCCCTCGATGCCGACGGCCGCCTCCAGCCTGCGCATTCCCGCACCGACCGAGGTCTCGGCGGTGAGGGCGATCGTGCCGATCTGCGAGGCGTGGGCGACGTGCGTGCCGCCGCACAGCTCGCGCGACCACGCGCCGCCGATCTCCACGACGCGGACCTCTTCACCGTAGGTCTCGTCGAAGAGAGCGAGCGCGCCGAGTTCCTTCGCCCGCGGAAGGGTCATCCACCGCACGGAGACGGGCAGATCGCGGCGCAGGGCACGGTTGGCGCTCTCCTCGATCTCGGTGCGTACGCCCGGGGTCAGCGCGCCGCGCCAGGGGAAGTCGAGGCGCAGGTGTCCGGGACGGTTGTAGGAACCGGACTGGAGGGCGGTGGGGCCGAGTACCTCGCGCACGGCGGCGTGCAGCACGTGGGTGCCCGAGTGCGCCTGACGGGCGCCGAGCCGCCATTCCGGGTCGACGGCAGCGTGTGCCGTCTCCCCGGCGGCGAGTTCACCCGCCGTTACGCGGACCTGATGGGCGACGAGGCCGGGCAGCGGGCGCTGCACGTCGATGACCTCGGCCTCGAAGGAGGCGCCGGTGAGCCGGCCCGCGTCGCTTTCCTGGCCGCCGGACTCGGCGTAGAAGGGCGTCCGGTCCAGGACGACGGTGGCGATCTCGCCCTCGCGTGCCACCGGTACGGGTCCCTGGCCGCCGAGCACGGCGAGGATCTTCGACTCGGTGGTGAGGGTGTCCCAGGCCCGCCAGTCGGTAGGGCCGTGCGTGTCGCGGATCTCGCGCAGGGCCGTGGTGTCGGTGAGCGCGCCCGACTTCCGGGCGCGGGCGTCGGCACGGGCGCGCTCGCGCTGGGCGGTCATGAGCGTGGTGAAGCCCGCCCGGTCGACCTCGATGCCCTGCTCGGCGGCCATCTCCAGGGTGAGGTCGATGGGGAAGCCGTAGGTGTCGTGCAGGAGGAACGCCTTCGCGCCCGGCAGCGCGGTGCTCCCCTCGCTCTTCAGCTCCTTGACCGCCGTGTCGAGCACCGTGGTGCCCTGGCGCAGCGTCGAACGGAAGGCGTCCTCCTCGCCGTAAGCCTGGTCACCGATGCGTGCGAAGTGCTCGGCGATCTCCGGGTAACTGGGGGCCATGCAGTCCCGGGCGGCGGGCAGGAGCTCGGGCAGCGCGGGATCGCCGTAACCGAGCTGGCGCATCGAGCGCACCGCGCGGCGGATGATGCGGCGCAGGACGTAGCCGCGTCCCTCGTTGCCCGGAGTGGTGCCGTCCGCGAGAAGCATGAGGGCGGTGCGTACGTGGTCGGCCACGACGCGCAGGCGGACATCGGCCTGGGCGTCGCTCCCGTAGCGGACTCCGGCGAGGGCCGCGGCGCGGTCGAGGACGGGGCGGGTCTCGTCGATCTCGTAGAGGTTGTCCTTGCCCTGGAGCAGGGTCGCCATGCGCTCCAGCCCCATGCCGGTGTCGATGTTGCGACGGGGCAGCTCGCCGAGGATCGGGTAGCCGCTCTTCCCGGTGCCCTCGCCGCGCTCGTACTGCATGAAGACGAGGTTCCAGAACTCCATGTACCGGTCCTCGTCCACGGCCGGGCCGCCCTCCCGGCCGAGGGCCGGGCCACGGTCGTAGTACAGCTCGGAGCAGGGCCCGCAGGGACCGGGGACGCCCATCGACCAGAAGTTGTCCTCGTCGCCCCGGTCCACGATGCGTTCCTCGGGCAGCCCGGCGATCTCGCGCCAGATGCTCCGGGCCTCGGTATCGGAATGGTGGACGGTGACCCAGATCCGGTCCGGATCGAGGCCGTACCCACCCTCGGCCTGCGCCATGGTGATGAGCTTCCACGCGAAGGTGACGGCCTCCTCCTTGAAGTAGTCGCCGAAGGAGAAGTTGCCGTTCATCTGGAAGAAGGAACCGTGCCGTGTCGTCTTGCCGACCTCCTCGATGTCGAGGGTGCGCACGCACTTCTGCACACTCGTCGCGCGCGGCCACGGCGCCGGTTGTTCGCCGGTCAGATACGGCTTGAACGGCACCATCCCCGCGTTGACGAAGAGCAGCGTCGGATCGGGCGTGGGCAGCGGGGCGCTGGGGACGACGGTGTGGCCGCGGGCGGCGAAGTAGTCGAGGAAGCGGCTGCGGATGTCGGCGGTACGCAAGGGAAGTGCTCCGGGGTGGTCGGGACGGCTGGGAACGGGGGTCAGTCCGGTATGTCGCCGCGACGGGGGTGGCCAGGGCCGAGCAGAACGACGGGCCCGGCGCCCTCGGGGGCTGGACAGGTGGCCCGTGCCCAGCCGAGGCGTCGGTAGAAGCGCAGCGAGCCGGTCGCGGCGGCGGAGGTGAGCAGCCAGCAACGGCCGTCGGGGGCGTCGGTGGTCACAGCGCCGAGAAGTGCCGTGCCCACTCCCGCGCCGCGTGCGCTCGGAGCCACCGCTATCTCGTCGATCTCCCTCGCCCCGCACAGCCACAGCCGGGTCCTCTTCTCACCGAGCGCGGCGCGCGCGGCGGCGTACGACCGCCCGGTGGGGAAGACGGCGGGGGTCGTCCAGGCCGTCGCGAAACCGACGACGCGCTCGCGGTCCCGCCCGCTGCCGAATGCCAGGGCCGCGACGCATCCTTCGCGGAGCACGTCGTCAGGGAGCCTCTGCACAAAGGCCGAGGTCTCCTTCGGTCCCTCGCACCAGGGCGGCTCGGCGAAGACCTCCCCGTAGACTCGCCCGACCTCCTCTCGCCTGCGCAGCAACGCGGCGGCGGTCACGCGGCGCACGCGCACCAGCCCGCTCACGCCGCCCTCGCGCTGACAACGGCGACAGGGTTCAGAGCCGCGTACTCCAGCGGCGCGGAAGGGTCGATCGAGACGTCGAGCGGCGCCGGCTCCGCCCCGGCGCGGACCAGGAGGTCCCCGACTGCGGCGATCATGGCGCCGTTGTCCGTGCACAGCGTTATCGGCGGGACCCGCAAGGCGATCCCGGCGGCGGCGCAGCGCTCTTCCGCGAGGGCCCGCACCCGTGAGTTCGCCGCGACGCCGCCGACCACCACGAGGGTGGAGACGTCGTAGGCGCGGCAGGCCGCCAGCGCCTTGCGGGTGAGAACGTCGGCCACGGCCTCCTGGAGCGAAGCGGCACCGTCTGCGACGGGGATGGGTTCCCCGGCCAGAGTGTGTTTCTCGACCCAGCGCGCCGCCGCCGTCTTGAGGCCGGAGAAGGAGAAGGCATACGGGTCGTCACGCGGCCCCGTCAGCGGGCGCGGGAAGCGGACGGCGCCACCGTCGCCGTCACGCGCCGCGCGGTCGATGGCGGGACCGCCGGGGTACGGGAGACCGAGGACACGGGCCACCTTGTCGAAGCACTCCCCTGCTGCGTCGTCGACGGTGTCGCCGAGGTGCAGGATCGGCTCGCGCGCCAGGTCCCGCACGAGGAGCAGCGAGGTGTGCCCGCCCGAGACGATCAGCACGACGCACGGGTCCGGGAGCGGCCCGTGCTCCAGCGTGTCCGCGGCGACGTGCCCCGCGAGGTGATGCACCCCGTACAGCGGTACTCCGATCCCGTACGCGAGGCTCTTTGCACCAGCGAGACCGACCTGGAGGGCGCCGCTGAGCCCGGGGCCCGTGGTGACGGCGACCGCGTCGAGATCCCGCAGCCGCAGACCGGCGCGCTCCAGTGCCTCCCGCACGACAGGCCGCAGCGCGTGCAGGTGCGCCCGCGCGGCGATCTCCGGCACGACACCGCCATAGCGGGAGTGCTCGTCCATGCTCGACGCCACGACGTGCGCGAGCAGTCGCCCGCCCGACACGATGCCCGCCCCGGTCTCGTCGCAGGACGACTCGATCCCGAGGACCACAGGTGCGGCCACGTCCCCTCCTTAGCCCAAGCGCTGCATTATTGCACCTACTACGCTATTGCAAGCTATATGCAATAAGACGTGGAGTCCCGAGTGCCTTACGGAGGCTGGCCAACGCGGACCGCGAGCAAGGCGTTCGCCGCGCACTGGAGCGGGTGGAGGAGATCGGCGCGTACCAGCTCAGCTGGTTGAGGCTGTCGCGGATCCCGCCCAATCGGACGGCGGAGCGCTGGCCCGGTGCGCGCTGGGATCGAAGGCGCCGCTGATGGAGCGGGCAGCGGATCGCCGACGCGGCGGCTGCCGACTTGGGCGGAAGCCCAATCAACCTTCGATGACACAAACTCGCATCCGTCACGCGTCGATGGCACGCGGTCAAAGTTCGGTGACACAGGACACAGCCACAGCTGTTCTGCGCCAACGGCGAGACGCATCGACTTGCGCCCAAAATCGAACATGTGATCGGGTCGGTGTATGGAGCACGACCCTGTCCTACAGCTTGCCGCTCAGCGGTGGAGCACCTACGGCGCTCTCGCGAGGGCGAGTGCGAGCGACGTCACCCGGCTGCGACGCCGTCTCATCCGCGAGTCGGCCGCGCTACTGGATGCACCCGAGTCGAATACGCGACGGCGCGAGCTGCTCTGCCGCTTCCCATGTCCGCCGACGGGTCGCTCGTGACCACGGAGCCCGGGGAGAGCAGGGCGCTTGTCCTTGCGTCCATACGGTCGTGGATCGGGAAGTACGGCGAAGGGCCTTCCGTACGAGATCTGAGCCGGGTTACTGGTCTGGCGCTGGGCACTGTCGCGCACCACCTCAGTCGCTCGGAGGGGGACGGCATCGTGATGCGCACTTCGTCGAGATGGCGCTCGTGCCGCCTGTTGTAGGCGGCGCTAGCGATGCCTCGCCGCCTCATCGGCGGAGAGCTTCTTGCGCACGTGGAATATTCGCGACCGTCCGGTGATTGGGTCCCGTGCAGGAATCACGGGAGGAGCTGCTGGTGGCCGAGCTGAAGGTGTTCCGACGGCGTGCAGACGGGCGGGACGTGGAGCTGGTGGGCTCGGCGGTGGCGCTGGAGGTGGAGCTTCAGCGGCGGGTCGAGGCGGGGCTGGAGGCGATGCTCGGGGTGCGGTTCCTGGCCTCGGAGTACGCGACGGGTCCGTGGCACCGGGGTCGGATCGACACGCTCGGGCTCGACGAGACCGGTGCCCCGGTCGTGATCGAGTACAAGAAGGGCTCGGACAGCGGCGTGCTGTCGCAGGCCGTCTCGTACATGACCTGGCTGCGTTCGGCGCGTCACGAGTTCGAGGCGCTGGTCCGTGCCGTGCTGGGCGCGGAGGCGGCCAAGAGCATCGACTGGCGTCGCCCCCGGATGATCTGCATCGCGTCGGCCTTCTCCCACCACGACCGCGTCGCCGTGGACAACGTCCCCGAGCGGATCGACCTCGTGCGCTACCGCGTCTTCGACGGGGACCTGCTGAGCCTCCTGCTGGAGCACTCCTCGCCCGGCGTGTCGCACCCCAGCGGGGCGCAGCGCAGAAGAGAACGAACCGCGGGAGCACCGAAGCCTTCCGCCGCGCCGGTTCCGCCGGCGCGATGCTCCGCTCCGGCGTGCCTGGAGGACCTGTACGGCGAGCTGAACGAGGCTCTCACGGCGTGGGGTGAGGTCGAGGTCACCCCGCTTCAGCACTACATCGCATACCGGCGCTTCGTGAACATCGCCTCGGTCCTGTTCCGCCCCGGACACAAGGTGATCCTCACGTACCTGCGCCTCGACCCCGACACCGTCGAGCTGGAGGAGGGCTTCACACGCGACATGCGCGGGATCGGGCACCTCGGGACGGGAGACCTGGAGGTCCGCGTCGGCTCACCCGCCACCCTGGAGCGGGCGCAGCCGCTGATACGGCGGGCCTTCGAAGCGGCCTGACACACACGGAAGGGCGGCTGGTGCACCGGCTCATGGTGCACCAGCCGCCCTTCGCCGTCTGGGATCCGCCGGCCCCGGGCCGGTTCTCGACCTCACTCCTCGGGCCCGGCGAGGACGAAGTCGTCCTGGGTCAGCTCCGCGCGCAGCCGCCGTTCGGCGATGTCCGCGTAGTGGGTGGAGAGTTCGACGCCGAGGAAGTTGCGTCCTTCGCGCAGGGCGGCGACTCCGGTCGAGCCGCTGCCGGTGAAGGGGTCGAGGACCGTGCCGCCTTCGGGGCAGACCTTGACGAGCTGCCGCATGATCTCGACGGGTTTCTGGGTGATGTGGACGCGGTCCTTGCGGGGCTGCGAGGCGATGTAGTGGCCGGGGAGGTAGAGGTCGCGTGTGTTGTCGAGGGTGCCCTTGACACCCCAGGTGACGAACTCGGTGTCCTGTTTGGGTCCGCCCTTGCGGGGGCGGCTCGCGGGCTTGATCCACGAGATCGTCCCGCTCCACGTCCATCCCGCCATCTGGAGGGCGTCGGTGGTGGTGGGCTCCTGGCGCCAGTCGGAGAAGACCATGGCGACGGAGTGCTCGGTCGCCGCGCGGTACGCCTCGGTGAGCAGTTCGGTCAGCCAGGAGCGGTAGGAGCGCTGGTCGCGGTTCTCGCCGGGGAAGGTGGCGAGGTCGTGGGCGCTGTTGCTCGTGACGTACTTCGCGCGCGCGGTGCGCCCGGTGCGCTCGGAGCTGGTGCGTCCGCCGCTGTTGTACGGGGGATCGGTGATGACGGCGTGGACCGATTCGTCGGGGAGGGTCTTGAGGATGGTGAGCGCGTCGCCGCGGTGAAGCGTGTAGCCCATCGGCTCGCCCCCTTTCTGCCAGGCGGGAATGGGTCCGGCGGAGAGTAGCCGCGAACCTCGGCCGTACCTAACGCGACCGCCTCTCGACTCCCGTGCCTCGGCTGCCGTTTGGTGCGGCCGAGGTTCGTGCGTACCGTCTCGCCGCACAGCCCGCCGGAAGCCGGTTCGGAGGGCGTTGACCTGCGTGTTCGGAGGCATTCGTGCGGCGCGAGAGATTACAAGGGCGGCTTGCTGCCGCGCTCGCACCCACGGCCAACAGGGGCCCATCCCTCTCTGGCCGGGCCGCCTTGAGCGGTACGTGCCTGGCGCGGCGTCGCGGACCTTCTCGTACTGTCTCCGGCGCCGCGCCTTCTCACCATGGGAGGCATCCATGCACACATCAACACGGGTTACGACCTCGTGAAGACCACCGGAGCGGCGCTCGGTCTGCTGGCCGCCGCACCCCTGCTGCTCGCCGCGCCCGTACTGCTTGTCGCGAGTACGACGGCCGAAGCGAGCTGCACCTCAACCTCCCCCGTCGACACGGCTGCTGTGGCCGGCCAGGTCGAGCACCTCCTCGCGGGCGGCAGGGCCACCGAGGTGAACGTCGAGGGTCTTCCCGACCCGGCCGAGCAGATCCCGAACGCGGAGCGGATCGTGGCCACCGGTATCTCGCTCGGCGTCCCCGCGCGCGGCCAGGTGATCGCCCTCGCGGTCGCTCTTCAGGAGTCGGGGCTGCGCAACCTCGCGTACGGGGACCGCGATTCCGTGGGGCTCTTTCAGCAGCGTCCCTCGCAGGGGTGGGGGACGGTCGAGGAGACCCGGGACCCGGTGCACGCGGCGACGCGCTTCTACGAGGCGCTGCGGAAGGTGGACGGGTGGCAGTCGCTGTCCCTCACCCAGGCGGCGCAGGCAGTGCAGCGCTCGGCTCTCCCCGACGCCTACGCCAAGTGGGAGGACCTCGCGCTCGCCCTCCGGACCGCGCTCGCCCACGTCCTGGATCCCGACGGCGACACAGGCGCTGCCTCCCTCGCCACGGGCGACGGGTGCGTCGCCGACGAGGCGCAGTTCGGGCCGATTCCGGCCGGCACAGTCCCGAAGGGCTACACCATCCCGAAGGACGCCCCGGTCGCGGTGCGGACCGCGATCCGCTGGGCCCAGGGGCAGCTCGGCACGCCGTACCAGTGGGGCGGGTCCTGCACGGATGCGCACGGCCCGGACCCGATGGGCCGGTGCGACTGCTCCTCGCTCATGCAGCAGTCGTACGCCGCCGCCGGGCTCCATCTCAGCCGCACGACATACACGCAGGTCAAGGTAGGCAAGGCGGTCTCGGTCGACCACCTTGAGCCGGGCGACCTCCTCTTCACCGAGGGGAGCGCCGCCGCGCCGGAGCATGTCGGGATGTACATCGGCTCCGGACTGATCATCCACGCGCCGCACACCGGCGACGTCGTCCGCATCACGACCCTCGACGCCTGGCGGGGGGACATCCTCGCCGCCCGGCGGGTCGTCTGACCAGAAGGGAATCATTTGCCGTACCAGCCGCAGGCTCACCTGCCGGTCGAGCGCCAGGCGGACCTCCTGCGGGAGACGGCCCGCCACCTGGATCAGTGCGCCGCCGCGTTTTACAGCCTCGCCGCCCTCAACTCCGTTCACTGGAAGGGGCTTTCCGAGATGCTGACGCACCTCTCCGAGTCGTACGCGGGGCTTGTCGGTAACGCCGTCGGGCCGGTCGACGTGGCGGGCGAGTCGCCGGAGGCGGAGGCCGAGCGCAGGGCCACCTACGCGTACGCGCACGCCGCGCTGCTGGTGAACAAGGCGCTGCTGCGGGCGGCACCGGCCCTGGAGTGCGCGGTGCGCTTCCATCTCTCCTCGGAGCCTGCGCCCACCGAACTGAACGAGTACCGCAGCTCCGTGCTGTCCGTCCACGGGCAGCTCAAGGAGGCGGCGTGGATCGTCGAGGAGTTCTCCGGCGAACTATCCGGGCCTGAGCCCGAGTTGCTCCGGCAGATCAAGGCCACGCGCCCCGGCGTCTTCAGCCGCACAGCGAGCGGCACCTCCTCGGCCCGCTCCGGCCGGGCCGTGCGTCCTGGCAACGCCGACCGCCCGGCCGCACCGTCGTCACCGACCTCCGCCGAGTCGTCCCGGCAGCGCTGACCGCTTCCTCCCCCTCTCCTTCCTCTTCTTTCCTCCCGTCCGCGCCAGGGCTGCCGTCGGCATGCCCGGAATCGGAGTGCCCGTGCACCATGTCCTCGACGTCATCCAGCTCGCCTACGACCCGGGCGTCAAGCCCACCGAGGGCGGTCTGCCCGGCCTCGCCGTCCTCAAGAAGGTCGTCGGGGGCATCAACCTCTTCGCGATCATCGCCTCCGTCGGGGCACTCGCGGTCAGCGCCGCGGTCTGGGCGTGGGGGCACCACTCCGGCGGCCACCAGGCGGAAGCGACCGGTAAGAAGGGCGTGCTGGTCAGTGCCGGGGCTGCCCTGCTGCTCGGGGCGGCGAACGGGATCGTGACCTTCTTCTCCGCCCTGGGCACACAGGTGCACTGATGAAGAAACGTTCCTTCACACCTGACCGCAGCGCCACGGGCGCGAAGGGCAGGCTCGTACTCGGCGCGCTCGTCCTCGTCGTCCTGCTCGCTGTCGCCGGGCTCGTCGGGTATCTCACCCGCCCCGACGCCGCACCTGCCGCTCACATCCCGGCAGCATCGCCCGCCCCCACAGGGCGCGATTCCTCCTCGCCCGCCCCCGCCGAGGGCTCGCCGGAGGCCGAAGCAGCGCCGCCCTCAAAGGTGCTGGACCCTCCGTCGACATCCGATCCGCTCACCTACGCCAAGGCCGCCGCCGTCGCCCTGTGGTCGTACGACACCCGCAGCACCACGCAGGTCGAGCACCTCGCACTGCTGGAGCGCTGGCTCACCCGCGAGAGGCAGGTCGTGGACCGGGAGTCCGTCGAGGAGCAGGTGCCCTCACCGACGCTGTGGACCGAGATGTCGGCCTCCGGTCAGTACGCGACGGCGACCGCGGCGGAGGCCCGGTATCCCGAGGCGTTCGCCCGCGCGCTGCGCCAGGACCCGGCCCGTCTGGGCACGGCGTACGTCTACGCCGTCACGGTCACCGGCCACCAGTCGATCGCGTGGAAGGGGCACGCGAAGGCCGGCGCAGAGACCCGCACGGCCACGCTCGCCGTCCAGTGCCGGCCCCAGCGCCCGTGCGCGCTGGCCGGAGTGCTCCCGGCGGTGGCCCCATGACCTCCAACTCCAACCATATGAACGGAGGTTCGCGTGGCCGTCTGTGATCTGCCCTTGATGGACAAGGTGTGCGGCGCGATCGACTTCGCGCAGAATCCCGGCGGGACGGTGACGAACGCGGTCGGCGCTTGGATCGCGAAGAGCGTGGGGGAACTGGCCGCGTCCGCCGCCGACCTCGCGGCCCGGACCGTCGACGCCACCACCGCGATCGACCTCGACGCGCACTGGTTCCGGCAGAACTACGAGTTGCTCCTGCCCATCGGCCTGGTGGTGATCGTCGCCACCTTCTGCCTCCAGCTCGTGCAGGCCGCCTTCCGGCGCGACGAGCGGGCGCTCGCCCAGGCCGTCACCGGCACCGTCACGGGTGTCCTCTTCTCCTTCTGCGCCGTCTCCTTCACCTCCGTCGCGATCACCGTGACCGACAGCCTCTCGGACAGCCTCTTCGCTACCGCGCACACCTCGATCGCGGAGGCCGTACGCAGGCTCGTGGGCGGGCCCGACCTCGGCACGATGTACAGCAACGGGTGGGTCACGCCCACGTTCGTCGCGCTCGCCTGCTCGATCGGCGCCTTCCTCTACTGGTGCGTCATGGTCGCGCGCAAGGTCGCCGTCCTCGTGATGGTGACCCTGGCCGTCTTCGCCGGAGCCGGTGGTGGCTGGGAGGCGGCAAAGCGGTGGCGACGCGGCTGGATCGAGGCGACCGCCGCCCTCGTCTTCTCCAAACTCGTGATGACCGTTGTCTTCCTCATCGGCGTCTCCGCCCTGGGCCAGACCCACGCCCGCGACGGCATCGGCGCGGTCTCCGACGCCCTGGCCGGGCTCGTCGTGATGGTCCTCGTGCTGCTGTGCCCCTACGCCTGCTACAAGTTCGTGCACTGGGCGACGGACAGCGGAGGCCACGACGACCTGCACCGCACCGCCGTCGCGGGCGTGACCGTGGCCGCGAACGCCGCGAAGACCGCGGGCCGTCTCGCGTTCCAGGCATCCACCGGTGTCCCCGCGCCGCAGGGGCCGCCGTCCGTGCCAGGCACGGACTCCTCGGGCACGGCCGCCGGGATCGACCCGACCGGCGGGAGCCGGCTGAGCAAGGAAGGCATCGACGGCGGGCCGGAGCAGTCCCCCGTCCGCTTCCGCTACGGCGAGGACCCGGACGCCGAGGGCGACCGCGGCACCCCGCTCATCCGCAGGCCCGGCATCCCCCCGCTCATCACCCGGGCGCCCGCCGACGCTCCCGCGCCGAGCACGGCCCCGGCCCCGGCCCCGCCGGACCTTCGCAAGGCGAACATGCCGGCCCCAGACCCCGGGTCGCCACCGCCCGAGGGCTCGTGACCTGAGACAGGGGCGGGCGGCCCCTCGCACCGCCCGCCCCCGTGCCCCTCGCTTCTTCGACCGCTGGGACCACCATGCCTGAAACCCCCTCCCCGACCGTGAAGTTCCCCCACCGCTCCCGCCGAGGGGTGCTCGCCGGCCTCTCCACCGCGCAGCTCGCGCTCGCCGCTCTCTCCGGGATCCTGCTCCTGGTGGTGGTGCTGCTCGGCGGCGTCCTCACCGCGCTTGCGCTACTTCCCCTGTGGGCCGTCCTCCTCGCCCTCACGCTCGGCCGCCGCCGAGGCCGCCCACTGCCGGACTGGACACCCGTCGTGCTCCGGTACGCGCTGCGCCGCATACGCCGCCAGCTCCTGTGGCTGCGCCGCCCCGGCCCCCGCCCGGCGCGCGACGGGCTGCTGCACCTGCCGGGCCGGGCCGCGAGCCTGCGCGTCGTCACGAGCGGCGACGGCCGCCTGTCCGCCGTGCACGACCCCCACGGTGCCACTCTCACCGCCGTGCTGCGCGTCTCCTCGCGCGCCTTCGCCCTTCTCGACCCGGCCACCCAGCAGGCCAACGTCGCCGGGTGGGGCCGCGCGCTCGCCGCACTCGCCCGCACCGGGCACGTCGCGCGCATCCAGGTCCTGGAGCGCACCGTGCCCGGCTCCGGCGACGCCCTGCGCCGGTACTGGTCCCAGCACGGCGCCCCGCACGCCCCCGGGGCCGGGGCTTTGTACGAGGAGCTGATCGCCTCGGCGGGCCCGGCGGCGGCACCGCACGAGATGTACGTCGCGCTCGCCCTCGACCTCAAGGCGACGCGACGTCTCGCCGCGCAGGCGGGCGGCGGCCTGAGCGGCGCCTTCGGCGTGCTCGCCCAGCTCACCTCGACCGCCGAGCAGGCCCTGCGCGATGCCGGGCTCACCTCGTCCGGGTGGCTCACCGCCGGGCAGATCGCCGCCGTGACCCGCTCCGCGTACGACCCGGCAGCCCTTCCCGCCCTCGACTCCTGGAGCGAGGGCCCCCTGCCCGCCGCCGCGCCGACCGCCGCCGGGCCCGTCGTCCTCGTCGAGCACCCGGACCGGATCAGCACCGACTCCGCCGTCCACGCCACCTACTGGGTGGAGAACTGGCCCCGCACGGCCGTGAGCGCCGCCTTCCTCCACCCCGTCCAGTTCTCCGCCGGGGTACGCCGCTCCCTCTCCCTCCTCTACACACCGCAGGGCCTGGATTCCGCGCTGCGCGACGTACGCCGCAGGAAGTCCGCGATCATCGCGGACGCCGCCGAGCGCGCCCGGCGCGGACAGGTGGAATCCGAGGCGGACAGCACCGAGTACGCCGATGTCCGCGACCGGGAACGACAGTTGATCGCCGGTCACGCCGATGTCGCGCTGACCGGGCTGATCACCGTGTCCGCCGAGAACGACAAGGACTTGCGCGCCGCCTGCGCCACGATCGAGACGGCGGCCGTCGCAGCCCAGCTCAACCTCCGCCCCCTCCTCATGCAGCAGGCCGAAGCGTTCACGAGCGCGGCGCTCTCGCTGGCCCTCGCGGCATAAGCGGGCAACCCGATGCACCAGCCCGAACCGCCCCCACCCGACGGCCTGCTCCCGCTCGCCGCCACCGCCCTCGACCTGCACCGCGCCACCTGCACCGGGCCCTTCCTCGCCGGCCCGGACGACCTCGACGCTCTCCACGACCTCGGATGCGCCCTGCTACGCCTCCTCGATGTCCACGCCGAGCGCGCCACCCCGATCCGGGAAGCCGCCGCACCACTACGCGAAGCACGGCTTCGCGCCTGGCAGCTGACCGACCTCCTGCACCGCGCCGCCCACGCCGCCCCGGGCCCGCGCCCCGCGCCTACCCACCTGTGCCGACGCCACCACGGCGCCGTACGGCTCATCCGCCGCCGGGCCACCGCCGCCGAACTCCGCACCTGACACGAGGACTTCATGCGCCGCGCCATCGCCTCCCCCTTCTTCTCCCCCACCCAGCGGCCCGACCGCCCCGAGCGCAAGGTCCACCGCGCCCGCCTCGCCGCCGCCCGCCGCCGCGCAGCCACCGCCGGACAGAGCGACCGCGAGGAGCCCACGCCAGGGCTCGACTCCGAAATGCGGGCCACCTATCCGGCCTCCGGCAGGCCCGGCCCCGCCTCCGCGCGCGGCGGGAAGCTCCGTCTGCCCGCCCACCGGCTGACCACGGCAGTCGTCTCGGGCGCCTACCCCTTCCTCGCCGAGGGTGGCCTCGGCGCCGAGGGCCTCTACATCGGGCGCGACGTCCACGCCGACGCCGCCTTCTGCTACGACCCCTTCGCCCTGTACGCCTCCGGCCGCGTCGAGGGCTTCACCAACCCCAACGGCGTGATCGCCGGGATCATCGGGACAGGCAAGTCCGCGCTCGCCAAGAGCATCGCGCTGCGCGCCATCGCGCACGGCTACAAGATCTACGTGCCCTCCGACCCCAAGGGAGAGTGGGGGCCGGTCGCCTCGGCCCTGGGCGGGCAAACGATCGCGCTCGGCCCGGGACTGAGCGGACGCCTCAACCCGCTGGACGCCCCGGCCCGGCCCGCCTCGGTGTCGCCGCAGGACTGGCGCGGCGAAGTCCGCAAGCGGCGCCTTCTGCTGCTCGCCGGACTCGTCCGCACCGTCCTCGGGCGCGACCTTCGCCCCGCCGAGCACACCGCCCTCGACACGGCCCTCGACCTCGCCGTCGCCGAGGCCGAGAGCGCCGGCGCCGTCCCTCTGCTCGGCGACGTCGCCAGCGTCCTCACCCACCCGGACCGCATCGACGCTGTCCTCGCCGGGTCCGCCGGACGTATCGCGACCGCCGCCGACGACCTCGGCCACGCCCTCCGCCGTCTCCTGCACGGTGACCTGAGCGGCATGTTCGACGCCCCCTCCACCGTCACCTTCGACCCGAACGCGCCGATGCTCACCATCGACCTCTCCCGCCTCGGCGGCACCGGCGACGACCTCGGCCTCGTCCTCGCCATGACCTGCGCCAGCGCCTGGATGGAGGCCGCCCTCGCCGACCCCGAGGCCGGGCGCCGCTGGGTCATCTACGACGAAGCCTGGCGCATCATGCGCCACACCGGGCTCCTGGAACGCATGCAGGCGCAGTGGAAGCTCTCCCGCGGCCTGGGCCTGGCCAACTGGATGGTCATCCACCGGCTCAGCGACCTCCTCGCCGCCGGTTCGGCCGGCTCGCGCGGACGCGCCCTGGCCGAAGGACTTCTCAGCGACTGCTCCACGCGCGTCATCTACCGCCAGGAGCAGGACCAGCTCGCCGCCGCGACCACGCTTCTCGGCCTCACCGGCGTCGAGGCCCAGGCCGTCTCCGCCCTGACCCGCGGCCGGGGACTCTGGAAGGTCGCCGGCCGCAGCTTCATCACCCAGCACATCCTCCACCCCGAAGAGCGCCAACTCTTCGACACCGACGCACGCATGGGACCCAAAAACGCCGAGGTCACGGACCCAGCGGCCCCCTTGCTGTCCCCCCGCTCCCGCTGAGCGCCCGGCAAGGGCACGCACACTTCACGAGGTCCACCACATGACCGACGCAAACACCACCCCGACCGGCGCCCCCGGCTCTGAGCCCGCCGACGAGCCCCTCTGGACCCGCCATGTTCCCGCGCTGGCCGCCGCAGCCGAGGGCATCACCCGCGCCTCCGACGCGTGGGACGCCATCTCGGACTCCCTGTGCGACAGCGAGGGATGGCCGTTGGACGAAGATCGCTACGCCGATGGCAAAGTCGGCCGCGACGCCGAGGCATGGACCCACGTCGAGACCTTCCTCGCCCACGGTCCCGAAGTCCTCGCAGGCGTCCGCGCGACCGCGCTGGCGGTGGATTACCTGAGCGGCCCGCTCAGTACCGATCTGAGCAACCTGCGCGGTATCGAGTCCACGCTCGAACGGGCCGCCGAGCTGCAGGACGAGTGGGCGGAGGCCGTCATCCACCTCAACCCCATGCCGTCCAGGTACCGAGACCTGTACGAGGTCCGGGCCATCGAACTGCGCAACAGCGAGGGATGGCACTACGCCGACCTCCTGTCCGCCCAGGGAGCGGCGCTCGCGCGCGCCGGGGCCCACCTCGCAAGTCGCGTCGGCCCGCCCGTGTCCTCCGCACGTACCCGCGCCGCGGCCTCCCGACCGGCCGCGCCGACAGGCGAGACACCCGTCGGCCAGCGGCCCCCGTCACCTTCCCCGCCGGCGCCGCCGCACCGCTCCCGCTGAGGCGCACCGCATCGCACACCGTTCTCGCCATCACCGAGAGGAAGACGCTTCCATGACCTCTCTCCCCGACCCCGACGTCGTCTTCGCCGAGCACCCCGAACTCGGCATCGTCGCCGCCACCGCCAGCACCCCGGACGGGCCCGACCGAGGCGACCACGCTCTCACCGCTCGCGGCTGGATTCACCACAAGGAACTGGACATCTACACGCTGCCCGGACGACTGGACCGGGCCTCGGCCCTGACCGTCGTCTCGGGCTCCATCCGCGCCCTGCAGAACAAGGGCCAGATCGTCGCAGCCGACCCCGGCCTCGCCCAGGCCGTCTTCCACGACCGCGCCGAGGCACGCAACGCCGCTCCCGTCGCGTCTCGTCGCGGACCCGACGCCGCGGTCGCGGCTGTACAGACCCCTCCCGCCCTGCGGCGCAATCCCACACCTGAAGTGACCGAAGCGAACATCAGCCTCTCGCCGCCTCGTCCTACCGCCGCACAGGCGTCCAGTTCCCGCACCCGCTGAGGCAGGAGTAGCCCTGCGCACCGTCAACCTGACCCAACACATCCGCCTGTTCGGCGACGCGTCCGCCACCCTGGAGGAGCTGACGGCCGAGGCCCGGCGTATCCAACGGGGCGAGATCGCCAAGCCTGTCCGCGAGATCGCACCTGTCAGCCTGCGGCTGCACGAGCTGGCCTCGAAGAGCACGCGCCAGCTCTACGACCTGTCGGTCAGCCCCTACCCCCAGATGGAGGGCGCCGCCGAATCCCTGGCGCACCTCGCCGGCGCCTGCGCCCAGATTTCGCTGGCCGCCACTCTGTGCGACCTCGCCATCCATCACCGCACCGAGATCTACCTCTACGACGACGCAGACCCCACACCCGTGACCAGTGCCGACCAACTTCGCCGCGCCGCAGATGAGATGGGCCGCGCAGCCGCCACTTACCGGGTCCTCGCGCAGGGGCTCTCCCGCCGCCTCGCCTCGTCCACGACGCGCATCGGAGAGATGGTCCGCAGTTCGCACACTGCGTCTGCACAGACACCGCCCAACACCCCGCCGCATTCCCGTCACCACCGGTAGGAGACCCACCTTGCCCGATGCGCCAGAGCCGGTCCGCACCATCCGGCACGCCCTCACCGGCGAGATCACCACCACCCGCTACAACTCCGCCGCTCGGCGGATCCTGCTCGAGTCCGGCTTCGAGGAGGCGCCCCTCTGCGCCTGCCAAGCGACCAAACCCGGGACGGAGCGGACGCAGGCCCCTGCTCGACGGCCGGCGAACTGCTCGTCACCGGCCACCCCGTGCATGTGGACCGAGCCCTCGGTCAGCCGGTGAGCGCCGCCACCACGCCCCGGCCGCGCCGGTCGGCGACATCGGCACAGTCCGTGACCCGCAACGAGAGCGGCCCGTCTTCCAGCGCGTTGCCAACCCCCGTCCGTATCCGCATCCGTTCAAGGGGCTTGCTTTGACCACACCCGGACCGCCCACCAGTCCAGCTCGTACCAAGGGCGGCGAGCTACGGGCCAAGGTCGCCAAGCTACTGGCCAAACGGCCGGCGGACGCGCTCACCATCGGGGACATGGCCAGGCAACTGGGACACTCCCACGGCGCCGTCCGCAACGCCGCCCTCACCCTGGTGCGTCGCGGCGAGGCCGACCAAGGCGGAACCGGACAGCCCACTTTCCGCGCGAACGCGAAAACCGCCGCAGCCGCGCGAACCGCTGTGATCAGCCCACCGGGCACCCACTCTCCCCGCGTCCAGGCGGCCACGGCCCGCACGACGATTCCCACAGCAACCACGCCCAAGCAGACCGGCCCGATCCGTCGCGCGGGGGGCCAGCTCTACCACCCTCGGGAGCTGGCCGATCTGCCCGATGTCGAGGCGCTGGCCCGTCTTCGCGACGCCGACGTGCCAGTGCTGCTCTACGGCCCTCCGGGCACCGGCAAGACGTCGTTGGTGGAGGCGGCGTTCCCGGACCTGCTCACCGTCGCCGGGGACGGCGACACCACGGTCGGCGACTTGATCGGCGAGTACACGCAGGACGACGACGGAGGCTACGTCTTCCAGTACGGTCCGCTGGTCACCGCGATGACCGAGGGCCGCGCCCTGCTGATCGACGACGCCACCCTGATCTCGCCGAAGGTGTTGGCGTCGTTGTATCCGGCGATGGACGGGCGCCGGCAGATCCAGGTCAAGGCCCACAAGGGCGAGACCATCAAGGCCGAGAGCGGCTTCTACGTGGTGGCGGGCCACAATCCTGGCGTGCACGGGGCGGTGCTGACGGAGGCGTTGTCGAGTCGTTTCAGCGTGCAGGTCCAGGTGGGCACCGATTACGACCTGGCCCTGGCGCTGCGGATCGATGCGCGGGTGGTTCGTGTCGCCCGGCACCTCGCCCGCCAGGTCGAACTCGGCGAGCTGGGCTGGGCGCCTCAGCTGCGTGAGCTGCTCAGCTTCCAGAAGACCGAGGCCGTCCTCGGCACCACGGCCGCGCTCGCGAACTTGATCGGCGTCGCTCCCGTGGAGGATCGTGACGCCGTCGCCGACGCCGTCACCAAGGCTGCTGGCGTCAAGAAGATCGCTCCCCTCACCCTCGGCAAGCAGCTCCCTGCCTCAGCCGCCCCGCAGCCCCCGAGCGCCGGCTCCACGAACCGGGGGCACACGCGATGAGCGCTCACCACGTCCAGTCCCCCGCCACCGCGCCGGACGACGTCGCCGACCTCGCCCGCTGGGCCGACGACGGGGCCCCGCCCGCGCAGCCGCGCTCCTCCCCGGCGGCGTGGCTGCGCGTGGGAGCCGAACTCGGCGACCGCCTCGTCGACCTCGCCGGCCGCCAGGACCTCCTCGTCACCTGCCGCCCCGGCACCCGCAGCGGCGCACCCGCCGCCTTTTCCCCCTCTCTGGCCGAGGTCGAGTTCGACGCCCGCCTCTTCGCCCCCCTCCAGCCCCACGAGATCAATCCGCGGATCGTCGGCGACGAGGAGCGGTATCCGGCCGCCTGGGGGGTGTTCGTCCACGAGGCCGCGCACGCGGCCCACTCCATCTGGACGGAGCCCGCCGGAGCGGCCCCCCGTGTCGTTGAGGCCGCGCTCCTGCTGGAGGAGAGCCGTGTCGAAGGACAGCACCTTCTCAGGCGGCCCACCGACCGCACATACCTGCGCGCCAGCGCCCGGACCCTGGTCATGCCCGACATCGCCCACCCCACCCTCCAGGGCATCGAGCAAGCCGCCGGCGCGGCGGCCCTGATCCTCGGCCGCCGCGATATCGGCATCCTCGACGCCGCCGAAACCCGGGCCGTCGCCGAGCTGTGCGAACAGGTGCTAAGCGCACCGCTGTTGGCCACCCTCACCCGCATCTGGGGCGCGGCCCAGCAGTGCGCCGATCACGACGCCACGACGATGCTCGCGCACGCTCAGGAATGGTGCGACGCTCTGGACGCCGCGACCCCCGCCCTGCCCGTGCCCGGCAACCTCACCGATCTGCTCTCCGACGCCGCAGGCGCCGTCATGAACAGCATGGCCGCCACCGACGCCGCCGACCTTGCCGCACAGGCTGCAGCGACCAACGCCATGGCCGCACAGTCCAAGGCGCAGGCCGAGGACCGCGCTCGGCGGGCCGGCCAGCGACGCAAAGCCGCCGCCACCGCCAAGTCGGTCTTCAACCCCCGCAGCACCACCGTCGATCCCGACGGAACCCCGGCGCCCTACGGCAACCCTGTCACCGGCAGCCGCAAGCCCACCGCTGCCGAGCGAAGTGCCGCCGCGCGCCTGAGCCGCGCGTTGCGCGCCGCCGCCTACCGCGAACGCACCGAGGAACGGACCACCAGCCCTACCCCGCCCGGCCGCCTCAACATGCGCGCGGCCCTCGCCCGCGACGCACAGCGCGCGGCCGGATCGGTCCCCACCGCGGAACCGTTCACCCACACCCGCCGCCGCACCTCCCCCACCCCACCGCTACGCGTGGGTATCGCCGTCGATGTCTCCGGCTCCATGAGCGCCGCCACAGGGCCCGTCGCGTCCGCTGCCTGGATCGTGGCCCGCGCAGCGGCCCTGACCGACCCCGACTCCCGTACCGCCACCGTCGCCTACGACATGCACCTGACCGCACTGACCCGGCCCAGCAACCGCGCGCCGGAGCGCGTGACACTGTTCGAAGCCAACGGCGGCAACCACAACCTGGCCGACGCCATCGACGCGCTCGACCACGGACTCGACCTCAGCCGCCCCGGCGCAGGCCGCCTCCTCGTGATCGTCACCGACGCCCACTACGGCAGCGACGAAACCGCCCAAGCCGTCACCCGCGTCAAACGCCTCACCGCCGCCGGCTGCGCCGTACTCCAGCTCACCCTCACCACAGAGTCCCAGCACCTGCCGGGGGCCACCCTTCTTCACCTCCCCAAGCCCTCCAGCGCGCCCGCCGCCATCGCGAAGGCGGCCACAGACGCCATCCGCAAGACACGCTGAGCCGCCGCCACACGACCACGCCGACCAGACTCAGAAGACAGAAAGCGGCACCAACACATGGCAATCCCCACAGAGTGGACCATCGATCACACCTGCGGCCACACGGAAACGCGAGACCTCACCAACCGTCCCGCCGATCGCCGGGCCGGCTTCGCCGAGTGGCTCGGGACGCAGCCCTGCACCGCGTGCTGGGAAACCGCGCGCTCGGCCGAACGCGCAAAGGAACGCGCGGCCGAAGAGAAAGCCGTCGAGGAATGGGCGAAGCTTCACCAGATGCCCGTTCTCCACGGCACGGCACGAATGGTCCCTTGGGCCACCCGTTGCCGCCACCAGCTCCTCTCCGACGCGTACACCGCCCTCGTGATGGACGAAGACACGGCGGAGGCCAAGTGGGAGACCGTCGAGGAAGCCCTACGAAACGTGGACTACGCGAGCTGGTGGCTCGACCTGCGCAAGGCTGAACCCTCCGCCTTCCCGGAACTGCTGGCAGCGGCAACGTGCGCACCCTGAATCCGGCTCTCGAACAGACCGCCTAAGCGCTGTCCCGTAATCCCACGAGGCTGAGGGTCATGCCGTGTCCGGGTCGGCGTCGATGGCACCGGCTGAGCGAAGCGAACGCCCGAGGTTTCCG
>NZ_JOGO01000018.1 GCF_000719475.1 Streptomyces sp. NRRL F-5630 | reverse complement strand
CGTGTTCCCGACTCTATCAGACTCTCTCGGGCCCGATTTCCTCGGCGCCTTTCCGGTTCCCGTTCCGGCCTTCCGGCCTTTCCGTTTCCCTTTCGGCGTGTCCACTACGTTAACCGACTTCCCGTGAAGCTCCTAATCGGGCTTCCGCTCGTTTTCGGGAAGCACCGATAAAGGCACGCCGAAAAACAGACCCCTGCGGGCCTGAGTCGTTGCGTAGTAGAGGTGCCGCTGTCGGTCATCGCGTTGAGCGTTACCGGCACAAGCGGCTCGTCCTACGTTAGGGGTTGCGGCGGCGGGAGTCAAGAGTCCTTGGTCGTCGTCCCTCGCGCGGTGCCCGAACGGCGGCGGGGGGTGGCGGCCCGGTAGGGGCTGACGCTCTGTTCGCCGTCGATCCAGTAGCGCCAGGGGTGCACTCCGCCCTCGCCCGAGACGCCGGTGCGCGGGCCGTTGCGCAGGAGGGCCGCCGGGGCCGGGGTGCCCGCGAGGAGACGGAGCGGTTCGCCCTCGGCTCCGCACAGGTCCGTGCCGTCCAGCGCGCGGTCCACGCCGAGAGCCGTCGCCAACCGGGCGGGCCCCTTGGCCAGTTCGTGGTCGCGGCGGGCGGTGGGGCGGCGCAGCCGGGCGATGTCGGCGCCCTCGACGACCTCGCCGGCGCGCAGCAGTATCCCGGAGGCGACGCCCTCGGGGCCGCACACGACGTTCAGGCAGTGCCACATGCCGTAGGTGAAGTAGACGTAGGCGTGCCCCGGCGGGCCGAACATGACGGCGTTGCGCGCGGTGGGGCCGCGGAAGGCGTGCGAGCCGGGGTCCGCCTCGCCCGCGTACGCCTCGACCTCGGTGAGCCGCAGGACGACGGGTCCCTCGGGAAGCTCGCGGACGAGGAGCCGTCCCAGGAGGGCGGGGGCCGCCTCCAGGACCGGGCGGTCGAAGAAGGAGCGGGGCAGAGGCTTACGGTCATGGGCCGCGTTCATGTCCTCCGGGGGCACACGTTCTGAAGGCATGACCCCCGAGGGTACGGGAGGGCCGGTTCGCGGGTGCTGGAACCGGGAGGGTCGAAGTCGCGTTCGTAGGAGCGAGTCCTGCGGCGCACCCCTGTGCCGGGCACAGGATGCCCGGACGGAAGTACGGGCACATCTCCACGGAAAGTCGACGAGGGAAGAGGCGGACACATGGGGTTCAGGAAACTGCTGGCGAGTCTCGGTTCCGGTGGGGCCGAGGTCGAGACGGTGCTGTCCGAGGAGAACGTGGTTCCCGGCGGTGTGGTGCAGGGCGAGGTCCGTATCCAGGGCGGGGCCGTGGACCAGCAGATCGAGGGGCTCTCGGTGGGGCTCCAGGCGCGGGTCGAGGTCGAGAGCGGCGACCACGAGTACAAACAGGACATCGAGTTCCACCGGGTGAGCCTCGGCGGGGCCTTCCTGCTGCACGAAGGGGCGACGCACGTCGTGCCCTTCGGCCTGGAGATTCCGTGGGAGACCCCGATCACGACCTTCGCGGGGCAGCACCTGCGGGGGATGAGCGTCGGGGTGACCACCGAGCTGCAGATCGCGCGGGCGGTGGACTCCAGCGACCTCGACCCCGTCGCCGTGCACCCGTTGCCGGCGCAGGAGGCGATCCTCGACGCGTTCGGGCGGCTCGGTTTCCGGTTCAAGAGCGCGGACCTGGAGCGCGGCTCGATCCGCGGGACGCGGCAGCGGCTCCCCTTCTACCAGGAGATCGAGTTCTACCCGCCGCAGCAGTACCGGGGGCTCAACCAGGTCGAGCTGAGCTTCGTCTCGGACGACCGCGAGATGGACGTCGTCCTGGAGATGGACAAGAAGGACGGGCTCTTCACCGAGGGCAGCGATTCCTTCCGCGCCTTCCGGGTCGGGCTGCACGACTTCGCGGACACCGACTGGGACGCGTACCTGCACCAGTGGATCTCGGAGGTCGGCAGCCGCCGCAGCTGGTTCTGAGCGCGGCGGGTCGAGTGGCGGCCGGGGCGGGGTACCGGCGTGGGTGGCCGGCGGATCTAGGCTGGCCACCACCGCCGTGGGCCGCTGTCACGACCGGCCCCCGGCTCCACACGTACTGGAGGATTCGCGACGTGAGTGAGAAGAGGCCACCGCTCCCCTACGAGCTGTTGCCGCAGGTGCCCGCCTTCACCGTGGTCAGCGACGACGTGTCCGAGGGCGCGCCGCTCGGCGAGGCCCAGGCGCAGGACGGCGGGAACACCTCGCCGCACCTGCGCTGGGAGGGCGCCCCGGAGGGGACGAAGAGCTACGCGGTGACGTGTTACGACCCGGACGCGCCGACCGGCAGCGGCTTCTGGCACTGGGTGGTCTTCGACATCCCCGCGACGGTCACCGAGCTGCCCGCCGGGGCCGGTACGGGCTCCTTCGCGGCCCTGCCCGCCGGTGCCGTGCAGGCGCGCAACGACTACGGCGAGGAGGGCTTCGGCGGGGCGGCGCCGCCCCCCGGTGACCCGGCGCACCGGTACGTGTTCACGGTGCACGCGGTGGATCAGGAGAAGCTCGGTCCCGACGCCTCGGCGACGCCCGCCGTCGTCGGCTTCAACCTCCACTTCCACACCGTGGGCCGCGCGCAGCTCATCGGTACGTACGAGATCCCGGCGAGCTGAAGAGGCGCCGCGCGCACCGGGGGCCGCCCCGCGTGTTTGCCCTCCCCCGGTCATGGAATTGATCAGGGGAGGGCACTTTTTATTGCGTTGTCCATCTCGTTGTGCCCGGCCAGAGTTGATCCCGACCGCCAGGGGGCGGCCGGTGAGCGGGGAGGTGGGCGAGATGCGGGACACGCTGGTGCTGAACGCGAGCTTCGAGCCGCTGTCGACGGTGACCTTGCACCGCGCGGTGGTGCTGGTCCTCACCGACAAGGCGGTCGTCGAGCGCGCCCACCCGGGGCTGCGGATGCGGGCCGCGACGCTGGACCTGCCGGTGCCCCAGGTGATCAGGCTCTGCCGGTACGTGCGGGTGCCGTTCCGAAGACAAGCGCCGTGGTCGCGACGGGGTGTCCTGGTGCGGGACCGGCACCGGTGCGCGTACTGCGGGCGGCGGGCGACGACGGTGGACCACGTGGTGCCCAAGTCCCGGGGCGGGGCGGATTCCTGGCTCAATACGGTGGCCTCCTGCGCGGAGGACAACCACCGCAAGGCGGACCGGACGCCCGAGCAGGCCGGAATGCCGCTGCTGCGGCAGCCGTTCGAGCCGAGCCCGGCGGACGCGATGCTTCTCGCGCTGGGGCAGGACGACTTGCTGAGTCTCCCGGCGTGGCTGGGGCACGGGGTGGTGGCCTGAGTCGGCCGCCGGTCACGGAGCGGGGGCGGCCCCCGCCGGACGCTGGTCCGGCGGGGGCCGCCCCTTCGTCGTACGGGAGGGCGCTCAGTCGATGGGCGGGCGCTGTTCGCGGGGGAAGGACTTGCCCCCGGTGCCGGGTGCGGCGGGGGCCGCCTTGGCGTCGCTGCCGCCTCCGCCTCCGCCGAGGTTGCCGAGGCCGCCGAAGTTGCCGACCGCGCCGCTGAGGCCCTTGAGGGCGTCGCCGATCTCGCTGGGCACGATCCAGAGCTTGTTGGCGTCGCCCTCGGCGATCTTCGGGAGCATCTGGAGGTACTGGTAGGAGAGGAGCTTCTGGTCGGGGTCGCCCGCGTGGATCGACTCGAAGACCGTGCGGATCGCCTGGGCCTCGCCCTCGGCGCGCAGTGCGGCGGCCTTGGCCTCACCCTCGGCGCGCAGGATCGCGGACTGCTTCTCGCCCTCGGCGCGCAGGATCTCGGACTGCCGGACGCCTTCGGCCTGGAGGATCGCGGCGCGCTTGTCGCGGTCGGCGCGCATCTGCTTCTCCATCGAGTCCTGGATGGAGGTGGGCGGCTCGATCGCCTTCAGTTCGACGCGGTTGACGCGGATGCCCCACTTGCCCGTGGCCTCGTCGAGTACGCCGCGCAGGGCCGCGTTGATCTCCTCGCGCGAGGTGAGGGTCCGCTCCAGGTCCATGCCGCCGATGATGTTGCGGAGCGTCGTGACGGTGAGCTGTTCGATCGCCTGGATGTAGCTGGCGACCTCGTACGTCGCGGCGCGGGCGTCGGTGACCTGGTAGTAGATGACCGTGTCGATGTTGACGACCAGGTTGTCCTGGGTGATCACCGGCTGGGGCGGGAAGGGGACGACCTGTTCGCGCAGGTCGATGCGGTTGCGGATGGTGTCGATGAAGGGGACGACGATGTTGAGGCCCGCGTTGAGGGTGCGGGTGTAGCGGCCGAAGCGCTCCACGATGGCGGCGCTCGCCTGGGGGATCACCTGGATCGTCTTGATCAGGGCGATGAAGACGAGCACCACCAGGATGATGAGGACGATGATGATCGGTGCCATCGTGTAGCCGTGCCCTTCGTGCCGTGGTGCCTGACAAGCGTGCGTGCGGTGGATCTTGAGGGCGAGTCTGTCAGAACGTCGGGGCCCTCGGGGCCGTTTGGCGCAGGCCAGGTCCCGCGGGGCGGTAAAGCGCCGGGATTCGGCCGGATCGTGGCGGGCGGTGGCGTGGCCGGAGATGGCGGGGGCTCACATGACCACCGCCGTGGCGCCGTCGATGTCGATGACGTCGACGGACTGGCCGGGCTCGAAGGTCTGCCCGGCGTCGAGGGAGCGTGCCGACCAGATCTCGCCCGCGAGTTTGACGCGGCCCTCACCGCTCGCGTCGACGCGTGCGACGACGACGGCCTGTCTGCCCTTGAGGGCGTCGATGCCGCTGGCGAGGTGGGGGCGTTGGGCGCGCTGGCGGGCGGCGAGGGGGCGTACGACGGCGATGCCCGCGACGGAGACGAGGACGAAGACCAGTACCTGGATCACGATGCCGCCGCCGAGCGCGGCCGCGATCGCGCCCGCGACGGCGCCCGCCGCGAACATGCCGAACTCCGGCATGGCGGTCACCACGAGGGGAATCCCCAGTGCCACCGCGCCGATCAGCCACCACACCCACGCGTCGATGTCCACGGGGACATGGTAGGCGCGCAACGCCCCCTGCGGACAGGGGGCGTTGGTGGCGTACAGGCAGCGATACGGGTCCGGCCCCGGACGGGTACCGGTCTCAGCCGAGGGGCAGGCCGCGGGCGGTCCAGCGTTCGCCCTGCTGCTCGACGACGAGCGGGAGGCCGAAGCAGCGGGAGAGGTTGCGCGAGGTGAGTTCGAGTTCGAGCGGGCCCGCGGCGAGCACCTTGCCCTGACGGATCATGAGGACGTGCGTGAAGCCGGGGGCGATCTCCTCGACGTGGTGGGTCACCATGATCATCGAGGGGGCGATGGGGTCGCGGGCGAGGCGGCCGAGGCGGCGGACGAGGTCCTCGCGACCGCCGAGGTCGAGACCGGCGGCGGGCTCGTCGAGGAGGAGCAGCTCGGGGTCCGTCATGAGGGCGCGGGCGATGAGGGTGCGCTTGCGCTCGCCCTCGGAGAGGGTGCCGAAGCGGCGGTCGAGGTGCTCGGTCATGCCGAGGCGGTCGAGGAAGGCGCGGGCGCGCTGCTCGTCGACGTCCTCGTACGACTCCTGCCACGTCGCCGTCATGCCGTAGGCGGCGGTGAGGACGGTCTGGAGGACGGTCTGGCGGCGGGGGAGCTTCTCGGCCATGCCGACTCCCGCGATGCCGATCCGGGGGCGCAGTTCGAAGACGTCGACGCGGCCGAGGCGGTCGCCGAGGATGCTGGCGGTGCCGGTGGTGGGGAAGAGGTAGCTGGAGGCCACGTTGAGGAGGGTGGTCTTGCCGGCGCCGTTGGGGCCGAGGATGACCCAGCGCTCCCCCTCCTTGACGGACCAGGAGACCTGCTCGATCAGAGCCCGGCCCTCGCGGACCACCGATACGTCCACCAGTTCCAGTACATCGCTCATGAGCGCCGTGTCTCCCATTGTCTCTCGCGGCTTGTCGCCGGCGTCGATCGGACGCCGCCCCCCAGGGATGTCCCCTGGAGAAAACCTACGCCACCGGTCGGCGGAAGCCGTGGCCTGTCCTGTCCTTAGGCTGGGGGGATGCGCGTTGAACCACGCTCCGGGCGGCTGACCGCCTGGGGGAATGCACTTTTCGCCGGTCTTGTGCCACCGGACGACGCCGCGAGCGCGATCGTCGGCGAGGACGCCGTGCACCGGGTCACGGGGTTGCCGGGTGAGCGGGGCCCGGTCGGGCTGACGCTGGCGCTCGGCCGGCTGCGGGCGCTCGGGGCGCGCGGGCTGCGGCTCGCGCTTCCGGCGCCCGGGCATCCGCTGGGGCTCTCGGGTCCGCCGGAGTTCAACGCGGCGGCGCTGGACGCGGAGGAGGCCGTGGTGGCGGTGGGGGCTCCGTACGGGCTCGTGCCGGAGGTCTTTGAGGCGGGGCCTGCGGGCGATGCGCACGTGGAGGTGGAGTGGCGGTGCATGGCGGTGCGGGAGGCGCCGCCCGCGGACGTGCCCTCGCTGGGCGAGGCGGAGCGGGAGCTCGCGGAGGCGATGCGGGAGGCGACGGCGGTGCTGTCGCGGCTCGATGTCGCGGCCTCCGGTCCTGTCGCGGAGGCGGCGATCGAGGCGTACCGGGCGCGGGTGCACGGGGCCGGGGCGACGGAGGTGCTCGCGCCGGGGTATCCGCCGCGGGCGGTGCGGGTCGTGGAACTGGGGCGGCGGGTCGGGTTGCTGGTGTCGCTCGCGTACGAGAGCGGGCACGGGGCCGCGGTGAGTGCCGGGGAGATGGCGGCGCGGGCGGAGGCCCTGCGCCCCGTGGAGCGGACGGCCCGGCGGGCGCTCGTCGCCGCGTACAACGGGATGGTGGAGGAGCGCGAGAGGTGAGCCGCTGAGGGGGTACGGGGCGAGGACGGCGTTCCGGTGCGGGGCGGCGCCGTCCCGGCGGGGAACGGGACGGGGCCCGGCACGCCTGGGCGGCGTGCCGGGCCCGTCGGGGTGTTGCCCGGATCAGCTGTTGACCGCGGCGTTGCCGAAGGCCGGGTTCAGCAGGCCGATCACGTTGATGCTGTTGCCGGAGAGGTTGACCGGCACGTGCACGGGGACCTGGACCGCGTTGCCGGAGACGACGCCGGGGGAACCGACGGCGGCGCCCTCGGCACCGGAGTCGGCGAAGGCGGCGCCGGCCGGAACGGCGGCGGCGAGGCCGGCGGCGGCGAGGGTCAGGACGGCCTTCTTGGCGATGCTCATGGGTGTTACTCCTCCACAGGTGCGTGACACGGCCCCTGGCTGGGGGCCGCACGCTGGGAAACGCGCCGGGGGCGCGTGGGGTCACGGGATAGCGCCGGGCTGTCCTTCTTCACCCACCGTTCGGGTGAGGAAGGACAGCGACGACGTCAGCGGTTGACGGCGCTGTTGCCGAAGGCCGGGTTGAGGAGGCCGATCACGTTGATCGTGTTGCCGCTCACATTGACCGGGATGTTCACCGGGATCTGCACGAGGTTGCCGGAGAGGATGCCCGGCGAACGGGTCGCGGCGCCGATCGCGTGCGAGCCGCCACCGGCGTGGGAGCCGCCGCCGGCGTGGGAGCCGCCGCCGTGGTGACCGCCGCCGTGGCCCGGGGCGTGGTGGCCGCCGTGGCCGCCCCCGTGGGCGGGCGGGCAGTCGGTGGCGGAGGCCATACCGGTACCCGCGGCGAGCAGCCCCCCGGCCACCAGGGTCACGGTCGCGGCCTTCTTGAAGTTGATCACTTTCTCGTCCTCCTGAGTACCCAGGGGCCCATCGCCCCGGGGTGCACTGGAGAACGCGCGTCCGCTCCGTACGTTCCGCCGTCCGGGTGAGGTGCACTCGTCGGTATGAATCTCATCCTTTCGTGCAACCATCCGAGCACACCGCGTGCCAGCAGGCGCTTCAGTCGCTGTAGCCGTGCCGTACGGCCCACAGGGCGGCCTGGGTGCGGTCGGCGAGGTCGAGTTTCATCAGGATGTTCGACACGTGCGTCTTCACCGTCTTCTCGGAGAGCACGAGCGCGCGGGCGATCTCGCGGTTGGAGCGGCCGTCCGCGATGAGGCCGAGCACTTCGCGTTCGCGTTCCGTGAGGGAGCCGCCGCGCGGCGGCTGCGGGGCCTGCTCCTCCTGGGCGAGGAGCATCCCCGCGACCTCCGGCTGGAGCAGGACGTGTCCGGCGTGCACGGAGCGGATCGCCCCGGCGAGGGCCTCGGGGTCGATGTCCTTGTAGACGTAGCCTGCCGCTCCGGCGCGCAGCGCGGGCACCACAGTGCGCTGCTCGGTGAAGCTCGTCACGATCAGGACCCGTACCTCGTTGCCGAGGGCCCGCAGGGTGCGCAGTGCCTCGACGCCGTCGGTGCCGGGCATCTTCACGTCCATGAGGATCACGTCGGGGCGCAGCTCGCCCGCCCGCGCGACGCCCTCGTCGCCGTCCGCGGCCTCGCCGACGACCTCGATGTCGTCCTGGATCTCCAGGAAGGTGCGCAGGCCCCGGCGGACGACCTGGTGGTCGTCGACGAGGAGCACACGGATCGGGCGGGGGGCGCCGGGCGCGCCGCTCGCCTTCTCCTCTTCCGTACGGGCCGTGCCCGCGGAGGCGGTGTCCCGGGCCGTGTCCGTACGTGCGGCCGGGCGGGCCGTCTCCGCGCGCCCCGTCTCCGGACGGGCCACCCACTCCCCTGTATCAGCCACCGGGTACCTCCATCTCGATCGTGGTGCCCTTGCCGGGCGCCGAGTCCACCGTGAGTGAGCCTCCGACGCCCGCCGCGCGGTCACGCATGGAGACGAGGCCGAGGTGCCGGCCCGCCCGGCGCACCCCTCTCGCGTCGAAGCCGCCGCCGTCGTCCGTGACGCGCAGCACGGCGCCGCGGCCCGCGCGCCGCAGGACGACGCCGACGTGGGCGGCGCCGGAGTGCCGGAGGGCGTTGTGCAGCGCCTCCTGTGCCACGCGCAGCAGCGCCTCCTCCTGGGCGGCGGGCAGGGCGCGTACCCCTTCTCCGCGGAAGGTGACGTGCGCGGCGTGGGCGCGGTCGAGTACGCGGATCTGGGTGCGCAGGGTCGCGACGAGGCCGTCCTCGTCGAGCGCGGCGGGCCGCAGCTCGACCACCGCGGCGCGCAGCTCGTCGGCGGCCTCGGCCGCGAGCGCGGCGACCTGGTGCAGCTCCTCCTTGGCGCGGGCCGGGTCGCGGTCGACGAGGGCGGTGGCGGCCTGGGCGGTGAGGCGGAGGGAGAAGAGCTTCTGGCTCACGGCGTCGTGCAGCTCGTGGGCGAGGCGGGAGCGCTCCTCGGCGATGGTCAGCTCGCGGCTGCGCTCGTAGAGGCGGGCGTTGGTGAGGGCGATCGCGGCGTGCTGGGCGAGCATCCCGAGGAGTTCCTCGTCCTCCTCGGTGAAGCCGCAGGTGTTCTCGGGGTGGGGGCAGCGCTTGTTGGCGAGGAAGAGGGCGGCGATGGTCTCGTCGCCGTGGCGGACCGGGAGGCCGATGAAGTCGCTCATGTCGGGGTGGGCGGCGGGCCAGCGCTTGAAGCGGGGGTCGCGGCGGACGTCGGCGAGGCGCTCGGTACGGCCCTCTTCGAGCAGTGCCGCGAGGATGCCGTGGCGGCGCGGGAGGGGGCCGATGGCCTTCCACTGCTCCTCGCTCACGCCGTCGACGACGAACTGGGCGAAGCCGCCGTGGTCGTCGGGGACGCCGAGGGCCGCGTACTCGGCGTCGAGCAGCTCGCGGGCCGAGGCGACGATCGTGTGCAGGACGTCCTGGACCTCCAGCGGCCTGCTCATCGCGAGCAGTGCGGCGCTCACCGCGCGGAGGCCCGTGGGTGTGGCGGGGGGCATGGGCTCACCGTAGCCGGGCGCCTCGCGGCGGGCATCGGCCCAGCGGCCGGGTGGGTAGCGCCGCCGGGCGTAGGTCCCGGGGCGGAAACCGGGGGGCGGGGTTCCTGGAGGGCCTCCCGGGGGCCGGATTCCGCACACCCTCCGCTTTGCTCAAGCAACGGTTCGTGAGATTCGGATGAGCGGCTTGTGAGGACGGGCATAGGGCGCGCGTCACGTACGAACTTGCGTAGTACATGCCGTATGTCCGATACGAGCGGGGGTTTTGCGGCCCCATAGGGCCCAAAACGGACCCTATATAACTAAGCCGCATCGTACGTCACATCTTTGCCACGGATTTTTGCGACCGCTAACAATGGCACCCGTCGCTCGGCGTCGGTCTCTACCCGGCGCCAGGCCGGGAAAAACATTCGTCCCCCGCGGCCGAGAGCGACCTCCCCGCTTACACGAAGAGGTCACATCTGCCATGTCTGACATCTCCACTCGCATCCGCAACGCCCAGAAGCGAATCAACGACGGTCGTCGTCAGGTCACCAGCCAGCTCGGCTCGATCCAGCAGCGCGTCTCCTCCAGCAAGTTCGGCGAGCAGGTCGGCACCGCCCAGGCCAAGGTCGCGGGCGCCGTTCCGGCCGCACTGCGCGGCGGCAACCTCAGCCGCACCCAGAAGCTCCAGCTCGCGGGTATAGGCAGCGTCTCGGCCGCCGTCCTCGCCTGTGGCATCGCGATCCCCGCGACGAGCGGTTCCTCCTCCGCCTCGCAGAGCGTCACCGCTTCCGAGCCGGCCGCGTACAGCAGCCTGACCGGCGGCAACGCGCAGGCCAAGGAGCTGCACGCCAGCATCACCAACCAGCAGGCCGGTGCCTCCGAGCAGGCGAAGGCCGCCGAGGCGAAGATCAAGGCCGCCGAGGCGAAGACGAAGGCCACGAAGGACCGCGCCACGAAGCAGGCCGCGAGCCGCAACGCCGAGCGCAAGGCCGTCAAGAGCTACCCGAACAACCTGGACGGCTGGATCCGCGAGTCGCTCGACATCATGAAGGCGAAGGGCATCCCCGGCTCGTACGAGGGTCTGCACCGCAACATCATGCGCGAGTCCTCCGGCAACACCCGGGCGATCAACCTCTGGGACATCAACGCCCAGAACGGCATCCCCTCCAAGGGTCTGCTCCAGGTGATCCAGCCGACCTTCGACCACTGGCACGTCGAGGGCACCTCGCACGACATCTACGACCCGGTCGCGAACATCACCGCCGCCGCCAACTACGCCGCCGAGCGTTACGGCTCGATGGACAACGTCAACTCGGCCTACTGAGCATTCCCCCGAGACCGCGCGGGCTGAGCCCGGCGGAGCCCCGGCAGAGACTCCACCACGCGCCGACCCGGCGTACGGGGAGTGCTGAGCGGGAGAGACGGGGTCGTGCCCATGGCCCCCTATTGACCAGCCGCGAGGGCGGCACCCGGATCCGGGTGCCGCCCTCGCGGCATGCCCGCGTACGGGAGCGGGCGGGGGGAACCGGAGGCGGGCGGGGGCGGGCTGCGTACGCGGGGGCCGCGCTGCGTATCGGCGCGGAGGCCACGTTGCGTGCGGGCGCGGGAGCCGCTGCGTGCGGGCGCGGGAGCCGCGCTGCGTGCGGGTCTCCCCTTACTTCCGCATGACCTCCGGCTCGTGCCGTCGCAGGAGGCGTGAGACGACGAGGAGCAGGACGACGGCGATACCGAGCAGGACGGCGATGTTCACGCCCCACTGGGCGCTCGTGTGCTCCCAGAGCGGATCGAGGTTCCCGGGGCGCTTCTCGTCCCACGGCGGCATGAGGTGCGCCAGGTCGGTCGTGGCGCCCGCCGCCGCGACCGCCCAGCGCGAGGGCATGAGCCAGGCGAGCTGTTCGAGGCCGGGGCTGTCGAAGATCTGGAAGAGCGTGCCGGTGAAGACGAGCTGGACGATCGCGAACATCACGAGGAGCGGCATCGTCATCTCGCTCGTGCGCACGAGCGCGGAGATCACCAGGCCGACGACCATGGACGTGAGCCCCATCGCGATGACGGCGACACCGATCTCGGCGGCGGGCGGCAGGACGAGGCCCTCGGCGGGCAGCGCGCGGCTGCTCGTGCCGATGAGGGTCATGATGACGCCCTGGAGCGCCGTGACCACGCCGAGGACGAGGACCTTCGACATGAGGTACGCGGAGCGGGAGAGCCCGGTGGCCCGTTCCCGTTCGTAGATGACCCGTTCCTTGATCAGTTCGCGGACGGAGTTGGCCGCTCCCGCGAGGCAGATGCCCACGACGAGGATCATGAGGATCATCCCGGCCGCGCTGTTGAAGCGCGAGGGCGGGGTCGGCGGGGCGAGGCCGAACTTCGCCGGGATGATCACCGAGACGACGCCGAGCACCACGGG
The DNA here is from genome assembly GCF_000719475.1 of Streptomyces sp. NRRL F-5630. Taxonomy (GTDB): domain Bacteria; phylum Actinomycetota; class Actinomycetes; order Streptomycetales; family Streptomycetaceae; genus Streptomyces. The sequence goes on along the minus strand of NZ_JOGO01000018.1, from coordinate 83,498 downwards.
CAGGACGACCATGAGCGCCATGAAGAAGCGGTCGGACGCGAGCACCGCGAGGTAGCGCACGGTGAGGGTCCGCAGCTGTGCGAACCAGCCCTGCGGCTTCGTCGGCCGCAGCGTCGCCGGGCTCTGGCCGAGCACGGGCACGGGCTGCGAGGCGGCGACGTCCGCTTCGGCCGCGTACAGCTGGTAGTGCTGCGAGCCCTTCCAGCGGCCCGCCCAGTCGTAGTCCCGGTACTCCTCGAAGGCCGAGAAGACGTCCGCCCAGCTCGTGTAGCCGAAGAAGGTGAGCGCCTCGGCCGGTGGCCCGAAGTAGGCGACGGAGCCGCCGGGCGCCATGACGAGCAGCTTGTCGCACAGTGACAGCTCGGCGACCGAGTGCGTCACGACGAGGACCGTGCGGCCGTCGTCGGCGAGACCGCGCAGGAGCTGCATCACATCGCGGTCCATGCCCGGGTCGAGGCCCGAGGTCGGCTCGTCGAGGAAGATCAGCGAGGGCTTCGTGAGCAGTTCGAGGGCGACCGAGACGCGTTTGCGCTGGCCGCCGGAGAGCGAGGTGACCTTCTTGTCCTGGTGGATGTCGAGCTTCAGCTCGCGCAGCACCTCGGTGATGCGGTCCTGGCGCTCCTGCTCGCTCGTGTCGGCGGGGAAGCGGAGCTTGGCCGCGTAGCGCAGGGCGCGGCGCACGGTGAGTTCCTTGTGCAGGATGTCGTCCTGCGGGACGAGCCCGATGCGCTGGCGCAGCTCGGCGAACTGCTTGTACAGGTCGCGGTGGTCGTACAGGACCGTGCCCTGGTCGGCGGGGCGGTAGCCGGTGAGGGCCTTGAGCAGTGTGGACTTGCCCGAACCCGAGGGGCCGATCACCGCGACGAGGGACTTCTCCGGGACGCCGAAGGAGACGTCCTTGAGGATCTGCTTGCCGCCGTCGACCTCGACGGTGAGGTGGCGGGCCGCGAAGGAGACCTCACCGGAGTCGACGAACTCCTCCAGGCGCCCCTCGACGAGCCGGAAGGTGGAGTGGCCGACGCCCACGGTGTCCTGCGGGCCGAGCCGGGCGCTCCCGGACTTGGGCAGCGGCTGCCCGTTGACGTACGTGCCGTTGTGCGAGCCGAGGTCGCGTATCTCGAAGCGGCCCTCGGGCGTCGCGTGGAACTCGGCATGGTGCCGCGAGACCTGGAGGTCGGAGACGACGAGGTCGTTCTCCAGGGCACGCCCGATGCTCATCCGGCGGCCCACGGCCATCTGGTGGAAGGTCGTGGGGCTGCGGTCGCCGGCAGAGGGGCGGCCCTGGTGGGGGCGGGGGTCGGTGGCGGGGCGCGCGTCCGCGACGGGGCCGGGTCCCGGGCGCGGGTCGGGGGACGGCGGGTGGTTCCGTGCGGGCGGGGCGGGCTGCTCCGGGAGCGAGGCGGGCTGCTCTCGTACGGGCTGCCGTGCGGCCGATGGCTGGGCGGGCTGGCGTGCGGCCGGCTGCCGCGCCGGGCTCTGCGCCGCGTCCTGCTGTCGCGGCACGGAACCGGCCGCCGGTCCGGCGGCGGGCTGCTCGGCGGGGCGGGCGGTGAGGCGTGGGCCGTCGCTCGCGTTGCCGAGGTGGATCACGGTGCCGGGGCCGAGGACCGCGCGGGTGACCCTGCGGCCCTCCACGAAGGTGCCGTTGGTGCTGCCGCCGTCGTCGATCGTCCAGCCCGACGCGGTCCAGCCGAGGGTGGCGTGGCGCCAGGAGACCCTGGCGTCCTCGGCCACGATGTCCGCCTGCGGATCACGTCCCACCGTGTATGTCCTGCCCGGATCGAGCGTCCAGGTCCTGCCGTTGAGTTCCAGTACGTATGCCGGTACCGCGAGCCCCATATGCCTGTGTCCCCCATGGCCCCGTCGACGGGATTGTCACTTTCCGCGTCCGGGGAAGATCTGCTCTGCGTGCGGCAGCACTATTCCAGGCGGAGGCGCCGGGGTGGAAGCCGGGACGAGATTCCGTCCCGGTAACGGCGGCGGGAGCCGGGTACCGGAGGCGCGGGCCGGGAGGCGCGGGCCGGGAGGCGGGAGGCGGGGAGAAGGGGGGCGGCCGGGGCGGGGGCCAGGTGTCCGGCCTGCGGGACGGCGTTCTTGTGCGCGGCGGCGGCCGATACGGTAGGGGCACCATGAGCGCATCACTGTCTGCGGCGTCGGCGTCCGAGGACCTGCCGACTCTTCTCGTCAAGATCTTCGGCAAGGACCGCCCCGGCCTCACCGCCGGCCTCTTCGACACGCTCGCCGGGTACGGCGTGGACGTCGTGGACATCGAGCAGGTCGTCACGCGGGGCCGCATCGTGCTGTGCGCCCTCGTGACCGCGCCGCCCGGGGTCCACGAGGGCGAGTTGCGGGCGACCGTCCACAGCTGGGCGGAGTCCTGGGGGCTCTCGGCCGAGATCATCTCCGGTACGGGCGACAACAGGCCGCGCGGTACGGGTCGCTCGCACGTCACTGTCCTCGGGAACCCGCTGACCGCCGAGTCGACCGCCGCGATCGCCTCGCGCATCACGGGGGCCGGGGGGAATATCGACCGCGTCTTCCGGCTCGCCAAGTACCCCGTGACCGCAGTGGAGTTCGCCGTCTCCGGCGTGCCCGCCGACACCCTCCGCTCGGCGCTCGCGCCGCGTGCCGGGGAGTTCGGCGTGGATATCGCCGTGGTCGCCGCCGGGCTCCAGCGGCGCGCGCAGCGGCTCGTCGTCATGGACGTCGACTCGACGCTGATCCAGGACGAGGTGATCGAGCTGTTCGCCGCGCACGCGGGCTGCGAGGCGGAGGTGGCGCGGGTCACGGAGTCGGCGATGCGCGGCGAACTGGACTTCGCGCAGTCCCTGCACGCGCGGGTCGCGCTGCTCGCCGGGCTCGACGCCTCGGTCGTGGAGAAGGTGCGTGCGGAGGTGCGGCTCACGCCGGGAGCGCGCACGCTGATCCGCACCCTGAAGCGGCTCGGCTACCAGGTGGGCGTGGTCTCGGGCGGCTTCACGCAGGTCACCGACGAGCTGCGGGAACGCCTCGGGCTGGACTTCGCCGCCGCCAACACGCTGGAGATAGTGGACGGCAGGCTCACCGGGCGGGTGACGGGCGAGATCGTGGACCGGGCGGGCAAGGCGCGGCTGCTGCGGCGCTTCGCCGAGCAGGCGGGGGTGCCGCTGGCGCAGACCGTCGCGATCGGCGACGGGGCCAATGACCTCGACATGCTCAACACGGCGGGGCTCGGCGTCGCCTTCAACGCGAAGCCGGTGGTGCGGGAAGCGGCGCACACCTCGGTGAACGTGCCCTTCCTCGACACCGTGCTCTACCTCCTCGGGATCACCCGGGAAGAGGTCGAGGCGGCGGACGGAGCGGTGGAGGACTGAGGGGGCCAGCGCTCGAAGTGGCTGAGCGGCGGCGGGGTTCAGCGACGGCGGGGCGGAGGGGCCTGCCGGGGCGGGGCCCCCGGGATCAGCGGCGGGTCGGCACGCAGTCCGGTGGGCGGCCGGGCCGGGGCCGGGGCTCCGTGAGGGCTGGGCGGGGGGACGGTTCGGCCGCCGGGCCGGGGCTCCCTGAGTGGTGGGCGACGGGCCGGCTCGGCCCACCGGGTCCTGGCTCCTCGGAGCTGGGCGGCTTCCCGGCGTGCGGCTTCGGGGCCGCGCGGCCCCGCTCCCCCGCGTACGGGAGCGGGGCCGCAGCCTTACGCGCTCAGGCCTCGTGCGGCGCCCAGTAGTCGGTGAGGGTCGCGACTCCCGGTTCCAGGGACTTCCACGGTCCCGTGAACTCCAGCACGGAGAAGGCCGCCGTGGGGAAGTCGCGGCCGCTGAGGCGGGCCGCACGTTCGCCGACGACGCTGCCCGCGAGAATCCCGGTGAGGGCCTGGACGCCGGGGTTGTGGCCGATGAGGAGCACGGTGGCGGCCTCGTCGTCCACCTCGTTGAGCAGCTCGATGAGGGCGCCGGGGGCGGCCTCGTAGATGCGCTCCTCGTAGACCGTGCGCGGGCGCTCGGGGAGTTCGGAGACGGCGAGCTTCCATGTCTCACGCGTGCGGCGGGCGGTGGAGCACAGCGCGAGGTCGGCGGCGATGCCGAGGTCCGCGAGCCTGCGCCCGGCGGCGGGGGCGTCCTTGCGGCCCCGCTCGGCGAGCGGTCGGTCGTGGTCGGAGCCCTCGGGCCAGTCGGCCTTCGCGTGACGCAGCAGCACGAGCTTACGGGTGGTGGCGGGAGCGGGGGCGGACATCCCCCCGGAGGACACAGCGGCGCTCATACGTCCCAGCTTCGCACGAAAGGGGCTGCCTGGCGGCGGGAGTTGCGCACTCCCCCCGCAGGAGTGACCAGGGGGCGACGCGGCTCAGCCGATGAGGCCGCCGAGGAAGGCGCCGAGCCGGTCCAGGAGATCAGTGAGACCTGGTGAGGAGACCGCCGCGTGTGCCTCGCCCGGCTGCGCGACAAGGGCGAGCAGGACGAGGAAGGCGAGGGTGGGCAGGGCGAGCGCCCACCAGGGCAGCCGGGACTGTACGGGTGCGGACGCGGGCGGCTCGCCCCTGCTGTCAACCTGCGTGGTCATGCCGTCTCCCCCGGTCGCGGTGCACGCCGGAACGCCCGGCGCCTCACCTACGACGCTACGGCCCCGAAGCGCCCGCGCCTATCGGGTTTTCCCCCCACTCGACCCTGATCTTTTCCGGCCCGAACCCTTAGGGGATGTCCCGGAGAGAACCCTGAGGCCGCTCGAACGGATTCCCTAGGGGATGGGCGGGCCCCCTGCGGGCCTTGAACGGATGGCGGGGCGGCGGAGTTCCCGGGCGGCAACGCAGAGTTGCGAGAAGGTGACCCAGGGTCGGAGGGGAGGCCAAAGCGAGGGGTGGCGCAAAGCGCGGACAGCGCGGACAGCGCGGACAGCGCGGACAGCGCGGACAGCGCGGAACTGCGACGGCGGCCCAAGGCACGAGGGCGGCGCAGGCGCGAAGACGACGCGGACCTGGGCGGGAGCCAGGAGCTGCGGCGGCGGCCCCAGGCGCGAAGGCAGCCCAAGGCACGGGGGCGACGCGAAGCTTCGCGGCGCCTGGAGTTGCGGCGTGGCGCGCACGGCGCGGCGTTCCAGACGGTCACCGAGAGTTCCGCAAGGCGGCGGGCCAGGGCCCGTGTGCGCCACGAGAACCTCCGGCAGGCCCCCGGGGGTACGTACTGCGAGGCCGGAGGCCACCGGGCTTCCGGGAGGTGAGGCGGAGACTCCAACGGACCACGAGCATCCCAAAAGGCGGCGCGGACTTCCCGAGGGCGGGGCCCACGACACCGGCTCCGCTCCGGGCGGGCGGCAGGGGAGGAAGCCGGTCGCCGCAGGGGCTCCCGGCAACGGCTCCCCGCAGCAGGTCCCCTGCACCGGTCCCGGCAGCAGGCAGCGGCACCGGCAGCGGCCTCCCGGGGCCAGGCACCGGCAGCAGCAGGCTCCCCGCCACAGCCCGGCAACAGCCCCGACAGCGTGCGATGCCCCGGTCAGCGGCTTTCGCCACGTGGCGTGGTGGGCGTCGCCGGTGGTCCCTGCCAGGCGGGGCGCGGCTTTGGGTCAGGCGAGGAAGCTGGCGAGGATGCCGATCACCACCGTGATGCCGATCATCGCGCCGAAGACCAGGAGGAGCTTCTTCTGGCCGCCTTGGGGATTGGGTTCGAGCACGGGCATGTGCGTAGTTTATGGGGCTTCTCGGCGAGGTCCCGCCCGGGGCCCGGTGAGGTGGCCGGGTCCCGGGCGGGACGGGGCGGTCAGGCCGCCTTGGCGAGGTGTTCGTCCTCGATCGTGCGGTTCCGGCCCGCCAGGGTGCCGACGATGATCTGCGGGACCATGAGGCAGGCCATGAAGAGGATCGGGACGCCCCAGCCGCCCGTCGCGTCGTTGAGGACGCCGACGAGGAGCGGGCCCGGGATGGAGATGAGGTAGCCGGTGCTCTGCGCGAAGGCGGAGAGCTTGACGACGCCGGGCCCGGTGCGGGCGCGCAGGCCGACCATCGTGAGGGCGAGCGGGAAGGCGCAGTTGCTGACGCCGAGGAGGAGGGCCCAGATCCACGCGCCCCCGGCGGGCGCGAGCGCGAGGCCGAGGTAGCCGCCGAGCCCGCACAGGCCGAGGGCGATCACGACAGGGCCCTGCTGGGGCAGCCGGATCGCGACGCGCGGGATGACGAAGGCGAGCGGGATGCCGAGCGCCATGGTCACCGCGAGGAGGACGCCGGCGGTCCCCGCCGAGATGCCCGCGTCGCGGAAGATCTGCGGCATCCAGCCCATGGTGATGTACGCGGCGGTGGCCTGGAGCCCGAAGAAGCAGGCGAGCGACCACGCGGTGCGGCTGCGCGTGACGCGCAGTGCGTCCCCGGGTCCCGCCGGGGCGGGGTGGGCGGCGCTCTCGCGTTCGGCCGCGCGGCCCTGGCGGCTCAGCACGGCCCACGGCACCACGGCGACGGCGCCGAGCGCCGCCCAGATCGCGAGGCCGCCCTGCCAGCCGCCGAGCGCGTCGTTGAGCGGCACGGTGACGGCGGCGGCGAGCGAGGTGCCGATGGCGAGGGCCATCGAGTAGAGCCCGGTCATCGAGCCGACGCGGTCGGGGAACCAGTTCTTGACGACGACCGGCATGAGCACGTTGCTCACCGCGATGCCCGCGAGGGTGAGCGCGGTCGCGGCGAGGAAGCCGGCCGTGGACCCGGTGAAGGGCCGGACGACGAGCCCGGCGGTGATCGCGACCATGCCGCCGCAGACCACGGTGCCCGCGCCGAAGCGCCTGGACAGGCGGGGGGCGAGCGAGCCGAAGACGGCGAAGCAGAGAGGAGGTACGGAGGTGAGCAGCCCGGCGAGGGTCCCGTTCATGCCGAGCCCGTCGCGCACCTCCTCCAGGAGCGAGCCGAGGCTCGTGATGGCGGGGCGCAGGTTGAGCGCGGCGAGGACGATCCCGACCGGCATGAGGACCGCGAGCAGGCCCTTGGCGCGGGCGGGTCCCGGGGCGGGTCCGCTCGGTGCGGGAGTGGGGGACGAGGCGGTTTCTGACCGCAGGGACGTTGATTCCTCGGGTGCCATGCACCCATCATAGAATCATGGGATGTTTGCGCGTCCAGTCGTCCGGCCTCCCATACTGGTCATCTCCCGCCCGCACGGTCCCCAGCCGCCCGCCCGCGACTCCTAGGACGCTCATGCCCCTGTCTTCCCCGCGCCGCTCGGCCCTGTCCGAGCAGGTCATCGCCGCCCTGCGGGCCCCGATCTCCTCGGGCGAGTGGCCGATCGGCTCCCGCATCCCGACCGAGTCCGAGCTGGTCGAGCAGCTGGGTGTGGCGCGCAACACGGTCCGTGAGGCGGTCCGGGCGCTCGCGCACAACGGCCTGCTCGACATCCGGCAGGGCTCGGGCACCTACGTCGTGGCGACGAGCGAGCTGGCCGGGGTCATGCAGCGCCGCTTCGCCGCGGCCGACCCGCGCGACTTCGCCGAGCTGCGGGTCGCGCTGGAGTCGACGGCCGCGCGGCTCGCGGCCCAGCGCCGTACCGCGAAGGACATGAAGCTCCTGGAGAACGCGCTGCGGCGCAGGGACGCCGCGTGGAAGGCGGGCGACGCGGAGGACTTCGTCGTCGCGGACGCGACCTTCCACCTCGCGGTCGTCGCGGCCTCGCACAACTCCGTGATCACCGAGGTGTACGCGGATCTCGGCGAGGTGCTGCGGGACTGGCTGCGCGAGGACATCGGCGAGATGACCCCCGAGCACGACCTGGACCACCGCGCGCTGCTGCGGGCCATCGCGGACCAGGACGGCGAGAAGGCCGCGACCGAGGCGGGCGGCATCCCCTACATGTGCCGCCCGGCGCTCCTGGGCGAGGGCGACCGCGGGGAGCGCGAGGCACGCGCGGCGGCGGAGCGGGGCTGAGACGGCGACGCGCTCCGCGTCGGCCGAGGCCGCGGGTCAAGGCGGCGCATCTCGTACGCACGCGCAGGAGCCCCGTACACCCACGGAAAGGCACCTCCGGCGCACGGAGCACGAAAAGGCTCAGTACGTCCGCGGAACGGCTCCGCAACGCGCGCGAAGGGCGCCCCTCCCCGTACGGGAGATCCCGTACAGGGAGAAGGGCGCCCTTCGGCCGCGGCGGCTGGGCTCAGGCCCCCATCATGTGGACGCCGCCGTCCACGTGGACGATCTCGCCCGTCGTGCGCGGGAAGAAGTCCGAGAGCAGCGCGACGATGCCACGTCCCGCGGGCTCCGGGTCGGACATCTCCCAGCCGATCGGGGCGCGCGTGTTCCACACGTCGGACAGCTCCTCGAAGCCCGGGATGGACTTCGCGGCCATCGACTTGATCGGACCCGCGGAGATGAGGTTGCACCGCACGTTCTTCGCGCCGAGGTCGCGGGCGAGGTAGCGGTTCGTCGACTCCAGGGCGGCCTTGGCGACGCCCATCCAGTCGTACTTGGGCCAGGCGATCGTGGCGTCGAAGGTGAGGCCGACGACCGAGCCGCCGCGCGGCATGAGCGGCATGCAGGCCATCGTGAGCGCCTTGAGCGAGTACGCGGAGACGTGGACGGCCGTGGCGACGTCCTCCCACTCCGCCTCGAGGAAGTTGAAGACCGGCTGCGGGCCGAAGGCGATCGAGTGCACGATGCCGTCGATGTGGCCGTCGTCGCCGAAGTGCTCCTGGATACGGCCCGGGAGGGCGTCCAGGTGCTCCTTGTTGGTGACGTCCAACTCGATGACGGGGGCGGGCTTGGGCAGGCGCTTCGCGATGCGCTCGACGAGGCTCAGGCGGCCGAAGCCGGTGAGGACGACTTCCGCGCCCTCCTCCTGCGCGACCTTGGCCGCGTGGAAGGCGATCGAGCCCTCCGTGAGGACGCCCGTGACGAGTACGCGCTTGCCCGCGAGGATTCCGCTCATGTGATCAGTGACCCATGCCCAATCCGCCGTCAACCGGGATGACGGCTCCAGTGATGTACGAGGCGTCGTCGGAGGCGAGGAAACGCACGGTCGCGGCGATCTCCTTCGGCTCCGCGTAGCGGCCGAGCGGCACCTGCGCGACGATCCCCGCGCGCTGCTCCTCGCTGAGCACCTTGGTCATGTCGGTGTCGACGAAACCGGGTGCCACGACGTTGAAGGTGATGTTGCGCGAGCCCAGCTCCCGGGCGAGCGAACGCGCGAAGCCGACGAGCCCGGCCTTGGACGCGGCGTAGTTGGCCTGTCCGGCGGAGCCGAGGAGCCCGACGACGGAGGAGAGGAGGACGACCCTGCCCTTGCGGGCCCGCAGCATCGCGCGGTTGGCGCGCTTGACGACGCGGAAGGCGCCCGTCAGGTTCGTGTCGATGACCGAGCCGAAGTCGTCCTCGGACATGCGCATGAGGAGCTGGTCCTTGGTGATGCCGGCGTTGCACACCAGCACCTCCACGGGGCCCTGCTTCTCCTCGACCTCCTTGAAGGCCAGGTCGACCTGCTCGGCGTCGGTGATGTCGCACTTCACGCCGAGGAAGCCGGCGGGCGGCTCCCCGGAACGGTAGGTGACGGCGACCTGGTCACCGGCGTCGGCGAAGGCCTGGGCGATGGCGAGGCCGATGCCCCGGTTGCCTCCAGTGACGAGAACCGAGCGGCTCAACGGATCACCCTTTCGACGATGGTCTGGTACGGACAAGACGGACGCGGACCGGCCCCGCCGCGCGGCGGCGGCCCCGGGACCGTCTCGTCCCGCACTTGTCCTGCTCGAAACTATCGGTAGCGGGGCGCACCCACCGAATCGGCCCCCGACAGCACGTGCGACGACGTTTGGTGGGGTTCCCACAGTCCCGGGCGCGGCGGGGGCAAGGGCGGCGCGCGTCCGGACGGGGAAAACCGGTGCGGGGCGTGTACGGGTCCCCCATACACTGGACGCACCATCCCGCGCCCGGCCCTCACCGTCCGTGCGCGATCCAAGCCGAGGAGTGCACGACCGTGACGGACATCGTCGACGACCTCAAGTGGCGCGGGCTCTTCGCCCAGTCCACCGACGAGGAAGCCCTGCGCAAGGCGCTCGCGAACGGTCCCGTCACCTTCTATTGCGGCTTCGACCCGACCGCGGCCTCATTGCACGTCGGGCACCTCGTGCAGGTCCTCACGGTGCGGCGCCTCCAGCAGGCGGGGCACCGCCCGCTCGCCCTCGTCGGCGGCGCCACCGGGCAGATCGGCGACCCGCGCCCGACCGCGGAGCGCACCCTCAACGACCCGGCGACGATCGCGGAGTGGGTGAGCCGGCTGCGCGCGCAGATCGAGCCCTTCCTCGACTTCGAGGGGCCGAGCGCGGCGCGCGTGGTGAACAACCTCGACTGGACCTCCGGGCTCAGCGCGATCGCGTTCCTGCGTGACGTCGGCAAGCACTTCCGGGTCAACAAGATGCTCACGAAGGAGTCCGTGGCCCGCCGCCTGGAGTCCGAACAGGGCATCTCCTACACGGAGTTCAGCTACCAGTTGCTCCAGGCTATGGACTTCCTGGAGCTGTACAGGCGGCACGGCTGCGTGCTCCAGCAGGGCGGCAGCGACCAGTGGGGCAACCTCACGGCGGGCGTGGACCTCATCCACCGCGTGGAGCCCGGCGCCCAGGTGCACGCGCTCGCGACGCCGCTCATGACGAAGGCGGACGGCACGAAGTTCGGCAAGTCCGAGAGCGGCGCCGTGTGGCTCGACCCGACGATGACGACGCCGTACGCCTTCTACCAGTTCTGGCTCAACGTCGACGACCGCGACATCAGCCGGTACACGCGCATCCTCAGTTTCCGTACGCGTGCCGAACTGGAGGAGCTGGAGGCCGTGACGGCCGAGCGTCCGCAGGCGCGGACCGCGCAGCGGGCGCTGGCGGAGGAGCTGACGACGCTCGTGCACGGCGAGGCGCAGACCCGGGCCGTCGTGGCGGCCTCGCGCGCGCTCTTCGGGCAGGGCGAGCTGGCGGAGTTGGACGAGGCGACGCTCGCGGCGGCGCTGGGCGAGCTGCCCCGGGCGCGCGTGGCGGAGCCCGCGAGCGTCGTGGACCTGCTCGTCGAGACGGGGCTCGTGGCGAGCAAGTCCGCCGCGCGCCGCACCGTCAAGGAGGGCGGCGCCTACGTGAACAACGCGAAGGTCACGAGCGAGGACGCCGTCCCGGCTGCGGGCGACCTGCTGCACGGCCGCTGGCTCGTGCTGCGCCGCGGCAAGAAGAACCTGGCCGCGGTGGAGGTCACGGGGGCCTGACGCCCTCCCTGCCCCAGGAGTACGGGGACGGGGCCGCCCGCGCACACGTCGCGGGCGGCCCCGTCCCCGTACCGGCGCCGCGCCCCCGTCCCGTACTCGGGGGCGCCCCGTCGCGGCCGTCTCCCCGCCGGGGCGGTGCTCAGCGTCTGACGTTGTCCCTCTTGACCGCCTTGTACACCGACTCCCCCACCGCGACCAGGACGATCGCGGCGATGAGCTGGAAGAGGTGGCGGGTCCAGTCGATGCCGTGGGTGTAGCGGACGCCGAACGCGGAGGCGATCCCGTTGCCGACGAGGCCGCCGATGGTGCCCATCGCGACGACGAGCCACAGCGGGCTGTGCTGCTTGCCCGGCAGGATGAGCTTGGCGATGAAGCCAAGGACGAAGCCGACGATGATCGCCCAGATCCAGCCCATGTGCCACTCCCTCGACCGCTGCCGTCCGCCGGGCGGCGGATGCCGGTCTCCAGCATCGGTCCGGCCGCCGTACGCCGCACGCCGGAGTGGTCCGTACGGCGCGGGGTGCCCCGCCCGGCGGCCCCGGTCTCGTCGGCGCGAGCCGCGCGGCGTACCGTGAGACGGGTTCGTCGAAAGATGGTGGAACGTGGCGCGGAAGCAGTCGGAACAAGAGGTCTTCCGGATCACCGGGGCCCGCGCGGGACTCCAGGACGACGTGCGCGGCCGGCAACGCCGGTACGTCATCTCGATGCTGGTGCGCACCGCGTCTGTCATCGCGGCGATGCTGCTGTGGAACGTGGAGCGGTACGTGGCGATCGTGGCGCTCGTCCTGGGCGCCTTCCTCCCCTATGTCGCCGTCGTCATCGCCAACGCGGGCCGCGAGAACGCCCCCTCGCTGCCCGGCACGTACGTGCCGCCGCCGCAGCGCCCGGCGCTGGAGGGCACGGTCCATCCGGCTCCGGCCGAACCGGGCGAGCCCCACGGCCAACGGGCCTGAGGGGCCGGGCGGGGCGCCGGAACGGCCCGTGCGGAAGGGCCCGCGCCGGGGGAGTGTTCCACGCCAATCCCCGGGTTCGGCTCCACCCGGGCAAGGGGCTCGTGCCATACTTTCAGCGCGCTCCGCATCCCCCGTCGGAGCGATGGACCGACGCCGGGCAGCTCCCCCCGTGGCTGCTCGGCGTCGCCTTTTCCGGGGTCTCCCCCAGCGCCCCGCCCCTCCTTGTCCCCGCACCGAAAGCACCCCCCTGCCATGCCCGAGGACACCACGCTCATCTGCTCCGCCAAGGGCTGCCGCGCCCCCGCCGTGTGGGTGCTCGCCTGGAACAACCCGAAGCTGCACACCCCGGAGCGGCGCAAGACGTGGCTCGCGTGCGGGGAGCACCGGGAGACGCTGGGCCAGTTCCTCGGCGTGCGGGGCTTCCTGAAGGACGTCGTCCCTCTCGCGGAGTGGCAGGAGAGCGAAGACGCCTGAACGCGCCGGGGACCCGGCCGGGCGCGCGGCTCACGAGACCCGGCCATTGTTCCTCGCACGCCGGAGCGTGAAGGGCTGACGGTTCGGGGCCGGAATGCCGCCAGCCTCCCGCAGGGCCGGTTCCGGGCTGCGCAGTCGGCCGCCGGCTCAGCGGCCCGCGGGGCCGTTAGGGGCTGAGCAGTCGGCCTCCGGCTCAGCCCCCGATCGCCGACATCGGCCTGCTGGGCTGGAGGAAGGACGGGTCGTCGAGGCCCGAGCCCGCCTTCTTGCCCCACATCGCCGCGCGCCACCGCTCGGCCAGGGCCTCGTCGTCGGCGCCCGAGCGCAGCAGGGCGCGCAGGTCGGTCTCCTCGGTCGCGAAGAGGCAGTTGCGGATCTGGCCGTCGGCGGTGAGGCGGGTGCGGTCGCACGCGGCGCAGAAGGGGCGCGTGACGGAGCCGATGACCCCGACGCTGTCCGGCCCCCCGTCCACGAGCCAGCGTTCGGCGGGCGCGGAGCCGCGGGAGGCGCCGGGTTCGGGGGTGAGGGTGAAGCGGGTGCGCAGGGAGCGGAGGATGTCGTCCGCGGTGATCATCCCGGTGCGCTTCCAGCCGTGCTGCGCGTCGAGCGGCATCTGCTCGATGAAGCGCAGCTCGTAGCCCTCGGCGAGGGCCCACGCGAGGAGGCCGGGGGCCTCGTCCTCGTTGAGTCCCGGCATGAGGACGGTGTTGACCTTGACGGGCGTGAGCCCGGCGTCGCGCGCTGCGGCGAGCCCGGCGAGGACGTCGTGGTGGCGGTCGCGGCGGGTCAGGCGGTGGAAGACCTCCGCGTCGAGGGTGTCGAGCGAGACGTTGACGCGGTCGAGTCCCGCTTCCGCGAGCGCGGTCGCGGTGCGGGCGAGGCCGATGCCGTTGGTCGTGAGGGAGAGCCGCGGGCGCGGGTCGAGTGCCGCGCAGCGCTGTACGAGGTCCACGAGACCGCGCCGCAGGAGGGGCTCACCGCCCGTGAAGCGGACGTCGGTGACGCCGAGACGGGTCACGGCGAGGCGGACGAGGCGGACGATCTCCTCGTCGGTGAGCAGCTCGGGCTTCCCGAGCCACTGGAGCCCTTCCTCCGGCATGCAGTACGTGCAGCGCAGGTTGCACCGGTCGGTGAGGGAGACCCGCAGATCGGTGGCGGTCCTGCCGTGGGTGTCGAGGAGCATGCGGCCCGCCTCCCTTTCGTACGACGGACGGGCTTCGAGCGTACGTGACGGGGGCCGCGGGCGGGCCGGTGAGGCGTGGTGGTCCGGTGGCGGACGGCGGAGGCCGCGCCGTCCCGTGTGCGAGCGGGGGACGGCGCGGCCCGGGCGCGGGTGCCGGTGCGCGCGTCGTGGTGCGGGGCGCGTGCGTACGGGGTGTCAGTGCGCTCCCGTGCCGGTGAGGGACCGCACCTCCAGTTCCGCGTACTTGCCCTTGTCCGCCTCGTCCTTGGAGAAGAGCGTGCCGAGGATGCCGAGCAGGAAGCCGAGCGGGATGGAGATGAGCCCCGGGTTCTCCAGCGGGAACCAGGCGAAGTCGACGTCGGGGAACATCGAGCTGGGCTTGGAGGAGACGACCGGCGAGAAGAGCACGAGGAGGACCGAGGAGGCGAGGCCGCCGTAGATCGACCACAGGGCGCCCTGGGTGGTGAAGCGCTTCCAGAAGAGGCTGTAGAGGATCGTCGGGAGGTTCGCCGAGGCGGCGACCGCGAAGGCGAGGGCGACGAGTCCGGCGACGTTGAGGTCGCGGGCGAGGGCGCCGAGGCCGATCGAGACGATGCCGATGGCGACGGTGGCCCAGCGCGCGGCGCGGACCTCCTCCTTCTCGGTGGCCTTGCCCTTGCGGATGACGTTCGCGTAGATGTCGTGCGCGAAGGACGAGGAGGAGGCGAGGGTGAGCCCGGCGACGACGGCGAGGATCGTCGCGAAGGCGACGGCGGAGATGACGGCGAGGAGGATCGCGCCGCCCGTCGAGCCCGAGCCGCCGCCGATCTCCAGCGCCGCGAGCGGGGCCGCGGTGTTCCCGGCCGGGTTGGAGTCGGTGATCTCCTTCGGCTTGAGGAGCGCGGCGGCGCCGAAGCCGAGGACGATCGTCATGAGGTAGAAGACGCCGATGATGCCGATCGCCCAGTTGACGGACTTCCGCGCGGCCTTGGCGGTGGGCACGGTGTAGAACCGGATCAGGATGTGCGGGAGCCCGGCGGTGCCGAGGACGAGGGCGATGCCGAGCGAGAGGAAGTCGAGCTTCGAGGTCGCGGTCGCCCCGTACTTGAGCCCCGGTTCCAGGAAGGCCGAGCCCTTGCCGCTGTTCTCGGCGGCCTTGCCGAGGAGTTCGGAGACGTTGAAGTGGAACTTCCACAGGATGAGCACGGTGATGAGGACGGTGCCGACGATGAGCAGCACGGCCTTGACCATCTGCACCCAGGTGGTGCCCTTCATGCCGCCGATCGTCACGTAGACGATCATCAGCACGCCGACGAGCGCGACGATCGCGACCTTGCCGCCGTCGCTCGTGATGCCGAGGAGCAGGGAGACGAGGACACCTGCCCCGGCCATCTGGGCGAGCAGGTAGAAGATCGAGACGACGATCGTGGAGGCGCCCGCGGCGGTGCGGACCGGGCGCTGGCGCATCCGGTAGGCGAGGACGTCGCCCATCGTGTAGCGACCGGAGTTGCGCAGGGGTTCGGCGACCAGGAGGAGGGCGACGAGCCAGGCGACGAGGAAGCCGATGGAGTAGAGGAAGCCGTCGTAGCCGAAGAGCGCGATCGCCCCGGCGATGCCGAGGAAGGAGGCGGCGGACATGTAGTCACCGGAGACCGCGAGGCCGTTCTGGAAGCCGGTGAACTGGCGTCCGCCCGCGTAGAAGTCGGCGGCGTCGCGGGTCTGGCGGCCCGCCCAGACGGTGATGACGAGCGTCGCGACGACGAAGACCGCGAAGAGCGTGATGATCAGCGGGCGGTGCTCGCCGGCTCCTTCGGCGGCGAGCGGCAGCCCGCTCGCGAGGCTGAGCGGCTGGCTCATTCCTGGCCCTCCAGACGGGACTTGATCGCCTGCGCCCGGGGGTCGAGCTTGGTCGCGGCGTGGCGGGAGTACCACCAGGCGATGAGGAAGGTGGTGAGGAACTGGCCGAGGCCGAGGACCAGGGCCATGTTGATGTTGCCGACGACCTTGGTGCCCATGAAGTCGCCGGCGTAGTTCGACAGCAGGACGTAGAGCAGGTACCAGAGCACGAAGGCGACGGTGAGCGGGAAGGCGAAGGAGCGGTGCGTGCGCCGGAGTTCTCCGAACTCGGCGCTCTCCTGCACCTCCACGAACTGCTCCGTCGAGGGTGCGTCGGCACCGCGCGGCGAGCCGGTGTGCGGCTCGGGCGTCTCGGTGGCCACGGAATCTCCTCGCGATGCGGGGTCGGGTGGTGGGGACAAGGGTGAGGAACTGGACATGCTGCTCTCTGGACAACGGAAGTGCGGGGGCTGGTGCTGCCGCCCCCTGCACAACGGCACGGCGGCGCTCACGACCCGGTTCAACGCGACGTAATTTTCGGGGCACCTGATTTTGGGAAAAGATTGCCGAGCACGAGTGAGGGGAATAGCGTCACTTTGCCGAGGCTCACGCGCTTGTCCGAACGCATCCGCCGGACAGGTTCGTTGCCGTTCCGCCCCGGTGCGCCACCGCTCGGCCCGCGCCGTACCGGACGCCCGCAGGGCGCGCCCGTACGGCGCTTCGCACACCGCACGGCCCGTACCACTTCCAGCGCAGATGTCCCGTACCCGAACTGGAGAACCCATGCCGGTGCTCTTCGCCCGATCCCGCCGCGCCCTCGCGATACCCGTGGGGCTCGGCCTCGCCACCGCGCTCGCCGTGGTGCCCGCCACGGCCGCCTCGGCCGCAGCCCCGACCGTGAGCGAGGTGGGCACCCCGACCAGCTACGTCGTCAACGTGCTGCCGGGACTCGCCGATTCGGCCTTCTACCGCAAGGCGGTGGAGAGAGCCGGCGGCGATGTCGTCCACGCGTACGACAAGATCGGCGTGATCGTCGCGCACTCGGACAGAACGGGCTTCGCGCCCACGATCCGCAAGGTGCCCGGGGTGCAGAGCGCGGGGGCGACGCGGACCGCCCCGCTCCCCGCCCAGTCGACGACCGACACGGGCAGCCCCATCAAGCTCTCCGAGGCGGACGTCGCCGCCGCCGCGAAGAGCAACGCCAAGGCCGCGGACAAGGACCCGCTGGAAGGGCTCCAGTGGGACCTGGCCGCGATCAAGGCGGACAAGGCGCACGAGAAGTACCTCGGCAGCAGCAAGGTGACGGTCGGCGTCATCGACACGGGCGTGGACGACACGCACCCCGACCTCGCGGCGAACTTCGACCGGAGCGCCTCCGTCAACTGCGTGAAGGGCAAGCCCGACACGAGCGAGGGGGCCTGGCGGCCGAGCGCCGCCGAGAGCCCGCACGGTACGCACGTGGCCGGTGAGATCGCCGCCGCGAAGAACGGCATCGGCATGACCGGGGTGGCGCCGGGCGTGAAGGTCGCGGGCATCAAGGTCTCCACGACCGAGGGCTTCTTCTACACCGAGGCCGTCGTGTGCGGCTTCATGTGGGCGGCCGACCACGGCGTGGACGTGACCAACAACAGCTATTACACGGACCCGTGGTACTTCAACTGCACCAACGACCCGGACCAGAAGGCCCTCGTCGAGGCGATCACGCGCGCGACGCGGTACGCCGAGCTCAAGGGCACGGTCAACGTCGCGGCGGCCGGGAACGAGAACTACGACCTCGCGAGCGGGAAGATCACCGACCCGTCGAGCCCCAACGACTCCACGCCCGGTGACCGCGTCGTCGACACCTCGAAGTGCTTCGACATCCCGACCCAGCTCCCCGGTGTCGTCACCGTCGCCTCGACGGGCGCGAAGGGCCTGAAGTCCTCGTTCTCGAACTACGGCAAGGGGCAGATCGACATCGCCGCGCCCGGCGGCGACTCGACGGTCTACCAGACCCCGGCGCCGCCCGCCACGAGCGGCCTCATCCTCGGCACCCTGCCCGGCGGCGGCTACGGCTACATGGCCGGTACGTCGATGGCGTCCCCGCACGTCGCGGGTGTCGCCGCGCTCATCAAGTCCCGCCACCCGCACGCCCCGGCGGCACTCGTCAAGGCGCTCCTGTACGCGGGCGCGGACGAGACGGCCTGCGGGGCGCCGTACGACATCGACGGCGACGGCGAGATCGACGCGGTGTGCGAGGGCGGCAAGAAGAAGAACGGCTTCTACGGCGAGGGCGTGGCGAACGCGCTCAACGCGGTGAAGTAGCCGGTCTCCGGGACGGGGTTCCGGGTTTCCGGTTCGGGGCGGGGCGGCCTCTCGCGGGCGGCCCCGCCCCTTCACGCTCCCGCGGGCGGCCCCCACCCCCTTCGCGCTCTCGCGCCCCTTCGCGTTCCCCGAATATCTTCCCCGGCGTGGCACTCAGTGCCATAGTGGCGCCCATGGAAACTCCCGCCTCACCCGGCCTCGCCTCCGCCTGGGCGGCACTGAGTGGCGACCCCGCCCTGCTCGCCCGCGTCACCCGTCACGAGGACACCGGCGTACTCGCCGCGCGCCTCCCGGTCCGTGAGCTGGCCGCCGCGTGCGCGGGGGCCTGCGCGCTCGCCGCCGCCGAACTCGTCTCCGTTCGGGACGGGGGCGCCGTGCCCGCGGTACGGCTCGACGACCGGGCCGTGGCCGCCGCCTTCGCGAGCGAGCGGCTCCTGCGCGTCGAAGGGCGCGCGCCCGAGAGCTTCGCGCCGCTCTCGCGGTTCTGGCGCACGGCGGACGGCTGGGTCCGTACACACGCCAACTACCCGCACCATCAGGCCCGGTTGCTCAAGGCGCTCGGGCTCGGCGCGGGGGCCGGGCCCGAGGAGGTCACCGCCGTCCTGCGGCGGCGCGCGGCGCGCGAGACCGAGGAGGCGGTGTACGCGGCCGGGGGCCTCGCCGTGGCGCTGCGGGCGCCCGAGGAGTGGCGGGCGGGGCCGCAGGCGAGGGTCCTGGAGGCACTGCCGCTCGTGAGCGCGGGCCGCATCGACGACGCGCCCGTGCGCGTCTTCACCGCGCCGAGCGGCGGGCTGCCGCTGGCCGGGGTGCGGGTGCTCGACCTGACACGGGTCCTCGCGGGCCCCGTCGCGACCCGCGCGCTCGCGCTGCTCGGCGCGGAGGTCCTGCGCGTCGACCCGCCGGGGATGCCCGAACTCGCCGACCAGCAGGCCGACACGGGTCTCGGCAAGCGCAGCGCGCTGCTGGACCTCGCCGACTGCGCGGGGCTGCGGCGCTTCGAGGAACTGCTCCCCGAGGCCGATGTCGTGGTGACCGGCTACCGGCCCGGGGCCCTGGAGCGGTTCGGGCTCACGCCGGACGGCCTCGCCACGCGGCGCCCCGGCCTTGTGCTCGCGCAGGTCTCGGCGTGGGGGCGCTCGGGTCCGTGGGGGCAGCGGCGGGGCTTCGACAGCCTGGTGCAGGTGGCGACGGGGATCGCGGCCGTCGAGGCGAACCGCGAGGGCCGCCCGGGGGCTCTGCCCGCCCAGGCGCTCGACCACGGTACGGGGTACCTCCTCGCGGCCGGGGTGCTGCGCGCCCTGACGGAGCAGACCCGCACGGGCGGCTCCCGCCTCGTCCGCCTCTGCCTGGCCCGTACCGCCGCCTGGCTCCTGGACGGTCCCCGCGCCCCGCTCCCCGCCGCCGTCCCGCCCCCGCCGGAGGAGCACACGGCGGAGCGCGACAGCGCGTGGGGCCGCCTGCGGTACGCGCTCCCGGCGTTCTCGTACGAGGGGGGCCCGGCGGACTGGGCACGGGCGTCGGTGCCGAGTGGGACGGATGGGGCGGAGTGGGGGTGAGGCGGGGGCGTTGGCGCCGCACGGGCGGGCGTTGCTCGACACACCCCCGCCGGGGCCGCGTCCGCTCGTCGAGCCTGGCGTGACGCGGCGGGCCGCCACGGCCCGGGACGTGGCACCCGGCGGCGCCACGGCGCGACCCGCCCCACCCCGCCCCGCATGCTGAACCCCCGACACGCTGAACTCCCGTATGGCCCGGCGCTCTTCGGTCCCGTGTCCGCGCTCTCCCCTCCCGCCCCTGCCTCCGCCCCGGTATCGCGCACTTCGGACGAATCGCTTGCGGTGCGCCCCCTTCGCCCGGAACGATCCTTTCCGTGGCTGAGGGAGCGGACATGGGGTCGGGGGCCGCGTACGGCGGGGCGCGGGTGCGGGAGGTGCGGCGGGCCGGGGTGTTCCTCGGGTTGCTCGTCGTCGGGGCGTTCCTCGTGCCCCTGCTCGGGCCGGACCTCGCCCTGCGCGGAACCGGGGAGGCCGCCGCGCCCGCTGTCCGGGAGGTGGGATGGCTGCGCGGGGTCATGCTCGCGGCCCTGTGCGTGCAGGCCGGGGAGGTGTGGCTGAGGCGCGGGCCCACTCCTCCCCGCTCCCTCGCTCCCGCCGCCGCCCTGTGCGGGACGCTCGCGGCTGCCGGGCTCGCCGTCGTCGTCGCCGCCGGGAACCTCCTGCCCCACTCCCCCGGCGCGGTCGATCCGGGGGCGCTCGCGCAGAGCGGGGACGGGCGGCTCGCGCTGCTCGAAGTGAACGCCTTCGGGGCCGCCTGGCTCTGCGCGCTCGGGCGACGGCCCCGCCTCGCCGCCGTGCCGCTCGCGCTCGTCGTCCTCGCCGAGGCCGTACGCGCTCACCCCGAGCCGTCCACGCCGTGGCTCGGCTCCCTCCTCACCTTCGTCCACCTGAGCTGCGCCGCCCTGTGGGCGGGCGGGCTGCTCGCCGTGCTGCGGACGGTGCCCCGGCTGCCCGCCCCCGAGGGGGCACGGCTGCTCGGGCGGTACGCGCGGACGGCCGCGTACCTGCTCGCCGCGCTCACCGCGACGGGCGTCGCGAGCACCCTGCGCCGGATGCCGCCCGGCACGGTCGCCGATCAGCTCACCGGCACCGGCTACGGCCGGGTCCTCCTCGCGAAGACCGTGCTCGTCGCGGGGATCGCCGCGCTCGCCTGGCGGGCGCGGCGGCACCTGCGCGCGGGCCGGGACGCGGCGACACCCGCGCGCGCCGAGCTGCTCTTCCTCGCCCTCGTCGTGCTCGTGTCGGCGCTGCTCACCGCGCTGCCGCTGCCGATCCGGTGGTGAACGGTGCGCCGCCGGGAGCCCGGGCCGCGGCACGAGTACGACGGCCAGAACGAGGACACCACCGCGCGAGGCGCGCGCGTCTCGCGCGGTGGGTCCCTGTGAAGCAGAGCCCGAGCCGGTGACCGGTCCGGCTCGGTACCGGGTCAGGTCAGGGACGTGAAGGCGCCGAAGCCGGTGGCGATGGGCGTGCCCGGTCCGCTCATGACGGGGTATGTCAGCAACTCTCCGGTGCTCGCGACGGACCAGCCGCCGGCCTTCTCGTCCCCCCGGATGTCGGGCACCACGGTGTACAGCGGTCGCGCCGTCGCTGTCCAGCCCGTGCCGATCTGCGTGCGGCCGGCCTCCGTGCCGAGCCCTTCGCCCGAGGGCCCGGTGGGCGCGTACAGGTAGAGCTGGCCGCCGCTGCGGTCCCTCGCGACGATTCCGGTGCCCCCGGCGCCCTCGCTGACCTTGCCGGGCGCGGCGAGGTCGAGTCCTGCCCATCCTCCGCTGCCGAGCAGGACCGGCGGCTGGTCGATGTGCTCGTCCAGGTAGCCGGAGGCAGAGCCGAAGCAGAGCCACAACTCGTCGCCCTTCTTGACCAGCAGGTCGGGGTAACCCGGCCGGTCGTCAGGGCCGATGGCGCCGTCACCGTCGATGTCGAGCGGTCCGTCGACGTCCCCGACGGCAAGGATCTGGTCCGCGCCCTGCCAGTGGTCGTTGACGCTCTCCCAGGCGCGCAGCTCACGGCTGTCACCGATGTCGAGCCCGCCCGCTCCGTCGTTGGGCCGTACCCACAGCCGGTCCCTCCCCGTCGCGGGGTCGCGCGCGAGGGTGATGAGGTCCTCGTAGCCGTCGCCGGTCCAGTCCCCGCGCCGGGTGACGAGGGTGTCCGTCAGGTAGCCGGATGCGGAGGCGGGCGCGCTGGCGCCGATGGCGTTGCCGGTACCGTCGCCGAAGTAGCGCCTCAGCGTCCCGGAGCCGTCGACAGCCCACAGGTCGGGGTGACCGTCACCGTTGAGATCTCCGTCCTTGTCGTCCACCTGCGAGCCGTTGGCGTAGAACAGGTAGGCGCGGGTGTCGGAGCGGTTGCCGGCCTTGTCCAGGCTGCGGGCGTAAAGGTGATGCGGGCCGGCCTTCGTGGGCGTCAATTCCACAGTCACCGGACCGTTGACCGCGGCGGGGCTCGCCTTCCGCACGGCCGGGTCCACCGTGGACCAGTACTCGTAGGAGTCGATGTCGCCCGCGCCGCCGGGGCCGACGACGAAGGCGCCTTTGGTGCGGACGGTGCCGGTCTGCGTCGGCCAGCCGCTGTCACCGGAGGGGAACTGCGCCGAGACGACCGACGGCGGGGTGCTGGGACGCTCGGGGTCGAAGACGAAACGGCAGCCGGGGGCGCCCGTGGTCGGGTTCCAATCGCTGGTCAGGGAGCCGTCGGACGCCTGGGCCTTCCAGGAGAAGTTGCCCTTGGCCACCGCGAGATAGGGCGTCAGTCTGGATTTGGCGACAGTCAGCTTGGCGACCGTTCCCGAGGTGACGGTCACCGTCTGGTTGACGATCAGCACGCCCTTCGGGTCGTCGTTGGGGTGGTGGCCGGTGGCCCAGAGATGGAACTTGACCTGCACCGCACCGCCGTCGGGGTCGCTGCCCTTCGCGGTGAGCTGGATGTCGGTGTCACCGATCAGCCCATAGGGCGCGGTGTTTCCGCAACCCGCCTGGTTCTTGGTGCTCGGGACGGTGTCGAGACCGGAGGGCACGGCCGGAGGCGAGTTGTACTCCGTGGACAGCACTGCCGTCTTCGCGTCGAACTTCTTCCAGCCGTAGGTGTCCGACTCGCTCGCCCGCAGGCCCAAGGTCATGGTGGCCCACTTGCCCGCGGCCGCCTTGACGGTGTTGGCCTTCACGTCGAATTCGAGGTTGCCGGCCGGGCAGGAGCCGGACCAGCCCTTGGCGTCGGTCACCGTGCCCAGACGGCACGCAGCGCGCGGGTGCGAGAGCGAAATCCCGGCGCACGAAGGTCCTCTTCCCTGCCGGGCAGGGAAGAGGACCTTCGGAGGGATCAGACCGCCTGAGGTGTCACACAGAACGGTCGCCTCACATGGGGACGACGCCGGTCTGCGTGAGCACCAGACACACCAGCACCTGCGCCAGGAGCAGATCGGCGGGGATGCACTCCCAGCTCCGCACCAGCACGTCCCGGTCTCGCAGGGCTTCAGGGGACGCCGTCGCCCTCGCTTCGCGGATCTCCCGCTTCATCCTGCTGAGGACGCCCTTGCCGCGTCGTTCGAAAGACTCCTCGACGAGGGAGGAACCGAGGCCCGCGAGCGTGTGTTCCCGCTCGCCGCGGCTGACGATGACGAATCCCTCGCGGATGTCGACCCGCGTGTAGGCGCCCCACGGCACCCACTCGCGCCGCCACCAGTCGATCAGGACCAGCCCGCCCTCGCGCACCTCCACCCGGCTCCTGCCGATGCGAATCAGGGCCCAGCAGATCCCCAGCAGTACCGAGCACACCATGAGTGAGTCACCCGTGGAGTCGCCCTGATCCGCCCCGGCCACCCAGATGACCGGGATCAGTGCCAGCAGGCCGCAGCAGCCGAGCGTCGAGAGGATCCACAGGCTCTTCCTCCGCAGTGCGCGAGGCTTCACTTTTCTCTCGTTTCCCCTGCTCAACAGTATGCGGCCTTCCCGAGGCTACCCGTTCCGCAGCCGGCCCACGACATCCCGAAGTTCAGGGCTCCGTTACCCAACGTCTATCGGATGCTGACCGTGACGGGGCTCGCCTTCAGGGCGCCGCGAAACGTGCCGCCCCCGACTGCCTTGCCGAAGGCCCCGGCCGCCACACCGCCGCCGTAGGCGCGGGCCCCCAGCTGCGTCAGTCCGGTCCTGTCCTCCGTACCGGAGACGAAGCCGCTGCCTGTCCAGGCCGCCGCGGCGGTCGCGGACACTTGGGTGCGCTCCTCGCCGAAGGGCGCTCACCGGCACCACGAGTCCTCCAGATCTCCTGATCCGGCGCCCGGACGTCCGGGTGACACCGCTTCATGCCCGCGTTCGGACCCGTCGCCGCGCGCCGCCTCTTGGGCGAGCGCGGCGTGTCAGGGGGCGGGACGTGTCGAGAGGGGGACGGCGCGGGACGCGTCACCCGGCGACTTCGGTGGCGGCCGGGCTCGGAGCCGACGCCGGGCTCGCGGCGGGGAGCGCGTCCGCGCGCGTACCGTTCGCCGCCGCCTCCCCCGGTCGCCACCCCGGCCCGTTCACCAGGTGCCGGAGCCGGTCGCGCCATGTGCGGGCCGCGCGCAGGTCGCGGGCGAGCGCCACGTATTCGTGGGTCGCGACGCGCAGCGGGTTGTACGTCGTGATGTTCTTCGTGAGGCCGTAGACGGGGCGTTCCGTCTCGGGGGTGAAGGAGCCGAAGAGGCGGTCCCAGACGATGAGGATGCCGCCGAAGTTGCGGTCGAGGTAGCTGCCCTGCGAGGCGTGGTGGACGCGGTGGTGCGAGGGCGTGTTGAAGACGTACTCGACCGGCGCGGGCAGTTTGTGGACGCGCTCGGTGTGGATCCAGAACTGGTAGACGAGGTTCGCCGAAGAGCAGAAGGCGAGCGTGGCCGGGTGCACGCCGAGCGCGATGAGCGGCAGGTAGAAGGGCCAGGAGGTGAGGCTCGTCCAGGGCTGGCGCAGCGCGGTGGTGAGGTTGAAGGCGCGGCTGGAGTGGTGCACGACGTGGCAGGCCCACAGGACGCGGATGACGTGGTGGCCCCGGTGCGACCAGTAGTAGAAGAAGTCCTGTGCGAGGAGCATGAGGAGGACCGTCCACCACAGCACCGGTATCCGCAGCGGGGTCAGCGCGTAGAGCGCGGAGTAGACGGCGACGATCGGGATCTTCCAGACGAAGTCGGTGACGAGGCTCCCGAGCCCCATCGTGACGCTCGTCGCCGCGTCCTTCGCCTCGTACCCGGCGTCGTCCTCGTCGGGGTGGAGGCGCACGGTGACGATCTCGACGACGGTGAGCAGGACGAACGCCGGGACGGACCACAGCACGACATCGGGCAGGTTCGGCATACGGGCAAGGTAAGGCCGCCGCGCGGTGCTTGGACAGGGGTCGTTACCGACGAGTATTACTTGCGGTAAGTCGCCGTGGTCGCAGGGGAGTCGAGGGAGGCGGGGATCCACTCCCCCGACCCCGCGCGCTCTCGGCCCTCCGCGCCCGTACGCTCTGCCCCGCTCACGCCCCCGTCGCCCCCAGCAGCACCCCCACCGCGTACGTGATCGCCATCGCCGCCGCGCCGCCCGCCACGTTGCGCACGACCGCGCGGCCGGGCGGGGCGCCGCCGAGGCGGGCGCTGGCCCAGCCGGTGAGGACGAGGGCCGCGAGGACGGAGCAGACGGTGACGGGGAGGCGGGCGCTCGCGGGGGGCAGCACGATGGCGAGGAGCGGGAGCAGGGCGCCGGCGGTGAAGGCGAGGAAGCTGGCCCAGGCGGCGTGCCAGGGGTTGGTGAGCGCGTCCGGGTCGATGCCGAGTTCGACGTCGGCGTGGGCGCGCAGCGCGTCGCGCGCGGTGAGCTGTTCGGCGGCCTCGCGCGCGACGTCGTGGCTCAGGCCGCGCTCGGCGAGGAGGCGGGTGAGTTCGTCGAGTTCGGCCTCCGGGTCCTCGCGCAGTTCGCGCCGTTCGACGGCGAGTGCCGCCTTCTCGGCGTCGCGCTGGGTGTTCACCGAGACGTACTCGCCCGCCGCCATCGACATGGACCCAGCGAGGAGCCCCGCGAGGCCCGCCGTCAGGAGCGTGCCCCGGCCCGCGCTGGCGCCCGCGACGCCGACGACGAGCCCGGCGGTGGAGACGACGCCGTCGTTGGCGCCGAGCACGGCGGCACGCAGCCAGTTGAGCCTGGTGCCGAGCGCCCCGCCGTGGCTCTCCTCGTGGCGCCCTTCCCGCTCTCCGTCAGTCATTGCGCGATCTTCACATCCCACGGGGCGCGCAGCGGGCTTTTCGGCGGGGCCCCGTGTCCCGGTGGCGCGACCCCGTCCGGCCGCGCCCCGACGGCGGTCGCCCGACCGCACACACCCAGGGGCGGTTGCATGCGCCCCCGCTGACCGCACGCCAGTTCCCCTACGACCGCGCGGCGAACGGGCGTCCAGCGCGGTGCGGCGCGCAATCAGGACATCACGCCTGATTCGGTACGGGTCCGGGGCGCGGTCGCGGGCGGTGTCGGACCGGCCCCGTATCCTCAGTGACCATGCTCGAAGACCGTACGACCGACACCTCCTGGCCGTCCGCCTATCCCGAGGGATACGCGGTGGTCGACGTGGAGACGACCGGTCTGGCCCGCGACGACCGGATCGTCTCCGCCGCCGTGTACCGCGTGGACGCGCGCGGCGAGGTCGAGGACCACTGGTACACGCTGGTCAATCCCGAGCGCGATCCGGGCCCGGTGTGGATACACGGTCTGACGAGCGAGGTCCTGGAGGGCGCGCCGCTCTTCCCCGAGGTCGCCGAGGAGCTGTCCCGGCGGCTCGACGGCAGGGTCCTCGTCGCGCACAACGCGGTCTTCGACTGGTCGATGCTCGCGCGCGAGTACGCGCGGGCGGGGATCACGGCCCCGGTGCGGCGCAGGCTGTGCACGATCGCGCTCGCCAAGGAGCTGGCGCTCCCGCTGCCGAACCACAAGCTGGAGACGCTCGCCGCGCACTTCGGTGTGGAGCAGCGCCGCGCGCACCACGCGCTCGACGACGCGCGGGTCCTCGCCGAGGCGTTCCGGCCGAGCCTGCGGGCCGCCGCGCTGGGGGGCGTACGGCTGCCGCTCCTGGAGTGCCGGCCGCTCACCGAGTGGTCCGACAGCCCGGCCCGGCCGGTCATCGGCCGCCAGTACGGGAGCCCGTACGGGTCCCGCCCGGCGGCGGGGAACTGGCGGCCCTCGCGCAAGCGCCCCGCGTGCCCGTACCCGAATCCGGGCCGCTGGCAGGACGGGAAGCCGCTCGTGCAGGGGATGCGGGTCGCCTTCTCGGGCGACACGTCGACGGAGCGCGAGCTCCTGGAGGACCGGGCGACGGAGGCGGGGCTGCACGTCGCGGGCAGCATCTCGCGGCTCACGAGCCTGCTCGTCACCAACGACCCCGACTCGGGCACGTCGAAGACGGTCCGCGCCCGGCAGTACGGCACCCCCGTGATCGACGAGGCCGCCTTCGGGCAGCTCCTGCGGGACGTGGCACCGGCGGAGCGTGTGGAGGGCTGAGCGCGCGGAGCAGGACCCACCCCCTCCCGCCGGGGACGGGACGGGCGAGTTGTACCGTCATGGGGTGTACCGCTTCCTGTTGTCGTGGCAGTGGCTGATCATCACCCTGGTCGGTCTCGTCCTGATCCCCGTGATGATCGAGCTGGGCTTCTGGCAGCTCCACCGTCACGAGCACAAGGTCGCGCAGAACGAACGGATCACGGCGGCGGTCGAGGCCCCGCCGGTGCCCGTCGAGGAGCTGACCTCCCCCGGGCACGCGGTGCCGACGCCCGAGGTGTGGCGTCGCGTCACGGGGACGGGCCGCTTCGACACCGCGCACGAGGTCGTCGTCCGCCGCCGTACCAACAACGACGGCTCGATCGGCTTCCACGTCCTCACCCCGCTCGAGCTCCGCGACGGGAAGGTGCTGCTCGTCAACCGGGGCTGGATCCCGGCGGACGGCGCGCAGACCGAGTTCCCGAAGATCCCCGCGCCGCCCGCCGGGGAGGTCACCGTCACCGGGCGGCTCAAGGCGGACGAGACGAGCGCGGCGAGCGGGATCAAGAACCTCAAGGACCTGCCCCCGCGCCAGATCATGCTGATCGACAGCGCCGAGGAGAGCGCGCGCCTGCACCGGCAGGTCCTCGGCGGTTACATCGAGCAGATCGACCCGAAGCCCTCGGGCCACACGCCGCAGCTCCTCGCCGAGCCCGACCACAGCGGTATCGGCCCGCACATGGCGTACGCGGTGCAGTGGTGGATGTTCGCGGCGGCCGTTCCCGTCGGCTGGTGGATCCTCGTGCGGCGCGAGCGGCGCGACCGCGAGGCGGCGGCGCGCGAGGCGGCCGACGCGGACGCGGCGGAGCCGGAGCCCGCCGGGGTCTGAGCCCGGCCCACGCGTCCGGGCCCGCTAAGAGCCCGGGCCGCTAAGATCCCGGCCCGCCGAGGGCCCACCCCCACCGGGACGCGCCACCTCCGAGGCCCGCGCACGCCAGGGTCCGCCCCCCAGGACCCCGCCCGCCGGGGCGCGTGCCGCGACGTCCGGCGCGAGGTGCGGCCTTTTGGGCGTGCGTTCGGTTGGGCGCGTGGGCGGCGGGGAAGCCGCTTCCCGTGGCCACACGTACCGAGAGCACCCAGCCCATCGAGAACTACGCCCTGATCGGCGACCACCAGACCGCCGCCCTCGTCGGGCGCGACGGCTCGATGGACTGGCTGTGCCTGCCCCGCTTCGACTCGGCGGCCTGCTTCGCCGCGCTCGTCGGCTCGCACGAGAACGGGCACTGGCTCCTCGCCCCGAAGGGCGAGGGCGACTGCACCCGCCGCTCCTACCGGACCGACTCGCTCGTCCTCGACTCCGTGTGGGAGACGCCCGGCGGCACGGTCCGCGTCACCGACTTCATGCCGCAGCGCGACAAGGCACCCGACGTCGTACGGATCGTGGAATGCCTGGACGGCGAGGTGACGATGCACTCGACGCTGCGGCTGCGCTTCGACTACGGCTCGATCGTGCCGTGGATGCGCAAGGTGGACGGGCACCGGGTCGCCGTCGCCGGTCCCGACGCGGTGTGGCTGCGCAGCGAGCCCGAAGTGCCGAGCTGGGGTGAGAAGTTCAGCACCCACGCGGAGTTCTCGCTCACGGCGGGCGAGAAGGTCGCCTTCGTCCTCACCTGGTACCCCTCGCACAAGAAGCACCCGCGTCTCATCGACCCGTACAAGGCGCTGGAGGAGAGCCTCGCCGACTGGCGCGCGTGGGTCGGGCAGTGCGCCTACGAGGGCCCCTACCGCGAGGTCGTGGTCCGGTCCCTCATCACCCTCAAGGCCCTCATCTACGCGCCCACCGGCGGGATCGTCGCCGCGCCCACGACCTCGCTGCCCGAGACGCCGGGCGGCGTGCGCAACTGGGACTACCGCTACTGCTGGCTGCGCGACTCGACGCTCACGCTCGGCGCGATGATCGCCGCCGGGTACCTCGACGAGGCGCGCGCCTGGCGCGACTGGCTGCTGCGCGCCGTCGCGGGCGATCCCTCGACGCTGCAGATCATGTACGGGCTCGGGGGCGAGCGGCGCATCCCCGAGTTCGAGGTGCCCTGGCTCAGCGGCTACCAGGGCGCCGCGCCCGTGCGTGTCGGCAACGACGCCGCCCACCAGCTCCAGCTCGACGTCTACGGCGAGGTCATCGACTCGCTCTACCTCGCCGATCGCGCGGGCCTGCCCGCCAAGCACCACGCCTGGCAGCTCCAGCTCAAACTCATGGAGTACCTGGAGAAGGCGTGGCGGGAACCGGACGAGGGCCTGTGGGAGGTACGGGGTCCGCGCCGTCAGTTCGTGCACTCCAAGGTCATGGCCTGGGTCGCCGCCGACCGCACCGTACGGGCGTTGGAGGCCGAACCGAAGCTCGGCGGGGACGTCGCACGCTGGCGGCGGATGCGGGACGCGATCCACGCGGAGGTGTGCGAGAAGGGCTACGACCCGGTGCGGAACACCTTCACGCAGTCGTACGGCTCGCAGGGGCTCGACGCGGCCCTCCTCCTCATCCCGCGCGCCGGGTTCCTGCCGCCCGACGACCCCCGCGTGCTCGGCACGATCGAGGCGGTGCGGAACGAACTCGGCGCGGAGGGCGGCCTGTTGCTGCGGTACAGCCCGGGCCAGGGCGAGGTGGACGGGCTGCCGGGCGAGGAGGGCGCCTTCCTCGTGTGCTCTTTCTGGCTCGCCGACGCCCTGCATCTCGCGGGACGCACCGAGGAGGCGAAGGCGCTCTTCGAGCAACTGCTCTCGTACACGAACGACGTGGGACTGCTCGCGGAGGAGTACGACGTGCGCACGGGCCGGCAGCTCGGCAACTTCCCGCAGGCGTTCAGCCACATCGGTCTCGTCGGCACGGCGCTCGGGCTCTCGGGGCACGGCGGGAGCGCGGGCCCCCTCGCCGCGGGCTGACCCCGGGGCGGTCCGGGGGCGGGGCCGGTGAAGAATGGCCCCATGGATCTTGGACTGAAGGACCGCGTGTTCGCGGTCACCGGTGCGACGCGGGGTCTCGGGTACGCGACCGCCGAGGCGCTCGTCGCCGAGGGCGCGAAGGTCGTCGTGACGGGCAGGAAGCAGGAGAGCGCGGACGCCGCTGCGGCGCGGCTGGGGGCCGGTGCGGTCGGGGTCGGCGGGGACAACGCGGACCCCGTGCTGCCCGGCCGGCTCGTCGCGACCGCGCGGGAGCGGTTCGGGCGCTTCGACGGAGTCCTCGTGAGCGTGGGCGGCCCGCCGCCCGGCTTCTTCGGCGACCTGGACGACGAGGGGTGGCGCGCCTCCTTCGAGTCCGTGTTCCTCGGCGCGGTGCGGCTCGCGCGCACGGCGGCGGCCGAGCTGGGCGAGGGCGGCGCGATCGGCTTCGTGCTCTCGTCCTCGGTGCACGAGCCGATTCCCGGGCTCACCCTCTCCAACGGCCTGCGCCCCGCCCTCGCGGGTGTCGCGAAGTCCCTCGCGAGCGAACTCGGCCCCCGGGGCATCCGCGTCTTCGGCGTCCTGCCGGGCAAGATCGACACCGCTCGTATCCGTGAGCTGCACGGAGGGCCCGCCGATCCGTCGGGGATTCCGCTGGGGCGGCTGGGGACACCCGAGGAGTTCGGGCGCACGACGGCGTTCCTGCTCTCTCCGGCCGCGTCCTACGTGACCGGGGTGATGCTGCCCGTCGACGGCGGGGCGCGGCACGGCTTCTGACGGCCCGGCGACCGCGAGGGCCGTGGTCCACGAGGACCGTGGTCCACGACGGCCGGTGTCCGCGAGCACTGCGCGGGGCGAGGAGGGCACCGCCCGCTACCGCACCCGTTCCGCCCCGTGCGGGACGCCTTTCATCCGGACCTCCGCCCGCATGTTCTCCTGGCCCGTCGCCTCCTTCGCCGCCTTCAGCGTCTCCGTCACGGCGTGGTGCTGGACGAGCAGCGGGGCCGCGTCGGGGGCGAGCGTCAGGTGGAGGTGGGCGACCGGGGAGCCCGGACGGCCGCGGAGGCGGACACGGGCGCGTTCGACGCCGTCGAGGCGCTCGGTGTGGGCGCCGAGGGCCTGTTCGAGTGCCGAGCCGCGCAGCTGCGCGCTGTCCTCGTCGTCGCCGGTGTCGAGCGGGAGCACGGACAGGTGCCTGCGGCGCAGCCCGGCCGCGAGCCACCACAGGGAGAGCAGCAGGAGCACGGCGAGCGCGGCGATGACGACGGGCCACCACCAGCCCTCCTGGCGCCAGCGGGTCCGCTCCCCCGCCGTGAACAGGACGTCGTGCGCGCCCTGGTGCACCCACCAGTGCGGCGGGCGCACGCCGTAGCCCACGGCGAGGACGGAGCCGCCCAGCGCGATGAGGACCAGGCCCGCGAGGGCGAGCAGAACGCGGTTGAGGGTGCGCAACATGCCGCTCAGTCCTTCCCCGGGCGCCGCACCCGCACGACGAGGCGCGGGGTGCGGGCGAGGCCGAGTTCCGTGAGGGTGGAGCCGAGGGCCTGGGAGAGTTCGGCCCGTACCTGGTCGAGATCGCGGAAGTGCGCGAGCGCGCGCACCTTGACCTTGCGGCGGCGCACGCTGACATGGGCCGAGCGGACCCCGGAGACCTGCGTGGCCCGGTCCCGTACGACCATCGCGGCGGCCTCCCGGTCGAGTCCGCCGCGCACCCCTTCGTAGGGCCTGCGCATCGGCAGGAGCCGGCGGCGCCCGGGGGTGAGGGCGAGGAACAGGAGCCACAGGCCGAGCGCGGCGGCGATGCCCGCGCCGACGAGGACCCAGGTGTTGTCCAGGCGGTGCTCCGCGAGCCCCTGGGCGAGGTCCTTGCGCCAGCTCATCGCCGAGTGCCCGGCGCGCACGGCCACGACGTCGTAGAGGAAGAGACCCGAGGCGCCGGTGAGGACGAGGGCGAGGAGTACGGCGGGGACGCGGCGTGCCGACCAGAAGCGCCCGGCCCGCGTCACGGGGGGTGCGTCCGGGTCGGGCAGGGGCCGGGGCGCCGCGTGGGAGCCCGTCTTCTCCAGGACCGGCGGGCGCGGGCTGTCCGCGGTGCTCACGGGGCTGCCTCCGGGGACGGTGTCTCAACCTCCGGCGGGGGCCCGGCCGGTGGTACGGATGCGGGGAACGGCCGCGGGGTGAGGTGCAGCCGTTCGACCTGCACGGCGACCTCGGGGACCCGCATCCCCGCGAGGTCGCCGACCCGTGCGGCGACGCGGTGCCGGACCGCGCCGCACTGGGCGCCGAGGTGGCCCGGGTAGGCGAGTTCGACGCTGACCCGCACGCGGGCCCTGTCGCCGTTCACGGAGACGGCCGTGCGCGGGGCACGGGCTCCCCGTGGCGGGGGAGCGATCGCCTCGCGGGCCGCCTGTGCGGCGATCTTGGCGACGACGCGGTCGGCGATACGGGTCGAGCCGCGCTCAGCGGGCTCGACGGCGTCCTGACCCTGCACTCCCCCTCACCGCCGGTCGCCGCGATCGCGCGGCCGGAAGAACTCCCCGGGCTCCAGGTCCCCTTCCAGGAACCGGCCCACGACGTAGCCGACGGCGCCCAGCGCCGCGACCAGCACGAACGCGCCGAAGCCGCCGAAATACCCGGCGAAGCCCAGCGCCATGCCGACGATCAGTCCGAGCGCGGCCCAGTTCATGGTGTCCTCTCCCGTTCGACCCGGCCCCGCGTCACTGGACGCGCGAGCCGGAGTTGTCGTCCTCGTCGTCGCTCTCGTCGGGCAGCTTGACGTCGCTGACGAGGATGTTGACCTCGACGACCTCCAGGCCCGTCATCCGCTCGACCGCCGTGACGACGTTCTCGCGGACGTTGCGCGCCACCTCGGCGATCCGCTCGCCGTACTCGACGACGATCTCCAGATCGATCGCGGCCTGCTTCTCGCCGACCTCGGCCTTGACGCCGCGCGTCACGGACTTCGTGTTGCTCGCGCCGGGGACACGGTCGCGCATCGCGCCGAAGGTGCGGGCCGCGCCGCTGCCCATCGCGTGCACACCGTAGACGTCGCGGGCCGCGAGCCCGGCGATCTTCTCGACGACGCCGTCGTCGATGGTGGTCTTGCCGCGCACCGCGGCCTCGCCACCGCTCTGGCTCTGCGTGTTCTCGCTCATGGGGCTCCTGCCTTCCTCGAAAGGGGCACTCCTTCGAGCACATTAAGCGGCCACACGCCGCTTCGCGCGCCGGGCGCGGCGCCCCGTACGGCACCCTGGGCCCATGACGGAACGGCGATGGGACCGGACAGTACGTGATCAGCTGGCGCTGGGCAGGCTGTTGCCGCTGGCGGGGGCGGCCGGCGGGGCCTGGCTCACGGAATCGGCCGCTTCGGCGGCATTGCGCCGGACGGGTGAGGGCGTGTCGGGGGCCCGGCTCGGGAAGGTGTCCTTCACGGCGGCCGAGGGGGGGCGCCCTGCCCTCGGCGCGGGTTTCCCCGCCCCCGCGACCGCTCCCCCTCCGGGGCCGCTGGTGCTCACGGCGACGTGCGGGGTGCACGCCCAGGGGTCGATCGGCGAGGTGACGGAGGCACTGCGCCCGGTGCTCGCGGAGGCGGCCCGCGGCGTTCTCGGGCTCGATGTGGTGGCCGTGGACCTGCGGGTCGCCGAGTTGCTCGACGAGGCGCCGGAGCCCTCGCCGCGCGAGGAGGAGTCCTCCGGCGGGGACGCCGGGGACGAGGTGCCGGGCGGGGACGGGGAGGAGGCGGCGGTGGGGCGCGCGGTGCTCGCCGTGCCCGGTGTCGCGGGGCTCGCGCGGCGCTTCGGCCCCGGCGGGCGCGCCGTGCGCCTCGGGACGGCGGCGGACGGGAGGCGGGCGGCACGGATCGAGCTGACCGCTTCGGGGGCGCACGCGCTGCCCGCGACGGTCGCCGCGGTGCGCGGGGCGGTGGCCGGGGTGCTCGGCGCGGACGCGGAGGTGGCGGTGCTGGTCACGGGCTGGCGGGGGTGAGGAGCCCCACGGGGTGAGGCCGTACGGGGCGCGGGCCGCACGGGGGCCCGAGGGGCCTCGGCTCCTCCCCGTCCGGCCGCTACTCCCCGCCCATCAGCTCGCGCAGGCGGCGGGCCTGGGCCTGGCGCTCCGCGGCACGCTGCTCGTCGAAGGAGCGGTGGACCGCGCCCTGGAGGAGCGCCTTCGTCTCGTTGACCGCGTTCCGGGGCGCCGCGAGGAGGGCGGCCGTGAACTCGGTGACGGCCGCGTCGAGCCCTTCGGCGGGCACGACGAGGTTGGCGAGGCCGATACGGGCAGCCTCGGGCGCCTCGACGTACCGTCCCGTGGCGCAGATCTCCAGCGCGCGCCCGTAGCCGACGAGGCCGACGAGGGGGCTCGTGCCCGTGAGGTCGGGGACGAGGCCGAGGCTGGTCTCGCGCATCGCGAAGCGCGCGTCCTCGGCGCAGACGCGCAGGTCGCAGGCGAGCGCGAGCTGGAAGCCCGCGCCGATGGCATGGCCCTGGACGACGGCGACCGAGACGAGGTCGGGGCGCCGCCACCAGGTGAACGCCTCCTGGTAGGAGGCGATCGTCTCGTCGAGTACGGCCTCGGGGGCCTTGGCGAGGGTGAAGAAGGAGATGTCGCCCGGGAAGCCCTCGGGGGTGAAGGCGCGCCGGTCGAGTCCCGCGGAGAAGGACTGGCCCTCGCCGCGCAGCACCACGACGCGCACGCTGCCGGGGAGTTCCCGTCCGGCCCGCGCGAGCGCCCGCCACAGCGCGGGGGTCTGGGCGTTCCGCTTGGCCGGGTTGGTCAGCGTGACGGCGGCGATGTCGTCCCGCACCGCGAGGCGTACGCCGTCCTCCTCGAAGACGGTGTCGCCGGGTGCGGGGCGTGCAGTGTCCTGGGAAGGGGTGGTCATCGCGGGCCTCCGGGTGCCTGTGCCGTCGTAAGTGACTGCACAGTAACCACCCGGCCGGGGGTCCGGACACCCGGGTGGCCACCGCGTGGGGCCCGCTCCTCGCGAGGTGCCGCGAGGGGTCGGGACGTGCGGCGACTGCTCAGCTCGCGCCGCTCGTCTTCTTGCCCCGGGTCGCTCCGCCGCGTCCGCGCAGCGTCACGCCCGATTCCTTGAGCATGCGGTGGACGAATCCGTAGCTCCGGCCCGTCTCCTCGGCCAGTGCGCGGATACTCGCTCCGCCGTCGTACTTCTTCTTCAGGTCTGCCGCGAGCGTGTCGCGCGCGGCGCCGGTCACCCGGCTGCCCTTCTTCAGAGTCTCGGCCACCCGTGCCTCCTCGTGGGAAGTGCGCTCTGGACTCTCATGATCACCCCTGTCGGCAATCCTGGCCACCCATTCGGCAAGGTCCAGCGGAGCAGCTCTGGGCAAAGCACTGCGCTCCGCAGGGGCGGAAGGCGTGGTTCCGCCCGGGCGCCATCGCGTACCCGCACCGCGCCGACCAGGGAAACCGCTGGTGGGAGCGGTGCGGGCGGAGAAGGCCGCAGTGCGTCGGGGGAACGGGGGCATCACGCGCCGACACTCCCCGATACGAGGTGTTCTCACCCAGATGATGGAGTTCCGGCACGGCCGAATGATCGAGCACTTATCGATCATGCGGCCGTGCCGGGAGTGATCCCGTGCGCCCCAGGGGACGGAATCGCGCGGGTGGGACGGGCGGGAGCGGGGCGGGGCGGCTCAGGCGAGGGCGACGAGGTCGCGGTAGTCCGCGCCCCACAGGTCCTCGATGCCGTCGGGGAGCATGATGATCCGCTCGGGCGAGAGCGCCTCGACGGCGCCCTCGTCGTGGGTCACGAGGACGACGGCGCCCTTGTACGTGCGCAGGGCGCCGAGGATCTCCTCGCGGCTGGCCGGGTCGAGGTTGTTCGTCGGCTCGTCGAGGAGGAGGACGTTGGCGGCCGAGACGACGAGCGTCGCGAGCGCGAGACGGGTCTTCTCGCCTCCGGAGAGGACCGCGGCGGGCTTGTCGACGTCGTCGCCCGAGAAGAGGAAGGAGCCGAGCACCTTGCGCACCTCGACGAGGTCGAGGTCGGGCGCCGAGGAGCGCATGTTCTCCAGGACCGTGCGCTCGGGGTCGAGCGTCTCGTGCTCCTGCGCGTAGTAGCCGAGCTTGAGGCCGTGGCCCTCGACGACCTGGCCGGTGTCGGGCTTCTCGACGCCCGCGAGGAGGCGCAGGAGCGTCGTCTTCCCGGCGCCGTTGAGACCGAGGATGACGACGCGGGAGCCCTTGTCGATCGCGAGGTCCACGTCCGTGAAGATCTCCAGGGACCCGTACGACTTCGACAGGCCCTCGGCGGTGAGCGGGGTCTTGCCGCAGGGCGCGGGGTCGGGGAAGCGGAGCTTGGCGACCTTGTCGGACTGGCGCACGTCCTCCAGCCCGGCGAGCAGGCGTTCGGCGCGGCGGGCCATGTTCTGCGCGGCGACGGTCTTGGTCGCCTTGGCGCGCATCTTGTCGGCCTGCGCGTTGAGCGCCGACGCCTTCTTCTCGGCGTTCTGCCGCTCGCGCTTGCGGCGCTTCTCGTCGGCCTCGCGCTGCTGCTGGTAGAGCCTCCAGCCCATGTTGTAGATGTCGATCTGGGAGCGGTTCGCGTCGAGGTAGAAGACCTTGTTGACGACCGTCTCGACCAGTTCGACGTCGTGGGAGATCACGATGAAGCCGCCGCGGTAGGTCCGCAGGTAGTCGCGGAGCCACACGATCGAGTCGGCGTCGAGGTGGTTGGTCGGCTCGTCGAGGAGGAGGACGTCCGCGTCGGAGAAGAGGATGCGGGCGAGTTCGATGCGGCGGCGCTGACCACCGGAGAGAGTGTGCAGCGGCTGCCCGAGCACACGGTCGGGCAGGCTCAGCGCGGCGGCGATCGTGGCGGCCTCGGCCTCGGCCGCGTACCCGCCCTTGGTGAGGAACTCGGTCTCCAGGCGCTCGTACCGCTTCATCGCCTTCTCGCGCGTGGCGCCCTGCCCGTTCGCCATGCGTTCCTCGTTCTCGCGCATCTTGCGCAGCGTCACGTCGAGGCCGCGCGCGGAGAGGATGCGGTCGCGGGCGAGGACGTCGAGGTCGCCGGTGCGGGGGTCCTGCGGGAGGTAGCCGACCTCGCCCGAGCTCGTGATGGTGCCCCCGGCGGGCTGGCCCTCGCCCGCGAGGCACTTGGTGAGCGTGGTCTTGCCCGCTCCGTTGCGGCCGACGAGGCCGATGCGGTCGCCCTTGGCGACGCGGAAGCTGGCGTTCTCGATGAGGATGCGGGCGCCGGCGCGCAGCTCGATGCCGGTGGCGGTGATCATGGACGTACTCCTGGGCGTGTGGGACGGCGGTCGGGCGAGGTGAGGCGGAACGCCGCCGCGCTAATGCGCAAGGAGGAGGGCCATGCCCTCCAGTCTAACCGGGGCCCGAAGCATGCCCTTGCCGCGGCCGACCGCGCGGGGCCCCGCCCCGGGCCCCGCTCACCGGCCGCCGGAGGGGCCGGGAACCGGCCTTCCGGGACGGCGACCGCGCGTCGCTCAGCCTCCTGTGTGGACCTGGAAAGCCGCTCTGCGGACCGCTTTGGCGAGCGCCGGATCGGGGTGGGCCGCCGCCAGGGCCAGGAGGACCTGGACGGTGAGCGGGTGGCCCGCCGCGCGCACCTCGTCGAGCAGGGCCGGGATCGTGGGCTGGTGCGCGGCCTCGATGTGCCGCACGAGGAGTTCGGTGTCGCCGTGGTCGTTGAGGGCCGCCGCCGTGTCGATCCACAGCCAGGTCGACTCCTCGCGGGTGAGGAGCGCGTGCGCGTCCTCGGCGTCGCCGCCCTCCTGCTCGGCGAGCCAGAGCAGCGCGTAGGGGCGCAGCGGCAGCTCGTCGCTGACCTCGCGCACGCCCGGCTCGGCGGGGGCGCCGACCGCGCGCAGGGCTTCGAAAGCGAGCTGGCGCAGCAGCGCGTCGTCGCCGCGCGCGGCGTCGAGGAGTTCCTGCACGGCGGTGCCCACGGTGCGGGCCGCGATCCAGGCGCGGTACTCGGCGCGGGCCTCGCCGGGGCGCAGCCGGACGCAGCCGCGCAGCATGTCCTCGGCGGACTGCTCGATGTTCCCGGCCGGGGACTGCGCGGCGACGCAGATCTGTTCGAGCTTGACCCACACCGCCCAGCTGCCGAGCGGGGTGAGCGCGATCTCCCCGCTGTCCCCCTCGGGCAGCGTGAGGGCGCCGACGCCGGCGAGCCGGTCGAGCGCCCAGTCGAACAACTCGGGCAGCGGGGCCGGTGAGGGCGTCGTGAGGCCGGGCGCGGGCAGTTCGCAACGCGCGTCACGCAGCTCGGTGATCCGCTGTTCGAGGAGGTCGAGCAGCTCTTCGCGGGATGCCGTACCGGCCGAGAGCTGGAGCACCGAGAGGAGTTGCGGCATCGCCTCGACGACCTCGGCGACGGCGGTGGGGTCGATGGGGGTGGCGGACTCGGCGTGCGCGGGGTGGAAGAGCGACCAGGCGTCGAAGAGCGCGACCCAGCCGCGCAGGACCGCCATGTCGTCGCGGTCCCAGGCGCGCAACCGCCAGCCGGGGCGGGCGTGGCCGCCGTGGGTCTCGACGAGACCGGCGAGCCGGGCGGCGTCCCAGTGGGCGCGCACCTCGGCGGGGCGCAGCCCGAGCGCCGCCGCGGCCTCGCCGGTCTGGGCGGGGCTGAGCGTGGCCTCGTGGCCGCGGGGGGCCGCGGGCGCGGTGCGCAGGGGGCCGGTGGCGGCGGGGCGGAGGGCTTCGGCGCTCCAGCGGGCGAGCGCGGCGGCGCCCGCGAGGACGGCGCGGGCCGCGCGAGCCAGTTCGGCGGGTGGCGGGGTGCCCTCCGGCGGGCGGGGAGCGGGACGGCGTGGCCGCCCTTCCGCGACCGTACGGATGGGAGCCGCGAGCGGGGCGCGGCCGACGAGTCGGAGCCTGGAGTCGCGCGGGATACGGGACGTCACGCAAGGCAGTGTCCCCGTTGACGGCCCGAAAGCCCAAACGGAATGCGCGAGACCGGTACGAAAGGGGCCTTCGGGCCCTGTCGGTGAGGGCCCGTGCCGTGCGCGGACTCGGGGCTCCGCCCCGGGCTCCGTTCCCCGGACGCCGGAGAGGGCGGGCCGGGCACTGGGGCGGGGCCGCCGCGCCGCCCCCGCCGGGGAGGCGGCAGGCCGGGCGCGGTGGCAGCGGGGGCTACATCAAAGGGGTCAGGAAGCGGCGGAGGGCTTCCTCGTAGGAGACCGGATCGCGGTTCCAGACGGCGCTGTGCTGGGCCTTGTCCACCGTGTGGGTGACGACCAGG
This sequence comes from Streptomyces sp. NRRL F-5630, assembly GCF_000719475.1. Lineage (GTDB taxonomy): Bacteria > Actinomycetota > Actinomycetes > Streptomycetales > Streptomycetaceae > Streptomyces. The sequence goes on along the minus strand of NZ_JOGO01000018.1, from coordinate 44,422 downwards.
TCGGGGCGCGAGCGGGCGAAGGCGCGGGCCAGAGGGGCGGGGGCGAGGGCGTCGTCCTCGCTCTGGGCGAGGAAGACCGGGACGCGCAGGGCGTGCGGGTCGGCCGCCCTGTCGACCCGCTCCTTCGGCAGCCCCGCGCGCCCCTCCGCCGCCCGTACCGCGAGCGGCAGCACGAAGCCGGGGGCGCGGCGGGCCCTGGCGAGCCCTTCGAGCGCGTACTGCCAGCTCAGGACCGGCGAGTCGAGGACCAGACCGGCGATGCGGTCGCGGTGCTCCGAGCGCGCGGCGACGCGCAACGCCATCGACGCCCCGGTGGACCAGCCGAGCAGGACGAGCCGCCGGGCCCCGTGCCCCACCGCCCACCGCACCGCCGCTTCGAGGTCCTGCCACTCGTCCGCGCCGAAGCGCGAGAGCGCGCCCTCGGCCGCAGGGGCGCCCGGGTCGCCCCGGTAGGACAGGGCGAGCACGGGGAACTGCTGCCGGTGCAGGAAGTCCATGAGCACGAGGGCGTGTTCCCGTGTCGTGCCGAGTCCGTGCGCGGCGATCACCCATGTCGCGCGCGCCGCCGGGACGAACCACGCGGGCAGCGCGCCCGGCAGGCCCGTGATCTCCACGTCCTCGTAGTCGAGTCCCCGTGCCGTGCGCGGAGTGCCCGTGTACACCTGCGGGGTGAGCTGCGCCTGCGTCCCGGGTTTGAACTCGTCCGCCCCGCCCAGGAGTTCGCGTACCACCGTGTCCGCGCGGTGCGCCTCCGCGTCGAGCACCCGCCCCACGGCCGCGTGCCTGCCGTCCTCGCTCGCCAGGCCGTAGACGCCGGGGCGGAGCGAGGCGAGGGCGCGGGTCAGCGTGATGCGGTCGGCGGTCGCCGTGTGCACGGTGAGTTTCGGCTCGGTGGGGAGGGGGCGGCCCGGGCGGGGCCGCAGTCCCGCCTCGCCCGCGAGGCGCCCGGCGGCGATGGCGGCGGCTCCGGCGCCGAGGAGGGCGGTCAGCGCCGCCGCGGTCGCTTGGGCGGTTGTCTTCACGGTGCGCACCCCGTCAGTCTCCGCCCGCCCCCGTGCCCCGGCCACCGGACGGCCGCGCGGGGGTGAGGACGGTGCGGGAGCGAGGCCCGGGGACGGGGCCGGGGGAGGCAGGGGGCCGCGCGCGACGGGCGTCCCCGCCGGGCGCTGCGGGGCATCGGGGCGGGGCGGGGCATCGGGGCGGCGCGGAACCTCCGGACGGTGCCAGCCCTTGGCGGGGCGGCGGCGGCCCTGGCGGTGGCGGCGCGCCAGACGGGCGAGCCGCAGCAGGCGGCGGGCGGTGAGGGCCGGGCCGACGACGGGGAGGCGACGGGCGACGAGGAGCACGCGGAAGCGGGCGGGGAGGCGGCGGCCGAGACGACGGCCGAGGTGGTGCGGGGCGGGGATGCGGGGCAGGGCGGTACGGCTCGGTTTCGGCACGGGACGATTCCTCTCCGGGCACCTGCGGGATGTGGAGCGCCTTCCAGGCGTCTTCCCCTTCTCGGCCGCTCCTCCCGCCCCGGCCCGGCAGTGCGCCCGTGCGGCGCAGCGGCGACCGCGCCAGGGCCGGACCGGGGGAGGCCGCGGGGCTCCGCCCCGGGCCCGCTCCTCAAGCGCCGGAGAGAAGGGGAACGGGGCCCGGACGCCCGGAGCCGGGGCCGCGTCGGCCGGGCGCGCGCAGGCGTCAGTCCCGCGGCTGGCCGTAGCCGCTCAGTTTGCGGGCGGCCTCGGCCAGTTGCTCCGGAGAGAGGACGCGGGGCGCGCGGGCCGGGAGGGCGGCGGCCGTGAGCCAGACGTGGCAGAGCCATTCGAGCTGGGCGGTGCGGTCGTAGGCCGTGGGGAGATCGGGGGCGAGGGCCAGGGTGCCGTGGTGGGCGAGGAGGCAGGCGGTGCGGTCGGCCAGGGCGGCGCGGACCGCCTCGGCCAGGGCCTCGGTGCCGTAGAGGGCGTACGGGGCGACGCGGACCGGGCCGCCGAAGAGGGCGGAGACGTAGTGGACCGGCGGGATCTCGTCGACCAGGAGCGAGGCCGCCGTCGCGTGCACCGCGTGCGTGTGGACCACGGCCCGCGCCTCCGGGCGGTCCCGGTGGACGGCCAGGTGGAGCGGGAGTTCGCTCGTCGGGCGCAGGGTGCCGAGGACCTGCCGGCCCGAAGGATCGACGGCCACGAGGTCGTCCGCGCCGAGGTCCCCGTAGGGGACGCCCGTCGGCGTCACGAGGATCAGGGTGCCGAGCGCCGGGTCGTCGACCCGTACCGAGACATTGCCCGAGGTGCCGGTGACGAGTCCGTCGGCGACGCTGCGGCGCGCCGTGGCGAGCAGTTCCGTCCACGCGGCGCGGGTGCCGGGTCCCGGGGTCGGTGTCATGCCCGCATCCTCGCAGGCGCTCCGGTGGGGGCGCGGACGGATGAGCGCGGCGAATCGCAGACTTATTTCCCGCTTTACATATGTATAGGCCGTTACGCTCGGCGGGATTTCCGTCCGTCCTCTTCCCGTCGGGGGCCTCATGAGCCGTCTTCGCCGCACCCGTTCCTTCCTGCTCGGCCCGGTGGCACTCGCCGCCCTGGCGCTGTCCGCGACCCCGGCCTTCCCCGCCGGGCCCGGGGGGCCGCGGGGGCACGATGTCTCCGCGCACCAGGAGACGGTGGACTTCGCCCAGGCGCGCGACAGGGGCGCGCGGTTCACGTACGTGAAGGCGACCGAGTCGACGACGTACCGCAGTCCCCACTTCTCGCAGCAGTACGAAGGGGCCGCGAAGGCGGGGCTGCTGCGCGGCGCCTACCACTTCGCACTGCCCGACCGCTCCTCGGGCACCGAGCAGGCCGCCTTCTTCGTGCGCAACGGGGGCGACTGGCGGCCCGACGGGCGGACGCTGCCGCCCGCGCTCGACCTGGAGACGAACCCGTACAACGCCCAGCACAAGTGCTACGGGCTCAGCAAGGGGAAGATGCGCGACTGGATCAGCGACTTCAGCGACGAGACGCTGCGGCTGACCGGGCGCCGGCCGATGATCTACACGACCGCGCACTGGTGGAACACGTGCACCGGGCGCAGCACGGCCTTCGCCGACACGCACCCGCTGTGGCTCGCGAACTGGGCGGACAGCCCGGGTGAACTGCCCGCGGGATGGACGTACTGGACGGTGTGGCAGTACGCGGTGAAGGGGCCGCTGCCCGGTGACCAGAACGTGTTCAACGGGTCGGCCGGGGATCTGGAGCGCTTCACGGACGGCTGAGGCGGCTGTCACGGGCGGGGCGCGGGCGGGCGCCGGCAGGGGCGGCGCGACACGGGGACGGGGCGGCGGCGCACGGGGCGCGGGGCGCCGCCGCCCGCGGAAACCGGGCACAAGCGGAACCCGCCGCGGCGTGCCGCCCGGCCCCGTGCGCGCCCCGCGCGGGGCACTCGGGCCGGCTCGCTCCGGTTCGGGTCACCACAGCGCCCGCCCCAGTTCATCTTCCGTTCACTCGGAGTGCTTACGTTCGGCGTGACATTGACGTCCAACAGAAGCCTGGGTAAATGGAACACATCACGCTTCTCCTCGGGATCGTGATCGTCACCGCTCTCGTGTTCGACTTCACGAACGGTTTCCACGACACCGCCAACGCGATGGCCACCACCATCTCCACCGGCGCCCTCAAGCCCAAGACAGCCGTGGCGATGTCCGCGGCGCTCAACCTCGTGGGTGCTTTCCTCTCGGTGGAGGTCGCCAAGACGATCTCGGGGGGAATCGTCGACGAATCCGGGCTCAGGACGGAAGTGATCTTCGCGGCGCTCGTCGGCGCCATCCTGTGGAACCTCGTCACCTGGCTGCTCGGCCTGCCCTCCAGTTCCTCGCACGCCCTCTTCGGAGGCCTCATCGGGGCCGCCGTGATGTCGGCGGGCTTCTCCAGCGTCAACGGCGGCACGATCGTCACGAAGATCGTGATCCCGGCCGTGGCGGCGCCCGTCGTCGCGGGGCTCGCGGCCTTCGTCGCGACCCGGCTGACGTACCGGCTGACCCGCGGTGTCGACGAGAAGACCGGGGCGAAGGGCTACAAGGTGGGGCAGATCGCCTCCGCCGGGCTCGTCTCGCTCGCGCACGGGACCAATGACGCGCAGAAGACGATGGGCATCATCACGCTCGCCCTCGTCACGGGCGACGCGCTCAAGCCGGGGTCCAACCCGCCGGCGTGGGTGATCCTCTCGGCCGGGTGCGCGATCGCGCTCGGCACGTACCTCGGCGGCTGGCGCATCATCCGCACGATGGGCACCGGCCTCACCGACCTCGCGCCGCCGCAGGGCTTCGCCTCGCAGACCGGCGCGGCGACGGTCATCCTCGCCTCCTCGCACCTCGGCTTCTCGCTCTCCACGACGCAGGCGTGCTCCGGCTCGGTGATGGGCGCGGGCCTCGGGCGCAAGGGCGGCACGGTGCGCTGGTCGACGGCCGGGCGGATGGCGATCGCGTGGCTGCTCACCCTCCCCGCCGCCGCGCTCGTGGGCGCGGGCGCCGAGTTCCTCACCCGGCAGGGCACCTGGGGCGTCGTACTCACCGGGGTGCTGCTCGTCGCGGGCGCCACGCTCATCTACGCGCTGTCGCGGCGCAAGCCGGTGAGCCACCACGACGTGGCCGGGGCCGGCGAGCCCGCAGGGGTGATCACCCAGGCCCTCGCCTCGGTCGCGCCGCCGCCCGCAGGGACGCTCTCGGTGCCGGTCCAGCCGACGGCGGCCGAGGCGCCGGACGCGCTCCACCCCCCGCTCACGGCGGAACTCCCCGCCCCGCAGGCGACCGAGACCCCGCGCCACCCGGCGGGCTCCGGCACCGCGGCCTGAAAGGAACCGGCATGAACATCGGCTGGGCGGCACTCGGCTCCGTCTTCGGCGTGAGCCTGCTCGTCACCGTGGGCCTCGTCGGCGCCTTCGCCCTCGGCATCGCGGGCCTCTCGCGCGCCTCGGCCGCGACGGCGCGGGACGGCGGCACCGGTACGGTCACCGCTGCCGGTACCGGCGGCGACGCGGCGACGAGCGGGCGGGCGCTGCTCCACCGGCTCGGCGCGTACACCTGCTTCGGGGTGTGCCTCGCCGCGGTGGCGTTCGGGATCTACGTGATCGTGGCCTGAGCGGACCGGCGCCACGAGCCCCGCGAGGCCCCCGAGGGGGGCGGCGCGGGGCTTTCGCATGGGGGCGCTTGCGCGTGGGCGGCGTGCGGCTTCGGCGGGGGCGACGGGCTTCGTACGAGGTGGGAGGGGCGAAGGGGGCGCGGGAGCCGGGAGCCCGGGCCCGACCGATTCGCCCCTCTTGCGTCAAGTGCGAGTTGACGCCCGGTCTCGCAGCGTGATGCACTGCCGGGGCCATTTCGGCGGCTGTGGAGGAAGTACCGGTGCGAATCCGGCGCGGTCCCGCCACTGTGAGCGGGGAGTGATCCCCGTGAGTCAGGAACTCCCGGCGCCGAACCACGTCGTACCAGGGCGCGGACCCTGAGAGTAGGACACCCCCATGCCCGGCATCCGCCGCAGTGCGCACCCGCCAGCCCGCCCGCTCCCCCGGCGAGGCGTGACGGCGGACTGACGTCATGGCCGCCGGACGTGTTCTCGCGGTCGGCGCCACCGCCGGCCTGCTCGGCGACTCCCTCTTCGGCGACCCGCGCCGTGGCCACCCCGTGGCGGTGTTCGGGCGCCTCGCGGGCCTCGCCGAGAAGGCGCTGTGGCGCGACCACCGGGGCGCGGGCGCCCTCCACACCCTGCTGTGCGCGGGTGGCGCCACCGCCCTCGCCGCCGCCGTCTCCCGTACCGCCGCGCGCCGCTCCCCCGCCGCGTCCGCCGCGCTCACCGCGCTCGTGACCTGGACCGTCGTGGGCGGCACCTCGCTCGCGCGCGAGGGGCGCGTGCTCGCCGCCGCGCTCGAAGCGGGCGACGTGGCCGCCGCGCGCGAGCGCCTGCCGCACCTGTGCGGGCGCGATCCGCGCCACCTGGACGCGGACGGGATCGCGCGCGCCGTCGTCGAGTCCGTCGCCGAGAACACCTCGGACGCGGTCGTCGGGGCGCTCGTGTGGGGCGCGCTCGGCGGGGTGCCCGGGCTCGTCGCCTTCCGGGCCGTCAACACGCTCGACGCGATGGTGGGCCACAGATCGGAGCGCTACCTGCGGTTCGGCTGGTCCGCCGCGCGGCTCGACGACGTCATGGGCTTCCCCGGCGCCCGCCTCACCGCCGCGCTCGCCGCGCTCGTGGGCGGCGCGCCCCGTCGCGCGCGCGCCGCGGTGCGCGAGGACGCGCACCGGCACCCGAGTCCCAACGCGGGACCGGTCGAGGCGGCCTTCGCGGGCGCGCTCGGCGTACGGCTCGGCGGGACGCTGTCGTACGCGGGCCGCGTCGAGCACCGGCCCGTGCTCAACGCGCGGCGCGGGCGGTCCGTCGCCGTGACCGACGTGGAGCGGGCCGTGCGGCTTTCGCGGCGCGTGACGTGGGCGGCGCTCGGGGTGTGCGTCGCGGTGCGGCTCGCGGTCCCGGGGCGTGCGCGGTGACCGGGGGCGGGCTGCTCGTCGCCGGGACGACGTCCGACGCCGGGAAGAGTGTCGTCACGGCCGGGATCTGCCGGTGGCTCGCGCGGCGGGGGGTGAGCGTCGCGCCGTTCAAGGGGCAGAACATGTCCCTCAACTCCTTCGTCACGCGCGACGGCGCCGAGATCGGCCGCGCGCAGGCGATGCAGGCGCGGGCCGCGCGCGTCGAGCCGAGCGCGCTCATGAACCCGGTGCTGCTCAAGCCGGGCGGGGAGCGGTCGAGCCAGGTCGTGCTGCTCGGGAAGCCGCTCGGCGAGCTGAGCGCGCGCGGGTACCACGGGGGGAAGCAGGCGGAGCTGTTCGGGACGGTCGTGGACTGCCTGGCCGAGCTGCGGCGCACGTACGACGCGGTGATCTGCGAGGGGGCGGGGAGTCCGGCGGAGATCAATCTGCGCCGCACCGATCTCGTCAACATGGGGATCGCGCGGGCGGCCCGGCTGCCCGTCGTGGTCGTCGGCGACATCGACCGGGGCGGTGTCTTCGCGTCGTTCTTCGGGACGACGGCGCTGCTCTCGGCCGAGGACCAGGCGCTCGTCGCCGGGTACCTCGTCAACAAGTTCCGGGGGGACGTCTCGCTGCTCGCCCCGGGCCTGCGGATGCTGCGGGACCTGACGGGGCGCGACACCTTCGGGGTGCTGCCGTTCCGGCCGGGGCTCGGCATCGACGAGGAGGACGGCATGGCCGTCTCGCTGCGCGGCGCGGTGCGCGAGTCGCGGCTCGCGGAGCCGCACGGGGACGAGGTGCTGCGGGTCGCCGTGTGCGCCGTGCCGCTCCTGTCGAACTTCACCGACGTCGACGCGCTCGCCGCCGAACCGGGCGTCGTCGTGCGGTTCGTGGACCGGGCGCAGGACCTCGTGGACGCGGACCTCGTCGTGGTGCCCGGTACGCGCGGCACGGTGCGGGCGCTCGCGTGGCTGCGGGAGCGGGGGCTCGCCGACGCGCTCGCCCTGCGGGCGGCCGAGGGGCGGCCCGTGCTGGGCGTCTGCGGCGGGTTCCAGTTGCTGGGGGAGGTCATCGAGGACGAGGTGGAGTCGCGGGCGGGGACCGTGCCGGGGCTCGGGCTGCTGCCGGTGCGGGTCCGGTTCGCGCGCGAGAAGACGCTCGCCCGGCCCTCGGGGACCGCGCTCGGGGAGGCCGTCGACGGGTACGAGATCCACCACGGGGTCGCGGAGGTGCGGGGCGGCGACGAGCCGTTCCTCGACGGGTGCCGGGTGGGCGCGGTGTGGGGGACGCACTGGCACGGGTCCCTGGAGAGCGACGGGTTCCGGCGGGCCTTCCTGCGGCGGATCGCCGCGCAGGCCGGGCGGAGGTTCGTACCGGCGCCCGACACGGAGTTCGGGGCCTTGCGGGAGGAGCAACTGGAGGCGCTCGCCGACCTCGTCGAGGAGCACGCCGACACGGGGGCGCTGCTGCGGCTGATCGAGCGGGGGGCTCCGCCGGGACTGCCCTTCGTGCCGCCCGGGGCTCCGGAGTGACGGGGATGCCCTCGCGGGTGCCGCGCCCCGGGCCCCCTCCCCCGGCCGCGGGGCGTGACCAAGCCGCCCCGGCCTTGTCGCCACTCTCACGAAAGGAAGTCCCCGTATGACCACCCTCGACCATCCCTATCCCTTCACCGCCCTCGTCGGACAGGACGATCTGCGGCTCGCGCTGCTCCTCAACGCCGTGTCCGCCCGCGTCGGCGGAGTGCTCGTGCGCGGCGAGAAGGGGACGGCCAAGTCCACCGCCGTGCGGGCGCTCACCGCGCTGCTGCCCGAGGTCGATGTCGTGGCGGGCTGCCGCTTCTCCTGCGATCCGGCGGCTCCCGACCCGCGCTGCCCGGACGGCCCGCACGCTCCGGCCCAGGCGGAGGCGCGGCGGCCCGCGCGGATGGTCGAGCTGCCCGTGGGGGCCTCCGAGGACCGGCTCGTCGGCGCGCTCGACATCGAGCGGGCGCTCGCCGAGGGCGTCAAGGCGTTCGAGCCGGGGCTGCTCGCCGCCGCGCACCGCGGCATCCTCTACGTCGACGAGGTCAATCTCCTCGGCGACCATCTCGTGGACCTGCTGCTCGACGCCGCCGCCATGGGGGTCTCCTCCGTCGAGCGCGAGGGCGTCTCCGTGCGGCACGCCGCGCGGTTCCTGCTCGTCGGGACGATGAACCCCGAGGAGGGCGAGCTGCGCCCCCAGCTCCTGGACCGCTTCGGCCTGACCGTCGAGGTCGCCGCCTCGCGCGAGACCGACGAGCGCGTCGAGGTCGTACGGCGCCGGATGGCGTACGAGGACGACCCGGCCGCCTTCGCCGCGCGCTTCGCCGGGGACGAGGCCGCCCTGCGCACCCGGATAGCGGAGGCCAGGGAACTGCTGCCCCGCGTGGCCCTCGGGGACACCGCGCTGCGTCAGATCGCCGCGACGTGCGCCGCCTTCGAGGTCGACGGGATGCGCGCCGACCTCGTCATGGCCCGCACCGCGACGGCCCTCGCCGCCTGGGCCGGGCGCGACAGCGTGCTCGCCGAGGACGTGCGGCAGGCCGCGCTCCTCGCCCTGCCGCACCGCGGGCGCCGCAACCCCTTCGACGCGCCCGGCCTCGACGAGGACAAGCTCGACGAGGTGCTCGACGAGAACGCCGGGCCCGGGGAGGAGCCGGAGGCCCCCGACGACGGTGACGGCCCGGACGGGCCCGGCGGCGGGGGCGGTGTCCCGCCCCAGGGCGGGGGCCCCGAGGACCGGACGGGCCAGGACCGCGGCGACCAGGACGGCGGGCCGGGCGATACGTCCCCCGCCCCCGCGGCCCCCTCGGACGCCGAGGGAAAAGGTCCCGCGGGCGCCGCTGAGCAGCCCGCCGCCTCCGCCACCGCCCCGTTCCGCACGAAGAAGCTGACCGTTCCCGGGCTCGGTGAGGGTGCCGCCGGGCGCCGTTCGCGGGCGCGGACCGCGCACGGCAGGACGACGGGCTCGTACCGCCCGCGCGGCGGCGCGCTCGGCTCGCTGCACCTCGCGGCGACGGTCCGCGCCGCCGCCCCGCACCAGAAGGCGCGCGGGCGCACGGGCGCGGGGCTCGTGGTGCGGGGGGACGACCTGCGGCTCGCGAGCAGGGAGGGGCGCGAGGGAAACCTCGTGCTGTTCGTCGTGGACGCCTCGGGGTCGATGGCGGCGCGGCAGCGGATGGGCGCGGTGAAGGGCGCGGTGCTCTCGCTGCTTCTCGACGCCTACCAGCGGCGCGACAAGGTGGGGCTCGTGACGTTCCGGGGGCGCGAGGCGCGTCTCGCGCTGCCGCCGACCTCGTCCGTGGACACGGCGGCGGCCCGGCTCGCGTCCCTGCCGACCGGGGGCCGCACACCGCTCGCGGCGGGCCTGCTGAAGGCGCGTGACGTGCTGCGGATCGAGCGGCTGCGCGATCCGGCCCGGCGCGCGCTGCTCGTCGTGGTGACAGACGGGCGGGCGACGGGCGGCCCCGAGCCGCTGCCGCTCGCGCGGCGCGCGGCCGGGCTGCTCGCGGCGGACGGGACGGCCTCGGTGGTCGTGGACTGCGAGGCGGGGCCCGTACGGCTCGGGCTCGCGGGTGATCTCGCGGGGCGGCTCGGCGGGAGCGCGGTGACGCTGGACGCCCTGCGCGCGGACGCGCTCGCGGGGCTCGTGAAGGACGTACGGGGCGGTGACGGGGCACGGGGCGTACGCGACGTGCGCGGAGACAGGAGGGCAGCGTAATGCCGCAGGGACAGCCGGCCGTCGTGCCGGACGACGGGATGACGACGCGGCAGCGCCGCAACAGGCCGCTCCTCGCGGTCCACACGGGCCCGGGCAAGGGCAAGTCGACGGCCGCCTTCGGGCTCGCGCTGCGGGCCTGGAACCAGGGGTGGCCGATCGGGGTGTTCCAGTTCGTCAAGTCGGCGAAGTGGAAGGTCGGCGAGGAGAACGCGCTGCGCGTGCTCGGGGCCTCGGGCGAGGGCGGCACGGTCGCCTGGCACAAGATGGGCGAAGGCTGGTCCTGGGTGCAGCGCGACGGCCAGGACTCCAACGAGGACAAGGCCCGCGAGGGCTGGGAGCAGGTCAAACGGGATCTCGCCGCCGAGACGTACAAGCTGTACGTGCTCGACGAGTTCGCGTACCCGCTGCACTGGGGCTGGATCGACACCGCCGAGGTCGTCGAGACCCTGCGGACCCGCCCCGGCAACCAGCACGTCGTCGTCACCGGGCGCAACGCGCCGCCGGAGCTGATCGACGCGGCGGACCTCGTGACCGAGATGACGAAGGTCAAGCACCCGATGGACGCGGGGCAGAAGGGGCAGCGGGGCATCGAGTGGTGACGTTCCTACCGGGACGGGGCGGGGGCCGCGCGGGCTGAGGAGGGGCCGGGTGCCCGGCCTCGCCCCGTCGCCCCCGCGCCCCCGCCCGCCGCCGTAAGGCCGTGAGGCGCCCCCGTTCCGTACCACCCGTCCGCCCTCCCGGGCCCCAGGCACCGGGCCTTGAAAGCAGCACACGATGACCCCGCCGTCCAGCTCCGCCCCGCTCCCCCTCCCGCCCCGGCTCGTCGTCGCCGCGCCCTCCTCCAGCAGCGGCAAGACGACCGTCGCGACCGGGCTCATGGCGGCCTTCCGCGCCGCCGGGCTCTCCGTGTCGCCGCACAAGGTGGGGCCCGACTACATCGACCCGGGGTACCACGCGCTCGCGACGGGGCGGCCCGGCCGCAATCTCGACGCGTACCTGTGCGGCACCGACGCGCTCCCGCCGCTCTTCGCGCACGGCTCGCGCGGAGCGGACCTCGCCGTGGTCGAGGGCGTCATGGGGCTGTACGACGGTGCCGCGGGGCAGGGTGAGCTGGCGTCGACCGCGCAGGTCGCGAAGGTGCTCGGGGCGCCCGTCGTGCTCGTCGTGGACGCCTCGGCGCAGTCGCGCTCCGTCGCGGCGCTCGTGCACGGCTTCGCCTCCTTCGACCCGGAGGTGCGGATCGGCGGGGTGATCCTCAACAAGGTCGGTTCGGACCGGCACGAGGAGTTGCTGCGGGCCGCGCTCGACGAGGCGGGTGTGCCGGTGCTCGGCGTGCTGCGCCGGGCGAAGGAGCTGTCCACGCCCTCGCGGCACCTCGGGCTCGTCCCGGCGGCCGAGCGGCGTACGGAGGCGCTCGACGCGGTCGCCGCGCTCGCGGAGCACGTACGGGCCGGTTGCGACCTGCCCGCGCTGCTCCGCCTCGCCCACTCCGCCGCGACGCGGAGCGCGGTGCCGTGGCAGCCGCCGCCCGCCCCGGTACCGCCCGGCGGGCGGCCCGTCGTGGCGGTCGCGGGCGGGCCCGCGTTCACGTTCTCGTACGCGGAGCAGGCCGAGGCGCTGACGGCGGCGGGCGCGGAGGTCGTGACCCTCGACCCGCTGCGGGCCGAGGAGCTGCCCGAGGGGACGCGCGCCTTCGTCGTCGGCGGGGGCTTCCCCGAGGTGTACGCGCCCGAGCTGGCAGCGAACGCGCCGCTGCGCGCGGCCGTCGCGGGCCTCGCGCGGGCGGGCGGCCCCGTGTGGGCGGAGTGCGCGGGGCTGCTGTATCTGGCGCGCTCGCTCGACGGGGCACCGATGTGCGGGGTACTCGACGCGGACGCGCGCATGACGGACCGTCTGACGCTCGGTTACCGCGAGGCGGTCGCGGTGGGCGACAGCGCGGTGGCGGCGGCGGGGACGCGGACGCGGGGGCACGAGTTCCACCGCACGGCGATCGAGCCGGGCGCGGGCCCGGCCCCGGCGTGGGGGCTGCGGCAGCCGCGCGCCCGCGTGGAGGGCTTCGTCCGGGACGCGGTGCACGCGAGCTACCTGCACACCCACCCGGCGGGCCTCCCCGAGGCCGCGGCACGGTTCGTGCGGCGGGCCGCGGAGGCGGGACGGGGGGCGGGATGAGCGCGGGCCGGGCGGGGAGCGAGGGAGCGGTACCCGGCGAGCGTCCCGTCCGCGCGGAGGGGCATCCCGTCCACGCGGAGGGACGTCCCGTACGGGAGGAGGGGCGCCCCCGGAGCGTGGAGCGCCCCGCGCCCGTCCCAGCGCGCCCGGGCCCGGCGTCGTCCCCGCTACTCCCCCGCCAGGCCGATGACGAGCCACATCAGCGCGACGCCCGCGACCGTGCACAGCAGGGTGGAGCGGGCCGGGTGGCTGTGGCTGGCCTCGGGGAGGATCTCGGCGGCGGCGATGTAGAGCAGGACGCCTCCGAAGAAGCCGAGGTAACAGGCGAGGGCTTCGCCCGGAATGGTGAACAGGAGCGTGGACGCGGCGCCCGCCACGGGGGCGACGGCGTCGGCGCCGAGCATCGCGAACGCCTTGCGGCGGGCGTTTCCCGTGGCACGCGTGAGCGTGTACGTGTTGAAGCCGTCCGCGAAGTCGTGGCTGACGACCGCGAGCGCGACGGCGAAGCCGATCGCCTCGCCGACCTGGAACGAGGCGCCGATCGCGATGCCGTCGGCGACGCTGTGCCCGACCATCGCCGCGGCGGCGCCGATGCCGACCTGCGGGACCTGCTCGGGGTTCTTCGCGCCGTGGGCGGCGCGGCGCAGCGCGAGGAGGCGTTCGACGACGTGCGCCGTGAGGAAGCCCGCGACGAAGAGGAGCAGCGCGGCGGGCACGCCCCACACGTGCCGCCCCGCGCCCTCGATGGCCTCGGGGAGCAGGTCGAGCCCGACGACGCCGAGCATGAGCCCGCCCGCGAAGCCGAGGACGAGGTGGCGCCGGTCGGTGACGTGGTGCGCGGCCCAGCCGCCGACCAGCGTCATCACGAAGGAGCCGAGGGCCACGAGCACGACCATGCCTCTTTGCTAGCGGACCGGGCCCCGCGCCGCACCTCGTCGCTCGTGGTGGGGGTCGGCGCGGCCTCGGGCGCGACGGGCACGGAGATCGAGGCACTGGTGCGGGGGGCGCTCGGCGCCGCCGGGTTGCCGCTCGCGCGCGTACGGGCGGTGGCGACCGTCGACCGGCGCGCGGGCGAGCCCGCCGTCCTGGCGCTCGCGGCGCGGCTCGGCGTGCCGGTACGGGCGTACGCGCCGGACGAGCTGGCCTCGGTCCGTGTGCCCAGCCCCTCGGGCCCGGCGCGCGCCGCGCTCGGCACCGCGTCGGTCGCCGAGGCGGCGGCGCTCGCGGAGGCGGGGGCCCGGGGGCGGCTGCTCGTGGCGAAACAGAAGTCCGCGCGGGCGACGTGCGCCGTGGCGGAGGACCCACGGGAGGAAGGTGTCATGCCGTACGAGCTGCGCCACCACGGGGACGCGGAGGTGCGCGGGGCGGGGCTCACGGATCTCGCGGTGAACGTGCGCGCGGGGACCCCGCCCGCGTGGCTGCGGGAGCGGCTCGCGGACGCGCTCGGCTCTCTCGCCGCGTACCCGGACGACCGGGCGGCGCGCGCGGCGGTCGCTGCCCGGCACGGGCTGCCGCCGGAGCGGGTGCTGCTCACGGCGGGGGCGGCGGAGGCCTTCGTGCTGCTGGCGCGCACGCTTCCGGTGCGGCGCCCCGTCGTCGTGCACCCGCAGTTCACGGAGCCGGAGGCGGCGCTGCGCGCGGCGGGGCACGTGGTGGAGCGGGTGGTGTTGCGCGAGGAGGACGGCTTCCGGCTCGATCCGGCGCTCGTGCCCGAGGACGCCGATCTGGTGGTGCTCGGGAACCCGACGAACCCGACGTCGGTGCTGCACCCGGCGGACGTGATCGCCTCGCTCGCGCGGCCGGGGCGGACGCTCGTCGTGGACGAGGCGTTCGTCGACACGGTGCCGGGCGAGCGCGAATCGCTCGCCTCGCGCACGGACGTCCCCGGGCTCCTCGTGCTGCGGAGCCTCACGAAGACGTGGGGACTCGCGGGGCTGCGGATCGGCTACGTGCTCGGCGCGCCCCAGGCGCTCGCCCCGCTCGCGCGGGCGCAGCCCCTGTGGCCGGTCTCGACGCCCGCGCTCGTGGCGGCCGAGGCGTGCTCGGCGCCCGCCGCGCTCGCGGAGGCGGAGGCGGTGGCGCGGGCCCTCGCGGCCGACAGGGACTTCCTCGCGGCGGGACTCGCGGAGCTGCCGGGGGCGCGTGTGGTGGGCCCGGCGGCGGCGTCGTTCCTGCTGGTGCGGCTGCCGGAGGCCGCACGGGTACGGGAGCGGCTGCGGGCCGCGGGGTGGGCGGTGCGGCGCGGGGACACGTTCCCCGGGCTCGGCGACGAGTGGCTGCGCGTAGCGGTGCGGGACCGGGGCACGAGCGAGCGGTTCCTGGCCGCGGCGCGGGGGGTTCTGGCGGGCTGAGGTGCCGCGAGCGAGCCCGGTCCCCGGTGGCCCGCGGGTGCGGTGGCGCGGGAGCGGGAGGGGCCGGTGGGCCGGCCCGCCCCGCTCCCGCGCGGTGTCAGTGACCGCGTGCGGCGCGGCGGGTGCGCGCGAACCAGACGGCGCCCGCGCCGCCCACGAGGAGGACGGCGGCGCCGCCCGCGAGGTAGGGGGTCGCCGAGCTGCCGCCGGTCTCGGCGAGGTTCTCGCCGTCGTCGGAGCCCGCGGCGGTGGTCACCTCGCCGCCCTTGCCGCCGTTGCTCTTCGTGCCCGTGTCGCCGTGCGCGGCCGGGGAGGGGCTCGCGGCGGGCGGCTCGGAGGCGGGGGTGTCCTCCGTCTTCGGGGTCTCGCAGGTGGCTCCGGCGAGCGTGACGGTGCCCTCGACCTGGGCGACGCCGAGCTTGAGCGGGTCGACCGAGACCTTCAGCTCCAGTGCCGCGGCGGCGGCCGTGGTGGCGCTGGTGGTGCGCCGGGAGAGGTCGAGGGTGACCTCGCCGACGCCGGGGACCTCGACCCGCGTGGTGCCGCCCGCGGACAGGCTCACGGTCTTGCCGAGCACCTTGACGTCGCCGAGGACGTTCGCCTCGGCCACGGGGTGCCGCCCGGCCTCGCACACGGCCTTCGAGGTGACCTTCTCGACTTCGATGAGCGAGAGGAGCGGGAGCCCGGGGACGTGGACGCGGGCGCCCACGAGGGTGGTGGAGCCCTCGGCCCTGTGCCCGTCGGCGGTGGCCTTCGCCTGGGCGACGCGGGCGTCGAGGACGCGGAAGGGGCGGCCCTGGTCCACACCGTCGAGTGTGGCGGTGAGCGCGGTCTTGTCGGCGTCGCCGGGGGCGCTCACCTCGTTGAGCGAGACGTTGAGCGGCACGTCGACGGTCTTCTTCAGCAGGGAGACGTCGAGCCCGGTGCGCAGGACGACGGCGCCGGACTTCCCCCCGTGGCCCTCGGTGGCGTGCGCGGTGCCCGCGGCGGTGAGCACGGCGGGCGCGCCGACGAGGAGCGCGGCCGTGGTGGCGGCGGCGAGACGGCGCACGGGCAGGCCGAAGGTGGTGCTGTTCACAGCGGTGTTACCCCCACAAGAGACATGGAGCCGCCGGCGCGTCCCGGGGACACGGGGGCCGGCGGCCTCGATGCGGGAATCCTCGCGGAACGAGGGTGAAAGAACCGCTTACCGCAGCACGTTCACCCCAAAGGGTGGTTTCCGGCATGGTGTTCGAAAAAGGAATCGCTCTGCTGCGCACGCGTTCGCCCACGTCACAGCGGTGCCTCCCCCGCGAGGAGGGGCGCTCGGCCGCTCCTCGCGCGCCCTCGACGGCTCCTCACGCGCCCCTGAGATGCGGGGAGCGCCGTCCGCTACGCGACCACACGGCCCGACATGACCACGCGCCGAGGCGCCGTCAGGACCCGTACGTCGGCGCGCGGGTCGCTCTCGTAGACCACGAGGTCCGCCGGGGCGCCCTCCTCCAGGCCGGGCCTGCCGAGCCAGGCGCGGGCGTTCCAGACGGCGGCGGAGAGGGCCGCGAGCGGCGGCAGGCCCGCCCGGACCAGCTCGGCCACCTCCGCGCCGATGAGGCCGTGCGGGAGGCTGCCGCCCGCGTCGGTGCCGGTGAAGACCGGGACGCCCGCGTCGTAGGCGGCGCGCACCGTCTCGTAGCGGCGGGCGTGGAGGCGGCGCATGTGGGCCGACCAGCGGGGGAACCGGGCCTCGCCGCCGTCCGCGAGGCGCGGGAACGTCGCGATGTTGACGAGGGTCGGGACGATCGCGACGCCGCGCCCGGCGAAGAGCGGGATGGTGTCCTCGGTGAGCCCCGTCGCGTGCTCGACGCAGTCGATGCCCGCCTCGACGAGGTCGGCGAGCGAGTCCTCGGCGAAGCAGTGCGCGGTGACGCGGGCGCCGAGCCGGTGCGCCTCGGCGATCGCCGCCTCGACGGCGCCGCGCGGCCAGCAGGCCGCCAGGTCGCCCTCCTCGCGGTCGATCCAGTCGCCGACGAGCTTGACCCAGCCGTCGCCGCGCCGTGCCTCGCGCGCCACGAAGGCGACGAGGTCCTCGGGCTCGATCTCGTGCGCGAAGTTCCGGATGTAGCGGCGGGTACGGGCGATGTGGCGCCCGGCGCGGATGATGCGGGGCAGGTCCTCGCGCGCGTCCGTCCAGCGCGTGTCGGAGGGCGAGCCCGCGTCGCGGAGCAGCAGCGCGCCCGCGTCCCGCTCGATGAGCGCCTGCTTCTCGGCTTCCTCGGCGGGCACGGCGCCGTGCGCGTCGAGCCCGACGTGGCAGTGCGCGTCCACGAGCCCGGGCAGCGCCCACCCCGTGACGGTCCGCACGTCCCGCGCCCCGGCCGGGGCGGTGAAGGTGACCCGCCCGCCGACCACCCACACCTCGTCGCGCACGTCCTCGGGCCCGACGAGCACGGCCCCCTTCACCCGCAGCACCGGCTTCGCTTCGCTCACGTCACTCATGACCGGCACCCTAGGGTCTGCCTGTCAACGCCCGTCCGCCGGGCGACGACGGGGAGGGGCGGACAGGCCCGGAGTCCGTCCGGAGGGGTGTGCGCCGCGCCCGGGGAGCGGGGGACTTCGCGGTACCGCCCCGCGAGCGGCCTGCCCCGCCCGCTCCCCCGCGCCCCGCTGAGTACCCTCACAACCGGCGCGCACGGCCACCCGTCCCCGCACCACGCCGGCCGCACGCCGAAACCACCCGCGGAACACCGCAGGCCGCGCACTCCCGTTGGAGCACCACCCGCGGCACACGCAGAAAGAGCCACCTCGTGACACATCCCCTGCTTGACCTCACTCCCCTGACCGCCCACCACTTCGCCGCGATCGAACGCAAGGTCGCCGCCCTGCTCGGGCTCGACGCGCCCGGGAGCGGCGGGCACGAACTCGTCGTCACGCAGGGCGAGGCGCTGCTGCCCCTCGAAGGGTGCATCCGGGGCGCCGCCGGTCCGGGGACGGTCGCGCTGAACATCGTGACGGGCCCGTACGGGCAGACCTTCGGCGACTGGCTGCGCGACTGCGGCGCCACCGTGCACGACCTCGCGGTGCCCTTCGACACGGCGGTGAGCGCGGCGCGGGTGCGCGAGGCGCTGCGCGAGCACCCGGAGACGGACTTCGTGTCGCTCGTGCACGCGGAGGCCGCGACGGGCAACACGAACCCGGTCGCCGAGATCGGCGAGGTGGTCCGGGAGCACGGCGCGCTGCTCATGCTGGACGCCGTCGCCTCGGTGGGCGCGGAGCCGCTGCTGCCCGCCGAGTGGGGCGTGGACCTGTGCGTGATCGGGGCGCAGAAGGCGCTCGGCGGCCCCGCCGGGGTCTCGGTGGCCGCGCTGAGCCCGCGCGCGTGGGAGCGCCTGGAGGCGAACCCGGCGGGCCCGCGCGGCTCGTACCTCTCGCTGCTCGACTGGAAGCACCGGTGGATCGACGCGGGCCGCAAGGTGCTCCCGCACGCCCCGGCCCAGTTGGAGATGCTCGCGCTCGAAGCGTGCCTGGAGCGGTTCGCCGCCGAGGGTCCCGACGCCGTGCGCGGGCGGCACGCGCGCGCGGCGGCTGCGGTCCGGGCGGGGCTCGCCGCGCTCGGGACGCCGCTGACCCCGTACGTGACCGAGGCACGCGACGCCGCGCCGGTCGCGACGACGGTCCGGGTGCCCGTGACGGGGACGGGCCCGGACGCGGGCACGCTCGTCGCGAAGGCGCTCGCCGCGCACCCCTCGCTCCCGCTCGCCGCGGGCGGCGGCGCGCTCGCGGCCGAGATGATCCGGGTCAACCACTACGGACCGCTGGCGGCGGAGAACGTCGTGCGCGACAGCCTGCGGGCGCTCGCCACCGCGTGGTCCGAGGCGACGGGCGAGCGGGCCGACACGCGCGCGGCCGACCGCGCGGTGGCCGAGGCCTGGGCGGCCGGACAGGCGTGAGCCGCGCGGGTGCCGGGAGCGGGGCCGGGCGGCCGGGGGGCTCCCGCCCCCGTGGCGCTCGTGCCACTCCCGGCACCCGGTGCCACGCGCGGCGCCCGTTCCGCCGCACGGCGGAAATGCTCTCCACATATTTTGCACGACATAAACTCCGGATTAATTCCCGGTGCATTCTTTCGCGCAGCTTCCCATTTTCTTCTGCCCGCTTTCCCGAGGGCTAAACAAAAAGTTTTACCCCTCGCACATTTTCCGTAATTCGGACAGATTCCATGGATGTTACTCCTTTGTGACCGACCCCACAGCGGAGTCCCGTTCGTCCGGAATGCCTACCGCATAACGGGCATTTCGCAAGGGCTTTCGCGCCCGAGCGCCCCTACGCGCGATAACACAGAACACCCTTCCACCCAACCCAGGCACCCGATGAATTTTCTGCGCCTGCTGGGTAAGTTCAAATCCCATGACCGCCGCACAAGCAGACCTCACCGCACCCCGTGCCACGTTCCGGGAAATGCCGGAGGGACTACGTCTTGACGGCCCACGCGTGCAGGACGGCGCCGCGCTGTGGCGCCTCGCCCGCGACTCGGGAAAGCTCGACCTGAACTCCTCGTACAGCTACCTGCTGTGGTGTCGCGACTTCGCCGCGACCTCCGTGGTGGCGCGGGACGCCGCAGGGGACCCGGTCGGTTTCGTCACCGGCTACATCCGGCCCGAACGCCCCGGCGTCCTCGTCGTCTGGCAGGTCGCCGTGGCCGCCTCGCAGCAGGGCAGGGGCTTGGCCGCCGCGCTGCTCGACGGGCTCGCCGCGCGCGTCGCCGCGCACACGGAACTGCACGGCCTGGAGACCACCATCACGCCCGGCAACGTGCCCTCCGAGCGCCTGTTCACCTCCTTCGCCGCCCGGCACGGCGCGGGTCTTGAGCGCGAGGTGCTCTTCGACGCGACGCTGTTCCCGGCCGACGACGAGGCCGGACACGAGCCCGAAGTGCTGTACCGCATCGGCCCGCTCGCCCTCGCGGCGGCCCGGGCCGAAGCGGCCTGAGCCGAGCGGTCGGGCCGCCCCCACCCGGGAGCGGCCCGTACACCGGACGGCACCCCCGGGCCCGTACCGCCCACCGGCACCACGGCCCCGCATCCGTACCCGTACCGCAGTCCACACTCCCTGCTCCGCTCCACCCTCTTCCTCCCAGGAGACAGCTGTGACCATCGCCCCGCCCGCCCTGAGCGTCTTCGAGACCCTTGAGTCGGAGGTGCGCAGTTACTGCCGAAGCTGGCCCGCCGTGTTCGACCGCGCCCAGGGCAGCCGCCTCTACGACGAGGACGGCCACGCCTACCTGGACTTCTTCGCCGGGGCCGGCGCCCTCAACTACGGCCACAACAACCCGGTCCTGAAACGCGCACTGATCGACTACATCGAGCGCGACGGCATCACGCACGGCCTCGACATGGGCACCACGGCCAAGCGCGCCTTCCTCGAAACCTTCCAGAACGTCGTCCTGCGCCCCCGCGACCTGCCCTACAAGGTCATGTTCCCCGGCCCGACGGGGACCAACGCGGTCGAGGCCGCGCTCAAGCTGGCCCGCAAGGTCAAGGGCCGCGAGTCGATCGTCTCCTTCACCAACGCCTTCCACGGCATGTCGCTCGGCTCCCTCGCCGTCACGGGGAACGCCTTCAAGCGCGCGGGCGCCGGGGTCCCCCTCGTGCACGGCACGCCGATGCCCTTCGACAACTACCTCGACGGGCAGACCCCCGACTTCATCTGGTTCGAGCGGCTCCTCGACGACCAGGGCTCCGGGCTCAACAAGCCCGCCGCGGTCATCGTCGAGACCGTGCAGGGCGAGGGCGGCATCAACGTCGCGCGGCCCGAGTGGCTGCGCGCGCTCGCCGAGCTGTGCAAGCGGCAGGACATGCTGCTCATCGTCGACGACATCCAGATGGGCTGCGGCCGGACCGGTGCCTTCTTCTCCTTCGAGGAAGCGGGCATCACCCCGGACATCGTCACGCTGTCGAAGTCCATCGGCGGCTACGGGCTGCCGATGTCGCTGTGCCTGTTCCGCCCCGAGCTGGACGTGTGGGAGCCGGGCGAGCACAACGGCACCTTCCGCGGCAACAACCCCGCCTTCGTCACGGCGGCGGCGGCCCTGGAGGCGTACTGGGCCGACGGCCAGATGGAGAAGCAGACCCTCGCCCGCGGCGAGCAGGTCGAGGCGGCGCTGCGCGCGATCTGCCTCGAACACGACCAGCTCGGCGCCTCCTACCGGGGCCGCGGTCTCGTGTGGGGCATGGAGTTCGAGGACCCCGGGCAGGCGACGAAGGTGTGCCGCCGCGCCTTCGAGCACGGGCTGCTCCTGGAGACCTCGGGGCCGCGCAGCGAGGTCGTCAAGCTGCTGCCCGCGCTCACCACGACCCCCGAGGAACTGGACGAGGGGCTGCGCATCCTCGCCCGCTCGGTCCGCGAGACCGCCTAGAGCCCCCGCGGGACCGGCAGAGGACCGGTACGGGGCCGGGCCGCCCGAAGCGACGCGGCCCGCCCCGTACCCGTAGAGACACCACCGCACCACGAAAGAGAGGCACAGGGACACCGTGCTCATTCGCTCGTTCAAGGACATCGAGGGCACCGACCGGCACATCGTCGCCGAGTCGGGCACCTGGGAGAGCAAGCGCATCGTGCTCGCCAAGGAGAAGGTCGGCTTCTCGCTGCACGAAACGATCATGTACGCCGGCACCGAGACGACGATGCACTACGCCAACCACATCGAGGCGGTGCTCTGTGTCGAGGGCGAGGCGGAGCTGACCGACGAGACCACGGGGGAGAAGCACTGGATCACCCCCGGCACGATGTACCTGCTCGACAACCACGACCTGCACACGATGCGGCCCAAGACCGACTTCCGCTGCATCTGCGTCTTCAACCCGCCCGTCACCGGGCGGGAGGAGCACGACGAGAACGGGGTCTACCCGCTGCTGACCGAGGAGGACTGAGCGATATGACCGTCACCCACGAGAGGATCACAGACCTCTACCCGACCCGCGGGAAGACCGAGGTGTCCACGCCGCGCCAGGACCCGGTGGTGTGGTCCGCGCCCGGCACCCAGGGGCCGTTCAGCGCCGGTGAGCTCGCCTCCTTCGAGGACAACGGCTTCCACGCGATCCCCGAGCTGCTCACCCCGGACGAGGTCTCCCTCTACCGCGCCGAGCTGGACCGGCTCGTCACCGACCCCGCGATCCGCGCCGACGAGCGCTCCATCGTGGAGCCGCGGTCGCAGGAGATCCGCTCGGTCTTCGAGATCCACAAGATCAGCGAGGTCTTCGCGAACCTCGTGCGCGACGAGCGGCTGCTGGACCGCGCCCGGCAGATCCTCGGCTCGGACGTCTACATCCACCAGTCGCGGATCAACGTCAAGCCGGGCTTCGGCGCCTCCGGCTTCTACTGGCACTCGGACTTCGAGACGTGGCACGCCGAGGACGGCATGCCGAACATGCGCGCCGTCTCCGTCTCGATCGCGCTCACCGAGAACTACGACACCAACGGCGGGCTCATGATCATGCCCGGCTCGCACAAGACCTTCCTCGGCTGTGCGGGCGAGACGCCGAAGGACAACTACAAGAAGTCGCTCCAGATGCAGGACGCGGGCACGCCCTCGGACGAGGCGCTCACCGAGATGGCCGGGAAGTGGGGCATCAAGCTCTTCACCGGCAAGGCGGGCTCGGCGACCTGGTTCGACTGCAACGCGATGCACGGCTCGGGCGACAACATCACGCCGTTCCCGCGCAGCAACGTGTTCCTCGTCTTCAACAGCGTCGAGAACGCCGCGGTCGAGCCCTTCGCCGCGCCGATCCGGCGGCCCGAGTTCATCGGGGCCAGGGACTTCACGCCGATCCGCTGAGGGCCGGTACGAGGGCGGGGCCGCGCACCACGGGGTGCGCGGCCCCGCCCTCGCGTGCCGGTCCTCACCCCCGCCCGGCCGCCCCTTCGCCCATCCCCCGCCCGCTCAGCCCAGCGCCGCGAGCAGCGCGTCGACGTCCGCCGCCGAGTTGTAGAAGTGGAAGGAGGCGCGCAGGTTGCCCGCGCGGTCGGAGACCTCGATGCCCGCCCGCGCGAGGTCCTCCCGCCGCCCGCCGAGCCCGGGGACGGAGACGATCGCGGACCCGGGCGCGGGCAGCGCCTCGTGGCCCAGGGCGCGCAGCCCCGCGGTGAAGCGCTCGGCGAGCGCGAGGTCGTGCGCGTGGACGGTCGCGACACCGAGGCGTTCGATGATCCCCATCGCCTCGGCCGCGCCCTCGTAGGAGAAGAGGGGTTGCGCGGTGTCGAAGCGGCGGGCGTCGGGGGCCGGTTCGCGGACCGGGCCGTACATGCTCGCCGACGGGTCCGCGGCGCTCAGGCTGCCGCCGAGCACCGGGCTCAGGCCGCCGAGGTCCTCGGGGACGACGAGGAAGCCGGTGCCGTGCGCGGCGCCGAGCCACTTGTAGCCGACGGTCGCGGTGAAGTCGTCCTCGGCCGCGTCGAGCGGCAGCCAGCCCGCCGCCTGCGACACGTCGACGAAGGTACGGGCGCCGTGGGCGCGCGCGGCGGCGCGGATCGCGGGCAGGTCGGCGAGCCTGCCGTCGGCGGACTGCACCGAGGAGAGAGCGACGAGGGCCGTGCCGGGGCGCACCTCCTCGGCGAGACCGTCGAGCGGGACGGTGCGGACCTTGAGCCCCCGGCGGACGTGGAAGGGGTTGACGACGGAGGCGAACTCGCCCTCGACGGTGAGGACTTCAGCGCCCTCGGGGAGGGCGGCGGCGACGAGTCCCGCGTAGGTGGCGACGGAGTTGCCGGCGGCGACACGGCTCACGGGGACGCCCGCGAGGCGGGCGAAGGCGGCGCGCGCGGCGGCCACGGCGGGGAAGACATCGGCCCCGGCCCCGTGCTCGCGGCGCTCGACGGCGGCCCGGATCGCGTCGGCCGCGGAGCGGGCGAGCAGTCCGTGGCTCGCGGTGTTCAGGTGGACACGGCGGGGGCGGTACTCCTCGGGTGCGAGATTCTCCATGGCCCCATGGTGGTCGGCCGCGGGGCCCGCGTCCATGGCCGGACGCGGGCCCCGGCGGGATCAGCCCGCCTCGCGCGGCGGGACCGCGCAGCCGTCGGGGCCGCACACCCCGGCCTCGTCGGCACCGGCCACCGAGGCGACGGGGGTCAGCCGGGGCTGCGCGTCCCACGCCTGCTGGAGCGCCTGGGCGAAGACCTCGACGGGCTGGGCGCCCGAGACGCCGTAGCGGCGGTCGAGGACGAAGAAGGGCACGCCGTTGGCGCCCAGGGCGGCGGCCTCGCGCTCGTCGGCGCGCACCTCGTCCGCGTACTTTTCCGGGTCGGCGAGCACGGCACGCGTCTCGGCCTCGTCGAGCCCGGCGGCCACCGCGATCGCGACGAGGCGCTCGACGTCGCCGAAGAGACTCTCCTCCTCGGCGAAGTTGCCCCGGTAGAGGCCGTCGATCAGCGCGTCCTGGCGGCCCCTGTCCTTGGCGAGATGGAGCAGGCGGTGCATGTCGAAGGTGTTGCCGGAGTCGCGGCCCTCGGTCACGTAGCCGAGGCCCTCGCCGTCCGCGTTCTCCTTGAGCCGCGCCTCCCCCTGCCTGGCCTGCTCCTCGCTCATGCCGTACTTCTTGGCGAGCATGGACAGGACCTGCACGGTCTCGCCCTTCGGGAAGGAGGGGTCCAGCTCGAAGGAGCGGTGCACGACCTCGACCTGCTCGCGGTGCGCGAACCCGTCGAGCGCGCGCTCGAAGCGGGCCTTCCCGACGTAGCACCAGGGACAGGCGATGTCCGTCCAGATCTCCACGCGCAGGGGGGAGGGGGCCGGGTCCGCCAGAGGTGTCGCCATCGGCTTCTGCTCTCTTCGTGTCATGCGTACGGGCAGGAGAACGGGCCGCCCCTGGCACGGGGGACCCCTTCGCACGCCCGAACGCGCCCGGTCCGCCGTTCATTCCCCGGCGGACCGGCAGCCCCCGGCGGACCGGCACTCCTCTGCGGACCGGCTCAGGGCACCTCCCGCAGGTACAGGGCGCCGCACGTCTTGCAGAAGGGCCGGGCGGCCGAAGTGCCCCAGGCGTCGGCCGGCTGGGTCGCCGCGGCCGGGTCGAGCAGGAGGCCGCACAGCGTGCGCGGCTCCTCGGCCCCGCGCACCATGTGCCACTTGCGCACGGGGGCCTCGGGGTCGCCGGGCGTGTCGCCCTCGGCGTACTCGGCGCGCATGTGGTGCTCCATCGCTGCTCCCTGTCCTGTGAGGTGTGGTCCCATGGCAGCACAGCCGGGCCGGGCCCGCGCGCCGAAGCCGGGCGAGGCCCCGTCAGGACGCTGGCACAATTGCCGACATGAGCCGACAGGGGTGGTCCGACGCGTACGGCTCCGGGAGCACCGGACGCCGGCTTCCGGTGCGCTGTGTGAAGTGCGCGGACACCCACGTCATCCTCACCAAGACCGGCACGCCGGGCGGCGGCGAGGTGCTGCGCTGGCGGTACACGTGCCTGGACTGCCGCGTCGCGTGGTGGGTGGACGAGCACGGCGGGGCGCTCGACGACTACGCGTGAGCCGCCGGGCGGGCGCCCTCGGTGGCGTCCGGGTGCGCGGCGTGGGCTGGTGTCCGGGCGGGGCGCGGGGTGGCGTCCGGGCGGGGCCTGCGGGGACGTCCGGGCGGGGCGCGACGGCGTGCCCTTCCGGGCGCGGCGATCCCCGCAGGTCAACACCGCGCGCCCCGTACACACGATCGAATGAGAGTCGGCTGAGAATCGGCGCGGGGCGGAACCCGGCTCGCACGGTCGTTCGTCTCTCTCTGTGATGAACAGGACGATCAGGAACACCTCGGTCTTCGTGCTGCTCCTCGTGCTGGCCCTCCTCGCGCGGGCGACGTGGGTGCAGTTCTACGAAGCTCCCGCGCTCTCCTCCTCCGAGGACAACCGCCGCACGGTCATGGCGCGCTACGCCGGTCCGCTCGGCGACATCGTCGTGGGCGGGAGCGCCGTGACCGGCTCGCGCGAGACCAGCGGCGGGGACCTGCGCTACGAGCGCACGTACAAGGACGGGCCGCTGTACGCGCCGGTGACGGGCTACACCTCGCAGGTCTACGGGCAGACGATGCTGGAGGGGGTCTACAAGGACCTGCTCGACGGCTCCGACACGCGCCTCGAGAACCCCGCGGACGCGCTCACGCGCAGCCGGGCCAAGCCCGGCGACGTCGTCACGACGATCGACCCCGCCGTGCAGAAGGCCGGGTACGAGGCCCTCGGGAACAAGAAGGGCGCCGCGCTCGCGCTCGACCCCGGGACGGGCAAGATCCTCGGCATGGTCTCGACGCCTTCGTACGACCCGTCGAAGATCACCGGGAGTGACGACGGCGCGGCGTGGAAGGCGCTCCTCGCCGACCCGGACAAGCCGCAGGTGAACCGGGCGCTGCGCCAGCCGCTGCCACCGGGCTCGACGTTCAAGCTCGTCGTCGCGGCGGCGGCCCTGGAGGACGGTCTGTACGACTCGGTGGACGCGCGCACGGACAGTCCCGATCCGTACCGCCTGCCGCTGTCGACGAAGGACCTCACCAACGAGTCGGCGTCCGCACCCTGCGAGAACGCCTCGATACGCGTGGCGCTCCAGTACTCGTGCAACACCGTCTTCGGGAAGATGGCCGTCGACCTCGGGCAGGACAAGGTCCGCGCGATGGCCGAGAAGTTCGGCTTCGACACGGACGACCAGGATGTGCCCGTACGGGCGTATCCCAGCGTGTATCCGAAGGACATGGACAAGGCGCAGACGGCGCTCTCGGGGATCGGGCAGTTCGACGTGACCGCGACGCCGCTCCAGATGGCGGAGGTCTCGGCCGCGCTCGCCAACGGCGGCGTGCTCGCGAAGCCGTACCTCGTCGACCGCACGACCAACGGTGACGGGGACGTGCTGAGCACCCATGGTGGCACGAAGACGACCCGGGTCGTGAGCGAGGGCACCGCGCGGCAGTTGCGCTCGGCCATGGAGACGGTCGTGTCGAAGGGCACGGGCACCAACGCGGCGATACCCGGCGCAACGGTCGGCGCGAAGACCGGTACGGCCCAGCACGGCGAGAACAACAGCGCGACGCCGTACGCCTGGTTCACCTCCTACGCGAAGGGCGCGGACGGCAAGCAGGTCGCGGTCGCCGTCATGGTCGAGGACTCCGACGCGGCGCGCGCGGAGGTGAGCGGCAACGGCCTGGCGGGGCCGGTCGCGAAGGCGATGATGAGGGCGGCGCTGGGGAAGGGAGCCGGCGCCGCCTGAACGGGCGGTGAGGACCGGGAGGAGCGCCGCCTGAACGGGCGGTGAGGGCCGGGAGGAGCGCCGCCTGAACGGGCGGTGAGGCGCTGTGGCGGCGGGGCCGCCGGGGCCGGGCCGGTCGAGGTCTCCCGCCGGCGGCCACAGCGGCCGTCACCGCCGCCTCGGGCACCGGACCGCCCGGGAGTTGAGGAGTGCCCGGACGCCTCCCTCACGGCGTGCCGAGCACCGAAACCGCCGGGCGCAGAGCCCCCATCCGTCCCACCCGTCACACCGTACGGGCACGATCCGGGCCCCCGTCCACCACCGAACGGGCAAGCGCGCGCGCCCGATTCGGGCCGGGAGGACGGCCAAAGACCAGGTCACCCCGCACCCTCGCCTCGCGGGCGGGGACGTCTCGAACGGTCTCAAGCGGGCAGGATTCTCCTGGTGCCGTGCCTGTTCGGGCACCGGCACGGCCACTACAACTCTGCGTACGGCCCGAACGGGCGGCGGCGCGCGAGCGCGGCGAGCCCCGGTCAGGCCGGTGACCCATGGAAAGGCGAGGCGGCGATGACGGCGCTCCACCAAGGGGCCGACACCCCACAGCCGGACCCCCACCGGCCCGGCACTCCCCGAGCCGGCGCCCGGCAGCCCGACGCTCCCCGAGCCGACGCCCCCCGGTCCGGAACCGAGGCTCCTGGCCGGCTCGGGGCCCCCGAGCGGCAGCGCGAGATCGTGCGCGCGGCCCGCGAGGGCGGCTCGGTCGAGGTGAACGCGCTGGCGACGCGCTTGGGTGTGGCCAAGGAGACGGTCCGCAGGGACCTCCAGGCGCTGGAGGACCACGGCCTCGTCCGCCGGACGCACGGCGGCGCCTACCCCGTGGAGAGCTCGGGGTTCGAGACGACGCTCGCCTACCGCACCACGATGCACGTCCCGGAGAAGCGCGCCATCGCCCGCGCCGCCGCCGGGCTGCTGCACGACGCCGAGACGGTCTTCGTCGACGAGGGCTTCACCCCCCAGCTCATCGCCGAGGCACTCCCCCGCGACCGCCCCCTCACCGTCGTCACGGCCTCGCTCTCGACCGCCGGGGCGCTCGCCGCCGACCCGCACATGACCGTGCTGCTCCTCGGCGGCCGGGTGCGCGCGGGGACGCTGGCGACGGTGGAGCACTGGGCGACCCGGATGCTCTCCGGGTTCGTGCTCGACCTCGCGTTCATCGGCGCCAACGGCATCTCGCGCGAGCACGGCCTCACGACGCCGGACCCGGCCGTCGCCGAGGTGAAGCGACAGGCGGTACGGGCGGCCAGGCGGCGGGTCTTCGCGGGCGTGCACACGAAGTTCGGCGCCGCCGGGTTCTGCCGCTTCGCCGCGATCCCCGATCTCGACACGATCGTCACGGGCGCCCGCCTCCCCGCCGCCGAGGCCCACCGCTACGCCCAGCTCGGCCCCCAGGTCCTCCGCGTCTGAGACCTCCCGCACACCACGTCCCTGAACGAAGTCCCCGATCCCCATCCACCCACGTACGGAGTCGCCATGCGCCTTCCGAGCCGCCGCAGGCCACCCGGTAACCCCGGGAAACACCCCCGCCGCGCCCTCGCCCTCCTCGCCACGAGCACCCTGCTCCTCAGCGGTTGCTGGGCGGGCGCGGGCGGAGCGAGTTCCGGCGGGGACGCGATCAACGTCCTCATGGTCAACAACCCGCAGATGGTCGAGCTCCAGAAGCTCACGAAGGCGCACTTCACCAAGGAGACCGGCATCAAGGTGAACTTCACCGTGCTGCCGGAGAACGACGTACGCGACAAGATCAGCCAGGACTTCGCCAACCAGGCGGGCCAGTACGACGTCGCGACGCTCTCCAACTACGAGATACCGATCTACGCCCGCAACGGCTGGCTCCACGACCTCGACGACTACGTCGCGAAGTCGCCCTCGTACGACCAGGACGACATCCTCGCGCCGATGCGCGACTCGCTCACGGGCGACGACGGGAAGCTGTACGGCGAGCCGTTCTACGGCGAGTCGTCGATGCTCATGTACCGCAAGGACGTGCTCGCGGCGAAGGGCCTGAAGATGCCCGCGCACCCGACGTGGCAGCAGGTCGCGGAGATCGCGGCGAAGGTCGACGGCGCGAAGCCGGGGATGCGCGGGATCTGCCTGCGCGGGCTCCCGGGCTGGGGCGAGCTGGCCGCTCCGCTGACGACGGTCGTCAACACCTTCGGCGGCACGTGGTTCGCGAAGGACTGGTCGGCGCGGCTCGGCGACAAGGAGTTCCGCGAGGCGACGAAGTTCTACGTCGACCTGGTGCGCGAGCACGGTGAGTCGGGCGCGGCGCAGTCCGGTTTCGCCGAGTGCCTCAACAACCTGACGCAGGGCAAGACGGCGATGTGGTACGACGCGACCTCGGGGGCGGGCTCGCTCGAAGCCGCGAAGTCCCCGGTCAAGGGCAAGATCGGCTACGCGCCCGCCCCGGTCGTGAAGACGAAGTCCTCGGGCTGGCTCTACACGTGGGCCTTCGGCCTCCAGAAGGCGTCGAGGAACGCCGAAAAGGGCTGGAAGTTCATGGAGTGGGCGACGGGCAAGGAGTACGAGTCGCTCGTCGGCAAGACCTACGGCTGGGCGAACGTCCCGGCGGGCAAGCGCGCGTCCACGTACGACCTGCCCGCGTACCGCAAGGAGGCCGGCGCCTTCGCGGACGTCACGCGCGACGCGATCGCGGCGGCGAAGCCCCGTGACCCGGGCGTCCAGCCGCGCCCCGCGCCCGGCATCCAGTTCGTCGGCATCCCCGAGTTCACGGACCTCGGCACGAAGGTCTCGCAGGAGATCAGCTCCGCGATAGCGGGCCGCAAGTCCGTGGACGCCGCGCTCGACGCGTCGCAGAAACTCGCCGCCGAGGTGTCGAAGGAGTACGAGGGACGATGACGACCGCCACCGCGACACCCCCGTCCGTCGCGCCGGAGCGGAGCAAAGACGCCGCCACGAGCTCCCGCCTGCGCGCCTGGGCCACCCGCGCCCCGCTCCTGCCCGCCCTGATCTTCATGATCGTCGTGACGCAACTCCCGTTCGTCGCCACGCTCGTGATCTCGCTCTTCGACTGGAACGCGCTCTACCCGGACGCCCGCAGCTTCACGTGGTTCAGCAACTACGGCGATGTGCTGAGCGATCCCGACCTGCGCAAGTCCGTCCTGACGACGATCCTCCTGACGGCCTCCGTCGTCCTCGTGAGCCTCGTGCTCGGGATGTGCCTCGCGCTGCTGCTGGACCGGAAGTTCCCGGGGCGCGGTCTCGTCCGCACGCTCCTGATCGCGCCGTTCCTGCTCGTGCCCGTCGCCGCCGCGCTGCTGTGGAAGCACGTGCTGTACAACCCGGAGTACGGGCTCTTCAACGGCCTGCTGCACTGGATCGGCGGCGACAGCGCCCCGCAGCCCGACTGGGTCTCCAACACGCCGCTCCTCGCCGTCGAGGCGAGCCTCGTGTGGCAGTGGACGCCGTTCATGATGCTCATCCTGCTCGCCGGGCTCCAGAGCCGTTCGCCCGAACTCATCGAGGCCGCGCGCATGGACGGGGCGGGGGCCTGGCAGATCTTCCGGCACCTGACGCTGCCGCACCTGCGCCGCTACCTCGAACTCGGCGCGCTGCTCGGCTCGATCTACATCGTGCAGAACTTCGACGCCGTGTTCACGATCACGTCCGGCGGCCTCGGCACCGCGAATCTGCCGTACACCGTCTACCAGACCTTCTACCAGGCGCACGAGAACGGGCTCGCCTCGGCCGCCGGCGTCCTCGTCGTCATCGGTTCGCTCATCCTCGCGACCTTCGTCCTGCGGGTCGTCTCGTCGCTCTTCCGTGAGGAGGTGGGCCGGTCATGAGCACCGCCACCGCTGACCTGCCCCGTACGCGCCCGGCCGCGGCGCCCGTACGCCCCCCGCGCGGCCCGCGCCGCCGCGGCACCGCACTCGGACTGCTCGCCTGGGTCCTCGGCATCCTCGCCTTCCTGCCGATCGCCTGGATGGTCCTGACCTCCTTCCACTCCGAGCCCGACGCGGCGAAGAACCCGCCCGCGCTCGGCGCCTCGCTCACCCTCGACGCCTACCGCGACTTCTTCGGCAGCGGCGGCGGCGCGAGCCCCTGGCCCGCCCTGATCAACTCGGCGGTCGCCTCGCTCGCCTCGACGCTGCTCGTCCTCGTCCTCGCCGTGCCCGCCGCGTACGCGCTGTCGCTGCGGCCCGTGCGCAAGTGGACGGACGTGCTGTTCTTCTTCCTGTCGACGAAGATGCTCCCCGTCGTGGCGGGCCTGCTCCCCATCTACCTCTTCGCGAAGAACACCGGCTTCCTCGACAACATCTGGCTGCTCGTCCTCCTCTACACGTCGATGAACCTGCCGATCGCGGTGTGGATGATGCAGTCCTTCCTCGCCGAGGTCCCGCCCGCGCTCATCGAGGCCGCGCAGATCGACGGAGCGCGCCTGCCGACGATCCTGAGCCGCGTCGTCGCCCCGATCGCCCTCCCCGGGATCGCGGCGACGTCGCTCATCTGCTTCATCTTCAGCTGGAACGAACTCCTCTTCGCACGGGTGCTCTCCGGCGTCGTCGCCGAGACCGCGCCCGTCTTCCTGACCGGCTTCATCACGAGCCAGGGCCTGTTCCTGGCGAAGGTGTGCGCCGCGTCCCTCGTCATCTCCCTGCCGGTGCTCGCCGCGGGGTTCGCCGCCCAGGACAAACTCGTCCAGGGCCTGTCGCTTGGAGCCGTCAAGTGAAGGCAGCCGTCATCGAGTCCGTCGGGAACGCCGTCGTCACGGAGGTCCCCGACCCCACGCCCGGACCGCGCCAGGTCGTCGTGGAGGTCGCCGCCTGCGGCCTGTGCGGGACGGATCTGCACATCCTCCAGGGCGAGTTCGCTCCGACGCTGCCGGTCGTGCCGGGCCACGAGTTCGCGGGCACGGTCGTGGCGCTCGGCTCCGAGGTCACGGAGCTGCGCACGGGCGACCGGGTCGCCGTCGACCCGTCCCTGTACTGCTACGAGTGCCGCTACTGCCGTACGGGCCACAACAACATGTGCGAGCGCTGGGCCGCGCTCGGCGTCACCACCGCGGGCGGCGCCGCCCAGTACGCGGTCGCGCCCGTCGCCAACTGCGTCAAGCTCCCCGACCACGTCCGCACGCAGGACGCCGCGCTCATCGAGCCGCTGTCCTGCGCGGTGCGCGGCTACGACGTCCTCAAGTCCCAGCTCGGCGCGCACGTCCTGATCTACGGCTCGGGGACGATGGGCCTGATGATGCTGGAACTCGCCAAGCGGACCGGGGCCGTCTCGGTGGACGTCGTCGACCTCAACGAGGAGCGCCTCAAGACCGCCGCGCACCTCGGCTGCTCGGCCACGGCGACCACGCCCGACGCCCTGGAGCGGCCCGGCGGCTGGGAGCTCGTGATCGACGCGACCGGCAACGCGGCGGCGATCCAGGACGGCCTGGGCCGCGTCGCGAAGGCGGGCACCTTCCTCCAGTTCGGGGTGGCCGACTACGCGACGACGGCGACGATCGAGCCGTACCGCATCTACAACCAGGAGATCACCATCACCGGCTCGATGGCGGTCCTGCACAGCTACGAGCGCGCGGCGGAACTCTTCGCGACAGGCATCCTCGACCCGGAGGTCTTCATCAGCGACCGCCTCCCGCTGAGCGCGTACCCGCAGGCGCTGGAACGGTTCTCCTCGGGCGTGGGCCGCAAGATCGTGGTGGAGCCGACGGCCGGCTGAACGGGCCGCGAGCACGGACGAGGGGCCCGGGACCGCCGCGCGCGGTCCCGGGCCCCTCCTCGTACCGCCCTCGCGTGCGCCCGGCGGTGCGTCACCGCCACGACGGCGACCGGGAGTACGGCGCCCTGCGCGCGGGACGGGAGCGCGCGGGCGGGACGGGAGAGGGCGCGCGGGCCGGGGTGGGCGCTGTGCCGGGCGCGCGTGGCTGGGCCGTCCGGTGAGAAATTCGCGGGTAAGGGAACGGCAAAGTGCGGTCGTTCGTTGGGGGGAGCATGACCGCAATGACCCCTGGCTCGAACATCCCCCTCAGCGCCGCCCGTGTGGCGGTCGACGTGACCGCTCCGGTGCGGCTCGACGTCTCGGGCCTGCTCCTCACCGCCGACGGCAAAGTGCGCTCCGACGACGACTTCATCTTCTACAACCAGCCCTCGGGCCCCGGTGTGACGTACACCTCCGGCGGAGGCACGGCGCCCGACGCGGTCACCGTGGACACGGCCGCCGTCCCGGCCGCGATCGAGAAGATCGTCGTCACCGCGAGCCCCGACGCGGCGGGCCAGACCTTCCAGGGCATCGAGCCCACCGCGACCGTGCGGGACGCGGACAGCGGCGCGGTGCTCGCGACCTTCACGCCGCCCCGGCTCGGCGCCGAGACGGCCCTCGTCATCGTCGAGGTGTACCGCAGGAACGGTGTGTGGAAGGCCCGCGCCGTGGGCCAGGGCTACGCCGACGGACTGGCCGGGATCGCGACGGACTTCGGCGTGAGCGTGGAGGAGGAGCCGCAGGCGGCCCCGGCGGCGCCGCAGGCCCCCACCCCGCCGAGCGCCCCTTCCGCGCCGAGCGCCCCTTCCGCCCCCGTGGCGGCCCCGGCCCCTTCGGCCCCCGCCGCGCCGCCCGCGCCGCCGGCCCCGCCCGCCCCCGGCACCGGGAAGATCAACCTGGACAAGGGCCGGGTGAGCCTCCAGAAGAACCAGACGGTCTCGCTCGTCAAGGGGGGCGCCCCGCTGCTCGCCAAGGTCAAGATGGGCCTCGGCTGGGAGCCCGCCTACCGGGGCAGGGACATCGACCTGGACGCCTCGGTCATCGCCTACGGGCCGCAGCGCGACCTCGTCGACGCCTGCTACTTCGGCAAGCTGTCGATCCTCGGCGGCGCCGTCACCCACTCCGGGGACAACCTGACGGGCGAGGGCGCGGGGGACGACGAGGAGATCGTCGTGGACCTCGGCCGCATCCCGCAGGAGGTCACGGGCCTGGTCTTCACGGTCAACTCGTTCACGGGCCAGAAGTTCACGGAGGTCGCCAAGGCGTACTGCCGGCTCGTGGACGCCACGACGAACGAGGAACTCGTCCGCTTCGACCTCACCAACGCCGAGGCGCGCACGGGCGTCATGATGGCCAAGCTCGTGCGCCAGTTCTCCGGCGAGTGGGACATGACGGCGATCGGCGAGTTCGTGAAGGGCCGCACGGTCCGCGAGATGGTGAAGCCGGGCGCGAAGGCGCTGTGAGCGGCGCGCTCGCTCCCGTACGGGGTCTTTGTGAGCCTCCGTACGGGAGCGAGCGCGGGCGGAGTGCACTGTGGCCGCACGGGTCGCGCGGCGCTCTCGCCGAACGCGGGTCACGCGGCGCCGGTGAGAGGGGGGCGCCGCGCGGGGCTCAGCCCTTGTCGTCCCCGCCCCGCTCGTCCCCCTTCAGCGAGTCCCTGACGCCCTGGGCCCGGCCCTTGACCTGGTCCATCGTGTCCTTGGCCCCGCCCTTGGCCTGGTCGGTCTTTCCCTCCGTCTCCTTGCGCCGGTCGCCGGTGAGCTTGCCGACGGCCTCCTTGGCCTTGCCCTTCAGCTTGTCCATGGCGCTTTCGTCGCTCATCGCTCCTCGTTCCTTTCGCAGAGACGGCTCTCGCCGACACGAACATCCAGACTAATCCCGTATGCCCTTTTTGTCCGTTCGGGCCCTTGCCGAGCGCGCATCCGGGACTCGGTACGGTCGGGCGATGAGCGAACACCCGGGTACCACCCCCCCTCCCTTTCCCGCCTCCGGCCGCCGCGTCCTCGTGACCGGCGCGGGCAGCGGTCTCGGCGCGGCGCTCGCCCGCGCCTTCGCCCGGCAGGGCGACACGGTCGCACTGCACTGCCGTACGCACGCGAGCGAGGCGCGGGCGACGGCTGCCGGACTGCCCGGGGAAGGGCACATCGTGGTGCCGGGGGACCTCGCGACGCCCGAGGGCGCGGCGGCGGTCGTGGCCACGGCGGCTGACCGGCTCGGCGGACTCGACGTGCTCGTCAACAACGCCGCCGTCAACACCCCGCACCCCCCGCTGGAGACCTCGTACGAGGAGTGGGTCGCCGCCTGGGAGGCGCACGTCTCCGTCAACCTGCTCGGCACCGCGCACCTGAGCCACCGGGCGGCCCGGCACATGGTCGCGGGCGGGCGCGGCGGCCGGATCGTGAACATCGGCTCGCGCGGCGCCTTCCGGGGCGAGCCCGCCCATCCCGCGTACGGGGCCACGAAGGCGGCCGTGCACGCGCTCGGCCAGTCGCTCGCGGTCGCGCTCGCCCCGCACGGCATCGCGGTCGCCTCCGTCGCTCCCGGCTTCTTCGCGACGGACCGCGTGGCGCACCGGCTGAGCGGCGCGGAGGGCGAGGCGATCCGCGCCCAGAGCCCCTTCGGCCGGGTCGCGGAGCCCGAGGAGATCGCCGAGGCGGTGCTGTGGCTCGCCTCCCCCGCCGCCACGTGGGCCTCCGGGACGGTCATGGACCTGAACGGGGCCTCGTACCTGCGGACGTGAACCCGCGCCCGCCACCACGCCAGGCAACCGCAGCCGCCGAGAGCCCGCGCCGACGCGCCGCGCGGCGCTCAGGCGCGGGACGCGCGCTCACGCGGGGGCGACACGCACCCCGGGCCGTGATCCGCACCTCCCGCCGCCGGATCGCTCCCATGGACCGTCGCCCGCGCGACCCGGCCCTCGGCTCGTACGTCCGCAGCCGAAGCCCCGCCCCGTACCCCGAAGCCGGCGCCCGCCCCGCGCCCGCGCCACCCGGCCCGCGCCCCCTACCTCCGAAACCGGGCCCCCGCCCCGCACCTCCACGCCGCCGCCCTGCCCCCTACGCCACCGGCGCCCCCGTGCTCCCCCGCACCACGAGCCGGGTGCCCAGTTCGATGCGGGTCTCGCCCTCCTCCTCGCGGCGCAGGCGCAGCAACATGCGGGCCGCCTCCTCCGCCATCTGTTCGAGGGGCTGGTCGACCGTCGTGAGCGCGGGGCTCGACCACTGGGCGAGGGGGATGTTGTCGTAGCCGACGACGGAGAGGTCGTGCGGGACGCGGAGGCCGAGGACCCGGGCCGCTTCGAGGACGCCGAGGGCCTGGAGGTCCGAGCCGGCGAAGATCGCGGTGGGGCGGTCGGGGCGGTCGAGCAGGTCCAGGGCGTGCCGGTGGCCCGAGGAGACGTGGAAGTCGCCGAAGCGGATGAGGTCCGGCTCGGGCGTGATGCGGGCCATGTTGTGCGCGGAGCGGAAGCCGTCGAGGCGGGCGAGGGCGCAGAGCATGTCCTCGGGCCCGGTGATGACGGCGGTCCTGCGGTGGCCGAGTTCGATCAGGTGGCGGGTGGCCGCGAGCCCTCCGGCCCAGTTCGCCGAGCCGACCGAGGGGACGTCGGGCTCGGGGTCCCCGGCCGGGTCGACGATGACGAAGGGGATCGCCCGCGACCACAGCTTCTTCTTGAGGTCGGCGGGCAGCGTCGAGAAGACGAGGACGACGCCGAGCGGGCGGCGGCGCAGCACACCCTCGACCCAGTCCGCGCCCGGCGAGTGACGGGTGCCCGTCTCGGTGAGCACGACGCTCATGCCGTGCGCGTTGGCGACGTTCTGCACGCCCCTGATCAGCTCCATCGCCCACGTGCTGTCGAGTTCGTGGAAGACGATCTCCAGGAGCGGCGCCTCGGGCGGGGCCGGCGCGGGGCGGCGGTAGCCGTGCTCCTCCAGGAGTTCCTCGACCTTGCGCCGGGTGGGGGCCGCCACATCGGGGCGGCCGTTGAGGACTTTCGAAACTGTCGAAAGCGAGACGCCCGCTTGCGCTCCCACCTGGGCCAGCGTGATCCGGCCCGCTCCGCGCTCCTCGGCGCGCGCGGTCTCTGTGCCCTCGGGGCTCTCAGCTCGCATGGGACGAAGGATAGAACACGGCGAATCTCGCCCGCGCATAACGGTTTGGTCGCGCTCGTACCCCTCCATTGACCGCCCACCCCCACCCTTCTACCGTCCTGCCGCAGAGACTTTCGGCAAAGACGCCGACACTTTCGAAGGGGCTGTCGATGAGGGTGACGCAGTACGCGCACGCGACGAAGCAGACGAAGCAGACGAGATTCCCCCGCGCGGTCGCCGGGATCGCGGTGCTCGCGCTCGGCCTGGGCCTGACCGCCTGTGGCGGGGACAGCGGTTCCTCGGGCGGGAAGCAGGAGTTCCACGTGCTCGTCTACGGCGACGCGGGCAACAAGGTCGAGAGGAAGATCGTCGCCGAGTTCAACAAGACCTCGAAGGTCAAGGCGGTGCTCGACACCATCCCCGGCGCCGACTACCAGCAGAAGCTCCAGACCATCATCAACACCAAGCAGGCGCCCGACGTCTTCTTCAACTGGGGCGGCGGCAGCATCCAGCCCTTCGTGAAGGCCGGCCTGCTCCGCCCGCTCGACGACATGATGGCGAAGGACGCGGGCCTCAAGGACAACTTCCTGCCCTCGGTCCTCAACACCGCGAAGGTGGACGGGAAGCACTACGGCATCCCGATGCGCGGCACGCAGCCCGTGCTGCTCTTCCACAACAAGAAGGTGCTCGACGAGGCGGGCGTGAAGCCGCCGGAGAACTGGGACCAGCTCCTCGACGTCGTGAAGGCGCTCAAGGCGAAGAAGGTCACGCCGTTCGCGCTCGGCGGCGGCGACCAGTGGCCGACGCTCATGTGGTTCGAGTACCTCTACGACCGCGTCGCGGGCCCGGGGCTCTTCGAGAAGGCACTCTCGGGGGACAAGAGCGCGTGGGACAGCCCCGACAGCAGGAAGGCGCTGGCCCTGCTGCGCGAGCTGGTCGACGCGGGCGCCTTCGGGACCAACTACGACTCGGTGAAGCAGACCGACCAGGGCACGGCGCAGCTCCTCGCGAGCGGCAAGGCGGCCTTCGAGCTGATGGGCTCCTGGGAGTACTCGACCGTCAAGGAGATCAACCCGGACGGGCTCGAGAACATCGGCTGGAGCAACTTCCCGAGCGTCGCGGGCGGCAAGGGCGACCCGGCGGCCATCGTCGGGAACACGAACAACTTCTACTCGGTCACGAAGAAGGCCCAGCACCCGGACGCCATCGCCGACTTCCTGAAGCTCATGTACTCCGACAGCTTCGTGAAGCAGCAGCTCGCGATCGGCAACCTGCCGACCACGACGAACACCGAGAAGTTCCTCGACACGACCGACGACCCCGCCTACGCGAAGTACCAGCTCGACCTCGTCGGCAAGGCCCCCTCCTTCCAGCTCTCGTGGGACCAGGCGTACTCGCCGGCCAACAGCACCCCGATCCACCGCGCCGTCCAGCAGTTCACCAACGGGCAGCTCGACGCGGACGGCTTCATCAAGGCCATGCAGGCCCTCACCACCTCCTGAACGGCGGCAGGCACCGTGACCTCGTCATCCGCGCTCCGGCCCCGCAGGCCCACCGCCCGCCCGGGCGTCGCCTGGACCCTCCCCGCCGTCGTCTTCTTCACGCTCTTCGCGCTCGTCCCGCTCCTGCTCGTGGCCGTCCTGGCCTTCACCGACTGGAGCGGGCTCGGCACCCCGCA
The DNA here is from genome assembly GCF_000719475.1 of Streptomyces sp. NRRL F-5630. Taxonomy (GTDB): domain Bacteria; phylum Actinomycetota; class Actinomycetes; order Streptomycetales; family Streptomycetaceae; genus Streptomyces. Next base: position 5,965 of record NZ_JOGO01000018.1, on the reverse strand, counting down.
CTTCAACGGGCTCAGCAACTGGCACAAGCTCTTCGACGACCCCGTGCTCCTGCACAGCGTCTGGCTCTCCGTCCTGCTCACCCTGCTCGGCGTCGTCGTGCAGACCCCGCTCAGCATCGCGCTCGGCGTGTGGGCGGCGGGCAGACAGCGCAACCGGGCCGTCCTGTCCGCCATCTTCTTCGTACCGCTGCTGCTCTCGGCGACGGCCGTCTCTGTCCTGTGGCGCGCGCTGCTCGACCCGAACTTCGGCATCCCCTCCGAGCTGGGGTGGCTCTTCGGCGACGGGAACCTCTTCGGCAAGCAGTCCACGGCGATCGGCGTGCTCGTCTTCGTCGCCGCCTGGCAGTTCACCCCCCTGCACACCCTCATCTACCAGGGCGCGGCCCGCGCGATCCCCGAAGTCCTCTACCAGGCGGCGGCGATCGACGGCGCGGGCCGCTGGCGGCAGTTCTTCCACGTGACGCTGCCGCAACTGCGCAACTCGGTCATCACCTCGGTGATCCTCATGATCGTCGGCGGCCTCACGACCTTCGACACGGTGCTCATCCTGACGCAGGGCGGCCCCGGCACGGATACGACGATCACCGCGTACTACATGTACGACAAGGCGTTCAAGAGCTTCGACTACGGGACGGGCTCGGCGGTCGCCCTGCTCCTCGTCCTCGTCGCGACCCTCATCTCGCTCGCCGTCGTCCGCCTCTCGGGCTACGACAAGATGACCGGCACCCAGGAGGGGATATGAGCCTCACCGCCTCCCGGCAGGCCCCCGCGCCCCCGGCCCCGCGCCCTCCGCGCACCACCAAGGCCCGCGCCCGGACCCGCCGCCCCGGAGAGCGTCCCAACGTCCTCGCCGGTCTGGGTTCCCTCGTCTGGCTCGTCCTCGTCGGCCTGCCGCTGTACGCGCTGCTCGCGGCCACGCTCCAGTCGCGCCCCGACTACCAGAAGAGCGGGCCGCTCGGCCTCCCCCGTCACCTCACCCTCGACAACTACCTCGACGTCTTCGACAACGGCTTCGGCCGCTACTTCCTCAACACCGCCGTCGTCACCGTCTGCGTCGTCGCCCTCGTGCTGCTGCTCGTGCCCCCGCTCGCCTTCGCGGTCGTGCGCGGCGCGCGCCCCGGGACGCTGCGCGTCTTCCGGCTCTTCCTCCTCGGGCTCGCCGTGCCCGCGCAGGCCGTCATCATCCCGATGTTCTACGTGATCTCGAAGGCCGGTCTGTACGACAACCTCATCGGGGTGATCCTGCCGACCGCCGCGTTCTGCCTGCCGATCTGCACGCTCATCCTGACCGGCACGATGCGCGAGATCGGCAACGAGCTGTACGAGGCGATGACGCTCGACGGCGCGAGCACCTGGCTCGTCTTCCAGCGGCTCGTCCTGCCGCTCTCGCGCAGCGGGCTCTCCACCGTCGTGGTGTTCTCGGCGCTCCAGGCGTGGAACGGCTTCCTCTTCCCGCTCGTGCTCACCCAGTCCGAGGAGACGAAGGTCGTCACGCTCGGCCTCTACAACTTCCAGACCCAGTACGGCGTGAACATTCCCGGGCTGCTCGCCGCCGTCGTCCTCTCCACCCTGCCCGTCCTGCTCGTGTACCTGTTCGCCCGCCGGGCCCTCATCCAGGGGCTGATGGGCATGGGAGGAAAGTGACCACCCGCGTGATCCCCGAGACCGCCGCCCCCGCGCCCGGGAACGGCCCCCGTACCTCCCCGCGCCTCTCCCCCGAGCGCGCCGCGCGCGTCGAGTCGCTCCTCGCCGCGATGACCCGTGAGGAGAAGACCGCACAGCTCTACGGCCTGTGGGTCGGAGCCTCGCCCGAAGGCGGCGAGGTCGCCCCGCACCAGCACGACATGCAGGCCCCGCCCGCGCTCGACGAGCTGCTCCCGCACGGCCTCGGCCAGCTCACCCGCCCCTTCGGCACCGCCCCGGTCGACCCCGGGCTCGGCGCGCTCTCGCTCCTGCGCACGCAGGCCCGCGTCATCGCGGGCAACCGCTTCGGCATCCCCGCGCTCGCGCACGAGGAGTGCCTGGCGGGCTTCGCCGCCTGGCGCGCCACGACCTTCCCCGTACCGCTCGCGTGGGGCGCCTCGTTCGACCCGGAACTCGTCGAACACGTGGGGGCCGCGATCGGCGACTCGCTGCGCGCGGTCGGGGTGCACCAGGGGCTCGCGCCCGTCCTCGACGTCGTGCGGGACCTGCGGTGGGGGCGGGTCGAGGAGACGATCGGCGAGGACCCCTGCCTCGTGGGACGGATCGGCGCCGCGTACGTACGCGGGCTCGAATCGGCCGGGATCGTCGCGACGCTCAAGCACTTCGCCGGCTACTCGGCCTCGCGCGCGGGGCGCAACCTCGCCCCCGTGTCGATGGGCCCGCGCGAGCGCGCCGATGTCGTCCTGCCGCCTTTCGAGGCGGCGCTGCGCGAGGGCGGCGCCCGCTCCGTCATGCACGCGTACACCGATACCGACGGCGTGCCGAGCGCCGCCGACCAGGCGCTGCTCACCGGGCTGCTGCGCGAGACGTGGGGCTTCGAGGGCACGGTCGTCGCCGACTACTTCGGCGTCGCGTTCCTCCAGTCGCTCCACCACGTCGCGGCCGACCGCGCCGAGGCCGCCGCGCTCGCGCTGCGCGCCGGGGTGGACGTCGAACTGCCCACCGTGGACGCCTACGGGGGCCCGCTCCTCGCCGCGCTCGACGCGGGGCTCGTGGACGAGGCCACGGTCGACGAAGCGGTGCGCAGGGTGCTGCGGCAGAAGGCCGAACTGGGCCTGCTCGACGCGGACTACGACCCCGTACCGCCGTCGCTGCGCGAGCGCGCCGAGCTGAGCCCCGAGGCCGTACGGGGCACGGTGGACCTCGATCCGCCGGAGCACAGGGAGCTGTCCGCGCGGCTCGCCGCCGAGTCCCTGGTCCTGCTGCGCAACGCGGCACCCGACGGAAGCCCCGTGCTGCCGCTCGCCGCGCCGCGCCGCATCGCCGTCATCGGGCCGCAGGCCGTGGCGCCGCTCGCGGTGCTCGGCTGCTACGCCTTCCCCGTCCACGTCGGCGGCGCGCACCCGGACCTCGCCCCCGGCATCGAACTTCCGACGCTCCACGAGGCGGTGGCGGCGGAGTTCTCGGACAGCGACGTCGTCGCCGTGGCCGGGTGCGGGATCGACACGGGCGGGACGGAGGGCTTCGGCGCGGCGCTCGACGCGGCGCGCGAGGCCGATGTCGTGATCGCCGCGCTCGGGGACCGCGCCGGGCTCTTCGGCCGGGGCACGAGCGGCGAGGGCTGCGACGCCCCTTCGCTCCGGCTCCCCGGCGTGCAGCAGGAGTTGCTGGACGCGCTGCTCGACACGGGAACCCCGGTGGTCGGTGTGCTGCTCGCGGGCCGTCCCTACGCGCTGGGGCGGGCGGTGGACGAGGCGGGAGCGCTCGTGCAGGCGTTCTTCCCCGGGCAGGAGGGCACGCGAGCCGTCGCGGCGCTGCTCAGCGGACGGGCGGCGCCCTCGGGGCGGCTCCCCGTGAGCGTGCCGCGCACCCCCGAGGGCCAGCCCGGCACGTACTTGCGCGCCCCCCTCGCGGGCCCGAGCGACGTCTCGGCGCTCGACCCGAGCCCCGCCTACCCCTTCGGGCACGGCCTCGCGTACACGTCCTTCGCCTGGACGGACCTGAGCGCGCAGACCCCCGACGAGGTGTCCACGGACGGCACGATCCGCCTCGCTTTGACGGTCACGAACACGGGCGAGCGGGCCGGGACGGAGGTCGTGCAGGTCTACCTCCACGACCCGGTCGCCTCCGTCGTGCAGCCCGAACAGCGCCTGATCGGCGCGGCGCGCGTCCCGCTCGCCCCCGGCGCCTCGGCCCGCGTGCACGTCGAGATCCCCGCCGACACGGCCTCGTTCACGGGTCTGGCGGGACGCCGCGTCGTCGAGCCGGGCGCGCTGGAGTTCCGCCTGTCCGCGTCGAGCACGGACCACCGCCTGCGGTACGGCGTCCGGCTGACGGGGCCCGTGCGGGAGGTGGGGTACGACAGGGCGCTGGGGGCGCGGCTGACGGTGGGCTGAGCGAGAAGGCCGGCGGCCCGGCACGCGCGGCCGCTCCCCGCGTGCCGGGCCGGGGCCCCGTGCCCCGCTCGGCACCCCGGCGCTCCTCGTCCACCGCCCCGGCGCCACCGGGCCTCCCGCCCGAGACCGCTCCGGGCGCCTCGCGGACCGGGGGGCCGAGGGGTCTCCCCTACGGGTGCGGACGGGCCGCCACCGCGTGGCAGCCGCCCCCGTACGGGACCCCGGTCACTCGCCGGAGTCCGGGCCCGCCGCCGACCTCGCCTTGAAGGCCGCCTTGCGGGCCTCCTTCGCCGTGCGCTTGTCGGGGTGGAGGCGGCCCATCGCCTCCAGGACCTCCGCCGTCGCGGGGTGCTTGACGCGCCAGGCCGCCTCGAAGAAGCCGCTGTGCTGGGCGGCGAGGCCCGCCACGAGGGCCTGGAGCTCCGCGGACTCGCCCTCGACGGCGAGTTGCGCGGCGACCGTGTCGACGGTGAGCCAGAAGACGAGGTCGGCCGGGGGCGGCGGGACGTCGGGCAGCCCCCGCTCGGAGAGCCACACGCGGGCGAGGCCGCCGAGTTCGGGGTCGTCGAGCACGGCCCGGACGGCCGGTTCGGCGCCCGCGCCGATCAGTTCCAGCGCCTCCTGCGCGCGCAGCCTGCGCACCGGGCCCTCCGCGTCCTCGCCCTTCGCCGCCGCCAGCAGCTCCCCCGCCGCGGCGACGGGCTCGCGGCGCGCGAGCCAGCCCTCCAGTTCGGCGCGCGCGGAGGGCGCCGGGTACTCGGCGACCCCGGCGAGCAGCACTTCCGCCGTCGCCTCGGCGAGATCCCCGACGACCGGGGCTTCGAGCCCGGCCTCGACGAGGCGCTCGCGGATGCCGTACAGGCCGAGCGGCGTGTAGTGCACGAGCCCGTACCGCGAGACGTCCTCCTCCTCGATCTCGACGGGCTCCCCCGCGTCGGCCTCCACGAGCAGCGCCTCGTCGAGCGGCTCGTAGACGAGCAGCCCGGAGGGTTCGAGGAGCCGGAACTTGGCGTCGAGGCGGACCATCGTCTCGGAGACCTGCTCCAGGATCGCGTCGCTCGGCTCCGGCATGTCGTCGGGCACGACCATCGCGGCGGCGAGCGCGGGCAGCGGCACGGGGGTGTCCGTGGAGCCGCCCTCGGAGACGGTGAGGAGGTAGAGGCTCAAGAGCGCCTGGTCGACGAACTCGGCCTCCTCCTCGGGATCCCAGCCGAGCGCGTCGAAGTCGACGGTGCCGCCGCCCTCCAGGGCGCCGGTCAGCTCCTCCAGGTCCTCGATGTCGGGAATGCTGGCGTCGGCGAGGAGTGTGTCCAGGGCGCCGAGCCACAGGCCCAGCGCGTCCTGGGGGCTGCCGGAGGTGAGCTGGGCGAGGTCCTCGCCCGGTGCGGCGCTCCCCTCCTCCTCGCCATCCTCCTCCGGGTCGCTGACCTCGACGAGACCGGTGTCGACGGCGACCCGCCACGCCTCGCTCGCCTCGGCCTCCGCGTCGGGCCCGGACAGGCCCAGCTCCTCGGCGGCCCCGGGCAGTTGCTCCTCGACGAGTTCACCGCCCGCGCCGACCCGGGTGTCCGGGCCCGCCCAGCGGGCCAGGCGGACCGCGCGGGCGAGGACCGGGGCGGCCAGCGCGGCCCGGGCGAGCCGCGGCTCGGACTCCAGGCGGGCCGGGGGCAGCGCGGGGGGAAGTGCGGGCATCGGCGGTTTCTCCTCGGATGTACGGAACAGCGCCCCTCAGCCTAGACGGCCCGGCGCCCCGGGGTGGCGGCCCCGCGCACCCGGCCCACCGGGCCCGTACACACACGCGCGCCCCCCGCGCGTACGCCCACGCGCCCCGCGCTCCCGCACACCCCGGCCCGCCCCCGTCCATCCCCTCGCCGCGCCCTCTCGCGCGCCCCCGTTCGCGCCCTCGCCGCGCCCCCTCGCCGCAC
>NZ_JOGO01000017.1 GCF_000719475.1 Streptomyces sp. NRRL F-5630 | reverse complement strand
CCCACACCCCGCGCGGCCCCACACCCCGCGCGGCCCCACACCCCGCCCCGCCCTTTACTCCGCCCCTCACCCCGCTCCCCGGAGCACGTCCCCGTCCACCTCGCCGCTGATCAATCCTCGGTGGATGTCCGACAGCCCCTCCGGCAGGTCGTCGGGCCGGCACCAGCGGGCCTCCAGGATCTCCAGGGGGTCGAGGCGGAGGGTGCCGCCGGAAAGGCGGGCCTCGTAGGCGACTTCGAGGCGGAGGCGGTAGCCGCTGCGGAGGCGGACGAGGGGGCCGGGGACGACATCGAGGCCCGTCTCCTCCTTGACCTCGCGGACGACGGTCTGCCCGAACTCCTCGCCCTTGGCGGCGAAGCCGGTCGGCAGGCCCCAGGGCCGCTGCGGGGACCACAGCCGGTGGCGCAGCAGGAGGACACGTCCCTCGTCGTCGCGTACGACCCCGGTGACACCGACGTTGTACTTGGCGTGCGCGCACCACAACAGCCGCCACTGAAAGGGCCGAAGCAGCCGCCACACACGGGCAATCAGCGCGTGGGGACGGATCATGCCCCCCATTGTCGCCCGCCTCGCGCGGCCCAGCCGTCGCGTCGTGCGGAGTGATCCAAAGGGGCGGTGTGAGGAAATGATCATCGGGCAGGAGAGAGGCTGGCAGAGCCTACCCAACCGGGACCGGCGCTGACCGGTCCCGTTCCGAGGAGGAACATTTATGAAGTCGTGGCGCACGCGTACGACCCTCGGCCTTGCCACCCTCGCCGCGGCGGTCGCTGTCCCGCTGACCGCCGGCACCGCCTCCGCCGCCCAGTGGCACGACATCGCCGGCGGGCCGGAGATGTACCCGAACCTGGCCGCGTGTCAGGCGGAGATCCCGAAGGCCAAGGAGTACTACCAGGACGCCACCTGCACGGACGTCAACGGCCGCGTGTCCCTCTGGGCCCTGTACTGACGGACCCCGGCCGGGCCCTGTGCTGACGGACCCGGCTGAGTGACCCGCGGGGCGGCGGGGCGGTGAGCATCCTTCCGGACTCGCCGCCCGCCGCCCCGCCGCCGTGCGTCACTCCGCCCTGCGCCGTGCCTCACCCCTCCACGCCCCGCCACCCCTCCACCACCAGCGGCGGTTCCTCCGGCGTCGCCCTGGGTGCGCGGAAGAAGGCCGGGAGAGCCACCCGGGGATGGAAGAGATGGGCCGGTGACGCGGTGAGGGAGAGGACGGAACGGTAGTGGCGGCCCGCACCGGGGTCCCCGGGGACGATCGCGGCGACGCGGCGCAGGTAGCGCCCGGTGAGGCGGTCGAGGGCGTTCGGGCCGCGCCCGGTGGACTCGACACCGGGAACCGCGCGGTCGGCCCCGGCCGAGATCGCCCAGGCGGTCCCCGCCACCCCCGCGAGCACCCGCTGCACGTCCCGCGTACGCCTGCCGCCCCGCCCGAAAGCCCGCCGCCCCGTGCGCGCCGCACCCTCGACCGCCCCGCTCCGGGACCCCCTGCCCGTGCCGAGCGCCCTGCTCCTGGGCATCCCACTCCCGGGCATCCCGCCCCCGAGGGCCGCATCCCCGAGGGCTCCGCCCCCGCCTCCCAGCACCTTCCGCAACGCCACCGCCTGCTGGGCCGCCACCGTCATCCCCTGCCCGTAGACGGGGTTGAAGGCGCACAACGCGTCGCCGATGGCCAGCAGTCCCGCGGGGCGGCGTCCCGGGCGCTCGTAGTAGTGGCGGATGTTGGCCGTGCTGCGGTTGCTGTGGACGTTCCCCACCGGCTCCATCGTGCTGAGCCAGGCGCGCAGGTACGGGTGCGGGTACTGGCTCGCGAAGTCCAGGAAAGCCGCCGGGTCCGTGGGCGGTTCGCTGCCGCGCGGCCCTGAGAGGCTCGCGATCCAGAGGCCGTCCTCCACGCGCAGCACCACGCCCGTGAGCGGCTGTTCGGGGTCGGGGAGGAAGTACAGGCAGTGGTAACCGGGGTCCTCGGCGCCAGGCCGTGGCCGGAAGAGCTGGGTCGCGTACACCTGGCCCGTGTCGATCGTCTCCTCCTCGGGGTCCTCGGCGCCGATCTCCCGCAGCCACGCCGGTACCCGCGAGGTCCGCCCCGAGGCGTCCACGACGAGGTCCGCCTCAATCTCGTACGGTTCGCCGGTGGCGCCCCGCCTGCGGACGCGTACCCCGCGCACGCGCTCCGCGTCCCCCACGAGTCCCGTCGCCTCGGTGCCCGCGAGCAGGTCCACGCCTCCTTCGGCGAGCACCCGTTCCCGTACGACCGAGTCGAGCAACCCCCGGGTGCAGGAGAGGAATCGCGTGCTCGCGGCGTAACGCTCGTACCAGCGCCCGGACTGGTGCTGCACGAGGTCGTACGGCATCCCGACGGGCAGGGCACCGCGCGCGGCCAACTCGCCGAGGATGCCCGGCAGCAGCGACTCCAGCGCCAATTGGCCGCCTTCGAGGAAGACATGGGTGTGCCGCGCCTGCGGAATACCGGCCCGGGGGCCGCGCCCGGCCGCGCCACCGCCTCCAGCCGTGCCACCTCCTCCCACGGTCGCGCCACCGCCGCCACCACTCCCTGCCGCGCCACGGCCCCCTACCGCGCCCCCGCCCCCGGCGCCGAGCCGGTCCCGTTCCACGACCGTCACCCGCGCGTGCGCGCTCAGTACCAGCGCCGCGAGCATCCCCGCGAGACTGCCGCCGATGACGACGGCATGGCGGTCACCCGTACCGGTCATGCGGTTCCCTCCGTGGTGCGTCGGTCCCGTCCTCCCGCCTCATGGCGCCCCCGACCGCCTTTCGCGCCACCGGAGTTGGGTTCCAGCAGTCGTCGCAGCGAGGCGTCGGGGTGCGGTACGCCGGCGGGGACGCCGTACTCGGGATCGACGGCCGGTACCTGCGGCAGCCGGTTCACGAGGCTCTCCAGAGCGGCGGGCAGAGAGGGCGTACGGCGGGCGTGGCACTGCGCGAGCAGCCGGTGGCGCACGTCGGCAGACAGCGGCGGTGGCCCGCCCTCCGGCCCCTCGCCCGTACGCGGCTTGGGCGTCCGCCGTCCCCGCGCGCGCCACCGCTCCGCGTCCCTGAACTCCCCCCGCGCGCTGTGCAGCAGGTACAGCAGGAACGCCGCCGTGCGGTTCCCGCCCTCCGCCGCGTGCCGCCACCACCACCCGGCCGCCTCCTCGGCGCGCGTCAGGTGCAGCAACGCCCCGAAGACCAGGGCCCCGTGGGGATCGCCCCCACCCTCGTCGGCGGGCTCGGCGACGAGCCGCGCGAGACTCGCCGCGGCGGGCGGCGCGTCCACGACGAGCGCCACGGCCAGATCCAGGTCCCGCGCGGCCTGCTCATGCGGCGCGGGGGCGTGCGGCGCCGGTACGTGCCTCACTCGCCCACCTCTGAAAGTCCCTCCGTCTCCGGAATCCCCGACCGTCCCTCTGCCTGCGAAACACCCGAAAGCTCCTCCACGCCCGGATGCCCCTCCGTCTCCGCAGCCCTCTCCGCCCCCGGCGATCCCTTCACCCCTGACAACCCCTCCACGCGCCCGCGCGCGTACCGAGCCTGCGCCCCCACCGCCGCCTGCTCGATGCCCAGGTAGTCCGCGATCTCCGCGTCCCCCACCCCCAACTCGTACCGCAGCACCACCAAGTCGTACAGCCGTTCCGGGAGTTCGGCGAGCGCGGCCTCGGCCATCTCGCCCTCGGGTCCCACGCCCTGCTCCGTCGCGCACGCGTGGACCTCCGCCTTCAGCACCCGCCACGCGTACCGCGCCACCGAGTCCGAGCCCAGCACCCGTCTCCAGTTCCCCCGCAGCCACCCGCACGTCCGCGCCACGACCTCGTCGCTGTGCGCCGCCCCCACCTGCGAGGCCGCGTACCGCGTCCACAGCTTCATGTGCGAGTCCGCGAAGGCGTCGAAGGTCAGGTCCGGGCGCCTGGGGGCGATCAACGCCGGGTCGAGCACGGCACGTCCGCTCCCGCCCCCACCGGCGCCCGCGCCGGTCCGCGAGCCCCGGCTCCGTCCCGTGCCCCCACCCGTATCCGCCCCGTTCCTCGCACCCCGTCCCCCCTCGTCCCCCACCCCTCGCTCGCACCGCACAGGCGCCGCTCCTTAGCCCTGATCAGCCCGCGTCGCCGGGAGCCGGCGCGCGCGTCCTCCCGCAACCCCCGGCAACCCCGCAACCCTGGCCCTCCTTTGTCTCGCGCCCACCTGCTTCTCCATAACCCCTTTGTCTGCGAACGGATGACAGCTCGGATTTTTGTTCGTACAACTGATCCAGCACGTGTACAACCCCGGGGACCGAGGGCAGAAGTCCCCACGACGAAGGGACTGGTGGGCAATGGAAGACGAGTACGCGGTGGATCTCGAACTCGACCGCGCGCACTCCGCCCGCATGTACGACTGGTTCCTCGGCGGTACGACCAACTTCCCCGCCGACCGTGAGGCCGCCGAGGCCGCCCTCACAGCCTTCCCCGTCATCCTCACGACCGCACGCGTCAACCGCGCCTTCATGCACCGCTCCGTTCGTCTTCTGGCCGGCGCGGGACTCGACCAGTTCCTCGACATCGGTACGGGCATCCCCACGAGTCCCAACCTCCACGAGGTCGCCCAGTCCGTCCGCCCCACCGCGCGCGTCGTCTACGCCGACCACGACCCGATCGTCCTCGCCCACGCCCGCGCCCTTCTGCACAGCAGCCCCCAGGGCCGTACGGCCTACGTGCAGGCGGATGCCCGCGACCCGGCCGCGCTCCTCGCCGCCCCCGACCTCCTCGCGACGCTCGACCTCTCCCGCCCGGTCGCCCTCTCCCTCAACGCCCTCCTCCACTTCGTCCCCGACGACGAGGAAGCGTACGGGCTCGTCGCCACCCTCAAGTCTGCCTTGTCGCCCGGCAGTACGCTCGCGATCAGTCATGTCACACCGGAGTTCGACCCGGCGGGCATAGCACGCCTCACCCAGGCATACGCCGCCTCGGGCACCCCCGGCAAGGCCCGCAGCCGCGACGCGATCATCCGCTTCTTCGAGGGCTGGGACATCCTGGACCCGGGCCTCGTCCCGAGCCACGCATGGCGCCCCGACGGCCCCGACCCGACGACCCCGGCGGAATCCGCGTGCTACGCGGCGGTGGCCCGCAAACCCGCCCCCTGACACGCCGGCGAGCGAAAGGCGGCGCGCGGACGCGCGGAGAGGGCGGCTGCGGCACAGCTCTGATGGGTGGGGTGACGGAGAGGAAAGCCGTTGACGCCGGGCTGCCGAGGTACGCGGCGCGGCCGCGGCACGCCGAGGCGTTGCCGTGCCCTGGTGCCGGGGGATCGGCTCAACCTCGGGCCCCGGCCGTACGGGCGAGGCGGGCAACGCCGGGCCGTCCGGGGAGCACCCGGACAGCGGCGGGGTAACTCCTTCGGGCGCACGGCGATTTGGCCGCGCGGGACTCGGCGGGGATGATCTGGGTGCCGCGATGAGAAGCGGCGCCGGACCTGCGCGAGAGCGCGGCGGACGGCGCCCTCCCGGAGCGGTCTGAGCCTGAGCTCCGTACGGGAAAAGACGCGCCCCCGCGCGTCCACTTCGGGGCCGTACGGAGCGAAGGACTGCCGGCCGTCCCCGTGCAGGGCCCCCTCTCGGCTGCGGCACCCTTCGGCTCAGCTCAGTGCCACGGCCCGAGCGGCGGGACGCCCACTCCTGGGGCCCGGCTCCTCCGGAAGCTCCCCGTCGACCCGTGCCCCGGTCGTTCCGGCCTCCGTGTTGTGGAGGTATCACCTCTTCGTCCGTTTCGCCGGCGGGAGTCCCGGCCTCGTTCGGTGACTCTTTCGAGGAATTTTCTTGCCACTTTCGTGGGGCCGGCTTGGGGTGCGCATGGTCTTCCGGGGCGGTCCGTATGTGACGTTCTGGGTGTGGCGAAGCATCGCCAAAAACGTAGCTGTCGGCTACACGCATCTTCTTTCGTCCATGGAGTGAATATCCCCTTTTGTTGCCACTGCAGGACTCTCCAGCCTCATTCCGTAACCCCTTGACGCCTCTCCGTGGTGCAGCGTTGACTCAGTCCACTTGTGTGTTTTTCGTGTGTCAGGGGTGGGGTTGTGGGTGGCGGGTGCAGGGGAGGTGGGCGGAGTGTGCCCAGAGGCAGGCGAAGTCCTCGCCGTAGCGGGCGCTGGTTCGGTGCGCTGCTGGGTGCGGCGCTGACATCGGGGCTGTTGCCGCTCGCCGCAGCCCCCGCTTCCGCTGCCGGTGATCCTGTCGCTGGGGGGACCTCTCAGCAGGCCACAGGGGGGCCGGGCGCGGGTACACAGGCGGGTCAGGGCACTTCCGAGACGGATCGGGCGCTTGCGGAGGCGAAGGCGTCGGGGAAGCCGGTCGAGGTCGTCTCCTTGCGCGCTGAGTCGCGGGACGTGTTCGCGACGCCGGAGGGACATCTGGAGGCGCGGGAGTACCTGCGTCCGGTGCGTACCCGCCAGGGCGGAAAGTGGGTCGATGTCGACACGGATCTCGCGGTGTCTTCGGCGGGGGTGCGGCCGAAGGCGGCGGTGACGGATGTGACGTTCTCGGCGGGTGGTGATCAGCCGCTGGTGCAGATGGAGCGGGCGGGGCGGGAGTTGGCGCTGTCGTGGCCGTCGGCGTTGCCGAGGCCGGTGGTGTCGGGGGACATGGCGACGTATGCGGAGGTGTTGCCGGGGGTGGACCTGCGGATGGGTGCGCAGGTGGACGGTTTCACGCAGTTGCTGGTGGTGAAGAGTGCGGAGGCTGCGGCGAATCCGGAGCTGAAGTCGTTGCGGCTGGAGCTCGCGGCGGAGGGGATGGCGGTCAAGGAGACCGCGCAGGGTGGCCTGGAAACCGTTGACGACGGCGCGGGCAGCGCTGTGTTCGAGGCGCCGACGCCGCAGATGTGGGACTCCTCGCCGGGGCCGGGCACCGAAACGGAGGGTGCGGGGAAGGCGTCTCGCTCGGGTGCTTCGGCGAAGGCGGCCGCGGCGGCTCCCACGGAACCGGGCGCCACTGAGTCGGGCAAGCTCGCCACCGTCGGTGTGGAGGTGCCATCCGGCGGCAAGGAACTGGTGCTGACGCCCGACAAGGACGTGCTGTCGGGAGAGGGCACGCAGTACCCGGTGTTCATCGATCCGCAGTGGTACACGCCGAAGGCGTCGTCGTGGACGATGGCGTCGAAGTACTGGGCGTCGTCCCCGCAGTGGAAGTTCAACGGTGACCACGATGCGGGGATGGGCTTCTGCGGCTGGGACTACTGCGCCCCGCACGACACGAAGCGGCTCTTTTACCAGATTCCGGTGTCGAAGTTCGCGGGGAAGTCGATCCTTTCGGCGGAGTTCGTGGTGAAGAACACGTGGTCGGCGACGTCGTCGAACCACAGTGTGGAGTTGTGGCAGACGAAGAAGATTTCGTCGTCGACGACGTGGAACTCGCAGAATGCTTCGGGCTTTTGGGTCAAGAAGCTGGACACGCGCTCGTTCGCGTACGGGTTCAACGGCAAGGATCAGAAGGACGCCGAGTTCGATGTGAAGTCGGCGGTGCAGTCGGCGGCGAACAGTAAGACGTCGACGATGACGTTCGGGCTTCGGGCGGGCGACGAGTCGGACAAGAACGCGTGGAAGCGGTTCTCGGACAAGGCGTATCTGAGGGTGCGGTACAACCGCCCTCCGGCGCAGGTGCGGACGTCGCAGATGCTGATGGAGTACGGCGGCGCGTGCAAACCCTCCTCGTCGCCCGTGCGGGTGCGCACGCTCGGCAAGCTGTACGTGACCAATGTGAAGGACCCGGACGGAGACAAGGTCGCCGTTGAGTTCCAGGCGAACTGGGTGGAGAAGGGGACGAAGAAGTACTGGAAGCCCGCCCGGAGCGCTCTCAAGCCGTCCGGGGAGCAGTTCACCCAGGCAATGCCGTCGACGTTGCCGGCGAACACGACGATCAACTGGTACGTGCGGGTCTGGGACGGGGCGCAGTACTCGCCATGGTCCTATGCCGGTGACCCGCAAGCCTGCTACTTCGTCTACGACACGTCCGTCCCGAAAGAGCCGACGATCACTTCGCCCGAGTACCCGGCGATGGACCCGGCCGACCCGGTCGATCCCTGGTACGACGGCGTGGGGAAGTACGGGACGTTCGAGGTGAAGTCGAGCAGTACGGACGTGACGACGTACTGGTACGGAATCAACACGGATCCGTCCTCGACAAGGAAGCTGTCCACGAGCGGTGGGGCGGCCAAGACCTTCAAGACTCTGCCGTCCTACGCAGGCTTGAACTACGTGACGGCTCAAGCATTTGACGCGGCAGGCAACGGCAGCGCTCCGCACACCTACGTTTTCCGGGTGCGGGCCGGTCAGCCGGATCGCGCCACATGGCAGTTCGACGAGGGAGCCGGAGCCACAGAGGCGAAGGGTTCGACGCCGGCTCGCACGATGGATGTGCACGGCGGCGTCGTCCTGGGTGAGGAGGGTGCGCTCGGTGCGGCGGCGCACTTCAATGGCACGGACGGGTACGCGTACAGCGATCTGCCTGTGGTGAACACCAGCGGCGGATTCGCGGTTTCGGCGTGGGTCAAGCTCGACAGAATGCCCGAGCAAGCCGCGATCGTGGCGAGCCAGACGGGTAACGAAAAGCCGGGTTTCGAGCTGTACTACTCGTCCAGTTACGACCGGTGGGTGTTCAACCAGTACTCGGAGGACAAGGCGGGGACGGTGCCGGTCGTGCGGGCCATGTCCGCTCAGCCGGGGGACGCGAAAGCGGCGGTGTGGACGCACCTGGTGGGTTCGTACAGTTCGACAGACGACAAGCTCGCGTTGTACGTGGACGGGAAGCTTGCGGGGGAGACGGCGTACAGCACTCCGTGGGAGGCCCGTCGCGGTTTCCAGATCGGAGCCGGCTCATACGACGGGGGCGGGCGGAGTGCCTTCTTCCCTGGTCTGATCGACGAAGTACAGGTCTTCGACAAGCCGCTTGCGGTTGACGAGATCGCGCTCCTGAAGGACAAGAAGGACGTGGGTGACCCGGGCCGCCCGGCGATCGCGCAGTTCCCGCTGGACGAGGCCGCGGGCGCCCAGCAGATCCAGGGCCACGGTCAAGTGTTCCCGGCGAAGTACTCGGGCGGGGTGACCACCGGGGTCGAGGGTGTGACGGGCAAGGCGGCGCACTTCGACGGCAGGACCGGGTACGGGCGTATCGCGCAGGAGCGTGGCCCTCACCTGAACACGCAGCGCAGCTTCACGGTCTCGGCATGGGCGAAGCTCGACGATAAGCCCGATCACACGGCGACGATCGCGTTGCAGGCCGGGAACTTCGCCCCGGGGCTGGAGCTGTACTACTCCAGCTACTACGACCGCTGGGCCTTCAACCAGTACTCGGAGGACAGCAAGGACGCATCGATCGTTCGTGCGATGCAGCCTGACGGCACCCACGCACAGGCAGGTGAGTGGGTGCACCTGGTGGGTGTGCACGACACCGTGGCGAACACCCTGACGCTGTACGTGAACGGGACGAAAGCAGGCACGACAGACTTGCCCAATGCCTGGTACGCGGACCAGTCGATGTACCTGGGCGCGGGTGTCTACGACGGTGAGACGAAGCCCGTCAACAACTTTCCCGGCACGATCGACGACGTGCGCCTGTACGACCGTGTCGTCTCGCCGGAGGAGGTGGCGCAGATGGTGCGCCAGCACCCTGTGCTCAAGGGGCGCTGGAATTTCGAGTCACTCTCGTCGACAACGCCGGCGACCTCTCCCGATCTGTCCGCGCAGGCACGCCCGATGACGCTGCATGGGGGCGCGAGCAAGGGAGAGGGGTATGTCGACGATCTGGGTGTGAACCTCAACGGCACGGATGCCTATCTCTCGACCGCGACGATGCCTGTCGATACGGGGTCGAGTTTCACCGTGACGGCGTGGGCGAAGGCCGCCGCTGTGCCGGACAAGGACAAAACGATCTTCTCCGCGGAGGGGGGCGCGAGCAGCCCTCTCAAGGTGGTTTGGGCTCCGGGCTCGGCCACGACGAGTGAGCAGGGACATTTCGAACTCAGCATTTCCGATGCGGACTCCAAAGACGCATCGGTCAAGAGGCTGTCGAACAACCTGTTCTACGAGGTAACCGACTGGAATCACCTGGCTGTCGTCTACGACGGTCTGCTGAAGGAAGCACGTCTCTACGTCAACGGTGTCGTCCAGGAGGATGTCTGCGGCGATGACGACGCTGACGGCAACCCCGATGATTCCGGCTGTCAGGACCTGATCGCCTGGGGCGAGAACGTCCTCTCGCACAAGGCGACCAAGACCTTCGATGTCGGTGCCACCGTGACCGGCGGGAAGGTCGACACCGACAGTCTCTTCCCCGGTTCGGTCGACGATGTGTGGGCCTTCCAGGGAGCGCTCGACGACAGCCAGGTCAGCTTCCTCAACATCCCCTGGGACCTCCCCACCGAGGTTCCGCCGCGTAGCTGACCGCACAGCTCACCCTTCTCTCGTTCTTGACCGTGCCCGGTCACCGGGCGCCCGTACGGAAAGACGTCTTGATGAAATCCCGAACGTCCCGACGCATACGTGTCGTCAGACGGCGGCTGTCGGTGCTGCTGAGCGGCGCGCTCGCGGCCGGTCTGATACAGGCCGCCGCCTCACCCGCCCAAGCCGCGCCGGACCCGGCTGCCGCGCAGGTGTCCACCGATCGCCCGGTCAAGGGCGAGCGCGGGAGCATGGCCGAGCCTCGCGGCAAGGACAAGATCCCCGTCCACCCGAAGACACCTGCGCACAGTTGGCCCGAGGCCGGACGGCACACGATAAAGGTGGACACAGCCGGGGGGACGGGAACCAAGCATCTGAGGCGGACCGGGACGAGCCCCATCAGCCTCGCCCCGGTCGCCCCGGCAGCCGCGGCCAAGGCACGGACTGCGGCGAAGGCCGACACGATGCCCACCCCCGCCCAGGGCACGGTGGAGACGGAGGTCATCAGCCAGGCCCGTACCCAGAAGGCCGGGGTCAAGGGACTGCTCTTCACCCTGGCCCCCCAGGCGGCCGAGTCCGGCGGGAAGAACAAGGCCGGCGCCGTTGCTGTCGGCGTCGACTACACCTCTTTCGCCAGCGCCTATGGGGGCTCCTACGCTTCCCGGCTCCACCTCGTCTCGTACCCGGCGTGTGTGCTGACCAGCCCTGAGAAGGACACTTGCCGTACGGCGACGCCCGTCGCATCGCGTAATGACGTCTCGGCGAAGGCCGTTTCGGCCGCTGCGGTGCCCCTGTCCCCTTCTGGCCCGACGGTGCTCGCCGCTGAGGCGGACGCAGATGGGGAAAAGGGTGATTTCAAGGCCTCTTCGCTTGCTGACTCGGCCTCGTGGAGCACCAACCTCAACTCCGGTGACTTCAACTGGACCTACGACTTCGGCGTTCCTGACGTGCCGGGGGGCCTTGCGCCGGGCCTGAACCTGGCCTATTCCTCCGCTTCGATCGACGGGCGGACCTCGAACAGCAACAACCAAAGTTCGTGGGTCGGTGACGGCTTCGACCTGGGGACCGGCGCCATTGAACGCCGCTATGCACCGTGTTCGGATGACGGAGAGAAGAAGAACGGTGACGGCGTCCGGCCCGGCGACCTGTGCTGGGACTACGACAACGCGTTCCTGTCTTTTAACGGCAAGGGTGGCGAACTCGTCCCGACCGGTACAGACTCTTTCAAGCTTCAGCAGGACGACGGCACCCGCATCGACCGCCTACGGGATACGGCCCGCGCGAATGGGGACGCGGACGGCGAGTACTGGCGGGTGACCACCCCGGACGGCACGCGCTACTACTACGGCTACAACCGCCTCCCCGGCTACGCGTCGGGCAACGAGGTCACGAACTCGGTGTGGACGGTGCCCGTCTTCGGCAACAACACGGGCGAGCCCTGCCACAAGGACGACTTCGCCTCCTCGTACTGCTCTCAGGGCTGGCGCTGGAATCTCGACTACGTCGTCGACACGCACGGCAACGCGATGACGTACCACTACACGAAGGAAACCAACAGCTACGGCCGCAATCTCAAGGCCGACGACAACACCACATATACGCGCGGAGGTTACCTGGACCGCATCGACTACGGGCTGAAGTCCGACAAGGTCTATGATGCCAAACCCCTCGCGCAGATTTCTCTCTCCAACGCGGAAAGGTGTCTGCCGCAGTCCGGAGTCACATGCGAGGCGTCCACGATCAAGGACAAGTCGACCTACTGGTATGACACCCCGTGGGACTTGAACTGCGACTCGGGCGCCAAATGCGATCAGGGCCGTTTCTCCCCGACTTTCTGGACCCGTAAGCGCCTGACAGGCATTACAACACAGGTGCTCAAGCCGGATGGAACGTACGGCAAGGTCGACAGTTGGTCGCTGACCCACAAGTGGGGCATGGCGGACACGGAGTATCAGCTCCTGCTCGACAGCATCCAGCACACAGGCCAGGCCGCCAGCCAATCGATCACCTTGCCGAAGACAACTTTTGCCTACGACCAGCTCCCCAACCGGCTCGACAAGACGGGCGACGGCTACGCGCCCTTCATCAAGTCCCGCCTCTCCACGATCGACGGGGACACCGGCAGTCATGTCAACGTCACCTACTCCGAGCCCGCCTGCGAAGCCTCTGCCCTTCCCAAGCCGGAAACGAACTCCACCCGGTGCTATCCGGTTTACCTCGACCAAGACCCGGACTCGCCGATCACCGAGGTGCAGTGGTTCAACAAGTACGTCACCACGCAGGTAACTGCGTCGGACCGTACTGGGGGCGCGGTAGATATGATCACGCGCTACGAGTACATAGGCCCCGCGTCCTGGCACTACAACGACTCCGACAGCCTGACCGAGAAGAAGTACCGAACCTGGGACCAATGGCGCGGTTACGGTCAGACCCGAGTCCTGACCGGTGGCAGCGACGGCATGAAGTCGCAGGCGGACACCTACTTCCTGCGAGGCATGGACGGTGACCGCAAAGGTGCTTCCGGCGGCGCCAAGAGGGTCAGCGTCGGCCTTGGCGCTGATGAGGGCGAGGAGATCGCTGACCTTGCACCGTTCGCGGGTGCCGTCTACAAGACGGTGACGTACGACAAGCCGGGGGGGAGGATCCTCGCCAAGATGGTGAGCCGCCCGTGGAAGTACGAGACAGCGAAGAAAGAACGCGACTGGGGCACCGTCACCGCGAACTTCGTCGGTACCGCGCAGGCCACGAACTGGACCTCTCTGGATGACGGCGCCGGCGCCAAGTGGCGCACCACGAAGAGCGAGACCACCTACGACACCGTCGCCGGGAGGCCAGTCAAGGTCAATGACCTGGGGGACATCAGTACACCGGATGACGACAGCTGCACCCTGACGACCTACACGGACAACATCCTCTCGCTTGTTTCCCGTGCTGAGACGCTGTCCACCGCCTGCACGGCAACGATCGACCGGACCAAGGATGTCCTCTTCGACGTTCGTACCGCCTTTGATGGCGGAGCTTACGGGGAAGCGCCGACCAAGGGGGACGCGACTCGTTCTGCCACGCTGAAGTCTTACGCGGGAACGAAGGCAACCTACCTAGAAGCCGAGACCAGCTACGACACGTACGGTCGCGCGCTTACCACGACGGACCTGTCCGCGAACGTCACCGTGGAGGGCAACGGCACGCCGGTGCGTTCAGCGCGGGCCGACGGTCGTACGACGACGACGGCGTACAGCCCGACGACTGGCTTTCCCACTCAGGTCAAGAACACCTCTCCACCAGCCAAGGCCGGTGACGCTGCCACGAGCCTCACCACGACCCAGACTCTTGACCCGTTGCGCGGTTTGCCGGTCACGTCGACGGATGCCAACGGTGTGGACCAGTACACGGAGTACGACGCGCTTGGGCGGACCACGAAGATGTGGGTACCCGGACGGCACCGAACGGACCGGCCGGATTATGCGTACACGTACGAGATCGCAGAGGGGAAGCCTACTGCGGTCAGTGAGGTGACCCTGAACAACAAGGGCGGTCCGACCAGGCCGAACTACACGCTCTACGACGGCCTTCTGCGCCCGCGGCAGACACAATCTCCGGGTCCTGAGGGTGGCATGATCGTCGCGGACACCTTTTATGACGAGCGGGGACTGGTCGAGAAGAGTTTTAATTCGTATTACACGACCGGCGGCCCCTCCTCCAGTCTATTCCTGCCGAATGACGCGCTGTCAGTGGATTCGCAGACCCACACCGTCTACGACGGACTCGGACGTGTTACTCAGGAGCAGTTGCTCGCGGGCAATGCGGATCACAGCACCGTCGTGAGCACGACGAAGAGTATCTACGGGGGCGACCGCACCACCGTCATCCCACCTGCCGGCGCTACCGCGACTACGGCGATCAATGATGCTCGCGGCCGCACCACGGAACTGCGGCAGCTCAAGACGCGCGATGTCAACGCCGCCTTCGACGCCACCCGTTACAGCTACGACGCACGTGGACAGCTCTCCAAGGTCACCGACCCCGTCGGCAATAACTGGACGTACGCGTATGACCAGCAGGGGCGGCAGGTCACCAGCACTGACCCGGACAAGGGGACCACGGTCACGGCGTACGACGACCGTAACCAGGTCGACCACACCACGGACGCCAGGAAAATCAGCCTGTACTACGCCTACGACGGGCTCGGCAGGCAGACGGAATTGCGTGAGGGCACAGCGACCGGGACGTTGCGTGCGCAGTGGGCGTACGACTCCCTCCAGTACGGCAAGGGGCGGCTCACGAAGTCCACACGCGTGGACAACGACAACAAGTACACCTCCGAGATCCTCAAATACGACCCGCAGGGCAGGGCGACCCAGACTGCGGTGACCATCCCGCCGGTCGAGGGTGAGCAACTCGCCAAGCCCTACCGGTCGGCCACCACCTATCTGCCCTCCGGTCTGGTCAACCAGACGAGCTACCCGGTTGCTGGCTCGCTGCCCACAGCATCCGTGGTCAATTCCTACGACGATGACCTGCTGTGGCCCAAGACAGTAGGAACCGCTGGCGTCCAGGCCGTACTCACCCACAACTACATCGGACAGCTGGACACACTGACCGTCGGCCCGACGGGCAGCTCGACGACGAACACGAAGATCAAGAACACCTACGAGCACGGCACACGTCGCCTCGCCAACCAGACCGTCCAGCGCAACCAGCAGCCGGGCGTCGACCGCTCCGCCACTTACCACTACGACGAGGCCGGCAACATCACCTCGGTCGCCGACGTCTCCCGCACCGGTACTGACAGCCAGTGCTACATCTACGACTACCTCGGCAGGCTCACCGAGGCGTGGGCACAGGGCACGACGACCTGCGCGGGAAGCCCCGCGGTCGCGACGCTCGGGGGGCCGGCCCCGTACTGGCAGACCTTCAAGTACGACGACACGGGCAACCGGAAGACCCAGATCCAGCACACCGTCAGCGAACAAGGCCTCGCGGACACCACAACGAATTACACCTATCCAGCCCCCGGCGATACCCGTCCTCACACGCTCACGAGCGCGGAAACCACCGGTCCTGCCGGGCAGCGCCTCGACGAGTACCACTACGACGAGGTCGGCAACACCGACAAACGCCCTGGCCAAACCCTCAAGTGGGACGCCGAGGACCACCTCGCCTCTGTCACCGACGACGACGGCAAGACCACGTCGTACCTCTACGACGCTGACGGCAACCGCCTCATCGCCCGCACCCCCACCGAGACCACGCTCTACCTCGGCAGCACTGAAGTGACGCTGGCCAAGGACGCCACACAGGCGAAGGCCACCCGGTACACCGACCTGGGCGGCGTCACCGCCATCCAGGCCGACGACGGAACCATCAGCTACACCGTCCCCGACCATCAAGGCACCGGCCAGCTCGCCATCCAGGCCAACACCCTCGCCGTCCAGCAACGCCGCACCACCCCCTTCGGGCAACCACGCGGCACAACCCCCGACAACTGGCCCAGCACCAAGGGCTTCGTGGGCGGCACCGACGACACCGAGGAAACGGGGCTTCAGCACCTCGGAGCCCGCGAGTACGACCCCCAGACGGGCCGCTTCGTCAGCGTTGACCCGATCATGGACCTCACCGACTCCCAGCAGATCAACGGATACGCGTATAGCGGGAACAACCCTGTCACGCACTCGGACCCGAGCGGCCTGTGCGCAGACGACGGCTGGGGACGCTGCGTACCCGCCAAGGGGCAAAAAAAGCCCAAGAATCTGGGCAAGCCTCCGGGAGGCGTCGGCATCGGTGGGTGCTATTACACGTGCCCGCCGGAGAGGCATGGAAAGGTCAATGCTGGTGCCAGCTCTTTGGTCTCTTACAGGAATGACCTCGAAACCATCAGGCGTGATGAGAACCGTGAAACGCGGAAGCAGATCACTGCCAGCGTAGAAAGATTGGCCGCCAATCCGCGGCAGGCCGAAACATGGCTTGAGGAATTCCGTGCGGACATGGAGGAGCAGTACAAAAAGGGCACCGTTTACTGGGAAAACGTGGTTTCTGTCGCGGCGAACATCTGTGCGCTCCATCGCGAAATCGAATGCTCGAAAGACCTCAGAGATTACGGTATCAGTATTGATGCCGCCAAGACGCTGTCTCTTGGACCCGAGGGGCCCAAGGGGGGAGGTGCGTCGGCAAGAGCGGGGCTCGCATCCGAGATTCGAGGTGTGAAAAGCCCTCTGGGTAGAGCCCTGAAGGGCTGCGATCTCCACAGCTTCCTTCCCGAGACGGAAATCCAACTGGCAGACGGAGGCGTGAAAAAGCTGGAAGATATCGCGTTGGGCGATATGGTTCTCGCAACCGACCCGAAAACCGGAAGAGCTGCGCCTCGTAAAGTGCTCGCAGTAATCGTCACAGAAGATGACAAGGATTTCACGCGACTGTCCATTCATGGTGACCGCGAGAATTCCAGTATAACTGCGACAGACACGCACCCCTTCTGGTCCCTCAATCGCGGTACGTGGGTCGAAGTCAGCGATTTGAGACGGGGCGAGCTACTTCGCGACTCGGATGGGAAGGCGGCCCGAGTTAGTTCAGTCCGGCACTTCACCGAGCATCAGCGGACGTACGATCTGACAATCGAGGGCCTGCACACGTACTATGTGCTTGCTGGCCAGACACCGGTCTTGGTTCACAACAGCAATGGGTGTGTGAACTGGGCTTCCAATAGCGTGAAAACGTGGGGTCACACATTCAAGACTCATGGCGCTGGGGCGAAGAACACGAAGGCTCTGACTGATCGTGCCCGCAGTACTGGGAACCAGCAAGGTCAATGGTTGGACAATGACGCTGCTGCAGATTTCCTCAAGGGGCTTCATGTCGAAGGAGCCGGTCCCAGGTCGGTGCAGATCCCGGAGGGAATGGGGCAGGTGATCATGCCGGATGGAAGCATTTCCCAGGCGCGTGCAGCTACGGTCGTCCCGAGTCCAAACGGTCTATACAAGACGGGATTCCCGATCATTGGCCCGAACTAGGAGGTTGGAGAGATGAGCTTCTCAGTGTCGTTCAATCTGGCCGTGCCGTCAGGTGCCCTAACCCCTGCTTCGGCGAGTCTGGAGCCGGGTGGCGAATACGAAACCCTAGTCATGGAGGCGTGTAGCGCCCTCTCCGATGTTGGAGGCGGAAGATTCCACATTGGCGGCTTCGGGAATGATGAGTGGCCGCTCGATGTGGCGTATGACCTGTCTGCCTTCATGGAGCAACTTCCGTCGCTTCTGGTGAGTGTGCGGGGAGGCCGCGAAGTTGAGGTGGATCTTTACTCGCAAGGCATCGAGAGGACTTTGACCTTCCGTCCAAGTGGGGATCTCGTGATGATCCACTGTGATTCGCGGACCGATTGGGTTCCGAACCCGGAGCGCGAGAGCATTACGCAGAGTGAGCTAGTTGCGATGCTCTCGAAATTGGCCGAAGATTTCGCCAGAGGGCTGAAGGCGATCAATTCCGAGCTGTCAGAGGCCGCGCCATTCGAACGTTGGTTGGAGGGTGAGGTGTAGCCTCACTGCCAGATCCCGCAACCCTCGCGCTGGATAGCAACAGCGAAGTTGAGGTCCCGTCAGGTAAGTCCTGGCGGGGCTTCTGGGGTGCTTGACAGCAGTAGTTGACGGCAACGTCAGCGGACGGTTGATCCGACGAGGGGTGGTTCGTCCCCGTCGTTGGGCTTGCCGGTGATCTCGGCGGCGTTGCGGAGCGCGTGGCCGAGGAGGTCGATGGCGTCGCGTTGGAGGCGAAGCCTGACGTGGGCGTACACGGTGGCAGTGACGCCGATGTGGGCGTGCCCCAACAGCTCCTTGATCACGACGAGTTCCACTCCCTGTTCCAGGAGGAGAGTCGCCCTTGAGTGGCGGCGGAGATCGTGGAACCGGATGCGGCGGAGCCCGGCTCGATGGAGAAGGGCGTTGAAGTACCGGGTGAGGGTGGACCCTTCGATCGGAGCGCCGTCGGGCCGGCTGATCACGTAGCCGCTGTCCTGTCAGGCTGTCCCTTCCGGATCGCGTTCTCGGCGCTGCCACGTCCGGTGCTGTTCCGGGAAGCGCGGGACGGCGTCGGCAGCGCGATCCGCCGTTCGGACCCTCTGGCCCTGCCGACGGGCCTTCATGGCGCTCTGCGTCACCGCTGAGGAAACACAACTGTGCCGTCAACCCCTGTCCCTGCACACCCCGAACGAGCTGACGCGCTGGATCGTCGGGCACTGCGCCGCCACCGGCCACCAGGACTACGAGCAGACCGTCCGAGCCACAGTCCGCGCCGCGCCCGGAGCCTGGCAGTAGCCCCCTTGCGGCGCCGCCCCGCCAGCGGGGGCACCACAGTCCGCTCCGCGCTCCTGACGGCAGTAGCGACGGCAACACCCACGGACGGTCACGCAAAACGCTCGGCTGGGAATGCCCAGCCGAGCGCCTGCATGAACTACTCGCCACCGACCACGCGTTGCGACGGCCCCTGCGAGCCGCCGTCGCCGAGCGACGTACGTGAGTGCAAGGAAGACCGCCACGTAAGTACTGGTGGGAATTTTTTGTGGGGTGACCGCGGGAGTCGGCAGCAAGGCAGGCGAGCAGAAACGGCGTGAGGGGTGCTGACCGAGGGAATCGATGCGGCTGCTGTATGGCGAGCCGAGTGGTCCCGTCGGTTGCTCAGACGCCGTCCTGGTCCTGTTGGCCCGGGACCCCCGCCGACTCCCGGTTCCCCGCCACGGCGTTGACCCGGCCGCGGACGGCGTACCAGCCGGCCCACAGGCCCAGGGCGATCAGGGGGGTGCAGGCCACGGTCCAGGTGCCGATGTCTCCGTCGCAGGCCATCAGGACGACCACCAGGAGGAGGAAGGCCAGGGTCAGGTAGGAGGTGAAGGGGGCGCCGGGGAGGCGGAAGCCGGGGGCGGTGGCGCGGCCCGTGCGGACGCGGCGGCGGAGGGCCAGTTGGCAGAACATGATCATGGCCCAGGTGGCGATCATCGTGATCGCCGAGAAGTTCAGGACGATCGAGAAGGCGCGGTCGGGGACCAGGTAGTTGAGGACGATCCCGGCCACGTAGCAGGAGGCCGTGAGGAGAATGCCGCCGAAGGGGACGTGGCGGCTGTTCATCTTCGTCGTGAAGTGCGGGGCCGAGCCCGCGAGGCCCATCGAGCGCAGCGTGCGGCCCGTCGAGTACAGGCCCGAGTTGCAGGAGGACAGCGCCGCCGTCAGGACGACGAAGTTCATGATGCCGTCCGCCCCCGGGATGCCCACCTTGCTCATCAGGGTCACGAACGGGGACTCCGCGCCGCTGTAGGCCGTCCACGGCAGGAGGAGGACCAGGAGGAGCACCGAGCACACGTAGAAGACCACGATCCGCCAGGAGACGGAGTTGATCGCCTTCGGGATCACCTCGCGCGGGTTGTGCGTCTCGCCCGCCGTGATGCCGACCATCTCGATCGCCGCGTACGAGAAGACGACGCCCTGGGTGATGACGATCGCCGCGACGAAGCCGTGCGGCAGCATCCCGCCGTGGTCCGTGATGAGCTGCGGGCCCCCGGCCTCGCCCTGGATGGGGTGGCGGCTGGCGAGCAGCCAGCAGCCGATCGCGAGGAACGCGATGATCGCCGCGACCTTGATCACCGAGAACCAGAACTCGAACTCCCCGAACCACCGCACCGAGATCATGTTCGCGCCCAGGACGACCAGGAGCGCCACCAGGGCGAGCGTCCACTGCGGGATGTCGCGGAACGCGCTCCAGTAGTGGAGGTAGACGGCGACCGCCGTGATCTCCGCGATGCCCGAGCAGACCCAGTGCAGGAAGTAGACCCAGCCCGCCAGGTACGCCGCCTTCTCGCCGCCGAGCAGCTCGCGCGAGTAGGAGACGAAGGACCCGGAACTGGGCCGGTGCATGACCAGTTCGCCCATCGCCCGCGCGATGAAGAACGCGAAGAGGCCCGTCACCGCGAAGACCAGGACGAGGGACGGGCCGGCCTTGTGCAGGCGTTCGCCCGCGCCGAGGAAGAGCCCCGTGCCGATCGCGCCGCCCACGGCGATCATCTGCACCTGGCGGCGGCGCAGGCCCGGCGCGTAGCCGTCCTCGTGGACGACGGGGGCGGCGGCGGGGGTCTGCGGGGGCAGGGTGGCGCCCGGCGACGCGCTCCCTCGGGGGCTTCCTTGCTGCATGCGGTTCGCTCCGTACTGCCAAGAGGCACTGCCGAAGGGGCGTTCGCCGCGCGCCGCCCCGCGCGGCGCGACGCCTCGCAGGGGAGGGCGTGACGGCGGCGGGGAGACGGGAGACGGCGGCGAGGGGTGCCTGTCGTTCTCTGGGTGGGGGGCGGGTCCGAGACGCGGGACGCGTACCGGACCCGCAGCACCCTACCGATTGGTAGGTGTGGAATGCACGCGGGTGGGGTCGGCGCAGGTCAGCGCCGTGGACGGCGGTGGTCCGGCGCGGCGGTGTTCGGGTCCGGAGCTGTGCCGTGCGAGGGGAGATTCGCCCGCGTCCTTCAGCGCCGTACGGGGGCGGGGGCCTGTTCGCGCGCGTCCTCTCGTGCTGTGCCGATCCGCCCGTCTCCTCCACCGCCGTGCCAGGCGGGACTACGGGTTCGCTCCCGCCCCTCAGTGCCACGCGGGGACCCGTTCGCCCCCGCCCCTCAGCGCCGCACGAGAGCCGGTTCGCCCGCTCCCTTCAGCGCGCCCGACTCCGCCGCGCCGCTCTCCGCCAGCAGTTCCGTCAGGGACTGGGCCCGGCGGATCGGCGCGAAGCGCGTGCGGCCCTCGTCGTCCGTCCAGAAGCCGTGGACCGCCGGGCGGGGCAGGCTGTTGTACGCGAAGTGGGTGGAGAAGTAGTAGGCGCCCGTGTCCCACAGGGCGATCAGATCGCCGGGGGACAGCTCGGGGAGGGTGCGGCCACGGGCCACGAGGTCGCCCGCGAAGCAGCAGGGGCCCGCGACGTCCTGGACCAGGTCCGGGGACTCCTTCAGCGTGCCGTCGGGGGCGAACGCCGCGACGCGCAGCGGCCAGGAGTCCGGGACGAAGACCGTACGGGTCGCGACCTGCGCGCCCGCGTGCGTCACCGCGATACGGCGACCGCCCGACGTCTTCGTGTACTCGACGAGGCCCGCGACGAAGCCCTGCTTCGCGAGCAGCGAGCGGCCGAACTCCGTGACGAGCGTGTAGCGGCCGTCGAAGAGACCGGGGACCGTCTCGCGCAGGAGCTTCGCGTAGTCGGCGAAGCGCGGGGTGATCTCCTCGCCCTCGAAGTTGACGGGGAGGCCACCACCGATGTCGATGGTGTCGACCTGCCGCCTGCCCACCTCGCGGTTGACGCGCTCGGCGAGCCCGTACACGATCCGCACCGACTCGGCCATCAGCTCCAGGGGGACCCCCTGCGAGCCCGTGTGCGTGTGAAGGCGGGTGAGCCAGGGGCGTTCGGCGTACTGCCGCACGAGCCAGTCCTCCGCGCCGGGGTCGCGCAGCGCCACGCCGAACTTGGAGGTCGCCGTGGCCGTGGACATGGCCCCGATCGAGCCCGTACCGACCTGCGGGTTGACGCGGATGCCGAGCGGTGCGCCGGTCGGGGCCTCGGCGACGAGCGCGTCGATACGGGCCAGCTCCTGCGGGTTGTCCGCGTTCACCGCGATGCCGTGCGCGAGCGCGTCGCGCAGCTCGGCGACCGTCTTGGCGGGCGAGTCGAAGACGACGCGGGACGCGGGAACTCCGGCCGCGCGGGCGAGTTCCAGCTCGCCCGGACTCGCCACCTCGCAGCCCACGCCCTCCTCGTTCAGCAGCTCCAGGACCGGCACGAGCGAGGCCGCCTTCACGGCGAACGTGTGCAGGACGGGCGCGGGACCGGCGAAGGCCGCGCGCAGCTCGCGTGCCGCCTCGCGGACCCCCGTCACGTCGATGAAGCCCGCCACCGGGGCCTCCGAGC
Organism: Streptomyces sp. NRRL F-5630; assembly: GCF_000719475.1. Classification (GTDB taxonomy): domain Bacteria; phylum Actinomycetota; class Actinomycetes; order Streptomycetales; family Streptomycetaceae; genus Streptomyces. The sequence goes on along the minus strand of NZ_JOGO01000017.1, from coordinate 73,570 downwards.
CGATCAGTCCGGCGCGCGCGGCCTCGCGCATCGCCGCGTGCCTGCGGGCCAGGGAGTCGTGTTCCATCGTCGGGGTCTCCTCGCCAAGAGCCGGTCCGTGCCGCGGTCCTTCCCACGGCACGGGCACCACTCTCCGGTACCCGCGCGCCCCCCGTCTGCGGCGCATCGGCCCACGTCGCCACCGGGCCCTCGTACGGGCGGACAAGGAGGGCGGGGGAGGGGGCGGCGGGTTGTGCGGAAGTGAGAAGGGGGTGGCACCCGCTTCGTAGGCGAGCACAAGGCGGGCGCGGGCGGACGCGAAGTGCCGCTCCGTGGGCAGGTCGCGGCGCACGCGGATGGCACGACGCGCACGGAGCCGGAGGCGCGGGTGGTGGCGGCGGGCCGGTACGTCGGGGCCCGGCGGGGTGGCGTCGTGGGACGCGGCCACCGGGCGGCTCGGCGCGTCGGGCCCCGCGCGACGGCTCAGTGGCGTGCCGCCCACGGCAGCAAGCCCGCGGCGCGCAGGCCCAGTTCCGCGAGGAGTCGCGTGTCGGGGTCGGCGAGGTCCATGCCGAAGAGGTCGTGGAGGCGGCGGAGGCGGTAGCGCAGGGTGTTGGGGTGGACGGCGAGGAGCTTCGCCGTCGCGGGCACGTCGCCGAAGCGGTCGAGGTACGCGGCGAGGGTGCGGGCGAGATCCGTGCGGTGCTCCTCGTCGTACATGAGCAGCGCGCGGACGGCCGCGTCGGGCGGCGGGGCGAGCGCGGCGACCGCTTCCGTGACGCGGAGGGCGTCCAGCGCGGCCCGCACGTCGTCCTCCGCCGCGACCTCGGGCAGGCCCTCGCGCTCGCCCAGGACCCGCAGCACGAGGTGCGCGGCGCGGCGGGACGCGGCGGCGTCGGCCAGGTCCTCGCACACGGGGCCGATCGCCACGAGGGGCCGCGCGCCCGCCCCCCGTACCGCCGCCGCCAGCTCCCCGCCCAGGCGCTTCGCGACCCGCGCGGGGTCGTCGGGGCGCGGCTGCTCCGAAGGACGGGCGCGTTCCGTGGTGCGGGCTTTCGCCGTGGCGCCGGGGGCTGGGGTGCGGGCCTGGTCCGCGGCGGGGGCTTGTTCCGGGGGGCGAGCGTGGTCCGTGGCGCGGGCCGCCTCCGCCGGGCGCGGGGGGAGCGGGAGCAGGACGTCGAGGCGGTGGCGGTCCTCCTCGCGCGCGGTGAGACCGGCGGGGTGGTGCGCGGTGGCCTGGAGCGCGGCGAGGTGGAGGGCGCGGGCGGGGTCGCTCTGCCCGGTTCCGGGCAGGGCGAGGACGCTGAGGACCACGCAGGGGGTGTGCGGCGCGAGGCCGAGGGTCGCGGCGGCGGAGGGGACGTCGGCGGAGCCGTCGATGAGGGCCCGTACCGCCTGGCCGCGACGCGTCGCACCCGTACGGCTGCGCAGGCGGTGGTGGAGCAGGTGCGGGGCCGCCGTGCGCGCGGCCTCGCGCAGCGCCTGGCGCGCGCCGGGGCCGAGCGGCGTGCCGTCCGCCGCGACCCACAGCGAGCCGAGCACCTCCTCGCCCGCGCGCACCGCGATCGCGAGCCGTTCCGGGAAGCGCTCGTCGGCGGGGCGGTGCACCACGTCGTCGCTCGTCCACAGGGTGCGCAGGAAGCCGCTCGCGCCCAGCTCCGCGAGCCGCCAGCGCGGGACCCGCTGGCCGAGGATCGTGAGGCGGCGCAGCGGGTCGGCGCCGTTCTCGGTGCGGGAGTAGGCGAGGACGCGGGACTCGGGGTCCTCGATCGTGACGGCGCCGCCGACGAGCGCGGCGAAGGCGTTCGCGAGCGCGGGCAGGTCGCCGAGCGGTACGTCCGCGTGCGGCCCCTCGGCGCCGCCGCTCTGCGCGAGCCCGGCCCGCAGGAGGGCTATCAGCTCGGTCCACTCCACCCAGGGGGCGCGGGTGAGGAGCGCCGTGGGCACGGTGCGGGCCACGTCGAGCAGGCGCGGCGCCGGGCCGGCCGCGCCGCGCCGCAGGACGAGCGCGGCGGCGTTCGCGCGGGCGGCGGCCCGCAGGACGTCGGCGGCGGCGGGCGAGGAGGCGTCCACACCGATCGCGACGAGGACGTGGTCGCGCGCCGCGAAGGTCTCGCCGGGATCGTAGACGCCGATGCCGCGCACGGGGACGGCGTGCCCGCCCGGCACGGTCACGACCTCGACGGCCTCCCCGGCCCCGGCGGCGAGGACGGAGCCGAGGGTGGGAGCGTCTTCCGGCCCGGGGGTGTCCTCGGGCTCTCGGGCGTCGTCGGCGAGGGGCGGCATCCGTCCATGGTGGCGCACGCGGGGGGTGGAGCGGGAGCGGATGTGGGAGGCGGCACAGGGGGGCGGGCTTGCGGACGTGTGGGGCGCTCCCGGGGGAGCGGGCGCGGCCGGTCGGGCGCCGAGGGGGGTGCGTACAGCGGGGTGCCTCACGGGGAGCGGGCGGGTCTTCCGCCCGGCGGGCCGGGCCCCCCGGCTTCGGAGCCCGTCCCGCCCCTGAGACGGTGCGTCCCGTCCTCCCCGCCTACGCCGGGTCCATCCCCACCAGATCCGCCTCCCGCACGAGGCTCCGCAGTTCCGCGACCTCCCAGCCCGTCAGGTGGGCGATGTCGGTCTCGGTCTGGACGGTGAGGTCCGGGTCGTCGCGGACGGCGCGGAGGGCGGCGACGATCTCGACGACGAGGTCGTCGCGCGCGGCGGTGAGCGCCTGGGCCGCCTCGGTGTGTCGTTGGGCGGCCAGTTCGAGGCGAGCCATCGGGTCCGTGGTCATGGCCGGGCGTCTGCCCCCTCCACAGGCGGGCATTCCGCCCCGCGCGCCCCGTTTCCTCCCGTCCACGTGCTTCCTTTGACGCTCCCCGCACGCAGGGGCCACAATCGCCTTCCCCGCCGTCCCGGGGGTGCGTGAGCCAGGGGGAGCCCATGCCCATTCCCATCCCGCCGTATCTTGACCTGCCCGCCAAGACGGGGAGCCGGAAGGTGCGGCTGCGCAGGGCGTTCCGCTCGCGCAAGGCGCTGCGCGGGCTCACGCAGTGGGTCGTGGACCGGGCGATACCGATGGTGCTGCTGCTCGCCGTGCTGTGGTTCTTCGCCGCGCGCGCCGACGGCGGGGGCGAGGTCTACCGCGTGTTCACGCTGCTCGACGAGCCCAAGGGCCACCCTCTGCTGTGGGTCGCGTCCGCCATCGGCTGGGTCGCCGTCCCCGCGATCATCGGTGGCGCTGCGGGGCACGTCATCACGCAGCGCATCGACCGGGTCAAGAAGCAGCCCAGCAACCGTCTCTTCCGCCGCCGCACCCTCAAACAGCGCCTCACCCCGCCGGGCGTGATCGACGACCTGCGTCCCTACCGCTACGGGACCAGCGCCCAACAGGCCTTCGTCGACGCCTTCGTGCGCGTCGCGCACCGCAACGACTGGGCGCGGGCACAGGACCACTGGGAGGTCTACCTGCGCGACACGATGTCGACGCAGCAGTACGCGGATCTCGACCGGCACGAGTGTCTGCACCAGGAGCGGAACGTGGCGCTCATCGCGCTGCGGGTCTCCGCGCTCTCCGGCAACGGGCACTGCATCGTGTGCGACAGGAGGCGGTGACCGTGCGGTCCGAGGATGTCGTCGGCCTCATCGAGGCCACCCTCGCCCTCGCCTTCCCCACAGCGAGCACCCAGGGCCTCACCCGCGCCGCCGAGGCGGTCGCGCGCTGGGGTGCGGAGGACGCGGCCCAATACCTGGACGATCCGCTCGCGCTCCGCATGATCACCGACCTGCTCCGGGTCGCGGGCGTGCCCGAGGGCGACTACCGCCCCGCCGAACCGAGCGGCAGGGCGATGGAGTGGGAATCGGAGTACCGCGTCTGGTCCCACACGGACGAGATGCCGTCCCTGCCCTACCTCCCCAGACCCCCGGACCGGCCCCGCCGCACGCGGGGCACGCGGCGAGGGGAGGACGGGGAGCGGTCCCCCTTCGGGGAGAGGCCGGAGTACGAGGGGGACCGGGCGTACGAGGAGACGGAACGCGGGGAGCGACAGGAGGGGTACGGGGCACGGGAGTTGGGCCTCGAAGGCGACTACGGGCCCGGCCCTGCCCCCGAGGCGGACCGCCCCCGGGGCCGCCGCTGGCCCTTCCGCCGGAACCGGGACGAGGGCCGGAACGGCTGAGAGCGGCCGTACTGCGAGAGCCGGGTCCCGGGGCTCGTGTGCAGGCATGCCCTCGCCGAGGGAGACCTGGCGGTCAGGCCCCCTGCTTCACCATCTCCACGAAGGCGGACCAGTGTGCGGCCGGGAAGACCAGGTGGGCGGCGGAGGGGCGCTTGCTGTCGCGTACGGGGACGAGAGCGGGAAGATCGTCGCTGACCTCGACGCAGGCTCCACCGTCCGAGTTGCTGTACGTGCTCTTGCGCCAGGAGAGTGCGGTCAGGTCGGTGTGGTGCACGGTGTCTCCTCCAAGAGGCACTGGATGAACTTCCGCGAGTCCCCCGGCGAAAGAGCCTGGTCGCGTACGGCATCGTACCTCCGCTGAAGGGATTCGACCGTTTCGGACTGCTCGATCAACTCGCCGCGCGCCTCGTTCTCCGCATAGGCGATGGTCTTCCCTTCCGGCAGCCGGAGGAACCAGATGTCTGTGCTGGCCAACCGGTACAAGCCGGCGCTGAACGGAAGCACTTGAACGGTCACGTTGCTTTGGGAGCCGACCTCCAGCAGGTGCCGCAACTGAGCGTGCCACTCCTGCGCGTTCGCCATGGGCGTGCGGAATACGGCCTCCGAGATAATCGCCCGGAACGGGGGAGCGTCCGGTTCCGCGAGGATCGCGCGTCGACTCAGGCGCGCGTCTATCTGCGCCTCAAGCTCCGAGCCGGTCCAGCCACCCAGTGAAAGCAACTCCCGCGCGTACTCTCTCGTCTGCAGCAGCCCCGGCAGCACGCTCACTGCGTAGTGCCACAGGCTCACCGCCTCCGCCTCCAACTGCATGTACCGCCGGTACTGCTCCTTGAACTGCGTCTTGTCGGAGAGCGCCAGCTCCCACAGCGCGAGCAGCAGCCCCGGTGTTCCGTAGAACGCGTCGAGCGCTTCGACCACCTCCGGGCCGCCCAGCGTCTCGCCCTTCTCCATTTTGGCGAACAGCGAATAGTCCCAGCCCAGTCGGTCCGAGAGCTGGCGGAGGGTCACCTTGTGACGGGAGCGCAACTGCCGCAGTTCCTGCGCGAAACGGCGTCTCGGCTCCCTGCTGCGTCCAGTGACCGCGCGCCTGTTGGGCACGGGCGGCTCCTTCCCTGAGTGCGTGGAGGTTGTGGAATTTGCGCCTGCCGAGGTGGAAGCCCTGCCCGTGTGGCGCCTCTCACTGACTTCCCCTGGGGGAACCTCGTGATGCCGAGGCCACGCACAGTAATCCACGATCCGTGCGGGCAACGGCCGATGACCGATATCGAGCGAGGTCCGAAGGAGCACGTGCCATGACGGAAGAGATCCAGAAGGAACACGCCGACCGTCTCGGCGAAGCGATGGCCGCTCGGGACGCTCTCGCGTCCGCCCTGACGGCCGCCGGGATTCAGTTGCCCGCCATGGACGTGCGGCGGGCGTGGGCCGGGGAAGCGCCGTACGCGCTCGTGCACTTGGGGGTCTGCTCCGCACCCGTCGCGCACGCCCTCGCCGAGGCGCTCTGCCGGGGAGCCGCGCGGTGATCGGGGAGGTCGTGTGGGACGTGCGGCGCGAAGTGCTCGCGATCGTGACGGGGCGGCTCGGGCGGTACTGGTGGCTGCGGCCGCTCGGCGGCGGGCGCGAGTGGAACGCGGGGCCCGACGAGGTGCGGAGCCTCCCCGCGCCCGGAACGTACGGGAAGGAACCGGCCACCGTTCCCGCGCTCCCCGTCGCCGAGGACGCCCTCGCCTGCCGTCTCGGCACCACCACTCGTGAGGACATGGCGCACTACACGCGGCTCCTGCGGAAGCAGGTCGAGGCGTTGCTCGGGGGCGGGGTGCCGCAGGAGACCGCCGACGTGGCCCGCGCCTTGCTCGACTCACCACCCTCGTGCGAGGAGCCCGCCTTCGCCGCGTACGCCCACATGCAGGACCTGGCCCGCCTGCTCCGCCAGCACCTGCGCCGGGAGGACGAAGCCTCCGCCGCGAGGTGCGACGCCGCGAAGTGCGAGGCCGCGAGGCATGAGGCCGCGAGGTGCGAGGCCGCCAGTTACGAGGCCGCCAGGCGCGAGGCCGCCTCCTGAGCGCGACCCGGTTCCGCGCCGTGTTGGACGTCCCCCACGGGTCCTCCGGGGGCCGGGGAATGCCGGGCCTCGTCCGGAGCGGCCCGTGTGGGACGCGAGGGAAGTCCATCAGGGACGAGAAGGGAGCGCGAGGGCCGTTCGGCCCTGGGGGCGGGGCCGGACGGCGGGGAGCGGGGCGGGGATACTGGGGGTGTGCCGCTTGAGGCGCGCCCCCGGGGGCGCGCCGGCCGGGGCGGCCGTCCCGTCCCGTACCGGAGTCCCCGCCATGATCCCCGCATCTGCCCGCGCCCCCCGGACCCGCTCGTGAGCGCCGTGCCGCCGACTCGCCCCGGCGCGACCGGGCCCGGCACCGCGCCCGCCGCTCCCGTCCGCGTGTTCCTGCTCGACGACCACGAGGTCGTCCGGCGGGGGCTGCGCGATCTGCTGGAGGCGGAGCCGGACATCGTCGTGGTCGGCGAGGCGGCCAACGCGCGGGAGGCGCTCGCGCGCGTGCCCGCGACGCGGCCCGATGTCGCCGTGCTCGACGTACGGCTCGGCAGCGCGACCGGCGGCGACCACGAGGGCGTCGAGGTGTGCCGCGAGCTGCGGGCCGAACTGCCGGGCCTGGCATGCCTCATGCTCACGTCCTTCGATGACGACGAGGCGCTCTTCGACGCGATCATGGCGGGCGCGGCGGGCTACGTGCTCAAGCAGATCAACGGCTCCGACCTGCTCCACGCGGTCCGTACCGTCGCCACCGGCACGTCGCTGCTCGACCCCCGGATGACGAGCCGCGTCATGGCCCGCATCCGCGAGCCCGAGCCCGAGAAGCCCGCGCCGAGCCGCGCCCTGCCCGGCGAACTCGACCGGCTCTCGCCGCGCGAGCTGGAGATCCTCGACCTCATCGGGCTCGGCCTCACCAACCGGCAGATCGCCGAACGGCTCTACCTCGCCGAGAAGACCGTCAAGAACCGGGTCTCGTCGATCCTCGGCAAGCTCGGCGTCGGGCGGCGGATACAGGCGGCGATGCTCGCGGAGCGGCTGCGCGGAACGGACGCGGGGCGCCCGACGGCGTGACTGTCCTCTCCCCGAAGGCTGAGGTTCAGAGCTGGCCGCCGTTTCCGGGCGACTCCCGTCCCCTGCCTCTCGTTCCCGACCGCCTCCCCTCCGCCGAGCACGCCGAGGGCTGAGCCGGGAGGGGCCGCCGAGGGCTGGACGGGAAGGGAGCTGAGGGCCTGGGCCGGGAGGGCCGGGGGGCCATGTGGCCCGTGGCGCTCGGCGCCGGGTTCACGTCCCCGCCATCGGCGCCGTCCACGTGATCCGCGTCCCCCGGCCCCCGGGTCCCGCGTCGACGCGGAAGCTTCCCCCGCACTGTTCCGCGCGCGAGCCCATGTTGAGCAGGCCCCCGGTCGGGCGGGCCGGGCCGAGGCCCGCGCCGTCGTCCGTCACCGTGAGGACCACGTGGTCCGTGCCCTCCGGGACGGCCAACTCGATGTCCACGTGGTGCGCCCGGGCGTGCCGCGCCGTGTTGCTCAGCGCCTCCGCCGCGACCGCGAGCACATGGTCGCGCAACTCCTCGGGCACCGTGCTGTCCACGGGACCCGCTATCCGCAACGAGGGCTGGAAGCCCAGGTGTTGGGCCGCGAGCTGTACCGTCTCTGCGAGGCGGCGGCGCAGCGCGGGGCCGCCCCGGTCGTCGTCGCTCGTACGGAGCTGATGGATCGTCGAGCGGATGATCTGGATCGTCGCGTCCAGGTCGTCGACCGCGCGCCCGACCCGCTCGGAGGCCGTCGGGTCCGCGATCGAGCGTGTCGCGCTCTGGAGCGTCATGCCGGTCGCGAAGAGGCGCTGTATGGCGACGTCGTGCAGGTCGCGCGCGATGCGGTCGCGGTCCTGGAGCATGGCCAGTTCCTCCGACTCCTCCCGCCTGCGGGCCAGTTCGAGCGCGATCGCCGCCTGGTCGGCGAAGCCGTCGATGAGTGACGTCTCGGCCGCCGCGAAGCCCTGCCTGCCGGTGCGGCGGCTCAGCCGCAGCGCCCCCCGCACCGCCGTGTCCACGGACAGTGGCACGGCGACGACGGGCCCGTGCTCCGTTCCGGCGAGCGGCAGGGCGCGCGCGTCCACCCGGACGTCCGTCGTCACCACCGGTGCCCGCCCGGCCGCGGCGAGCCCCGACAGCGAGCCCCCGAGCGGGAGGACCGCGCCGCGTACCGCCTCCGCGCCCTCGCCGTGCGCGACCCGCACGACGAGATCCCCGGAGCCGGTGGGGAGCAGGACGGCGGCGAGGTCGGCGTCCGCGACCTCCATCGCGCGGCGCGCGATGATCCGCAGCACCTCGTCGGTGCCGGTGCCCGCGAGGAGCGCGCGGGTGATCTCGCCGAGGGCTTCGAGGCGGTGCTCGCGGCGGCGGCTCTCCTCGTACAGGCGCGCGTTGTCGATCGCGACGCCCGCCGCGATCGAGAGCGTCGTGAGGACGGCCTCGTCGTCGGCGTCGAAGGAGCCGCCGCCGCGCTTCTCGGTGAGGTAGATGTTCCCGAAGACCTCGTCGCGGATGCGGACGGGGGCGCCGAGGAAGGTCCGCATCGGCGGATGGTGCGCGGGGAAGCCGTAACTGCTCGGGTGCGCGGTCAGGTTGTCGAGGCGCAGCGGCGCCGGGTGACTGATCAGCTCGCCGAGAATGCCCTGCCCGCACGGCGCCGGGCCGATCCGCGCCTCCACCTCCGCGTCGAGCCCCACCGTCACGAACTGCGAGAGCCCGGTGCCGTCGTCACCGATGACGCCGAGCGCGCCGTACCGCGCCTCGGTGAGCGTCACGGCCGCCTCCACGATGCTCCGCAGCACCTGCGGCAGGTCGAGGTCCCGCCCGAGGTCCATCACGGCGGTGAGCAGGGCGTGCATACGGTCGGGGATGTCGAGGGCGGGGGCGGCATGACGGGGCGGGGCGGTGCTCGCGGTCGTATGGGGCGGGGCGGCCCCCGTGGCGGTACGGGGCGGGATGCCGTCCCCGGGCGGGCGGGGCCGTCCGCCCGCCTCGCCGGTACGGGGCGGCTCGCCGTGCGGGAACGGGCAGCGGCCGGCCGGGCCGCTTCCCCGGGTGCTCCCGGCGGTGGCGGGGCTGGTCTCGCGCGGCTCGCTCATGCCCGTACCGTACGCGGCACCCCCGGACCCCTGACGAGAGGCCGAGCGGCCCCGCGCGGGCACGGCGGGCGGCCCCGTACGGCCGGGGCCGACCGGCCCCGTACCACCCGCCGAACGGCCTCAACGCCCGGCGCCGACCGGCCCCGGTGCCTCGCCGACCGGCCCGGAACCGCCCGCCGCACAGGGCCCGCTCGGCCCTGCCGCCGGGCTTCCGCCGCCGCTGATCATGTGGGGCGGCCGGAGGAGTACCGCACTCTCTCCCTGCGGGTGGGCCCTCCGGCCGTACCAGCTCGCGGAAGGAAGGTCGCCGTCCGGTGGACGAGGCACATGACATGCGGCAGCGCGGCACACGACAGGACGCGCGGCAGCGGACCGGGGAACGGCGGGAACGGGCCGCCGGGGGCACGGGTACGGCCGGGGCGCCGCCACCGGGGGTGGAGGCCGGTGGCACGGTGGCGGTCGCCCCGGCCCCGGCTCGACCGGGCTGGATCGCCTGGCTCACCACGACCGATCACAAGCAGATCGGCACGCTCTACCTGATCTCCGCCTTCTTCTTCTTCGTCGTCGGCGGGGTGCTCGCCCTCGTGATGCGCGCCGAACTCGCCCGCCCCGGGATGCAGATCCTGTCGAACGAGCAGTTCAACCAGGCGTTCACGATGCACGGTTCGGTCATGCTGCTGCTCTTCGCGATGCCGCTCTTCACCGGCTTCGCGAACTGGATCATGCCGCTCCAGATCGGCGCGCCCGATGTCGCCTTCCCGCGACTGAACATGCTCGCCTTCTGGCTCTTCCTGTGCGGCTCGCTGATCGCGGCCGGTGGCTTCCTGACGCCCGGTGGTGCGGCCGACTTCGGCTGGTTCCTCTACGCGCCGCTCTCCGACGCCACCCACTCGCCCGGTCTCGGCGCGGACCTGTGGATCATGGGCGTCGCGCTCTCGGGCTTCGGCTCGATCGCGGGCGCGGTCAACTTCGTCACGACGATCGTGTGCATGCGCGCGCCCGGCCTGACGATGTTCCGGATGCCGATCTTCACGTGGAACGTGCTGCTCACGGCGGTCCTTGTCCTCCTCGTGTTCCCGGTGCTCGCCGCCGCGCTCTTCGCGCTCGAATGCGACCGCAAGTTCGGCTCGCACGTCTTCGACGCGGCGAACGGCGGGGCCCTGCTGTGGCAGCACCTGTTCTGGTTCTTCGGCCATCCCGAGGTGTACATCCTCGCGCTGCCCTTCTTCGGGATCATTTCCGAGGTGATTCCGGTCTTCTCGCGCAAGCCGATGTTCGGTTACGTGGGCCTGATCGGTGCCACGATCGCCATCGCCGGTCTCTCGGTGACCGTGTGGGCGCACCACATGTACGTGACGGGCGGGGTGCTGCTGCCGTTCTTCTCCTTCATGACCTTCCTCATCGCCGTGCCGACGGGCGTCAAGTTCTTCAACTGGATAGGCACGATGTGGAAGGGATCGCTCTCCTTCGAAACGCCGATGCTGTGGGCGGTGGGCTTCCTCGTCACCTTCGTCTTCGGTGGCCTGACCGGCGTGATCCTCGCCGCGCCGCCGCTCGACTTCCACGTCTCGGACTCGTACTTCGTCGTCGCGCACTTCCACTACACGCTGTTCGGCACGGTGGTGTACGCGATGTTCGCCGGATTCCACTTCTGGTGGCCCAAGTTCACGGGGAAGATGCTCGACGAACGGCTCGGGAAAGTGACCTTCTGGACGCTCACGGCCGGTTTCCACGCGACGTTCCTCGTGCAGCACTGGCTGGGCGCGGAGGGGATGCCGAGGCGGTACGCGGACTACCTGGCGGCGGACGGCTTCACGGCCCTCAACACCGTGTCCACCATCGGATCGTTCCTGCTCGGTCTGTCGTTCCTTCCGTTCTTCTACAACGTCTGGAAGACCGCGAAGTACGGGAAGAGGATCGAGACGGACGACCCGTGGGGCTTCGGCCGCTCGCTGGAGTGGGCGACCTCCTGCCCGCCGCCGCGCCACAACTTCGTGAAGCTGCCCCGTATCCGCAGCGAGTCCCCGGCCTTCGACCTGCACCACCCGGACATCGCCGCGCGGGACCGGCGCGAGAACGCCGTGGCGTCGGCGGCAGCGGGGGCGGCCCGGTGAGCGCCGTCGTGCCCGCCCTGGCGCTGGGCGTCCTCACGGCATCGGGCTGCGTCTGGTACGTACCGGCCCTCGTCGATCTGCGGGCCGGTGCGGACCGTCCCGTCTCCCGGCGCCTCGCCGCCCTGGCGTGCCTGAGCGGCTGGGGCACGGCGGGACTCGCGGCGGTGCTGCTCCTGACGGGGGCGCCGCTCGCGGTGGCGGGCGCCGGGGTGCTCGCCTGCGCCGCGCTGCGGCTCGCGGCGTGGGGACGGGCCAGGGGCGAGGCGCGCGAGCACGCGGCGTACTGGGCGGCGCTCGACGCGCACCCGGACGCCCGGCGTGCGCCGCACCGCGTCGTGGGCGCCGTCATCGCCACCGGCCTGACCGCGGCGACGGGGGCGGGCGTGGCGCTGATCTGGGCCCACGCGCGCGGGGCGATCGGCGTCACGCCCCTCGTGGCGGCCCCCTCGGCCCTCACGGCCTGCACCCTCGCCGCGGCGCTCCTGACGGCGTCGCGGCGGGGGAGCGGAGAGCGGACGGGAGCGGCGAAGACGGACCGTCCGGCCCGTACCGCGCCCACCGCCCCCGGGCGCACGGCAGCACCCCGGTAGGGTCCCGGGCGCGGGGGCACCAGGCACCTGGGGCTCGCGTGGCGGGTGAGCCGCCGGCGGACCGGGCGGGGGCGAGCCGGGGTGGCTCCCGCCGCCCGGCGCCCCCGCGTGTGGCGCACGTCACCGGAACCCGGCGCGGGGTGCGGAGAGAACCTGGTGTGAGGGACACAGAAGAGGCGGGTGCTCTGCGCCGAGGCGTACGGGCCGGAGACCGCCGGGCATTCACCGAGCTGTACGAGGACCACGCGCGCGCCGTCTACAACCACGCCCTGCGCCTCACCGGCGACTGGTCGGCGGCCGACGACGTCACCGCCGAGACCTTCCTGACGGCGTGGCGCACCCGCGAACGCGTCGAGCCGGACGGCGGCTCGCTCAGACCCTGGCTCCTCGTCATCGCGACGCACAAGGCCGAGAACAGCAACCGCTCCCGGCGCCGCAAGCTCGCCTTCCTCGCGCGCAGCGCGCCCCCGCCGCACGTCCCCGACTTCGCCCCCGAGACGGCGGGCCGCATCGACGACGCGCGCCGCCTCGCCGCCGTGCACGCGGCCCTCCACCGGCTGCGGCGCAAGGAGCGCGAGGTGCTGACGCTCTGCGTGTGGTCGGGGCTCGACTACGCGGAGGCCGCCGAGGCCCTCGGCATCCCGGTCGGCACCGTACGGTCGCGGCTCTCGCGGGCGCGGGCACGGCTCCTGAAGCTGAGCGAGGCGGGCACCGGAGAGCCGGGCGGCGCGGACGTGGCGGAACTCGGTCCCGTGCGGCCGGGAGACGACGAGCCCGTGTGGACCGGAGACGGCGGGCCCGTGCGGACCGGAGACGGCGGTTCCGCCGCGAAAGAGACAACGGAACCGGGACCCGGGACCGGAGAGGTACAGGGCAGGGCCGCGTCCGTGGCCCTGCCCGTGCGGGAGGAGAACCGATGACCGACACCCACCCGTCCCGGACCGGAGCGGACAGGAACGAGGCCGACGAAGTGGCCCGGCTCCTGCCGCCCCCGCCCGAGTGGGACCTCGCGCCCGAGCGAAAGCTCCACCACAAGGAACGACTCATGCGACAGATCGACGACGACACGGTGCGCGCGGCGGAGACGGCTCCGGCCCCCGCCCGGCGGCGCGTCCTGCGCCCCGCCTTCGTGGCCCCCGTCGCCGCCCTCGCCCTCGCGGGCACCCTCACCGCCGGGCTCACCCGGGGCGGCGAGGACCACGGCGGCGGCACGGGGACGACCCGGGCGGGCGGCAGCGCCCACGCGCGGCAGGCGAGCGCCCTGCTCGGCCGCATCTCGGACGCCGCGCTGGACGGCCGGCCCCTGAGCGTGCGCGACGACCAGTTCGTGTACGTGAAGAGCCAGGAGCGGGGCGCGGACGAGACGAGCGGCAAGGCGGTCATGGGCCCGCCGGTCGTGCGCGAGTCCTGGGCCACGCAGGACCCGGGCCGCGTGCGGCACATCGCCCTCCTCCGCGAGGACGGCGAGACGTACTGGAACAACGCGTTCCTCGGCGACGAGGGCGGCACTCCCGTGGGCATCGACCGGCCCACCTACGAGTGGCTCGCGGCGCTCCCCACCGATCCCGACGCCCTCCTGACGTACCTCTACGCCAAGACGCCGGAACAGGGGCGGTCGCGGGACCAGGCCGTCTTCGAGCGGATCGGCAACCTCGCCTCCGGGCTCCTCCCGCCGAGGACCGCCGCCGCGCTCTACCGCGCCGCCGCCCGCATCCCCGGCGTCGTCACGGCGCCGGACGCGCACGACGGCAAGGGCCGCACGGGGATCGGCATCGCCCGCGAGGACAAGAAGCACGCCGAGCGCTCGGAGTGGGTCTTCGACAAGGATCTCCGCTTCCTCGGCTCCCGCACGTACCTGACCGAGGACCGGTCGGTCGGCCGGAAAGGGACGCTGCTCGCGAGCACGGCGGTCCTCGCGCTGGGAGTGGCCGACAAGGCGGGCGTGCGCCCGGCCGAGGTGACGGAAGTGACCGGGGACGGGGGCGCGGAACAGAGCTGAGCCGGGAGCGGGTGACGGACGGGGACGGGGCCTGGTCGGGGGGCGGATGACGGGCGCGGGCGGCGCCCGGTCGGGGCTGGGTACGAACCCGTCCGGGGGGCGGACGACGGGGCCCGGCCGGCCCCCGCCACCCGCCCCGGTCGCGCGAGACCGGCGCCCCTTCTGCCGCCCGGGACCCGCCCCCCTCGTACGACCCCTTCGCCCCGCCGCCCGCTCCGGTGGCGCGCCCCTTCGCCCGTGCCCACAGTGGGGGCATGAGTCACGCCGAGCCGTCTCCGTCTCCCGGTGCCATGCCGCCGCCCCGTCCGGGGCCCGGGCGCGACGAGGTGCCCGACCCCCTGCGCAGGCTCGCCCGCGCCGCCTGGTGGGTGGTGCTGCTCGCGGGGCTCGCCGCCGTCGTGCTGGGGGTGCTCGTCCTGGTGTGGCCCGGCTCCTCGCTGCGCGTCGCGGGGGTGCTCTTCGGCGTGTACCTGCTGGTCAGCGGGGTGGTGCAACTGGTGGCGGCGAGCGGGACGCACACCGCGGCGGGGATGCGCGTGCTCGGTTTCGTGAGCGGGGCTCTCTCCGTACTGCTCGGGCTCTTCTGCTTCCGGAGCGCCACCCAGTCCGTACTGCTGCTCGCGCTGTGGATCGGCATCGGGTGGCTCTTCCGCGGGCTCACCCAGGTGGTCGCCGCGCTCGCCGAGCCCGCGAGTCCGGCGCGCGGCTGGCAACTCCTGCTCGGGGTGCTCGCCGCGCTCGCCGGGGCCGTCCTCGTCGTCTCGCCCTTCGCCTCAGCGTGGGCCCTCCTCCTCGTGGCGGGGATCTGGCTGCTCGCGGTCGGCCTCACCGAGATCGCCACCGCGCTGCGCCTGCGCCACCGCCTCCACGTCGGCTGACCAGCCCCTCACACCGGTTCGACGCCGAAATGAGCGCTCGTCCCGGTCAGTCCGAGCAGTCGCCGCAGCGAGTCCGGCGGTCTCTCCAGGGTCAGCCGCGCCCCCGCCCTGTCGGTGTGCCTGCGGACCTGGAGAAGGACGGCCAGGCCCATCGAGTCGCAGCCCCCAAGGCCCGCGCAGTCGAGCGAGAGCGTGGTGAGAGCGGTCGTGTCCAGGGCGGTGACGACGTCCTCGCCGAGTTGCTCCGCCGTGTCGTAGTCGAGGTCGCCGACGAGTGCGAGGACGAGATGGCCGGGGGCGGGGGCACGCTGTTCGATGCGGAGGCCGCCGGGCGGGGGAGCGCTCATCGCGGGGCCTCGTCCGCGTCGCGGGACGCCTCGTCACGAAGCGGGTCCGCCCCGGATATGGGTTCCGCGCCCGGTATGAGCCCAGCGCCCGGTAGGGGTTCCGCCGCCCGTACCGCGTGCGCGCCCCCGGCTTCCGCGCCCCGCACCGCCTCCGTGCCCGCCGCCAGGAGGCCCAGCGCGCGCGGGAAGTCGCGCAGGCGCTCGGCGAGGACGGCGAGGGCGGGGAGCAGCGAGGCCGCCGGGACGCCGCGCGCGGCGAGGATCGACGCGGTCCAGCCCAGGAAGCCCGTGAAGAGGTCCGCGTCGTCCACGTACAGCGCCGTCGCGAGGTGCGCCACCACGTGGTCGAGGTCCTCGGCCGTGTGCTCGCGCTGGAGGGCGGTGTACGCGCGCATCGGCGGGTAGCGGTCGAGCAGGCCGTGGAAGACGGCCCTGACCAGCTCCTGACGCGAACGCGTCACGAAGGTGTACTCCTGGTCCGCGAGGTGCGGCAGGTCGGCGCTCATGACGTGGTCGCGCGGTGGGGGCGGCAGCGGGCCGCGCGCGAGGCGGTCGGCGGCGGCGCGCGCGTCGGGCGCCCAGGCGTCCGCGCCGAGCAGGCGGGCGTAGCGGCCGTCGTGGCCGAAGGCGGCGCCGCCGACGAGCACCGGGACGCCGACCGCCTGGCACGCCGTCAGCGTCGCGTGCGCGACGGGCAGCCGCGGCGCGAGCGAGCCCGAGAGCGCGACGGCGTCGGCGCCCGTACGGTGCAGGTGGCCGATGAGGTGCGGCGCGGGCACCTGCGCGCCCAAGTGGTCGACGTGCCAGCCGCGCAGGCGCAGCACCTCGGCGACGAGCCGCGCGGGCAGCCCGTGCCACTCGCCGTCCACGCACGCCACGACGATCCGCCCCGCGCCCGGCGCGGGCACGGCGGGCGGCGCCGAGTGCCGCAGCACCCCGACGCACTGCTCGTTGACGGCCGTCGCCGCGTGCTCCTGCGCGACACCGAGCCGGTTCGCCGCCCACTCCGCGCCGACCCGCCGCTGCACCGCGCCGATGACGTCGAGCAGGACGCTCTCCGCGTCCAGCCCGGCCCCGTGCGCCGCGCGCACCACCGCCGCCGCCGTGTCCTCGTCGCCCACGGCGACAGGGGCCCACAGCCGCTCGGCCCACGTCTCGGCCCGGGGCGGCGCCACCGTCACCGTGCTCGTCATCGACCCCTCCCCAGAACCGGCCGCGCTCGCTGCGCGGTACATTCTCCCGACAGTACGGGCACGGGCTCGCGCTCGCACGGGACGGGGCTCCCACCCCGTCCACGCGGCCTCCGGCCCCGCGCTGTGCCGCTTCCCGCCCCTCCGCGCGATACGGGGGCCTCGCGGGCCCCGGCCACGGGCCTCGCGGCCCCCGGCGGTACGGGCCTCGCGGGGCGCTCGCGGTACTGAGGCCCTAGACGGATGCCGCGCCCTCCGCCTTCCGCCCCCGCTTCGGCGCCGTGATCGCCACCACCGCCATGTCGTCGTGGCGGCCCGCGCCGACCCACTGCGCCGCCAGCATCCGCACCCGCTCCACGACCGCGCCCGCGGGCATCCCCGCGCACTCGCCCGCCGCCCTGCTCAGCCGGTCCTCGCCGAACATCGTCTCGCCGAGCGGCCCGCCCTTCGCCTCCGTGATGCCGTCCGTGTAGAGCAGGCACGTCTCGCCCGGCGCGAGCCGCACCACGGCCGTCGTGGCGCGCACCTCCGGGAGCACGCCGACGAGCGTGCCGTGCGTCTCCGCCTGCTCGACGCCGCCGTCCGCGCGGACGAGGAGCGGCCGCGGGTGGCCCGCGGTCGTCACCCGCAGCCGCACCCCGCCGTCCGCCTCCGCGCGCGCCGAGGCGAGGACGAGCGTCGCGAAACGCGTGTGGTGGGAGGTCAGGAGCGCGGCGTTGAGGAGCGTGAGGACGCGCTGGTGGTCGGCGGCGAGCGGCAGCAGCGCGTGCAGCGTGTTGCGGATCTTGCCGGTGAGGATCGCGGCTTCGAGGCCCTTGCCGCACACGTCGCCGAGGACGACGAAGCACTCGCCGTCCGTCCCCTCGGCGGCCGGGTGGACGTCGTAGAAGTCGCCGCCGACGCGCTCGCGGTCGGCCGAGGGCCGGTAGCCGCCCGCGAGGTCGATGCCGTCGACGCGGTGCAGCGGGGGCGGGAGCAGTTCGCGGGTCAGAGTCTTGGTGAGCGCGGCCTGCTCCGCGTACAGGAGCGCGGCGGACACCGCGGTGCCCGCGCGGAGGGCGAAGAGCCGCGCGAGGGACTCCTCGTCCTCGCCGAAGGTCCGCCCGCCTTCCTCGCGCAGCAGCACCAGAGCGCCCGCCGGGACCCCGTGCCCCGGCATCGGCGTCACGAGCACGGACACCGGGGTGCCGAAGCCCTCGGGGAGCGCCCAGGCGGGGAACTGCGCGGGGTCGAGCCAGCGCGAGGGCACGGGCGGGAAGCCTTGCAGGGCCTCGACGAGCCCGGGGACCTCGGCCGGGTCGGCGGACACGGAGCGGGTCCTCGGCTCCCCGTCCGCGACGCCGAGGACGAGTTCGACGCGACGGCCGCGCCACGGCGAGACGACGACCGCGGCGTCGGCGAGGTGCCGCGCCGCGAGACGCGCGGTGATGGCGAGGGCGCGGTCGGCGTTGAGCGAGGCGAGGAGCTGGGCCGACGCCTCCTCGAGCAGGGCGTTGCGGGCCCGCTCGGCGCGCAGCTCGGCACGCAGCCCCTCCTCCTCGCCCGCCTCGCGCAGCCACCACGTGAACTCGCCGCCCTCGTGCC
Source organism: Streptomyces sp. NRRL F-5630 (assembly GCF_000719475.1). Taxonomy (GTDB): domain Bacteria; phylum Actinomycetota; class Actinomycetes; order Streptomycetales; family Streptomycetaceae; genus Streptomyces. Next base: position 55,556 of record NZ_JOGO01000017.1, on the reverse strand, counting down.
GTACGGGGCTCGCCTCGTAGACGCGCGCGCCGAGCGCCCCGCGCGCCGTGCCGGGCAGGTCCTCGCGGACCGCCCGCGCGTGCGCGCCGGAGAACCAGTCCGGCGCCGTGCCGGCGAGCGGGCTGCCGGGGGTGCTCCGGGGCAGCAGCAGCGCCGCCGCGCCGTTGATCTCGCGTACGAGGCCGTCCGGACCCGCGCGCAGGGCGGGGGGCGGCACGTGGTCGAGAGGGGTGCGGGGGGCGGCGGTCAGGCGCGGGGGAGCGGGAGCCCGCGCCGCGGTGAGGGCTCCGGCGGAGGGCGCTGGTGAGGGGACGGGTGCTTGCGCCGCGGTGTGCCTCCGTGCGGTGTTGGGGTGCGCGGTGGGCGCGTGGGCTGTGGCTGCGGTGCGTTCGGCTGGTCGTGTCATGCGGGCGGGGCTCGCTCAGCGGGCCCCTCACCTCCTCCCGGCCTGTCGCCGTCACGCCGCCCCTTGGGGAGGCACGACGACCCCACCACCGTACGCACAACCTCCCACCCCTGCGAAACCCCGCCAGAAGCCCTTGCGGAAACCACACGCCTACGGGACGCCCCCCGGGGTACACGGGGCTACGGAACAGGGCGCGGCCCGGGGCCTGGGGAGACCCCGGGCCGCAGGGCTGCCCGGAGCCGCCGTGCGCGACGGGCACGGCCGGACGCCTCCGAGCGGGCGCTCCGCATCGCGGAAGTACCGGTCGTTTATAGCCTCGTCGGCCCTTGCCGCCTGCCGGGGCTCCGCGTCCGGCTCGCCCCGCCCTCCGGTGTCCCGAAGTCCGCAGCCGGTCGCGTCGTCAGGCAGGCCGGGCCTCTTCTGGCGTTCCGGTCCGGGAAGCGGTGTCGCGAGGACGCCGTGCTCCTCGGGGACGGGGCTCTGGTCCGCACCCGCGCTCACGCGCCGGCGGGGCGGTCCCGGAACCACCGGTGTCGACGAGCCGTGTCGCACCGGGAAGGCCGGGGACCGCTTCCACCAGCACCGCGTTTCCTTCCGCCTACTCGAAGAACTTCAGGCTGTAGCCCGTATCGGTCGTGTTGCCGGGCACGTTGGCGCGCCGGTAAGTGGTGTTGCTCCACCAGACCGCCGTACCGGAGTACCAGGAGCGGTTGGACCACGAGTACGGAGTGCCCTTGGCGACCGCGTGGTAGAGGATGGGGAAGCGGTTTCCGGAGGGCGGAGCGGAGTTGACGTCGCCCTCGGGCAGGATGAACGTGTGATGGCCGGGTCCGTTGACGTTCACGGTCGGAGTCCAGCCGGACATCATGGACGGCGCGTTGGAGCCGAAGAGGCAGCCGTTGCTCTTGTACCAGTCCCAGACGTACGTGGGGTCGCCGCCCGCCCGCAGTCGCAGGTCGGCGATGCAGTACTTGTCGCTCCAGCTACCGTTCGCGGAGTAGACGACGTGGAGCTGTCCGGAGGGGTCGACGACAGGCTGGGGAGCCTCGTTGATGTACGGGTTGCCCACCACCCGTTCCCAGGACTCGCGCGGCTGCGAGATGACGTACCGGCCGCCGGTGGCGGCGGTGGGGCTGCTCATCCGGGCGATGTAGAGGTTCTGCTCGACGTTGGTGTCGCCGGACCAGCCCGACCACACGAACCAGCGCTGTCCCTTGTAGGTGAAGGGGGCCCCGTCGATGGCCCACTTGTCGCCAGGCAGGGACACCTTGACGGCCGCGGAGTAACCGGACGTGGCGGAGGCCGAGCCGATGTGGTACATCCGGTGGGCCGCGCTCTTGCCTGCGGCGAAGTAGATCCGGTACTGGCCGTCGTGGTGCACGATCTCCGGCGCCCAGACCTCGCCCAGACCGGCGGTGTCCCGCCACACCTGGTGCTTGGGCGCGGTGGCCACGGCCTCCGGGGTGGCGGCCGTGCGCACCGCGATACCGCCATCCACGGCTTTGGCCGAGACGTACTGGTCGCCCACCTTGATCACGGACGGGTCCGCCCCGCCCACCAGGGAGCCGCCCAGCGTCGAGGACTCATCCGCCACGGTCGCCGCCGGCTCCGCCGCGCCTCTGCCCGTCTCCTGGGTGCGCCGATCGGTGGGCCGCTCGTCCGGTGGGACGGCAACGGCGGCCTGCCCCAGTGTCAGGAGGCCGACAAGCCCCAGCGGAACGGCTCCGGCGAGCCAACGGGAAGAGCGCATCGATTCTCCTCGTGTACATGACGTAAGTGAGAGCGCTTTCAACGGTCGCGTCGGCGGGTAACCCTGTCAAGGGAAAGGCGACGGTCGCGAGTTGGTCGATGCCCCGGTCGGCGCCCGTACACGGACAAGGCGTACGACGTGCCGCGTATGCGGAATTGACGCTGGGGCAAGCACATCGGGGTCCGCGTCGCTCGACCCGCACCGGGCCACGAATGGGAATCTCCACCCGCGTCGGCGGCTCGCCGACCACCAAGGCTGCGACCCGCGCGTTGCCCATCGAGGCCCATGCGGTGGTAGCCGGTCTGCCGCCGAAACCGGCGCCGGGGCAGCGCTCGTAGCAGCCGTGGCCAGGGCGCCGCCGATGGTCAATTCCTCGGAGGTGCCGCGGGCGGGGTGCCCCTCGTACCCGCGCGGCGTCAGTCAGTATCGGGGCCGTCGACATCGGGCGGGGTGTCCTGACCGGGGCCCGAGATCCCGGTGCCCACGCCGCGTCCCCTGCTGGGGGCAGTGATGAGGCGCAGAGGCCCGGTGGCTACTCTCGTCTCTCCGTCGATCCGGAATGGAGAGGAGCAGGCTGTGCGCAGTGCCGGCGTGACGCCCGAGGGCGACCGGATCCGCTGGGTCGAGCTGCCGGGACAGGAACCGTCCCGCGTCTACGTCCACGGTCTGGGCGCGACGTCGCCGGCCTACTTCGCGGAGGTGGCGGTTCACCCCCTGCTCGCCGGACGTCGTTCGCTGTTGATCGACTTGCTCGGGCACGGCATCAGCGACCGGCCGACGGACTTCGACTACACCCTGGAATCCCACGCCGATGCCCTTGCCGCGGCCTTGGACAGCGCGGGTGTCACGGGCGCCGAGCTGATCGCGCACAGCATGGGTGGCTCGGTCGCCATCGTCCTTGCCTCCCGGCACCCCTCTCTGGTCTCCCGCCTGGTCTTGGTCGACGCCAACCTCGACCCGATCCCGCCCGCACCGGGGGCCGCGGGCAGCAGCGGCATCGCCGCCTACTCCGAGGAGGAGTTCCTGGCGGGCGGCTGGGAAGAGATCCGTGACCGGGCCGGTCCCCACTGGTGGTCCACGATGCGCCTGGCAGGCCGCGAGGCCCTGCATCGCAGCGCGGTCCACCTCACCCGCGGCACCGTCCCCACCATGCGTGAGCTTTTGCTGGACCTGGAGATCCCGCGCACCTATCTGCTCCCCAGCGCCGACGGCCCGCTCCCCGGAACCGACGCGCTCACCGATGCCGGGGTGACCGTCGTCTCCGTCCCGGACTGCGGGCACAACATCATGCTGGACAACGCGGAAGGCTTCGCCCGCGCCACCGCGGCGGCACTCTCGGGCCCCCACCAGCGATAGCGCGCCCGAGTGGCCCGTCACGCGGAAAGAGCCGCGCGGGTTCCTCCTGCGTGACGACGGAAGAACGGGGCCCGTGCGGCCTTGTCCCCTCCGGCCCCCACCGGTATTTCCCGTGTGCGTCTCGGCATCGTGCTGCTACAAACGACTCGTCCGTCTCATCACGCGGGACACGGTCCAAGTGACCGCGCCATCCTCCGCTCCGAAATCGCTGTGACCACCGACCTTCGGAATCGATCGTCCGGAAAGGAACCGCCTTCCCCGTGCCGCCCGTTCCCGCCGACCCCACCGTGCTCCACCCGATGCCCGAGCACCCCCGTGTGGTCCTCCTCAAGCCGCTGGTGAAGTCTCCGCTGATCGAGGTCGGCGACTTCTCCTACTACGACGATCCGGACGACCCGACCGCGTTCGAGACGCGCAACGTCCTTTACCACTACGGTCCCGAGCGGCTTGTCATCGGCAAGTACTGCGCGCTGGGGACGGGCACCCGGTTCATCATGAACGGCGCCAACCACCGCATGGACGGGCCTTCCACCTTCCCGTTCCCCACCATGGGAGGTTCCTGGGCGGAGCACTTCGACCTGATCACCGACCTGCCCGGGCGCGGGGACACGGTCGTCGGCAACGACGTGTGGTTCGGGCACGGCGCCACCGTCATGCCCGGTGTACGGATCGGCCACGGGGCGATCATCGCCGCCGGCGCCGTGGTCACCGCCGACGTCCCCGACTACGGCATCGTCGGCGGCAACCCCGCCCGGCTCATCCGCACCCGCTACGACGCCGCGGACATCGCCAGGCTCCTCGCCGTGTCGTGGTGGGACTGGCCCGTGCGGGACATCACCGACCACGTACGGACGATCATGTCGGGGACCGTCGCCGACCTGGAGGAGGCCGCCGCGCGGATCGGCCGGCGCTGACCCCGCGCCCTCGCCCCGCCGCCCGTACCCGTCCTCGCGGGGAGCCGTCCCCGCCGGAAGCGGGGACGAGGGAGTGGACGAGGCCTGACATGGCTGACGAGCGGGACGCCGGGCCTCCTCCTCGCCCCCGGACCGGATTGCGGATCGCGCTGGACCAGACGCATTTCCCGTTCCGCCAGGGAGGTACGGGCGGTGGCTCTACAGCAGGGCGCCGCCGGAGACCTCGAGGCGCTGGGCGGTGACCCAGCGCAGGTCCTCCGAGGCGAGCGCGGCGATCGCGTCGCCGATCTCCTCCGGTTCACCGACGCGGCCGAGGGCGGTCTGCGCGCCCAGGCCCTCGCGCATCCGCGCGTCGTCCCGCATGGCACCGCCGTTGAAGTCGGTGGCGGTCGGCCCCGGCGCGAGGGCGTTCACGCGGATTCCGCGCGCCCCCAGTTCCACGGCCAGGGTCCGGCTGAGGACCTCGACCGCCGCCTTGGAGGCCGAGTAGACCGAGGTGCCGGCACTGGTGTGGCGGCTGAGGGAGGAGGAGACGTTGATGATCCGCCCTCCGTCGGCCAGCACGGGCGCGAGCGCCTGGATGAGGAAGAACGTGCCGCGCACGTTGGTGTCCATCACCGCGTCGAAGTCCTCGACCGTGACCGCTTCCAGCGGTCCGAACAGCCCGACCCCGGCATTGTTGACCAGGACGTCCAGCCGGGTCGCGCCCCAGCGCTCCAGCCGTGCGGTCAGGTCGGAGACGAAGTCGGGGAAGGCGGCCACGTCGCTGATGTCCAGCCGCAGCGCGGCAGCCGTGCCACCGGTTTCCTGGATGGTCCTGACCGTCTCCTCGGCCTCCCGCGCGTCGCCGCGGTAGGTCACGATGACGCGCAGCCCGTGGCGGCCCAGCGCCTGGGCCGTGGCCCGGCCCAGGCCCCGGTTGCCGCCGGTCACCAACGCGATCTTGCCTGACTTCATGAGTGCTTCTCCCTGGGGGAAGGGGACGACGCCGAGGGGGAAGTGCTCCCGTCGACCGATGGCGAGTCGAGTGACTCGCCTCCCTGGTCACGTAAACACCCTGGGCAATGGCGAGTCAAGTGACTCGCCTCGGGGTGAGACATACTGGTCCCATGACCGCAGGACTCTCGGCGCACCACCAACGACTCGCTCAGCGCAAGCGCGAGGCGATCACCGCGGCGGCCACGAAGCTGTTCCTGGAACGGGGTTACGACGGGACGTCGCTGGCCAGGATCGCGCAGGAAGCGGGCGTCTCGAAGTCCACGCTGTTCAAGCAGTTCCCCACCAAGGCGGCGCTCTTCGAGGCCATCGTCACCGAGTACTGGGAGGGTGGGCCGGACGCGGCGGCGCCCGCGACACCACCCGGTGACCTCGGCGCCGGGCTGAGGGCGATCGGCCGCCAGTACGCCGACCTGATCGGCCGGCCCGCCATGGCGGCCCTCTTCCGCATCGTCATCGCCGAACTGCCGCGTTTCCCGGAACTGGGGCGGGCCCAGTTCGACCTGGGCAAGCTGCCCTACTTCATCTCCGTCCAGCACTACCTGGAGGCCCAGCACGCGTCGGGCACCGCGGTGGTGCCGGACGCGGAGAGCGCCACCAACCAGTTCCTCGGCATGATCGCCAACTACGTCCTCTGGCCGCGGATGCTGCTCGCCGACTGGGGCCCCGCACCTGCCGACATCGCCCGTGCCGTCGACGAGGCGGTCACGACCATGCTCGCCCGCTACGGCCGCGGCGCCGACGACGCGCGGCGGTCCTGAGGGCTCAGACGCGGAGGGGGCACGACCGAAGCCCGCGCCCCCTCACTTCGCCGCCGGGCGCGGTGCGCCGTCCAGCCCGGCGGGGTCGGCCGCTGGGGTCCGCTTCTGGTTCCTGCCGCGGTCGAGCCGGTCCCAGAGGGACAGCAGCGGCGACGTCATCACCGTCGTCACCAGGGCGACGATCACGAGCACGCCGAAGAGCGCCGGAGAGGTGATGCCCGCGGCCAGGCCGACGTTGATGGCGATGAGCTGCATCAGGCCGCGGGCGTTCATGAGGGTGCCGACCCGGACGGCTACCTCCTGCCGCTCGCCGAGCAGTCGCGCGGTGGCCCAGCAGGCGCCGAACTTGCTGACGACGGCGACCAGGACACAGGCCCCCGTGAAGAGCAGCATCCTGCCGCCGGACAGCAACGTGAAGTCGGTGTTCAGGCCGGAGTAGGTGAAGAACAGCGGCAGGAACACGATGCGGCTGACCGGCTCGATGGCCTGCACCGCGCGGGTCACCACCGGGTCACGGGGAAAGACGACCCCGAGGCTGAACGCGCCGAACACCGCGTACAGGCCGATGCGGTCGGTGTACCAGGCGGCGAGGAACAGGAGGAGGACGACGACCAGGAACGTGTGTTCCTCGGTCAGCCGCCGTGCCCAGTCGAGCGCCTTGGTCCGCAGGCGCACGAACACGGCGAGCAGCACCCCGAGACCGGCCGTGCCGGCCGCTGCCAGGAGGAAGGTGCCCGCCCCGCCGCCCGCCAGGCTCAGCACCGCCGCGAGGAGAATCCACGCCACGGCGTCGTCCAGCGCACCGGCGGCCAGCGAGACGGAGCCGAAACGGGTGTGGGTGAGGCCGCGCTCGTTGATGATGCGGGCCAGCATCGGGAAAGCGGTGATGGCCAGGGTGACCCCGATGAACAGCGCCCCGACCAGGGGCGAGACGCCGTCCGGGTAGATGTCGACCCAGTGGTGCGCGACGGTGGCGAGGCCGAAGCCGAGGACCAGGGGCATGGTGATGCCCGCCGCGGACACCGATATCGCCGTGCGGCCCACCGACGCCAGCTTGTCGGTGCGGAACTCGTAGCCCGCCAGGAACATGAAGGCCACGAGGCCGATCTGCCCGGCGACGTAGAGGATCGGCCGCAGCTCCTGGGGGAAGAGGGCCTCCTCGGCACCGGGCGAGACGAGGCCGAGCACGGAGGGGCCGAGGGCCACACCGGCGACCATCTCGCCCACCACGGGCGGTTGTCCCAGGAAGCGCAGCAGCCGGCCGACGAGGCGGCAGGTGACGAGGATGACGGCCACGGCGAGGAAGAACGCCGGACCCAGCTCGGTGGTCGACAACGGTGACTCCTCGGTCAGGTCCGGCCCGTGAACGGGCAGGCGTCGGCGGTGCCCGGAGCGGTGTGTGCCGCCTGCGACGGGCGGCCCTCGGTGTCGTGCTCGGCGAAGAAACGTGTGGCGGGCCTGGTGCGGCGGGCGTCGAGGACCATGTACGTGCCGAGGACGAGCTGGGCCACGCTGCGGCCGACGTCCTCGGCCCGGTCCCGCACGGCCAGCGCGGTGCGCAGGGCGCGGTGCGCGGGCGTACCGGTGGGCCGGTCCCGGGGGAGGAGCAGGCACGGGGCGCGGTGCGGGATGGAACGGGTGTGGCTGACGGGCGAGTCGAGGGCGAAGCGGGCCAGGATCTCGCGGGTGGCGGCGCGCATGGCGATCGGCGAGAGACGCCAGGCCGGACAGGGCCGGTTGGCCGCGATACCGAACGGGATGTGATGGGCCTCCTTGGCGGAGAGCGTCTCCCAGCGGCCGGGGTCGAAGCGCTCGGGGTCGGGGTAGCCGGTGGCGTGGTACTCGGGGTAGCTGAAGGTCAGCACGGAGCCCGTGGGGATGCGGGGCATGCCCTCCAGCTCGATGTCCGCGGTGGTGACGCGGTGGGCGACGCCGAACAGCGGGAAGAGCCGGAACGTCTCGTTCATGACGTGCGACAGATAGCGGTCGTCGTCCGTCGCCACCCGTTCCTGCACGTCCGGGTGCTGGGCGAGGACCAGCAGCAGGTGCGCCATCGCCTCCGACATCTGGACGACGGCGGTGTTGAAGAAGGTGCCTTGCAGGTAGTACGCGTGCTGGCGGCGGGTCAGCCCGGCCGGGAGCTCGTGCGGCACGTCCCCGGCGGCCAGCCTGCGCAGCAGGTAGCGGGTGAGCCGCTCGCGTCGGCGCATGTGCCGCGGCCTGGTGCACTTGAGGGCGTTGACCACGTCCTCGGCGTTGTCGACGATCAGCTTCCGCGCCTCGGGCGGGCACTCCTCCCGGAACACCAGCGTGTAGAAGAACTCCGCCCACACCGGCATCATCAGGTCGCGCAGCCGCACCGCCCGCACCCCGTCGCCGGGCAGGGTGTCCAGGACGCGCCGGGTGCTGCGCGCGGCCGCTTCGTACAGCTCGGCCGAGGTACCGGAGAGGAAGGCGAGGGTGCGTCGTGACACCTCGTCGTAGCGGGGGCCTGGCTCCAGGTGTTCCTGGTGGACGTCGGCACCGGGCGCGAGCCAGTACCAGAACAGGTCGGACAGCGCCGCGCCCTTGCTGCGGCCGTTCGCCGCGGGCTGGCCGTAGATCTCCTCGAAGCGTGCGGCGCCCCCGTACTCCTCCTGCGGGAAGGCAAGGCCCTCCTCGCCGTTGACGCGGGCGAAGAGCTTCATCCGCAGGGTGACGACCCGGCCGGGCAGCCAGGCGGGGGTGGAGAGCAGCAGCGCGCTGCCCGCGGCCAGGGCTGCCACCGTGGACTTCCTCAGCATGTCCGTTCTCCTGTCGTCGGGCGCCGGATCGTGCCGCGTTCGACCACCTGGTCGGCCGTGAGGTCGCGGGGCCGGTGTCCCCCGCACAGGGCGAGGACGTGGTCGAAGTCGGCGCGGAGCGCGGTCAGGCACTCCCGGACGCCGTCCTCGCCGCCGGCGGCGAGCGCCCACAGCACGGGCCGCCCGACACCGACGGCACGGGCCCCGAGCGCGAGGGCCGTGGCGATGTCACCGCCCCGGCGGACCCCTCCGTCCATCAGCACCGGCACCCGTTCGGCGACGGCCTCGGCCACGGCGGGCAGGGCCTCCACCGACGCGGGGGCGGCGTCGAGTTGCCGTCCTCCGTGGTTGGAGACGAACACGGCGTCCACGCCCTCCTCGACGGCGGTGCGGGCGTCCTCGGGGTGCAGGACGCCCTTGACGACGAGCGGCAGTCCGGTGCTCTCGCGCAGGCGGCGCAAGTCGTCCCAGCCGGCGGGCCACATGGGGATGGGCAGGGTCGCGCCGGGGGCGCTGCCGGGCAGGTCCCGCATGTTCTCCGTGGTCAGCCCGGCCGGAAGGTCGTGGAAGCCGTGGCGCAGGTCCCGCGTGCGGCGGCCGAAGACGGGGGAGTCGACGGTGACGACGAGGGCGGAGCAGCCCGCGCGTTCCGCACGGCGGGCGAGTTCGGCGGTGATCTCCGCGTCCGGGTGGAGGTAGAGCTGGAACCAGACGACCGGGTCGGCGTCCCGCTCGCGGGCCGCCGCGACGACGTCCGCCACGGCGGTGGTCGCCGCCACGCCCGTCACCAGCGGGACGCCCGCGGCGGCGGCGGCGCGGGCGGTGGCCCGTTCGCCCTCGGGGTGGGCGAGTCGGTGGAAGGCGGTCGGCGAGACGAACAGCGGGGCGGGCCACTCGCGGCCGAGGACGCCGACCCCGGTGGTGCGGTCGGCGCCGCCGCGCAGCACGCGGGGGAGGAGGGCCAGTCGGCCGAAGGCGTGCTCGTTCTCCCGCAGCGCGGTCTCCTCACCGGCGCCGCCCGCGAAGAAGTCGTAGTGCTCCTGCGGGAGTTGCCCGCGCACCGGTTCGGCAGGGCGGTGCGCCGGATCAGGGTGCGGGCCGGTCATGGCCGGGGCGCGGGGAGTGCGTCACCGGCCGGGGAACCGTCTCCGGCCGCGAGGCGGGCGGTGAGGAAGGAGCGCAACGGGCCGACGTGCACGTCGGGGTTGTCCCACTCGTTCTCCAGGTTCTCCGTGATGTGGTGCTCGGCGACCGGCTTGCCGCTGCCGTCCGGCAGGAACTGCCGCACGACGGGGTGCAGGTAGCGAGCGTCGAGTCCGCTCGTGTCCTGCTGGTTCATCCGGTTGACGCCGATGTCGAAGGGGTCGACCTGGTCGTGGTCGGCGCCGTACTCCAGCGTGACGCTGAAGTAGGCGGACAGGGGCCCGAAGTCGCCCCGCGCGGCTGCCGCGTGCAGGTGCCGCACCGGTACCTCCTCGCAGTAGCGCGCCTGGCCGTCGGCGCCGATGAGGACGGCGTCGCTCAGGAAGCCGAACATCTGCCACAGGGCCGAGGTGCGGTTGACGCGTGCGATGACGGCGTCGGCGACGGCGGGGCCGGTGGCGGGTACGTCGGCGTGCGGCCAGGGCGCGTCGTGGTAGCGGCGCTCCAGGATGCGGGTCAGCGCCTTCACGCCGTACCGGAAACCGTGAATGAATCCGCTGGTGGACTTCTTGAAGTCGAGCGACTGGGTGATGGTCCCGGCGAAGTAGAGATCGGGTACGTTGACCGACTCCCAGGCGTCCGTGAGGTGCGGGAAGCGGTCCTTGATGACGAGATCGGGGCGGCATTCCTCGGCGAATATGGACGCGTCGAAGCGGAAGCCGGTGGCCAGAATGACGCGGTCGTACGGGATGTCTTTCACGACCTCGTCGACGCGCGAGAAACTGACGCTCACCATGAATTTTCCATCGGCAGTCCGCTGGATGCGGAGAATATTGCCGTCCAGGACGGAATTCTGCGATTTGAGTTGGTAGGTGTCGAGAAAGTTGTTGTTCACTGCCCGCAGATGACCGACGAAATGCGTGCGCCACGCCAGTTTCAGGGAACCGGGTCCGGCCACATGGATGACGGCAGCGGTCTCGATGAGGTTGTCCGCGGTCTCGAACGCGGAATTCCCCCGGCCGATGATGAGAACCCGCTGGTCGGTGAAGTCCTGCGGATCGACGGTCACCTCGTCGTAGCGCTCGGCCTCGGCCGCCCCTTCGATGGGCGGTACGTAGGGGCGGGAGACGCCGGTGGCGACGAGGACACGGCGCGCCCGGACAACGTTGCCATGTTCGTCCGTGGCCACGAACTCCCGGCCGTCCGGGCGGGTGACGCGACGGATGCGGGCGTTGTACCGGATGTTCAGGCCGTGCTCGTGGGCGAAGTCCGCGAGATAGCGGACCATCTCGTCGGCCGGCGGGAAGTAGCGCGGGGTGTAACCGGTGAACAGCGGGCCCTCGTCCGAGAGCAGCGAGTTCCAGTCGACGCGCAGCCGCAACTCCGGGTCGCTCCAGCCGGTGTGCACCTTGTTGCTGGATATCAGGGTCCGATGCCTGGGGAATCGGGTGAAGAAAGCGCCCGGAGCATCGCTCCCCTCCACGATGAGATAGTCCCGCCCGGACTTCTCCAGTAAATATCCGGCTTGCAGACCCGCCGGTCCTGCACCGATGACGAGATAGTCGACACGGACTGAATCAGACATTCTGGTCCCGCCTTCCGTGGGGGTGTCGCAGACGGTACTTGATGGTTAAAGCACCCTGCCACCCCGCCTCACTGTGACCTGGGTCACAGGTATAGCGGGGAGGTGAATTGCGCGTCTCGGATAACGTGTGGGGGCGATCGGAGGTCCATGAATCTTTTCGCGCCGACCTTTACACCGGTCATTACGATCGTTTCCGTCCCTACATGCAGCCTTTACGTCGGCAGTTTTCAGCCAAGAGTGGAGATGAAGTGGACGAACAGTCCGGAGGCACCTTTCCCCAGACGCTCATCGACGCGTTCCGGGCCACCCCCGACCGGCCTGCCTTCGAGTACGGAGGCCGCACGGTCACCAGGGGAGCGGTGCTCGACGCGGTCGCCGCGTACGTACGGGGCCTGCGCGAAGCGGGCCTGACCGCCGGTTCGGTCGTAGCCCTCGACACCGGGGTGTCACCGGAGGCGTTCGCGGTCCGCATCGCCGCTCACGCGGAGGGGTGCACGGTGGTCGGCCTGCGGTCCGGGCTGACCCGTGAGCATCTGCGGTCGATCTTGGCGCGCGACGTCTCCGCCGTAATCGTCGACGAGGCGTCGAGCGATGCGGAAGTCCGGTGCGAAGCGGCTGAGTTGGGCGTATCGGTGCTGGATGTGGCCGCGTTGAGGCCGGACGCCGGTGCGGGTTCCGGCCAGGCCGCCGGTTCGCGTTCCGACGAGGCCGGTTCGGGTCCGTGTTCCGGCAGCCTCGTCGCGCGGGGCGCCCCCGACGACGTGGCCGTCATCCACCTCACCAGCGGCAGTACGGGCCGCCCCAAGGGAACGCTGCTGACCTACGCCGCACTGTCGGTCAACTGGGCCTACACGTCAGAGGATTGGGACGACCGCGTGCGCCGGCTCGCCGCACGCTACGAGCGCTTCCTGCTGTTCGGCACGCTGAACAGCGCCGTGGTCTTCGAGCATCTCGGCCTGTGCCTGATGGGCGGGGGTACGGCCGTGATTCCCGCCGAGCCGCCGCGCTTCCCCGAGGTGTTCGGGCAGCACCGGATCACCGCGTGCCTGCTGACGGTCCCGAGGCTGTACGCCCTCCTCGACGCCGTCCGGGAGAGCGGCGCGGATCTGTCCACTCTGCGCAACCTCCTCGTGGCCGGTTCTCCCCTTCCCCCGCACCGCCTCGCCGAGGCCGCCGAGTTGCTCGGCCCCGTGGTCCACCACGGTTACGGCCAGACCGAGACGGGCATGCTCGCGGTCCTCGAACCCGGGGAACTGGCCGGCCGACCGTCCCTGGCGGACAGCGTGGGACGCCCGTTGGAGAGCGTCGAGGTGACCGTGCGGGACAGCGAGGGCCGCGACGTCCCGGCAGGTAAGACCGGCGAAGTGTGGGTACGCAGGCCGGACTTCTTCCACGGGTACTGGGACGACGCCGAGGAGACCGCCGACGTGCTGCGGGAGGGGTGGGTGCGTACCCGCGATCTCGGCAGCCTCCCCGCCGACGGCTATCTGCGCCTGGCCGGACGCATCCGCGACATCATCATCGTCAACGCCATCGTCCACTACGCCGGGCCGATCGAACGCGTCCTCGCCTCTCATCCCGACATAGACCAGGCCTACGTCGTGGGCACCCCTGACGAGCACACCGGCGAGGCCGTCCACGCCTTCGTCGTACCGCGACCCGGGGCCACCGCCCCCGAGGAGGAGACGCTGCGCGAACTGGTCGCCCGCGAACTGGGACCGGCCGGCGCACCGACCCGTGTCGTCCCGCTCGCGGAGGTACCGGTGGCCGCCAGCGGGAAACCCGACAAGGCGGCGTTGCGCGCCATGGCGTCGATGGGGTGAGCGACTGCGGAGGGCACGGGCGGGTGCGGGCACGCCGGGTCTTCGGAGCGACGGGGCGGGCGTGTGGGGGCGCGTCTTCGGCCGGTGCGGGACTGGCTGGGCGCGAAGAGCGTCGGTGCCGGGTTGCGGTGCACCACCGGCGTCGGGCACCCGCCAAGGGGGTGAGCGGTCACGACCAGGCGCACGTTGAACCCCGTGCTCGCCCCCACGTGCGCCTGTCGAGCGCGGCGTTGCCTGCCCGAAGTCCTGGCGGATCCTCCGCGGGTAGCCGCACCGTATGACCGTCATCCCCCGTGGCCTCACCTTGGAGGCAACCCCGAGAGACCTCGGTGCTCATGCCAGCAGCAGAGGCGCGGCGGCAAGGGTGACTCCCAACGCCACGAAGTACAGCTGGTAGGTGAGCCGTTCCGCCGACCGGCCATGCCGCAGCAGCGCTCGCGCGGCGCATGTCCAGGCCACAGCGGCGAGTGGCTGAAGGCGGCGAGCCACCACCGCGCGAACCCGGGGCCGATCACCGACGGAAGGGTGCGGCGCCCGACAGCACGGCCCGCCCGCCTTCAATAAATTCTTGAAGTACCGCGTCTGCGGCTCGGCGAGGGTCTCCACCCACGATGCGTCATCCCGCACATCCCACCTGTACGGGAGAAGAGGGGAAGTACAGGCGTCTGCGGCATGCTCTCCCCCGTGGCTCCTCGATGAAGCGGTGGCCCCCGGCAGGGGGCGCCGCGTTGACGGGTCCGCCCTGAGTCGCGTCAGTCGGTGAGCAGGGTCAGCACTTCCCAGGGAGCCGAGGGGATGGCATAGGCGACGACCTCATGGACCCGCAGCTTCCCCTGGCCGGTGAGCGCGTGCGTGTTCATCCAGGCGCGGTGCCAGTCGGCGAGATCGGACAGAGCGGGGTGTACCTCCTGCTTGAGCGGGAGAGGCCAGTGCGGCAGCCGTGCGGATGTCTGGACGTGGGGTGTCCGCGACGGCAGGGGGGCGGGGGAGGGGGCCGGGCCGCTGCGGGCCCTGCCCGGAGCGGCCAGGGCCCGCAGCCGCAGCGGCTTCACGAGACGGGGCACCTACGTGAACTGCCCCGTGCGGTACGCGCCGACGACCGCGCGCCGCCACGAGAGCGGCAGGGCGAGCCGGACCGGGCATCACAGCGGGGGCAGTGGTGGCGCTCGATGTCATCCGCGTCGCTCGGAGAGGGGCACTGAGCGCCCGTCACGGCGCAGATTCCTCGCACGTCACATGTCTCGGTAGGGGGCTCTGCCCTCGTCTGCGTGTGGACGGGGCCTGCCTGAAGCGATCCCAGGTCAACTGCGGTCCCTCGGGCTCCTGTTGCCCTCCTCCTGGCGAAGGGACCCCGTCGAGAGGCCCGCTGATCAAGGACTCGCCCGATCCTCGGTCACTCCTCGGCGCTCACTCCTCGGCGGTCAATTCTCGCCGTGGACCGGGGCCAGGACCCTGGTGACGAAGTCCGCCAACTGCGCCCGCATCCTCTCCCGCGAAATGCGCTCTTCTCCGGCCAGGTGCTCGACGAGGTCGGCTCGTGTGGCGGCGAGCAGGGCATGGGCGGTGAAGTCGCTGCCGGTCAGGCCGGGGATCTGGGTCAGCGCGGTGCGGAGGAGGCTGTGCCACCGCTCGTAGTGCTCCGCCCGGTACGGGCTGCTGCTGCCACCGCTTTCCTCCAGAGCCAGTGTGAGGCGCTGGTTGTCGAGTTTGAAGCACAGGAGGGCGTCGAGCAGGGCGGGGACGCGCTCGTGAGGCGGGGTCGCGGGTCCCAGAGGGGGCGGGCCGGTCTCGACGGCCTGCCTGACCGGTTCGAGCCGTGCCTCGTGCAGCGCGCGGAGCAGTCCCGCGCGATCGCCGAAGGCCCGGAAGAGCGTGGCCTTGCCGACGCCGGCCGCACTCGCCACGTCGGCCATGGTGACGTCCTCGGGACTCTCCCGGCGGGTGAAGAGGGCGTCGGCGGCCGCGAGTACGGCCTCGCGGTTGCGGACGGCGTCCTTGCGGGACGACTGGCGTGCGGGCATGCCGCTTCTTCCCTTCCTTCCCTTTGCAAAGCGGACCCGTGGTCCGTATCGTTGAAGCGGACCCGAAGTCCGGATTCTGTGAATGGAGGATACCCGTGTCCGCACCGACTTCTCCGGCGGATCTGTACCGCCACAGCCTGCGGTTGCTGCTCGACAAGGACATACCCGCCTGGGTCGCCCTGTGGGCCGAGGACGGTCTCATGGAGTTCCCTTTCGCCCCCGACGGCTGGCCCCGGCGTCTGGAGGGCAAGGAGGCCATCGCCGCCTACATGCGCCACTACCCCGACCACATTGACCTGCACGACTTCCCCGACCTGCGCATCCACCAGACCACCGATCCGGAGACCCTCGTGGTCGAGATGCGCGGCATCGGCCGCTTGGTGGAGAGCGACGCCCGCTTCGACATGACCTACATCGCCGTCGTGACCGTCCGGGACGGCCACTTCACCTCCTACCGCGACTACTGGAACCCCTTGGCCCTCCAGGAGCCCGGCGCCGATTTCACCGGGAGCGGCCGATGACCACCACCGGCACCACGCTGGTCATCGGCGCCACCGGCACCACCGGAAGCCGCACCACCGCACAGCTGACGGCCGCGGGCCACCGCGTCAAAGCCGCCGGCCGCCGGGCCACCCCCGTCGCAGGCGCGGAGCCGGTCCTCTTCGACTGGTACGACCCCGCCACCCACGCCGCCGCCCTCGACGGCGTCGACCGCGTCTACCTCGTACCGCCCCTGGGCGACTCCGACCCCGCGGCCGTCATGCTGCCGTTCCTCCACCAAGCCCGCACCGTCGGCGTGCGCCGCGCGGTGCTGCTGAGCTCCTCGGCCGTGCCCGAGGGCGGCCCGGCGGTGGGAAAGGTGCATCAGGCCCTGCCCGGTCTGTTCGCCCAGTGGGCGGTACTGCGGCCCTCGTGGTTCATGCAGAACTTCACCGGCACGCACGTCCACGCCCGCAGCATCCGCGACGAGGGCGTGGTGCGGACCGCCACCGGAAGCGGCCGGGTCGGCTTCGTCGACGCCGGGGACATCGCCGCCGTGGCCGTCCGCGCCCTGACCGACGAGCAGGCCCCCAACGCCGATCTCGTCCTCACCGGACCCGAGGCGCTCGCCTACGACGACATCGCCGCGATCATCACCGAGGTCACGGGCCGGGCCGTGGTCCACCGCCGGCTGTCCTGGGAGCGGATGCGCGACCGCCTCACGGCCCAGGTACCGGTGGAGTTCGCCGCCATGCTGGCCGACATGGACCGCGCCATCGCCGGAGGGGCGGAAGACCGCGTCACCGACACCGTCCAGCGCCTCACCGGCCGGCCCCCGCGCACCTTCCGCGCCCTCGTGGAGAGGGAGATGCGAGGCAATGGCTGATCTCCCAGGACGGTCAGCCGCCGGAAGCGGCGACTGCGCGGCCCCCGGCGGGCCGCGCGAGCGTCACGGCTGGCTGGAGCCGCCGTCGACGTAGATTTCCGAGCCGGTCATGCGGCCGCTCCGGTCGGACGCCAGGAACACGATCGTGCCCGCCGTCTCCTCCGGAGCCGCCACGCGCCGCGTTGGCACGCCCTGATGGCACGTCAGCGGCCTTTCTGCCCTCTGCGTGAGACTCGCTGAATCGCGAACGCCGCTGTCTCAGCGCTTCGTCTCGTACCTGGTGACGACCACGCCGCCGGGAAACGTCCGCGTCTCCACCAGGTTCAGGCGCACCCAGCTGTCCAGCGCGGTGAAGAACGGCGTGCCACCGCCCACCAGGACCGGATGGGCGGCGATCACGTACTCGTCGATCAGCCCGGCCCGCATGGCCGCCCCGGCGAGCGTCGCCCCGCCGATGTCCATCGGGCCGCCGTCCTCGGCCTTGAGCCGGGTGATCTCGGCGACCGCGTCGCCGGGGACCAGACGGGTGTTCCAGTCGACCTTGTCGATCGTCGAGGAGAACACCACCTTCGCCTTGTCCCGCCAGCGACGCGCGAACTCGCTTTCCGCCGGGGTGGCGTGGGGCTGCTGGTCCGCGGTCGGCCAGTAGGAGCTCATCGTCTGCCACAGCTTGCGCCCGTAGAGCGTCAGTTCGGTCGCCGGCAACCGGTCGGACCAGAACTGGAACAGCTCGTCGCTCGGCCCGCTCCAGCCGATGTCGTCGCCGGGCGCGGCGATGTATCCGTCCAGGGTCAGGTTCATGCCGTAGGTCAATCGCCGCATGGCGCCAGCCTTCCGTAAGTCGGTCTCACCCCTACCGACCGGCGCGGCGCGGGAAACTCATCGGTGCGGAATCCGCGCTCCCATGCACTACTCGTGCTCGGGGCCCGGCGCGGTGTACGCGACCGTGCCGGACGCATCGCCTGATCTCGACCTCGCCGCCACGAGGAAGGGCGCCCCGCTGAGCTGGCCGACGAAACCGGCACCGGCCGGTGAGATCAGGGAGGGTGGAACAGGGGGTGGGTAGCCAGCCGCCGTGTCAGTTGACTGACCCCCTCGCGGCTGTCGCGTCGGCCGACCGATGGGCCATGCGCCGTCGGCGACCCTGCGGGAGCCCTCACGGGTAGATCACCCTCCCCGTTGGGCGGCGGCCAGTCGGTGCCGCCCCTTCACGGTGAATGGGGGCTTCGCGACCGCCCGAGGGGCGAGGGCTCCCTCCACGCCGGGCCGCCGTGCTCGCCACGACAAGGAAGGCCCCTGGTCATCGCCGTCGCGCCGAAACCGCGAGCCCGTAGTCATCACGGCGCTGACGCGGCTCCTTCGGCGGGGAATTCCGCGGCTCCTCCGGGGCCGCGTATCTCGACGAGGGGATCTGCCGACTCACCGGTGCGGGCCACCAGTAGCGAGTCGGCCCGCCACATGGACGCGCCGGGTTGCGTCATGACGACCCAGCGCGCGGGTACAGCCGCGCGGGGCCGGCCTCGGTTGCCTGTCCGTGAGCAGAGCCGGTGGCACCCACGGGCCGAGATATCCCCGACCACGGACCGGCACCCGCCCATCAGCCCCGCGACACCTCTGCCCCGAACGACTGCCTGACACCGCGACAGCTAGCCAAGAACCTGCGTCGGAACCAGGAACCCCACAAACAATCCGGCCAAGGAGACCTGCCCGCCCCCTCCCCGGGATGCGGCACCGCGAAGCCCACGCCGGCGGTGTCCGACCGCGCCGCACCCGTCCCTCCGGCACTGCCCGTTCCGCTCCGCCAGGAGCAACGCGGTTTGCGGCCACCCGCGCCGTACGCCGACCACCGCTCTGGGCTGGAGGCGCCCCTGCGTCCGGCACGGGACGATGGTCTGATGGGCGAGTCTCGTAGCCGTCTTCCACGTCTCCGGATGTGGCCGGCGCGTGCCCACGTCCTACGTCTTCCTGCCGCGGCCGGTGCCGGGGAGGACATCCCGGCGACGGGCGGTCGGTTGAGGCAAGTCCTCGGGTGCGGACCGCCGCCCGTCGAAGGGAGACGCGCAGGGCATGGCCGGTGAGGGAGCGCCGACCGACCGAGCAGGAGGAACGGAAGCCGCGGCGGATCGGCCCGCGAGGAGGCACCGGTTCGGCCTCCGCCTTCGGATCGGAGCCCCACGCTCTCCCGCAGACCCGGAACGCCTGGTGGCAGTGCTACCAGGGGAGACTCGTCCCTTCCCAGGTGGTGAATGTCGCGGTGGGCCCGTCCGGCCCGAGCCGGGCGACGCGCACCACCTCGCGGGCGGCGTCCTCGATCGACTCCGTACCTTCGAAGTTGACCAGCCGGGTGCGCGCGAATCCCGGCGAGACGAGATTGATCTTGATGTCGGTCGCTTCCAGCTCGGTCATCATGGACAGCGTCACTGCGTGGAGCGCCGTCTTCGACGCGGCATAGACCGGTTCGAAGGAGGAGTGGTACGCGAAGGACGGGTCGGAGGCAAGCGTCAGCGAGCCCAGTGCGCTCGTCACGTTGACAATGCGCGCGTCCGATGACTTGCGCAGCAGCGGCAGCATGGCCTGGTACACCCGCAAGGGGCCGAACACGTTCACCTCCCATACCGCCCGCACCTCGTCCAGCGAAGCAACGCTCGGCTTCGCCAGGGCGCGCAACTGGGCCATGTCCAAGGGACCCGTACGGGTAGTGGAGATGCCGGCGTTGTTGACGAGGAGGTCGAGCCGACCGGCTTCCTCGTCGATTCGCTCGGCGGCCGAAGCGACCGATGCCGCGTGGTCACATCGAGTTGGAGAGCGACGGCGCCGCCTCCGATCTCAGCGGCCGGCGTTTCGCCACGGGCGAGATCGCGGGATCCGATGAACACGGTGACGCCATCTGCGGCCAACTCCTTCGCGACGTGCTTACCCATGCCCTGGTTGGCTCCGGTGACGAGAGCGATGCGGTCCGTGGGCACAAGGCCCTCCCTTGTTCGATGTGGTGCGGTGGGTGAGCGCCTGTGCCACCCCGGCACATCGCGTTCTTCGGTAACCATGCGGGACTTCCGCACGACGGGGGAGGCTCGACCGAACCTGGTACTGAGAGGACCAGCCGACGGACGGCCGGGAGACAATGGTGTTCATGCCGACGAGAATCTAGGCGGGCTTCGGTGAATACCTGCGCCATCAGCGCGCCATGATGGCGCCTGCTGGGCGGTCGGTCCAAGGGTCGGCGTCACGACGGCGGGTCCCAGGCCTGCGACGCCAGGAAGTGGCCGAAGCCGCCGGGATCTCCGTCGAGTACTACACCCGTCTCGAGCAGGGGCGGGCGCCCCGCCCGTCACGGGAGATCCTCACCGCCCTGGCAGGTGCCCTTGGCTTCACGGCCCCTGAGCGGGATCATCTGTTCCGACTCGCTGGTGAGCTGCCCCCGGAGCCGCTCGCCCCTGACTGCGAGGTGAGGCCAGGGCTCCTCCAACTGCTGCGAAACCTCGACGACACCGTCCCGGTCACCATCCACGACGGGCGCCTGGACGTGATGGCGCGCAACGCCGCCGCCGCTGAGCTCCTCGGAACGGAGTCCGGCAGGAGTCGGTACAGGCGCAACATCGTCCACCACGGTTTCTCGGCTACGGCACTCCGCGTCCTCGGAGAGGAGGGGGCCGACCGGTACGCCCGCTGGGCCACGGCTGAGCTGTGCTCTGCGATGGGCCGATACCCGGACGACGAATACCTCAGGTCCTTGTGCGCGGAGCTCTCAGCGACGAGTGCCATCTTCCGAAGCTACTGGGAGCGGGGCGAGGTCATGGCTGATCGGTCTGGCGTGAAGCGCCTGCACCACCCGACACGAGGATGGCTGGTTTTCCAGAGCGAGATGCTGCACGACCCGGAGCGGGACCACTGGATCGTGATCTACTCGCCTTCCGGATGACTCGCCGCCGGACAAGGGCAACTCGAGGTGCGCCGAAGAGATCAGAAACCGTTGATGACGGCGCCAGCGTGGAAGACCGCGGGCCACGCCAAGCGGCCCGCGATCGCATCCTCCGCCGCCCGGAACACCCGCTCCCAGGTGGTCTGGGCTATCGGGGCCTCCACGGTCACCTGATTCTGGGACGACGTCACCAACGTTCGTGATCAGGGTGGCCGTACCTGTGCCCGCCCCCGCTCCCGCGAGTCGCCGACCAGCGCAGACGCCGGAACCTCAGCGGCTGTGGCAGGGACTCCCGGCCAAGGTGTGACGCCGCCCCCTCTGACCTGGCGTTTGCTTCCCGGGTCGGGGGTGTGGCGGTGGCGCCCCCGGCAGGACTCGAACCTGCGGCCAAGCGCTTAGAAGGCGCCTGCTCTATCCACTGAGCTACGGGGGCCGGTCGTGTGCGGCCGGTGGCCGGGAGCACTGGTACGGGCAGGGCGGTGGCCTTGCCGGGGACAAGGATAGGGCTCCGGGGTCCGTGTCCCTGCTGCTTCGCCTGCGCGCCACGTTGTGTAGGTTCGGTGAAGCGGTCCCGATAATCGCAGGCAGGTGCGAATCACGCATCGTTTTGAGGCCCATCGGGGCCAGGGTGTTGTGCACTCGTTATCCCTCGCCACCCCCGCTCCCTTCCACCGCCCGGGTTTCCTAGCCACGCGGAAGCGGCCAAACGCTTCAATATGTCGCCAAAACCGGGCATTCTGCGCATGTGGTGACCTTGGATGCACGGCCTCAGCTTCTCGACGCCCTTACCGACCTGCGCGACCGCGTCGCCGCCGTGCGCTGCCCCCTGCCGCTGCCGGGCGCTCCACGCGCCCGCGCCAACAGGGACGAACTGCTCGCCCAGCTCGACGACTACCTCCTTCCCCGCCTGCGTACGCCCGAGGCCCCGCTCCTCGCCGTCGTCGGCGGCTCGACCGGCGCGGGCAAGTCGACGCTCGTCAACTCACTCGTCGGCCGCCGGGTCAGCGAGGCCGGGGTCCTGCGCCCCACGACCCGCAACCCGGTGCTCGTCTGCCACCCCGACGACCACCACTGGTTCGCCGACTTGCGCGTCCTTCCCGAACTGACCCGCGTCTGGGTCCCCCGCCAGGACTCCGCCCGTTCCGCCGACCACTCCGGCTACGGCGGTTACGAGGAAACCGACGCCCCTTACGAGGACGAGTACGGCGCCTACGACGACGAGGGCTACGAGACCGGCGAGGAGAACCGCGGCCGGGTGCTCCGCATCGAGATCGCCGAAGCCCTGCCGCCGGGACTCGCCCTGCTCGACGCCCCCGACATCGACTCCCTCGTCGTCCGCAACCGGCTCCTCGCCGCCGAACTCATCTGCGCCGCTGACATCTGGATCATGGTGACCACCGCGAGCCGGTACGCCGACGCCGTGCCCTGGCACCTCCTGCGCACCGCCAAGGAGCAGCAGGCCACGCTCCTCACCGTCCTCGACCGCGTGCCGCACCAGGTGCTCGGCGAGGTCTCGCAGAGGTATGGGGCGCTCCTCACCAAGGCCGGGCTCGGCCACGTCCCCCGCTTCACCGTCCCCGAACTGCCCGAGTCCACCGGCGGGGGAGGGCTCCTGCCCGCCACCGCCGTCGCCCCGCTCCGCGCCTGGCTCGCGCACCGCGCCGCCGACCCGTACGCGCGGGCCCGCGCCGTCGGCCGCACGGCGCGCGGCGCGCTCGGCTCCCTGCGCCGCCGGATGCCCGAACTCGCCGCGGCCGTCGCCGCCCAGTACGCCGCCGCCGTCCGGCTCAGCACCGCCGTGGACGAGGCCCACGCCCTCGAACACGCGCGGCTCCACGAGCGGCTCCAGGACGGCGCCGTCCTCGCCGGGGACGCCCTCAAGCGCTGGCAGGCCCACCCGGTCGACTGCACCCCCGCCGAACTCCTCGACGCCCTCGTCGACAGCCTCGCCGCGCTCCTGCTCTGCGCCGTCACCGCCGCGGACGAGCGCATCGACGCCCGCTGGCGCCGCGAACCCGCCGCCCGCGCCCCCGAACTGCGCCCCGTGTCCCCGGCCGGCACGGAACCGCTCGCCCACCGCATCGGCGTCGCGGTGCGGCGCTGGCGACGCGTCGTCGAGGAGTACGCGGAGGAGGAGGTGCGCGCGCTCGACCACACGACGGCCCCCGACCCGGAGTCCGTCACGGCTTTGCTCGTCACCGCGCTGCTCGGCGGCCGGCGCGGCGGGGTCGCGGGCGAGTCGCTCGCCGAACGGATCGGCGCGGAGGCCGCGGTACGCCTGCGCGACCGGGGCGGTGAACTCCTCGGAGAGTGCCTCGACCGCGTACTCGGCGCGGAACGCGAACGCCGCCTCGCCCCGCTCGACGCCCTCGGTATCGGCCATGAACCGCAGTCGGCCCTGATCGCCGCGCTCTCCGTGGTGGAGAAGATGCGTGAGGTGCGGACCGCCGTCATCCCCCGGCCCGAGGTGGTCGCCGTGCCCGTGCCCGCCACCGCGCCGAGCGCCACCGCCACGGCCGCCATCCCCGAATCGCCGGGCGCTTCCGACGCGGCGGCCCGCGGCGTGGTGCCGGCCGCCGTCGAAGCGGGCCATGCGGAAGACAACGTTCGAGCCGCCGAGACAGAAGGAGGGGTGAGCGCGTGAGTACCGCCGCCACCGAGCACCAGGACCACCCCGGCAGCGCCCCCGGCACCCTGGGGGTGACGGGCGGCTGTGCCCCCGTCCCGGAGCCCCCCGCTCCCCAAGCTCCCCCGGCCGACGACGCCCACGAGGTCCCCGGCCCCCAGGGCACGCCTGGAGTGCGGGGCACCGTCGGCGGTACGTCCGGCGCCCTTCCAGGAGATGCCGCCACGGCTGGTGCGGCGCGCGTGCCCGCCCCGGCCGACGGGACCACGCCGAGGACCGGCCCGCTCCAGGGGCGTGCGACCGCGCGGGCGACAGGTTCCATGGCGGAGGCCCCCCACGCCGCCGAGACGGAGGAGGACGGGACCGACAGCGAGGCCAGGAACGGGAGCGGTGCCGCCGAGACGGGGAGGGACCCCCGTACGCCCGCCGAAGACAACACGCCCACTCAGCACGAGGGTGGTACCGATGCCGGGGCAGGCGCCCGCCGCCCCGCGTTCGACGACGGGCTCATCGCACGCCGCGCCGGGCCGGGCGGTGCGTGCCCGGACCTCACGACGCACGAGGCCACCGCCAGCCGCGGGAGCGGCGCCGAGGTGCGGGCCTTTCGCGAGGGCCCGCTGCGGGAACGGCTCGACGCCCTGCGCGAACTCGTCGGCCTCTCCCGGGCCCGTCTCGACGAGGACACCCTCGCCGAGGCGGGGCGTGTGCTCGACGAGGCCGCCGCGCGAGGCCGGCTCTCGGGCCGCCACACCGTCGTCGCGCTCGCCGGGGCCACGGGGAGCGGCAAGTCGACGCTCTTCAACACCCTCGCGGGCGCCAACATCTCCGACACCGGCGTCCGGCGCCCCACCACCTCGGCCCCCCTGGCGTGCAGTTGGACGGACGGGGCCGCCGGGCTGCTCGACCGGATCGGCGTCCCCGGGAGGCTGCGACGTCGGCCCGTGCTGCCGCCCGAGGGCGACGGGGAGCTCAGCGGACTCGTCCTCGTCGACCTGCCCGACCACGACTCGGCGGCGGCCGAGCACCGTGCCCAGGTCGACCGCGTGCTGGGCCTCGTCGACGCCGTGATCTGGGTCGTCGACCCGGAGAAGTACGCCGACGCGGTCCTCCACGAGCGCTATCTGCGTCCTCTCGCCGGCCACGCCGAGGTCACGTTCGTCGTCCTCAACCAGGTCGACCGGCTCCCCGCCGAGGCCGCCGACCTCGTCCTCGACGACCTGCGCCGCCTCCTCGACGAGGACGGCATGCCGCTCGGCGAACACGGCGAACCCGGTGCGACCGTTCTCGCCCTCTCCGCTCTCAGCGGCGAAGGGGTCGACGAACTGCGCGAAATGCTCGCCGAGTTCGTCGGCGAACGTCGCGCCGCCGCACGCCGCCTCTCGGCCGACATCGATTTCGTCGCCGAACGCCTGCGCCCCCTCTACGCGGCCGGGCGCACCCCCGGGCTCAGCGAGGAAGCCCGCGCCGCCTTCGCCGACCGGCTCGCCGAAGCGGTCGGCGCCACGGCGGCCGGCGAGGCGGCCGAACGCGCCTGGCGCCGCAACGCCAACCGCGCCTGCGGCACTCCGTGGCTGCGGCTGTGGCGCCGGTACGAGGAGCGCCGCGCGGCCGAGCAGCCGCGCCCCGCCCCCGAGCCGCCTCGCGAGCCCGAGCCGGTCGCGCGCCAACGTGTCGAACAGGCTGTGCGCACCGTGGGCGAGGAGGCCGCGCGCGGCCTTCCCGAGCCGTGGGGCGTCGCGGTCCGCGAGACGGCGGTACGCGGCACGAAGGACCTTCCGCGCGCTCTCGACACGCTCGCCGAACGTGCCGCACGCCCCGCCGCGCGTCCCCCGCGACCCGGCTGGTGGCCGGTCGCCGTCGCCACCCAGGTGCTCATGACGGCACTCCAGGTCATCGGCGCGCTGTGGCTGTTCGCCCAGGTGACAGGTGTACTGACCGCCGAGGTGACGATCGCGGCGCTGCTGACGGGCACCGGGATCGTGGGCGGCCCGGCGGTCGAGTGGGCCTGCAGGATGGCCGCCAGGGGACCGGCCCGCCGTTACGGGGCCGAGGCCGAGCGCGCCCTGCGCGAGGCCGCCGCGGGCTGCGGCCGGGCCCGTGTACTCGACCCGGTGGCGGCGGAGTTGCTGCGGTACGAGGAGGTGCGCGAGCAGTACGCACGGATGGCGGGACCCGGGCCCGCCATCGGCACCGGCGCCCGCGCCGTGCCGGAGAGCGTGCTGCACGGCGCGGCGACGGTGTAGGAGGCGGTGGCGGGTGTTCGTCGGGCCTCGTCGGCGGTACCGGCTGTTCATCCGGTACCGCCGGGAGGAGCGGTGACCGCCGGGGCACGGTAGGCGGCGGCCGCGAGGGCGACGAAGGAGCGCACGAGCGGATCGCTGTTCCCCTTGTTCCACGCCACGAGGACCCGGCTCGGGGGCATCCCTGTGAGCGGCACGACCGTCAGGCCGGGCGGCAGGTCGTGGCCGAAGGGGTGTCGGGCGTCTGGAACGGGGATGGACCGGCGAGGAGCGGGCTCCCCGGGAGAGAAGGGGGGGCCGGCCGGGAGCGGAGGGGCCGGAGGGCTCGCCGGCCAGCGGCATGAGTCCCACCGTCCCGCTCCACAGCACCGCGTGCAGGCACTCCCGCACGACTCTGACGACTGGTCCCTCTCCGTCCCCGCCGCACCAGTAGTCCTGCCAGAGCGGATCGGTTCCCGGCGGGAAGCGGAACCAGGGACGCTCCGCCAGATCGGCCCGCGTAAGAGCCCCGGCACCTGCCAGCGGGTCGTCCGCGCGGAGCACGACCCCCACCGGGTCGCGGCGCAACTCACGTACCGACAGGCCCGCTTCGTCGAACGGGCCCCGCGTCAGCGCGACGTCCACGCGGCCCGCGCGCAAGCCGCAGGTCGGATCGGTGAGATCCGTGTCCCGCACCCGCAACTCGATACCGGGATGCCGCGCGCGGAACGCCTCGGCGAGGCGGCTCGCCCCCGGGTCGGCGCTGTCTCCCAGAATGCCCACGTCGAGCCGCGCTGGACCGGCCGCCGCCGCGACCCGCTCGCGTACCCGCTCGGCGTGGTCGAGCAGTCCGCGCGCCTCCTCCAGGAGCACTTTCCCGACGGGAGTGAGCGATACCCCTGTGGGCGAGCGCAGGAGGAGCGGGGTGCCCATCTCGGCCTCCAGCTTCTTGACCGCACGGCTCAGCGGCGGCTGGCTCATGTGCAACCGGGCGGCGGCCCGGCCGAAGTGCGCCTCCTCGGCGACGGTCACGAAATACCGCAAGGTGCGTAGCTCCATCCTGGGACGATACCGATCGGGTATGAGGTGGGCGGAAGAGGTCTTGGACGGGGAGGGACCTCACGTCGTGCAATCGGAGGCGGATGGCGGAGGGCCGGCGCCTGCGAGCAGGGGCTCCGGCCGCGCGGATTCGCTCCGCCCGGACCGACCTCGACGGACAGGGATCATGAACATCGCGTACTGGATATTCGCCAGCCTCTTGGCCCTCTTCTACGCGTACGGGGGCGCTCTCAAAGCCGCGCGGTCCCGCGAGCGGCTGCGGCCGATGATGGCGTGGGTGGACCGGGTGCCGCCGACCGTGCTCAGGGGACTGGGCGTCGTCGAGATGCTCGGCGCGGCCGGGCTGATCCTGCCGCCGCTCACCGGCATCGCGCCGTGGCTCGCGCTCGTGGCGGCGGCCGGCTTCGTCGTGCTCCAGGCCGGCGCGATCCCGGTACACCTGACCGGAGGCGACAGACGGATCGAACTCAACGCGGGGCTCCTTGTGCTGGCGGGTGTCACGGTGTGGCTGGCGACCGTGTGGCTGTGAGGTGAGCCGACCGTTGCCTCAGCGCGTGAGAGCTCGGGCGCGTCCTCAAGGACACGGTCGACGAGGGGGCGGACGCGGAGGCACAGCAAGGAATGCCTGCCTCCGACGCGGCCTGCTCGTGACAGTACGTGAGAATTTCTCGCAGCGTCGAAATGCAAAAAATTCACTCATCCTTTCGAGTGAGAGGTGTTCGCGTTTTCTGAAGCGACCTGCGGAAACGCGCTCTTGAGTCGCCGTTTCGCTCTCGGAACGTCTCTCGACAGGTGCGCGCTGTCGTTTCTCTCTGTCACTGTGTGTGCATGCCCGGCGCCGATGTGGCCGGAGCGCATCCGACAGGTGCGGCGTGCCCGAACGCGCCACCTGCACACGATCCGAGGGGGACGAGATGAACGAGACGATGGTGACGGTGGCGGGGAACGTGGCGACCGATCTGGTGTTCCGTGAGACGCAGGGCGGGGCGATGGCCCGCTTCCGGCTCGCGGCAACAGCCCGTCGTTGGCACAGGGAGGAGCAGCGCTGGATCGACGGGCACACGAACTTCTTCACGGTGGTGGCCTGGCGTCACCTGGCGGACAACGTCTCTTCCTCGGTGGCGATCGGTGACCCGCTCGTCGTGCACGGGCGGCTGCGATTGCGGGACGAGGTGTACGACGGGCAACGGCGGCTCTCGGCCGAGATCGAGGCCGTCTCGGTCGGGCACGACCTGGCTCGGGGTACCTCGGCCTTCCGCAGGCCTTCGCGTGACGACGCGCGTTCGAGCGCGGCTGCCACAGTGATCGCACGGGAGCGGAGGTACGGGCCCACGTCATGGGGGCCGACGGCGGACCTCACGGGAGCGGCGGATGCGTCGGGCGCGAGTACAACAGGGAGCGGCGCGGCGCCAGGCCCGGGCGGAGCGGCGACGCGGGAACCTGCGCGAGTGGGGGACGTGGTGGACGAGATGTTCCTGCGGGGGCCCGCTTCCAGCGGTGAGGAGGCGGGCGTGCTTTCGGGCGGTACGAGCGGCGGAGGCGGCGGGAAGGAAGCACCGGCCCCAGCTCTCCCGGACTCCGCTCCGGTTGCTGCGGCTGGCGCTCCGGGCGCCCAGTCTCCGGTACAGACGCAGCCCGAGGCCCAAACCCCCGTCCGGACGCAGCCCCAGCCCCGCACCCGGGCGGCGAAGCGGCCTGTCCCGTGGGTGACCACGCCTCCCGCTCCGGACGACGAGCGAGGTGCCGTCACTTCCTCCCGGTGCGAGTCCACGGAGACGCCGGAGGGTGCGTCGTCCGCGGCGGCGGAGCCCGGGACCGCCGCCGCTGCGCCCGCCCGCACCGCGCGTCGCACGGTGGCCAAGCGGCGGGTGCGCGGAACGGTGGGGACGCCGGGGGCGGGGGTCGGCGCGGAGGCGGGGACGGGTGTGAACGTGGTGACGCAAGCGGACGTGGGGACGGGAGTGCGTGAGGCGGTCCCCGTCGGCGCCTCGCTGGGGAATCCCGACGCGGTGCCGCCCTTCTGAAGGCCCGGCCTTGGGGAGGAGAAGGCAGTCCGTGAGGGCCCGCCATAAAGTGACGGGCCGTCATTTGCCCTGTATTCCGTCCCACTTCGGTCAGCCCAGGAGGAACGTAACTGGCCGGGATAACGATTGAGTCGCAATGGGATTGTCGGATGGTCTGATGGGGAAGTGGCGGGCGGCCCCTCCCTAGGATTCCCGGCAGGCCGGGCGGAATCGTGACCCCGGCCCACGGGGCACTTGGCACCGACATTTCTGTTGGCAGGACCCCACCCCACGCGCGGCGCGAGGCCGCACGGGTCCTGCCCGGAGGGGAACTACATGTTTTTGGTACGCAGGCGGGGTGCCGCCCGCCTCACCGCAGCGGTATTCGTCTCGGGACTCGTCGCCACGGGCGCGATCGCGGGTGCGAGTGCGGCTGCGGCGGACGCAGCTTCCGGACACCAGGGGGGTGCGACGGCCACTCTGAGCGGGCTGAACAAGAGCAGTGACACGGCGGTGATTCACGAGAACGGCAAGGAACAGCGCGTCCAGGCCGGGCTCTTCACGATGGCCGTGGATCAGGGCGGTGCGCTGCAGACCTACTGCATCGACATCCACCACCCGACGCAGGACGGCGCGAAGTACCAGGAGACGC
The DNA here is from genome assembly GCF_000719475.1 of Streptomyces sp. NRRL F-5630. Taxonomy (GTDB): domain Bacteria; phylum Actinomycetota; class Actinomycetes; order Streptomycetales; family Streptomycetaceae; genus Streptomyces. The sequence continues at coordinate 26,174 of NZ_JOGO01000017.1, read as the reverse complement.
CCTGGAGCGGCACTTCGCTGAACGCCAACCCGGACGCAGGCAAGATCCGCTGGATTCTGAAGAACTCCTACCCGCAGGTCAACGACCTCGCGGGGCTCGCGGCGAAGGCGGGCAGCGGCGCGCTCACCGAGCGGACGGCGGCGGCCGGGACGCAGGTAGCGATCTGGCGGTACTCGGACGGTGCGGACGTCGACGCGGTCAACCCCGCGGCGGAGAAGCTCGCCGACTACCTGGAGAAGGCCGCGCAGAACGTCGCCGAGCCGAAGGCGTCGCTGGGCCTTGAGCCCGCGGCGGTCTCCGGCAAGGCGGGCGAGAAGCTCGGCCCCGTCACGGTCCACACCAACGCCGGCACGGCGCAGGTGGAGGTCGGCGGGGACGCGGCGACGGCCGGGGTGAAGCTGGTCGACAAGGACGGCAAGGACGTCGAGTCGGCCGCGGACGGCACCCAGCTGTGGTTCGACGTACCCGCGGGGGCGCAGCCGGGCTCGGCCTCGTTGAGCGTCCAGGCGACGACGAACGTCCCGGTGGGCCGTGCCTTCGCCTCCGAGACGCGCAGCCAGACGCAGATCCTCGCCGGTTCCAGCGACTCGACAGTCGCCGCGACCGCGACCGCCACGTGGGGCGAGAGCGGCCCGATACCGGCGGTCTCGGCGGAGAAGAACTGCGCCAAGGGCGGCGTGGACGTGACCGCGAGCAACCAGGGTGACAAGCCGTTCACGTTCGAACTAGCCGGTCAGCAGCACACGGTGGAGGCGGGCAAGTCCGCGACGATCACCGTGCCGGTGAAGGAGGACCAGTCCTACGACCTCGCGGTGAAGGGTCCGAACGGCTTCACCAAGGAGTTCAAGGGCGTCCTCGACTGCAAGGTCGCGTCGAACGGCGGCGCGAGCCCGGCGGGCGGGCAGTCCCCGCTGCCGAGCGCCTCGCCGACGACCCCCGCGCAAAGCTCGGACTCGGGGTCGGGCTCGGGTGGCGACCTCGCCGCCACCGGCGGTTCCAGCGCGACGCCGGTGATCGCCGGTGTCGCCGTGGTCCTCGTGATCCTGGGCGCGGGCACGGTCTTCTTCATCAAGCGCCGCAAGCCGGCCGGGCAGTGAGTGACCAGCCGGTGACGGAGTAGCTCACCACAACCGAGGCCATCGGGGACACCGCTCCGGTGGCCTCGGCGGGGCCACCGACGACCGGGGCCGAGCGAGGGCGCCTGCGCTGAGTCTGGCGCCTGCCCGTCCCTGGGGCCCGGGACGTCTGGTTACCGCGTTACGGTCCGCCGGGCGCGGCGCGCGGGTAAGAGGCCCGAGGCCAGGGCCGCCCCCCGTCGATGTGCTCACGGCTGCTCCCGCCCGGCCGCCCGCTAGAACGGGGTGGAGGCGCATCAGCCGACAGGCTGGCCGGCCCGGGCCCGAGTCCCGGCCACCGGCTGGCTCTCCTGCCCACGGGCGATGAGATCCCGGAGCCCCGGACGTCTCGCTACCGCGCTACGGTCCGCCGGGCGCAGCGCGCAGGCAAGACGTCCGAGGTCAGGCCGTGCTCGGGCGCCCCGCACCGGTAGGGCCCGCAGGCGGCGTGCCCGCGTCCCCGCGCCGGAGGGCCCGCACGCCGGTCCACGCGCCCCGCACCAGAGAAGCCCCGCCCCCGGCGTCTGCGCCCCTGCAGCAGAGGGCCCGCGCTTAGCGTCCATGCGTGCCCCGCCCCAGAGGGCCCGCGCTTAAGCGTCCGTGCGTGCCCTGCCCCAGAAGGCCCGCGCTTAGCGTCCGTTCGTGCCCCGCCCCGAAAAGCCCATACGCCCGCAGTCGGAGAACCGCTCTTCGTAGCCCTCGCTCCCCGCCGTGCCCTCTGCCGTGGCACGGTTCCTCCCCGTCCGCGGGTCCTTGTCCCCCGCGCCGCCACGAGGTCCCCGCGCCGCCACGAGGTCCCCCGCGCCGCCACGAGCGGAGCCGTGTCACGCTCCTCGCTGTCGTGTCCCCGGAAGGCGTTGGCGACCGGTGCCGGGATGAAGCCGCGGTGCCCTTGCGGCCGGGCGGGATGTCCCAGTCCCCCGCGACGTGGCACAGGTTCGTCTTGCGGTGCCCTCCCGATCCGGTGGGGTACCCCAGTCCCGCGAGGTCGGGAAGGTTCGTCTCTCAGCGCCCTCTCGCCCGGGCGGGGTGCCCCCAGTCCGGCGACGCGGGGCAGGCCCGCCTCCGGGCGTCCTCGCGCTCGGGCCGCCCGGGCCCTTCGCCGGGCTGCCCCCCGGCTGCCCCCGGACGCCCCGAGGGTGGGGCCAGGCCGGAGGCAGGCGCTGTTTCGCTCTCGTCCCCGCCCACGGAGAACCCAGGTCGCGTGCCCTGGAGGGGAACGGGTTTCCGCCCGGGGGGCAGCGTGCGGCAAGATGGGTGTGTCTGCCCTCCGGCGGGGCCCCGGGGCTCGGGGGAGGGCGGAGTCCCTCTGAGGACGATTGTCAGAATCCAGACTGCCGGACGGTTTCTCTTGGCTGAGTACATCTACACCATGCGCAAGACGCGCAAGGCTCACGGCGACAAGGTGATCCTTGACGACGTGACGCTGAGCTTCCTGCCGGGCGCGAAGATCGGTGTTGTCGGGCCGAACGGCGCCGGTAAGTCGACCGTCCTGAAGATCATGGCGGGCCTGGAGCAGCCCTCCAATGGGGACGCCTTCCTCGCGCCGGGCTACAGCGTCGGCATCCTGCTCCAGGAGCCCCCGCTCGACGAGTCGAAGACCGTGCTGGAGAACGTGCAGGACGGCGTCGCGGAGACCATGAAGAAGGTCGCCCGCTTCAACGAGATCGCCGAACTCATGGCGACCGACTACTCCGACGCGCTCCTCGAAGAGATGGGCAAGCTCCAGGAGCAGCTCGACCACGCCAACGCCTGGGACCTCGAAGCGCAGCTCGAACAGGCCATGGACGCCCTCGGCTGCCCGCCCGGCGACTGGCCCGTCGTCAACCTCTCCGGTGGCGAGAAGCGCCGCGTGGCGCTCTGCAAGCTGCTCCTCGAAGCCCCCGACCTGCTGCTCCTCGACGAGCCCACCAACCACCTCGACGCCGAGTCGGTGAACTGGCTGGAGCAGCACCTCTCCAAATACGAGGGCACCGTCGTGGCCATCACCCACGACCGGTACTTCCTCGACAACGTCGCCGGCTGGATTCTGGAGCTGGACCGGGGCCGCGCCATCGGCTACGAGGGCAACTACTCCACGTACCTGGAGACGAAGCAGACGCGTCTCAAGGTCGAGGGCGCGAAGGACGCCAAGCGCGCCAAGCGCCTCAAGGAGGAGCTGGAGTGGGTCCGCTCCAACGCCAAGGGGCGGCAGGCAAAGTCGAAGGCGCGCCTCGCCCGTTACGAGGAGATGGCCGCCGAGGCCGAGAAGACCAGGAAGCTGGACTTCGAGGAGATCCAGATCCCGCCGGGGCCGCGTCTGGGCAACGTCGTGATCGAGGTCGACCACCTCAACAAGGCGTTCGGCGAGAAGGTCCTCATCGACGACCTCTCCTTCACCCTGCCGCGCAACGGCATCGTCGGCGTCATCGGCCCCAACGGCGCGGGCAAGACCACGCTCTTCAAGATGCTCCAGGGGCTGGAGGAGCCGGACTCGGGCAACATCAAGGTCGGCGAGACCGTCAAGGTCTCCTACGTCGACCAGGGCCGCTCGAACATCGACCCGAAGAAGACGCTGTGGGAGGTCGTCTCCGACGGTCTCGACTACATCAACGTCGGCCAGGTCGAGATGCCTTCGCGCGCCTACGTCTCCGCCTTCGGCTTCAAGGGCCCCGACCAGCAGAAGCCCGCCGGCGTCCTCTCCGGCGGTGAGCGCAACCGCCTCAACCTCGCGCTCACCCTCAAGCAGGGCGGGAACCTGCTCCTCCTCGACGAGCCCACCAACGACCTCGACGTCGAGACCCTCTCCTCGCTGGAGAACGCCCTGCTGGAGTTCCCCGGCTGCGCCGTGGTCGTCTCGCACGACCGCTGGTTCCTCGACCGTGTGGCGACGCACATCCTCGCCTACGAGGGCGAGTCCAAGTGGTTCTGGTTCGAAGGCAACTACGAGTCCTACGAGAAGAACAAGGTCGAGCGACTCGGCGCCGACGCGGCCCGCCCGCACCGCGCCACCTACAAGAAGCTGACCCGGGGCTGAGCGACCGTGGCGCGTCACCTCTACCACTGCCCGCTGCGCTGGGCCGACATGGACGCCTTCGGGCACGTCAACAACGTGGTCTTCCTCCGCTACCTGGAGGAGGCCCGTATCGACTTCATGTTCCGGCTCAAGCCAGAGGGCGACGGGCCGTCCTTCTCCGGCGGCTCGGTCGTGGCCCGGCACGAGATCGACTACCTGCGTCCGCTGGTGCACCGGCACGCGCCGGTCACCATCGAGTCGTGGGTGACCAACCTGCGCGCCGCGTCCCTCACCATCGCCTACGAGGTGAAGGACCCGGAGACCCCGGACAGCCCCGAGGTGGTGTACGCGCGTGCCGCCACGGTCGTCGTCCCGTACGACCTCGAGGCCGGGCGGCCGCGCCGCATCACCGCCTTCGAGCGCGAGTACCTGGAGAAGTACCGCGACGACGCCGCCCCCGGCGGGCTGGTCGCATGAGGGGACACGCGTATCCGGGGTGCGGGGCGCGCCGCGCCACGGCGCCTCACGGGCCACGGCGCGCGACGGAGCACGCGCACGACAGGGGGCACGCGTATGACGGGACATGACGCATGACGGGACTGCTCGCATGAGTGACACGTCGGTGCGGTGCGCCGACCCGGGGGAGGCCGCGGATCTCGCGGCCTTCCTCGGGCGGCTGCTCCACTACGACAAGGCCGCCGCGGTACGGCTCCAGGCCGCGGCGGGGGCGCTCGCCGTCTTCGGCCGTCCGCCGTCCTTCGAGGTCCTCGCGATCCGCACGGTGCGGCTCGCGCCGCAGCCGGCCGCGCGGACCTTCGACGTGACGGTCTCGGCGGGCGACCTCCTGGAGTCCGTGGACGAGGCCACGGCACGCTTCGCCGTGCCCGCACCCGTCACGGGCCCGCCCTGGGCGGGGCTGCTGCCCCCGCGCGGCGGCTGGCACCGCGAGCCGGTCGCGCTCCTGCCCCAGGCGGTACGGGGCGCGGTCGCCCAGGCGGTGACGGAGTTCCGTACCCGTATGGAACGCCTCGCTCCCGCCGGACGCACCCGTGCCGAACTCGACCGCATAGGCGGCGAGGTCTGGTCGCGCACGGTCGGCGACACCTCGCTGCCCGTGCGCGCCGCGCATGCGGCGCAGGCGCTCGGCTTCCTGCGCCCGCCCGTGTCCCCGCAGGCCCCCGGGGCCACGAGCCCGCGCGTGCCGCAGGACGCCGACGACCCGGACGCCGCGCACTCGCTCGCGCTCTTCAGCTCGGGCGCCTGGCTGCGCCTGCGCACCCCCTACGGCTCCATCGCCGTCCGGCGCGGGGGCCTCGGGGTGCTCGGGATCAGCCCGCGCTCCTGAGACCGGCCGTCGCGCCCGGCCCCGGGGGCTCGGCCACGTCGATGCCCCAGCGGTCCGCGAGCAGCGCCCGCCCCGCCGGGGTCACGGTCAGGCCCCGGTCCGTGCGATGCCGTTCGACCCACCCGGCGGCGAGGAACCGCGCGCCGACCGCCGCGCCCAGCGCACCCGCGAGGTGCGGGCGGCGCTCGGTCCAGTCGGCGCACGTACGGACCGTGGGCCTGCGCGCCGTCCGCGCCGCCTCCACGTCCACGCCGAGCCCCGCGAAGCCCTCCACGCCCGCCGGGGTCAGCCCTTCGCGCAGCCACCCGGCGGCGTGCCACGCCTCGCTCAGCGCCACGCCGAGCCGCCCCGCGAGGTGGTCGTAGCAGAACCGGGCGGCGGCGAGCCGTGCCGCCTGGCGGCTCGGGCGGTAGCCGCGCACGGGCGTCGGCCCCGTGAGCGCCCCGAGCGCTTCGAGCGCGCGCGCCACCTCGTGCCCCGCGAGCCGGTAGTAGCGCCGCCGCCCCGAGGCCGTGCACTCCAGGAGCCCGGCGCCGACGAGCACGGACAGGTGCTCGCTCGCGGTCGACGCGCCGACCCCGGCGGCGCGCGCCAGCTCACCGGCCGGGCGCGCGGTGCCGTCCATGAGCAGATTGCAGAACACGGCACGGGCGGGGGCCGCGAGCGCCTGCGCGACCGTGCTGAAGTCGCGGTCGCGGCCGGGCGCGGAGGCGGGCGCGGAGGCGGGCACGGAGACGGTCACGGAGCTGCGCATACGCTCGACGATAGTCCGGTCATCCTTCGGTGCGCGCCGAAACGACCCCGCCCTACGGTCGCCCCATGACCACGCGGCCCGCACCCCACGCCTACCTCGCCCTCCTCCAGTGGCAGGGCTCGACCGCCGCCGGAATCCGCGGCTACTCGCGTACCCACACGGCCCTCGTCCCACCGGCGGCGCGGCACCTCACGCTGAGCGCCGATCCCGCCTTCCGCGGCGATCCCCAGCATCTCAACCCCGAGCAACTGCTCCTGACGGCGGCCTCTTCCTGCCAGTTGCTCTCGTTCCTCGGCGAGGCGGCGCGCGCGGGCGTGGAGGTCCTCGCCTACGAGGACGAGGCGAGCGCCCGCCTCGACCCGGAGCGGGGACGGCTCGACGCGATCCGCCTCGCGGTGACCGTACGGGTGGCGCCCGGGACCGACGCCGGGACGGTACGGGACCTCGCCGCACGCGCCCACCGCGCGTGCTTCGTCGCGAACAGCCTCGCCGTGCCCGTCGACGTGGTCACCGAGGTGGAGGTCAGCCCGCGCGGTTGACCATCGAGGCGGCGGCGTACGTCAGGTAGGTCCACAGGGTGCGGTCCTGCTCCTCGGTGAGACCGAGGTCGTCGACGGCGGCGCGCATGTGTGTCAGCCACGCGTCGTGCGCGGCACGGTCCACGGCGAAGGGCGCGTGCCGCATCCGCAGGCGCGGGTGGCCGCGGTTCTCGCTGTACGTGCGGGGGCCGCCCCAGTACTGCATGAGGAAGAGCGCGAGCCGTTCCTCGGCCGGGCCGAGGTCCTCCTCCGGGTACATCGGGCGCAGCAGCGGGTCCTGGGCCACGCCCTCGTAGAAGCGGTGCACCAGGCGCCGGAAGGTCTCCTCGCCGCCGACCTGCTCGTAGAAGGTCTGCTCCTGGACTGTGCCGTGCGGGATCTCGTTCACGTGTCCATCGTCTCAGACGCCCCGGCCCAGGACCCGGGTCGTAGGACCGGCCGCCACGGACCGCCGTTCGACACCCTCGCCCTCTCGCCCGGCATCGCCGAGACCCCTCCGGGGCACCGCCGACACCCCGCCCCGCACCGCCGCCTCCGCCCCCGCCTCCGCCGACCCGTCCGAAAGCACCCCGCACGCGTGCTCGCTTCCCGCCCCCGCGCCCCCCACAGTGGACCCATGACCCCGCAGCCCGCCCAGCCCGCGAGGGCTCCCCGCACCGAGGAGGAGTGGCAGGACCTCGCCACCCGCTCCCGTGAGGGCCTCCTGCGCCGCCTGTCCCGCGAGTACGGCCTGCTCGACGAGGACTCGCCCTGGTACGCGGCCTTCGCCTCCGTCCCGCGCCACTACTTCGTGCCGTACTACTACGTCCGCGCCCCCACCGGCGGCTTCGAGCGCCTGTGGGGCGAGGACCCCGACCGCGAGCGCCGCGCGCGCTGGCTCACCGGCGCCTACGCCGACGTGCCGCTCGCGACCCGGCTGCGGGACGGCGAACTCGTCTCGTCGAGCAGCCAGCCCTCGCTCATGGCCCGTATGCTCAACGGGCTCGACGTGCGCCCCGGCGACCGGGTGCTGGAGGTCGGCGCGGGCACCGGCTGGAACGCGGGGCTGCTGTGCCACCGCCTCGGCGAGGACCTCGTCACGACCGTCGACCTCGACACCGACATCACCGAGTCGGCGCGCGCGCACCTCGCGCGGGCCGGGTTCCGGCCCGAGGTCGGCACGGGGGACGGGATGCGCGGCTGGCCCGCGAGAGCCCCGTACGACCGCGTGCTCATCACGGCGGCGGTCCACACCGTGCCGCGCGCGCTGCTGCGGCAGTGTGCGCCGGGCGCGCTCGTCGTGGCGCCGCTCGCGACGGGCCTGCTCGCGCTGCGGGTACGGGACGCCGAGCACGCCGAGGGGCGATTTCTCGCCACGCCCGCCTACTTCGTCCCGATGCGGGGCGCCGAGCGCACCCCCGAGCCGGCCCCCTATCTCGGCGGGCTGCCCTCCTGGGCCGCGCGGGACGAGAACTTCCACTTCCTGCTCGCGCTCACCTCGGGCATCCTCGACCCGCACGAGGCGCTGGCGCTGTGGCGGCGCGAGCGGATGCCCGCCAGGGAGCGCTTCGGGGTCACGCTGCGCGGCACGTTCCTGTGGGCGTGGCTCGACGACCCGGACGGGCCTTACGCGTGGGCGCTGCCCTGACCGCCCGCGCCGGAAGCACGGCGAGGGGCCGCACGCGCGTGGCGTGCGGCCCCTCGGTTGCGGCGTTCAGCCGCGGTGGATCGTGATCGTCGTCCACGCGCCGACGTGGACGCGGTCGCCGTCCGAGAGCGGCTGGACCACGAAGGGCTGAATGGGCTCTTCCGAGCCGTTGACCGTCGTGCCGTTCGTGGAGTTCTGGTCCACGACCGCCCACGTGCCGTCCTGCTGGCGCGTCAGCATGGCGTGCTGGTGCGAGACCCCGGGGTCCTCCGGGGGCACCGACAGGTCGATGTCGGGGGTGTTGCCCGTGGAGTGCCTGCGGCGGCCGATCGTGATCTGGCTCCCGGTCAGCTCGATGCGCTGCTCCGGGGAGTACGCGGGCAGGCTGAGCCCGGCCGCCTCGGGGCCGCTGCGCTGCATCATCGCGAGGAAGTACTCACGATCGGGGCCGTACGTGACGCTCCAGGTCCCCGGCACGGGACCGGCGGGGCCCTGCCCGAAGGGGTCGCCGTGACCGCCGGGCCGCGGCCCGCCCGGACCCGGGATGCCCGGACTGTGCGGACCCTGGCCGTGCGCGCCCGGCCCGTTGGCACCCTGCCCGTGCGCCCCCGGGCCGTTCGGGGCCGAGGTGTGGGGCAGCCCACCGTTCGGTCCCGGACCGTTCTGGCCGGGGTCGTTCGGCCGGTACGGGGCGGGCGGGGCGATCGGCCAGTCGTCCACACCGGGCTGCTGGTGCCGCTGCTGCTGGTGCCGCTGCGGTGCCTGGGGCTGCTGGGGCTGTTGGGGTGCCTGGGGCGGCTGCGTGGTGGCGGGACCGGGCCCATAGCCGCTCGGCTGGGAGTACGGGTCGGGGAAGCCGCCCTGCGCGGGGCGGGCGCCCTGGTCGCCTCCCGTACCGCTGCCCCCGTGGGCGCCGGGGCTGCCGCCCGGGTACGAGGGCGGCTCCTGCTCACCCTGCGCCGGATAACCGGGGCCGGGCCGCTGGATCATGTCCGGGACGATCGGCTCGGGAGGCCTGTTGATCCTGGAGGGCCGCGACTCCTGGTACTCGTGCGTCTGGGGGCCGGGGAAGCCTCCGCCGGCGGGTGGCGCGGGCGCGGCCGGCACGTAGCTCGTCGCCGTACCGGTCAGGAAGTTCCACCGGCAGTGCTCGCAGAACGGGCCACCGGACTCGCGTGGCGTACCGCACTGGGGGCAGCGCTCGGCCTCCGGCCGGTTCCCGCTCTGCGGGTATCCGTACGGGCTGGGCGCGGGGGGCGGGGAAGGCGGCGGCACAGGTCCGCCCGACCCGGCCATGCGATGGCCGCAGATCTCGCACCAGTCGTCGGAGCTCGACTGATGTCCGTTCGGGCAGGTCGGCATGTCGGCGCTTCCTCCTCTCCTTCTCTTCTCCGGCCTCCCGGCCGGTCACTGACAGCATCCGGCCCGGAGGGTCCGGAAGGGCGGGGCCACCGCCGCACATGCGTCGTGCGGGGGGCGGCGCGCGAGGGCTACTTCCTGACCCGCACGGTCTTGGTGGACCGTGTTTCGAGGGTCATCTCGTCCGCCTCCGTCACTTTCGCCTTCAGTCGCACAGTACCCGCAGGCGCGTCCACGACGTCCACCACCTTGGCGAGCAGCTTGGCCGTCGCCTCGTTCCCCGAGGCGTGCGCGAGTTGCACGGCGCGACCGAGCCGCGCCGTGGCGCGTTCCTGGTCACCGGACTTGCGCGCCTCGAGCCCCTCGCGTACCGCGCCCGCCAGTTCGGCCTGCCCCGTGTAGTGCGCGACCTGCGGGTTCAGTCGCGTGGACGCCGCGATGTCGTCCGTCCACACGGCCCGCACGAGCCCGTGTCCGAGCCGGGTCGCCGAGCCGTCCGTCTCGGGGACGACGAGGGAGACCCGCGCCGCGAGCATCTCCTGGCCGAGCCCGGCGGGCGGGACGCGGACGCAGACGTGGTAGTCGCGCGATTCGTCGCCCCACGAGCCGGTCGGGTAGTCCCCGGTGCGCGGGGCGGGCTCGGTGCGGCGGGCGGTGAGGTCCTCGACGCTGGGGGCGACCTGCTTGACGAAGACGGGTTCGGCGCCCTGCGGGGTCCACAGGCGCAGCGCGACATCGGCGACCTCCTTGCCCATGACGTTCTCCATCATGCGCGTGAAGTCCGCGGTGAGCGCCTCGGGTTCGGCGACGATATCGGCGCTGCCGAGGAGCGCGGAGGCGATGCCGGTGACCTCGGCCACCTCCCAGTCGGTGCCGACCCCGCGCGCGTCGCAGGTGAAGCGGCCCGCGCAACTGTCGAGCGCGGCGCGCAACTCCTGCGGCTGCTCGTGCTCGTTGCGCCCGTCGGTGAGGAGGATGCCGTGCCTGATCGCGGCGGGCGCCTGGGAGAGCAGGCGCTCGGCGAGGCGCAGCCACCTGCCGACGGCGGTGCCGCCCGAGGCCGTGAGCGCGCGCAGCGCCTGCTTCGCCTCGGCGCGGGTGCGGTCGTCGGCGACGGCGAGCGCGCCACCGCCCGGGTAGACCTCCCTGGCGACGTGGGTGCCCGCGATGACGGCGAAGCGGGTGCCGTCGCGGAGCGTGTCGAGCGCGGCCCCGGTGGCCTCCTTGGCGTGGTGGAGCTTGCTCGGCGGGTACTGCATCGAGCCCGAGCAGTCGACCATGAGCGCCACCGCGGCGTCCTGGCCCCGGCCCGCGGCGGTGAGCGCGCCCGTGCCGCCGCCCGTCGCCGTCACCGTGACGACGGCGTGCACCTCGCCGGAACCCTCCGGCAGATACGGGTTCTGGTAGACCTCGACCTCGAACCGGGGCCCCTCGGGCTTCGAGAAATTCGCCATGACGCCGTTCCCCCTCATCGACTTCCCACGTACCGACGGCTTCTCACGTGTCCCGCGCGCTCCCACACGCCCCGGCGGCCCATACGGCCCGGCGGTCCATACGCCCCGGCCGCCCGCTTGCGCGGGCGTCACCGGAGACGTGTCACCGCGGGGCTGTCACCGCGCCTCCAGGCGCACCGGTTCGCCGGGGGCCGGGTACGGGACGACGGCGACCGTGATGTTGTCGTGGCCGCCGCTGTCGAGCGCGTAGCGCACGAGCGTGCGTGCCGCGTCGAGCGGGCGGCTGCCCGAGTCGGCGGGCAGGAGCGCGGCCATCGCCTCCGCGCTCTCGGCGTAGTTCCACAGGCCGTCCGTGCACACCACGACGGTCCCCGGCGCCTCGGGCCGGAAGGCGGCCGTGTGCGGCTCCAGTTCGTAGGCGTCGGCGCCGAGCCAGCCCGTGATGGCGTGCGCGCGCTCGTCCGCGTACGCCTCCTCCTCGCTCAGCAGCCGGGCGGCGACCATCTGCGCCGCCCACGAGTCGTCCTCGGTGAGGCGGTACGGGGTCGTGGAGCGGTCGGCGGGCACCCAGTAGACGCGACTGTCGCCGACCCAGCCGACGACGAGGAGTTCCTCGGTGACGATCGAGGCGACGAGCGTGCACGCCGGGGCGTTCTGGCCCGGCTCCTCGGGGGGCAGGACCGGTTCGTCGGCGAGCGCGTTGACGGCCTCGGCCGCCCGCTCGATCGCCTCGCGCATCGCCTGCTCGGGACGGGTGCCGCGCGGGAGCGACGCCATGAGCGCGGCCTCGGCGGTCCGCGCGGCGGCGAGCGAGGCGGCGTCGGGGCGCGTCGCCGAGGAGACGCCGTCGCACACGACGGCGACGGCGGCCGTGGCCCCGTCGGGCAGCGCGGTCGCTGCGACCGCGAAGGCGTCCTCGTTGCGGTGGTGGCGCAGCCCCCGGTCGCTCACGGCCGCGAGCGTGCTCAGCTCTCGCTCCATGTGGTCGCGCGGACGAGGCTGCGCGTGCCCGCACCGCTCGCAGTAGCCATCCGCGTCGACCCGCCCCGCGCCGCACCGCGCGCACACCGGGCCGGGTTCGGGCGGCGGCGGGCTCAGCCGCGGATCGGGCGCGGCCTCGGGGCCGGCATCTGGGGCGGGTGGCGCGGGAGCGGGTGGCGCGGCGTGGCTCGGCGCGGGGGCGGGTGGCGCGGCGGCGCCTGGCGCGGGTGACCCCGGCGCGGCTTCCGGCGCGCCTTCCGGACGCGGCGGCAGGGGGGCGTCGGCGGACCGCGCCGGTACGGGCACCCCGGCGCCCGGCGGCGTGGGCGGTACGGGGGGCGCGGCCGCCAGGGCGTAGTCGCCGTCCGGGGGTTCGGGGTGCTCGGCAGGGTGGTCGTGCACGTGCCGGGGGCCGCCGCTCGCCCGTACCTCCGGGACCCGGGCCTCCTCGGGAACCCGCACGCCCTCGGGCAGCGTCGGCTCCTCCGGGCGCGCGGAGGCGTCCGAGACCGTCGCGGGGAGGTCCGAGGCGCGCAGGACGGGCGCGGGGCGGCCCGTGCCGTCCGTCTCGCGGGCCTGCGGCCAGTCGGTGGCGGGGGCCGGCGGGGCCGCGGGGGGCCCGGGCACCGCCGAGAGGTCGTAGCCGCAGCCCCCGCAGTACAGATCACTCGCGTCGAGTGGTTCCGCGCACCGGGGACAAGCCGCCAGCTGATGCGTCCGCGCCATCAATCACACCCACGTCCGGGGGCGGAGTCGGTTGGCCCGCTCCACCAGTTCGATCCGTTCCCCGCCGTCACCGGCGAGCCTGGCCAAGGTCCGGAAGGCGCGTTCCAGGCCGAACCGGAGCCCGCGCTCGTCGAGCGGGCAGCCCAGCAGACCACCCTCCTGCGGCCCTGCGCCGTGGCGACCCGAGAGTACCCAGTCCAGCGCCGCGCCCAGTACCTCGGCCGCGAGTCCCTGCGCCCGCACCGCGTCGACCGCGTCGCCCAGTTCACCGAGCCGCGCCGCCGCCGCGCGCAGGTCGGCGAGGGGCGTCTGCCCGGGGGCCCGCCCCCGCAACCGTGCGCGGGTCGCCGCGATCCCGGCGGCGGCGTGGTGCACCGAGGACTCGGGCACCGTCTCCAGGGCCCGTACCGAGGACGCGCGTTCACCCGCCGCGAAGAGCACCCGCGCCAGGCCGAAGGCGGCGCTCACATAGCCCGGGTCGGTCTGCCACACGAGCCGGTAGTACTCCACGGCGTTGTCGAGCTGGCCGAGCGCCTCGGCGCACAGGGCGAGCGCCAGCTTCGGCGCGGCCTCACCGGGGAAGGCGTCGTAGACCGCGTCGAAGGAGAGGGCGGCCCGGTCCAGTTCGCCCGTCACGAGCGAGGCGAGACCCCGGTACCAGACGACCCGCCAGTCCTCGGGGAACGCGCGCTCCAGGTCGTCGAGCGAGCGCCCCGCCGCGTCCGGCTGCCCCATCTCCAGACGCGCCCGGACTTCGCGCAGCCGCACCTCGGGCGAGTCGGCCGGGGCGTCGCGCAGGGCGCTGATCAACTCGCCGTGCACCGCCGTGTGCAGACCGGCGAGGAAGCCCGCGCTCGGGTCGCTCGCGTCCACGCGCGGCACCGGTAGCGCGAGCGCAGCCTCGGGGAGCCGCAGCGGGCGGAGCGCGGTGGCGGGGGAGACGGGGGGTGCGGCGGGAGGCGCGGGGAGCGGGGCGGTGCCGGGCGACGAAGGGAGGCCGGGCCGCGCGGGCGGGGCGGCTTGTGCGGGCAGGGTGGCTTGCGCGGGCAGGCCCGGCGGGGGGCCGAAACCGGCGGGCGCGGGGCCGGTCGTGGCGCGCGGTGCCGCGCCCGCCGCCTGTCCCGCCGGGGTGGTGCGCGCCCGGCGCCGACCCCACCCCTTCCCGCCCGCGCCGCTCCCGCCCCCCGTGTCCCGCACGCCGAGCGCCGAGACCGCGCCGCCCGCCGGGAGGAACAACTCCGTGTCGGGGACGCGCAGTTCCGGGCCGAAGTGGGTCGAGAGCGCGGGGTGCGGACGGCCTGTGCGGCGCGCCACGATCTCCCGCAGCACCCCGGTGAGCTGCTCCGCCATCTCCTCCGCCGAGGCGAAGCGGCGGGCCGGGTCCGGGTCCGTGGCGCGGACGAGGAGCCGGTAGAAGGACTCGAACTCCTGGAAGACCGGGACCTCGGCGGGGTCGGGCAGGCTGTCCGCGTAGACCGTCGTGTAGCCCTGGAAGTCGAAGGTGAGCACCGCCAGCGTGCGCGCCACCGTGTACAGGTCGGAGGCGACCGAGGGGCCGAGCTCGGCGACCTCGGGCGCCTGGTAGCCGACCGTCCCGTAGATCGCCGACTCCTCGTCGTCGGCGCGGCGCACCGCGCCCATGTCGATGAGCTTGAGCCGGTCCTCGGTCTGGATCGCGTTGTCCACCTTGAAATCGCAGTACAGCAGCGAGCGGCTGTGCAGGTGGCCGAGCGCGTCGAGCGCCTCGATGCCGAAGGCGCACGCCTGCTCGACCGGCAGCGGGTCGCGGCGGCCGTCGGCGGTGCGGCGGGCGTTGGCGATCTCCTTGAGCGACTTGCCGCCCACGTACTCCATGACGATGTAGCCGTCGAGCGACCCCGTGCGCGGGTCGAGGTGCTCGACGAAGTTGTAGATGCGCACGATGGTGGCGTGCTCGATCTCGGCGAGGAAGCGCCGCTCCGAGATCGCCGCCTCCATCGCGTCCTGGTCGCCCGTGTCGAGCAGGCCCTTGAGCACGACCCAGCGGTCCGAGACAGCGCGGTCGATCGCGAGGTAGACCCAGCCGAGCCCGCCGTGCGCGAGGCAGCCGACCACCTCGTACTGACCGTGCACCACGGTCCCCGGCCCCAGCTTGGGCACGAAGGAGTACGGGTGCCCGCACTTCGTGCAGAAGCCCTCCGTGCGTCCCGGGCGCTCCCCGCGCGCACGCCCCACCGGGGCGCCGCAGTCGGCGCGCGAGCAGAACCGCTTGCGCTCGGGCACCTCGGCGCGCTCCAGGACCGCCGCGCGCGGGTCGTGCCGGGGCACGGTGGGCACGCTCACGAGCCCGGCGCCGAGCCGCCCGCGCGCCGATCCCGAGGACGCGGAGCCCGTGCTGCGCGCGCTCACCTGCCGCGCCGTACTGCTCCCGGAGAGCCGCCCGGAGACCGAGCGCCGCGAGGAGCGCGAGGAGTTGGAGGCCCGCGTGGAGGGCGCGGAGCCGTACGAGACGGGCCCGCCCGAGCCGTAGGAGGCGACCGCGCCGGAACCGTACGCGGCACCCGCGCCGTACGCCGCACCGGAGCCGTAGCCGGTTCCCGACCCGGAGCCGTACGAGGCCCCCGAGCCCGCACCCGTCCCGCGCGACCCCGGCGGGCCCGCGCCGTGGGTGGCGGCCGTGCCGCCCGAGGCGCCCCGCCCGCCGCTCACCGTCACGCCGGTCGGGGGAGAGCCGAGCGCTCCGTCGGGGGCGACCACGGGGGCGAGCCCGCACGTGTCGCAGTACAGCTCTCCGCCGCCCACGTCCTCGTACCGGCCCTCGCAGCCCGGCCGCTGGCACGCCTGCTCGTTCATCCGCTTCCCCCGTTCCGCCCCGACGGGACGATGTCCGTACGTCCGCTCGCCCGGCTCACCCCTGCTCACCGGCCAGCGTCTGCGCCACCGCCCGCTGGTACCGCAGCACCGCCTGCTCGGCCGCCCGCAGATCGCAGGGCGCGCTCCACAACATGCGGCGGGCCGCGTCGTAGCGCTCCATGAGGAGAGTGTCCTCGGCGAGACCGTGCCTCGCGACCTTCGCGCGGTACGCGTCGAGCCGCCCGCGCAGCTCCGCGCGGATCGCGAGCGGCGCCGCGACCGCCGACAACTGCTCGCGTGCTCGCAGGAGTTCGTCCCCGGCCCGCGCTTCGAGCGAGTCGAGCAGCGGGCTGAGCCGCGACCAGTGCCCGCGCCTGCGGTACTCGGCGGCGCGCGACAGCTCCTCCTGGAGCGCGACGGGCGGGCCGCTCACCGCCGGGACCTCCGAGGCCGCTATCTTCGCGAGCACCTCACCACGGGCCGCGCGCGCCTCGGCGAGCGTGCGGTCCGCGCGCGAGAGCAGGTCGCTCAGCTCCCGCAGCCGCGCCTCCGCGTCCTGGCGCACCGCCAGTACGGCCTCGATCTCGCGGCGCACCTCGTCGAGAGCCCGCGCCTCGCGGTCGTAGCGCCGTGTGTCGGGACGGCCCGCGCCGGGGGCCGCGGCGCCCGCCTGCGGCTGCCAGAACTCCAGCGGATCGCTGACCACTTGTTCCCGCAGCGCCCCGAGCACGCGCGCGATGCGCTCCAGGTCGTCCCCCGCCGGGTGCTCGCCGGGGCGCACGCCCACCGAGTGCGCGAGCGTGCGCGTGCGGTTCAGCTCGGCCGAGAGCAGGTCGATGCGGGCGGGCAGCGCCGACCACACCGCGTCGGCCGCTATCACGACGCCGAGGGAGTCCGCGTACAGCTCGTTCATCCGCTCCACCAGCTCCTCCAGGGAGCAGCGGTGGCTGAGCCGGGGCGCCTCGCCCGCCAAGCCGGCGGCGGGCCCGTTCCCCGCCGCCCCGGCGGCCCCCGATACGGCGAGCGAGCGGCCCTCCAGCAGGTCGGTCAGCTCGGCGAGGTCCTCACTGCTGGGGTTGCGGCGCCTCGCGCGCACCGCGCGGGCCTTGGAGAGTGCCTGCGAGTACGTGTCGAAGCAGGCCCACAGGAGCGAGATCGCCGCCTCCGTGGCCGCCCAGCGCTCACGCGTCACGCCGGTCAGCTCCGCGCCTTCGAGGAGCCGCCGCCCCGCGTGGTCCTGGAGCGCGAGCAGCGAGGTCTCGACGGCCTCCCGCTCGGCGCCGCGCCGCGCGAGCGCGCGATCGACCGCCTCGCGGTCCATCACCGGGCCCGGCTCCCGCTCCCCCGCACCAGCGGACATCGCTCGCGCGCCGCCCATCGCACTCCTTTCCGCCCGGTCCCAGCCGGAGCCACATCCCAGAACGCGCCTCCCGGCCCCCGCCCGGTCCGCACACCCGCCACAGCGATCACACCTGCACCCTGCCCCTGAGACCCCCGACTCCATGCGCGTCCCTCCTCACGGCGTCCCGAGGCTGATCCTGACGTCCGCCTTCGGCGGCCCGGCCTTGCCACCGGCGCCGAACCACTTCGCGTACGTGGCCCGCCACTGGTCCTTGCGGAAGTGCTCCAGGACCTTGTTGACGCGGGCGACCAGCTCCGGCGAGTCCTGGTTCATCGCGATGCCGTAGTACTCCCAGGCGGGGCTGTCCCGGTCCGCCGGGTCGTTCTCGTCGGGGCCGCCCCGCATCTCCAGGCCGGGGTCCTGCGCCAACTGCCCTTCACCGAGCGCCCCGTCGGTGACGAGTGCGTCGACCTCGCCGAGCTGCAACCGGACGAGGCAGTCGAGCTGGTTCGGCACCGTGACCAGCTCGGCCCTGTCCTCGAACCCCTCCGTGAGGACGCTCTCGGCCGTCGAACCGTCGGCGCTGCACAGCCGCTTGCCCGCGAGGGAGTCGTCGAAGCCGCGGACGGAGGAGCCGCGCGGGACGATGATCCGCTGGGTGGTGCGGAAATACGGCGTGGAGAAGCTGACGTCCTTGAGGCGCCGGCACGTGATCGTCATGGTGCGCACCACCATGTCCACCTCGTGGTCCGCCACGGCCCGGACCCGCCGGTTGGTGGGGATGGCGCGCAGGACCAGCGCGTCCGGGTCGCCGAGCAGCTCCTTCGCCACGGCGTGCGCGAGGTCGACGTCGAAGCCCTCGATGTCGTTGTTGCCGTCCCGCTGCGGATTGCGGAAGCCCCAGCGGTAGCTGTTCTGGTCCACGCCCACGACGAGCTTGCCCCGGGGGAGCCCCGGATGCTTCTGGCGGCTCTTGATCTCCTCGACGGTCGCGCCGTCGTCCTTGTTCGAGGCACTCCGGTCGTACGTGTACGGGCAGGAGCCGTCCGCGCTGCGGTACCCGGCCGCTCCGGCGGGCGCGGAGCCCGCCGTGGTCCCGCCGCGTGGGGGACCGGCCGTGGCCCCGTCGCCTGCCGAGGACCGCGCCCCGTCGCGCGCCTCCGGCAGGCAGAGCGCCCCGATCGCCGCGAGGGCGCACAGAGCCGCCATGGTCGCGATCCCGCCCCAGCCCCGCGGCCGGACCCCTCGCCGCGCGCCCCGGGGCGGGACCTGCCGCTCCGTCGTCTCCCCGGCCCCGTCCGCGGCGGGCGGCCGTCGCTCCTCGTTCCGCACGTCGTTCCTCCTCCCGCTCCGCAGCGGTCCGCGCCGGGCTCCGCCGGCCCCTTCGCCCGCCCTCATCGGTACTCCGAAAGACGCCTGCCGACACCGAGCAGGGCGCCGAGCGCGCCGAGCACGGAGAGGACGCCCGCGGCGAGCGTGATCCCGGTGAAGGCGTCCACCCCCGTGCGCGCGGCCGTCCTGAAGTCGCGCTCCTCGGTCGCGATCCCCTCGGCCAGCGCGTCGTCCATGCCCTGGAAGAGCCGCGAGGCCGGCTTCGGGACGTCCGGGTCGCCGCCGAGCACCATCCCGAGCGCCTTGGCGTAGTCGCCGCTGTCGTCCGCCTTCCTCGCCGAGGTGTGCAGGGTGCGCCAGGCGCGCGCGGCCTCGCGGGCCCGGGCGACCGCCGAGCGTCCCGCCGGGCTGTCCGCGCGCCGCGCGGCCTCGGCGAGGAGGTTCTGCCGGGGCTTCTCACCGCTCGCGTCGCGCGTGCCGTCGAGGAGCCCGGCCTCCTCCTGGTACGTGTATTCGTAGGCGTCGATCTCCACCTGCTCGTCGCCCCGCTGGATCTTCCTGACCTTCGCGCCCCGGTTGACGAGAGTCAGGTTCTCGCCCGCGCGGGCCTTGAGGGCGGCGATGCGGGCCTCGTTGAGGACCGTGAGGGAGGCGACGCCGCTCGACCGCGAGGTCATGAGGTGCTGCCGGGCCACGGTGTGGCCGGTGACCATCCAGGCGAGCAGGACGAGCGCCGCCGTGCCCGCGGCCACGAGCCCCGTGTTGAACACCCGGTTCGTCCGCCGGTAGTCGCGGTACTGGGCGCCGCCGAGGGCGGCGAGGGCGAGCACGCCGAGGCCGATCGCGAGCCAGGGGTACGGGGTCGCGGTGTCGTAGTCGCGGGCGAGGCGGTCGTTCTCCGCCTGCCAGAGCCGCTCCGCCTCCGGGAGCATCGTCTTCTGCATGAGGTCGCTCGCGTGCCGCAGCCAGGCGCCGCCGAGCGGGACGAGCTGGCGGTTGTACGTCTGCGCGTTCTGTATCTGCGCGGTGTAGACCGGGAGT
This sequence comes from Streptomyces sp. NRRL F-5630, assembly GCF_000719475.1. Taxonomy (GTDB): domain Bacteria; phylum Actinomycetota; class Actinomycetes; order Streptomycetales; family Streptomycetaceae; genus Streptomyces. The sequence continues at coordinate 6,732 of NZ_JOGO01000017.1, read as the reverse complement.
TGCGAGTTGAGCCGGGCGAGGGACGCCGAGGAGGAGGCGCTCAGGCCGCGTCGGCCCGCCGCCACGGCGAGCATCTCGGAGGCGCGCTCGATGTCGGCGTCGTAGCTCTTCCTGACGTCCGCCGGTACCTGTCCGTGCCCCGAGAGGAAACCGGTGGACGCGGTCGTGTCCGCGTCGGCGAGGCTCCGGTAGAGCGTGGCGGCCTCGGTGGTGAGCGGCTGGCTCCCCGTCAGCACGTGGTCGGCCGCCGCCGCCCGCGAGGAGGTCTGCCAGGCGCTCACCGCGCCGAAGGCGAGGAGCAGCAGGGCGAGTCCCGCGCCGATGAGGCGCAGCCGTCCCGGTGCGGTGGCGGCGCCGCGGCGCACCCGGTCGAAGCCCTCGGCGAGCGCCGTCCGGCGGGGTGGCACGGGGACGGGCGGGGCGCCGGGGACCACGGGGGCCGGAGCGACCGGCCCGCCCTGGGATGGCACCGGGACATACCCCTCCGCCTCGACGGCGCTCACCGCGCCCGGGCGGCCCGGCGGCGCCGCGCCGCCCTTTCGCCGTTGTGCCACGTCGACCTCCCCCGTCGGTCCTGTCGGTTGCCGGGCGCCAGTATGTCCCCCGGCGGCCCCGGGAAACACGGCGTTCCCCCCATCGCGTACCGCCCGCCCCGGCGTTCACGGGCGAACCCGTGGAAAACGACCGGCGCATGCGCCCCCGCGCTCCGGGGTCACCGGGACCCCGTACGGTGGCGCCGCTCCGTACAACCGTGCGTGCCACTCGCTCTCCCATACGAACGGAGCCGCGCGCCCGGTTCCCCGCCGCTCCCGCGTCACCCGAACAAGTGAACGGCCGCCCCGCGCGAACGGGACGGCCGTGACAGGAGGGGGAGTTGATGGCCGCTCAGGCCCCGGCGGCCGAGGTGGCGGCCGAGGACGCCGCCGCCTTCGGCCCCCGCGCGTAGTGCGCGCGGACCGTGCGGTGCGCGTCGGTCGGCGCCGCGAGGTGGTCGAGACCGAGGAGGGCCGCGCCGAGCACGGGAGGCTCCTGGACCACGCGCGCCACCGCGCGCGGCGCGCGCGCGGCGAGCAGTTCCTCGATGCGCCCGTTGAGCTGCGGGTGGCGCGCGGCGAGGATGCCGCCCCCGAGCAGGACGGGGACCTCCTCGTCGAGCAGCCCGAGCTTGCCGAGCGAGACGGTCGCCATGACGACGACCTCCTCCGCCATGCGCTCCACGATCGCCGAGGCGATCGCGTCACCGGCGGCGGCCGTCGAGAAGAGCACCGGGTTCAGCTCGTGGCGCCGCCCGTAGGCGAGCCGCCCGCGGTGGAACGCCTCGATGAGCGCGTACATCGAGTCGAGCCCGAAGTACGCGGGCAGCTCCCGCGCCAGCGCGGTCGGTTCGCCGCGCCCGTCCTCGGCGCGCGCGGCGAACCACAGCGCCTCCTCGGCGAGGCCCCCGCCACCGCCCCAGTCCCCGGATATCTTCCCGATCGCGGGGAAGCGGGCGGTCCGGCCGTCGGGGTGCATCCCGGCGCAGTTGACGCCCGCACCGCACACCACGGCGACCCCGCGCGGATCGGCGTCCTCCAGGAGCCCCGCCCGCAGCACCGCGAAGGTGTCGTTGTACACGCTCGTGCTCGCGCTCCAGCCGCGCTCCTCTATCGCGGCGGCCAGTTCGGCCTCCTCGACCGGCAGATCGGCGTTGGCCAGGCACGCGGAGGTGTGCCGCGCCCCGCCGGTGACGGGCAGGCCCGCCTCGGCGAAGGCGCGCGCGACGATCTCGTGGAGGATGCCGATCGCCGGTTCCACCCCGATCACGGGCGGCTGGAACCCGCCGCCGCGCGCCGCCCCGAGGACGGACCCGTCCTCGGCGACCACGGTGACGTCGGTCTTGCTGTTGCCCGCGTCGATCGCCAGGACGGCGGCCCGATGCGCGCCGGATGTGCTCAGGCCCACGCCAGGTGCTCCCTGTTGTGCGCGATCAGCTCGTCCGTGAGCTTCTCCGCGTACTCGATCTGGCCGACCAGCGGGTGCGCGAGGAGCGCCTTGAAGACGGCGTCGCGGCTGCCGTGCAGCGCCGCTTCGAGTGCCAGGTTCTCGTACGCGGTGGTGTGCGCGATGAGCCCGGCGTACTGCGGGTCGAGCGCGGGCACGGGCAGCGGGGTCGCGCCGGTCGCGTCGATGCTCGCCTGCACCTCGATGACGGCGTCGTCGGGGAGGAAGGGCAACGTGCCCTTGTTGAAGGTGTTGACGACCTGGTACGGCGAGCCGCCCGTCGCCATGCCGTCCGCCGAGCGGCCCAGCAGGCCGGCGGCGAGATCGACGGCGGCCTCGGAGTAGTAGGCCCCGCCGCGCTTGGCGAGCAGTTCGGGCTTCACGTCGAGTTTCGGGTCCCCGTACATCTCCAAGAGCCGCTTCTCCATCGCGGCGACCTCGGAGGCGCGCGTCGGCTTGGTGCGCTGCTCCCGCACGACGGCGTCGTGCTGGTAGTAGTACCGCAGGTAGTACGAGGGGACGACGCCGAGGCGCGTGACGACCTCGCGCGGCATGTGCAGGTCCCCGGCGATCGCGTCGAGGTGCTCGGTGAGCAGTTTCGGCAGCACGTCCTCGCCCTCGGGGCCGCCGAGCCGGGCACCCAGCTCCCACGTGAGGTGGTTGAGGCCGACGTGGTCGAGGTGGACCTCGGAGGGGGCGACGTCGAGCAAGCGGGCGAACTTGCGCTGGAATCCGATCGCCACGTTGCACAGGCCGACCGCCTTGTGCCCGGCGGTGAGCAGGGCGCGCGTGACGATGCCGACCGGGTTGGTGAAGTCGATGATCCACGCGTTCGGGTTGGCGCGGCGCACGCGCTCGGCGATGTCGAGCACGACGGGCACGGTGCGCAGGGCCTTGGCGAGGCCGCCCGCGCCGGTGGTCTCCTGGCCGACGCAGCCGCAGTCGAGGGGCCACGTCTCGTCCTGGTCGCGGGCCGCCTGGCCGCCGACGCGGAGCTGGATCAGCACGGCGTCCGCGCCCTCGACCCCCGCGTCCAGGTCCGAGGTGGTGACGATCCTGCCGGGGTGGCCCTGCTTGGCGAAGATGCGCCGGGCGAGGCCGCCGACCAGCGCGAGCCGGTCGGCGGCCGGGTCGACCAGGACCAGTTCCTCGATGGGCAGGGTGTCGCGCAGGCGGGCGAAGCCGTCGATGAGTTCGGGGGTATAGGTCGATCCGCCGCCGACCACGGTGAGCTTCATTGGTTCTCAGCCCTTTGCTCGGGGTGGGCGTCAGCCCTTGACCCCGGTGAGAGTGACGCCTTCGACGAAGGCTTTCTGTGCGAAGAAGAAGACGATGACGACGGGCGCCATGATCAGCAGCGTGGCCGCCATCGTCATGTTCCAGTTCACGGCGTGTGCGCTCTTGAACGATTCGAGTCCGTAGCTGAGCGTCCAGGCGCCGGGGTTCTGCGCCGCGTAGATCTGCGGGCCGAAGTAGTCGTTCCAGCAGTAGAAGAACTGGAAGAGCGCCACGGCGGCGATCCCGGGCTTGGCCATCGGGACGATGACCTTGACGAGGGTCTTGAACTCGCCGCAGCCGTCCACCCGCGCCGACTCCATGTACTCCTTCGGGATCGTCAGGAGGAACTGGCGGAGCAGGAAGATCGAGTACGCGTCGCCGAAGGCCATCGGGATGATGAGCGGCCACAGCGAGCCGGAGAGGTGGAACTGCTGCGCCCACACGAGGTACATCGGGATCACGATGACCTGCGGGGGCAGCATCATCGTCGAGATCACCATGATCATCGCCGTCTTGCGGCCCCGGAAGCGGAACTTCGCGAGGGCGTAGGCGACCGGCACGGAGGAGCAGACCGTGAAGAGGGTCCCGGCCACCGCGTAGACGATCGAGTTCCTCCACCAGGTCAGGAAGCCGTCGGTGTGGAAGACCTTCGTGTAGTTGTCCCAGTGCCAGGAGCTGGGCCACAGGTCGCCGCTCATCGCCTGGCTGTCGCTCATCACCGAGGTCAGGAAGACGAAGACGAACGGCAGGATGAAGAGCAGGGCCACGGCGATCGCGACCGTGTGCACGGCGATGAAGTGGAGCGCCCTCTTGCGCCTGCCCGCCCGCGGCGCGCGGACCGTCTCCGTGTTCCCGGCGGATGCCTGGACCGGCGCGTTCAAAGTGGTCGAGGTCATGGGTCAGTCCTCCGTCAGCAGGCCGGTGCTCTTGCGCATGAGCAGCAGGGTGACGGCCATGGCGATGGCGAAGAGCACGAGCGAGAGCACGCACGCGGCGCCGGTGTTGAAGTTCTGGAAGCCCATCGAGTAGACGAGCTGGGGGACCGTGATGGTCGAGTGATCCGGGTATCCGGGCTGGATGACCGAACCGGGGCCGATGTTGACGCCGGAGGCGAGCTTCCCGGCCACGAGTGCCTGCGTGTAGTACTGCATCGTCTGCACGACGCCCGTGACCACGGCGAACATCACGATCGGCGTGATCGACGGCCACGTCACGTAGCGGAACTTGCTGAGCGCGTTCGCGCCGTCCAGCTCGGCCGCCTCGTACTGCTCCTTCGGCACGTCGAGCAGCGCCGCCATGAAGATGACCATCAGGTCGCCGATGCCCCACAGCGAGAGCATCACGAGGGACGGCTTCGACCAGTGCGGGTCGTTGAACCACGTCGGCGCGTCGATGCCGAGGTGGCCGAGCAGCTCGTTGACCGGCCCCGTGGACGGGTTGAGCAGGAAGACGAAGGCGACCGTGGCCGCGACGGGCGGGGCGAGGTAGGGCAGGTAGAAAATCGTCCGGAACACGCCGACGCCGGACTTGATCTTCGTGACGAGCAGGCCGATGCCGAGCCCGAAGACCACCCGCAGCGCCACCATGACCACGACGAGCCACAGCGTGTTCCACAGGGAGGGGCCGAAGAGCGGCATCTCCGTGAACACGTACTTCCAGTTCTTCAGCCCCACGAACGTCGGGGACTTGATCTGGTTGTAGTGCATGAACGAGAAGTAGACGGTCGCGATCAGCGGATAAGCGAAGAAGACCGAGAACCCGATGAGCCACGGGGAGAGGAATCCGACCGTGCGCAGTCGCGCGCGGTTCTTCTTGCGGCGCAGGGGCGCGCTGTCACGGGGCCTGCCGTGCGGAGGCGTGCCCTTCCGGAGCGTGCCGGCCTCGGGGCCGTCGCCCGTGCCGTCCTTGGTGCCGGCCCGTCCGGCCGGGAAGGAGAGTGCCATGGTTCGCTGCCTCAGTTCTCGGACTGGAGGTTGTCGGCGTCGATCTGGTGGTCCAGGTCCTCAAGCCCCTTCTTGAGGTTGCGGACCTTGCCCTCCTCGACCGAGTACGAGAAATCCTGGAGGGAGGTGATGTACTGCCCGCCGTTGTTGGAGGGCGGGATCGCCTGACTGTGCGGGTTCTGGGCGATCTTGAGGAACTGCTGGAAGGCGGGATCCGCGTCGAGCTTCGGCGACGTGAGCGCCGCGAAGGTCGAGGGCACGTTGTGGATCGCGTTGGCGAAGGCCACGACCTGCTCGGTGTCCGTGGTCAGGTACTTGACCAGCTCGAAGGCCGCGTTCTGGTGCTTGCTGCTGTGCGCCACGCCCGCGACGGTCCCGGTCAGGTAGCCGCGCCCGTAGGTGTCGGCCTGGTCGTCCGGTACGGGGAGGGGGGCGACGCCCCAGTCGAACGCCGCTTTCGCCTCGTCGAGCATGAGACCGCGCCACTCGCCGTCGAGGTGCATCGCGAGCTTCTGCGTGAGGAAGCCGTTCTGCGCGGACATCTCGTCGCCGAAGGTGCCGCGCAGGCGCTCCAGTTTCCCGTAGCCGCCCTGCGCCTGCGAGATCTCGTCCATCGCCTTGTAGAACGCGTACGTCTTCGGCTCGTCGGCGAGCCGGGCCTTGCCGTCCTCGGTGAAGTACTCGGGGCCCCACTGCGCGAACATCCGGTCGGGACTGTTCTGGTACAGCCGGAAGTTGGGCATGAACCCGGCACGCTTGAGCGTCCCGTCGGCGTTCTTCTCGGTGAGCTTGGCGGCGTCCGCCTTCATCTCCGAGATCGTGCGCGGCGGCCGGGAGATCCCCGCCGCCTTGAAGAGGTCCTTGTTGTAGTACATCCCGTACGCGTCGGCGAGCAGCGGCAGGGCGCACTGGGTGCCCTCGTACTGCGTGTAGTCGAGCAGCGTCTTCGGGAAGACCTTCTTCTTGTCGATCCCGTTCTTCTTCAGGAACGGGTCGAGAGCGACCCACATGCCCGAGGAGCAGTACTGCCCCACGTTGTTCGTCGTGAAGGAGGTCACGACGTCCGGGGCCTTCGAACCCCCCGCGCGCAGCGCCTGGTTGATCGTGGCGTCACTGACATTGCCGGTCGCCCGCACGTGGATGTTCGGGTGCAGCTTCTCGAAGCGGGCGATCGAGTCGTTGATCGCCTTGACCTCGCCGGGGGCCGACCAGCCGTGCCAGAACGAGATCGTGACGGGCTTGGCCGGATCGTCGTCCGCGCTCCCCGTGCTCGGGTTCGCGCAGCCGGTGAGGACGAGCGCGGCGCTCGCGAGCCCGGCGAGCGGGACCACGGCGCGGCGCCGGGCGCTCGCGGCGGTCGTACGGGCGAGGGGGCCTGCGGAGGCCGTCCGTGCGGCCTGCGGCCGGGGGACGGGTATGCGCCAACGCGGCATGGCCGGCTTCCTTCGTGGGAGGGGGAACGGGGGAGAGGCGGGGGGCGTCCGACCGGCCCGGGGGGCGGGGGGGCGGGGCGGTCCGGCGGGTCGTGCGG
>NZ_JOGO01000016.1 GCF_000719475.1 Streptomyces sp. NRRL F-5630 | reverse complement strand
CGCCGCACGCGCCCCCGCCCCCGCAACGCCCTCACCCCCCAGCCCCCAGCCCGCCACTCATGTCCCAGCCACCCATCCCCACACCTCCACCGGCCCCCGCTCCTCCCTCCACTCCCCCGGACCACCCCAATGCCGACCCCGTTTCGGCGCGGCCCCTGTTCCTCGGGTGGGCGGGCGGCGCAGACTCGGTGGCGGAGTCGAGGCGGGGTGCGGACACAGAGGCGGGAACACTTCACCCGGCGACCGCGCTTCTGCCACGATTCCGATGAAGGGGACGGGGACTTCGCACCGCCCTCCGCCCCCGGCCTCAGCCGGGCGACCGGCACCCTCAGAACCAGTGGGAGAGTCACGGTGTACTTCACCGCACTGCTCGCGCGCACCGAAGACGGGTGGGAAGCGAGCGACACGGAGCTGGACGATGTGGAGACCCTGTCCGACCTGACCGATCTGGCCAGGGAGTACGCGGAGAGGACCGGTGCCGAGGACGACACCGTGCTCGTCTACGTGGAGCAGGAGGAGGGGGCCTGGTTCGGCCTCGTCCGGGTCGACGGGGAGGACGATCCCCGCGTCTACGTCTCCGCCGCGCAGGCGGCCGCCCGCAGTTCGTACGGGGAGATCCTCCTCACCGATGAACTGCTCGGCCGCGAACCGACCGACGTCGATCCCTCGACCGACCTGGACGCCCTGGACCTCGACGGCACCGAGGAAGGCGACCCCGACCAAGAGGAGGACGCGGACCGCGAGGACTACGTCTCCGCGTCCGGCGACTCCGTACCGCCGGGCCCCGTGGGTGACGCGGAGATCCTCGCCGACCTGGGCATGGCCCCCGCCGACCTGCTCACGGTCGACGAGGCCGACCCGCTCGCCGCCATCGGGGAGGCCCTCGGCCTCGGTGAACTGGCGGACGCCGTGCGCTGACCCCCGTTCCGCACCGCCACCGCGCCGCCGTACGGGCCCCCTCGTGCGGCGGCGCTACGGTACGTGCCATGCAGCCCGAGGCACGTGCCGTGCAGCCCGATCCCGTACGAGACCCCTGGCGGCCCGCGATGCGCGCGGCGCTCAGCGAGGCCGCCGAGGCGGCCGGCGCCGGGGAGATCCCGGTGGGGGCCGTCGTGCTCGACGCGTCCGGTACGGAGGTGGCGCGGGCCCGCAACGAACGCGAGGCGACGCACGACCCCACCGCGCACGCCGAGGTGCTCGCGCTGCGCCGCGCCGCCACCGTACGCGGCGAGTGGCGGCTGACGGGGTGCACGCTCGTCGTGACACTGGAGCCCTGCCCGATGTGCGCGGGGGCGCTCGCGCAGTCGCGCGTCGAGCGGGTCGTGTACGGGGCGCGCGACCCGAAGGCGGGCGCGGCGGGCTCGCAGTGGGATCTGCTCCGCGACCGCCGCCTCAACCACCGCGCCGAGGTGATCGAGGGCGTCCTCGCCCCGGAGTCCACCGCCCTCCTGGACGCCTTCTTCGCGGCCACCCGCTGAACCGCTCCCCGGCCGGCACCCGACCGATTTCAAAGCACGGCCCCTCATGGGCTAGAGTCTGTCTCGGTAGCGTGTCCGAGCGGCCGAAGGAGCTCGCCTCGAAAGCGAGTGTGGCGTAACCCGTCACCGTGGGTTCAAATCCCACCGCTACCGCAGGTAGACGAAGGGCCCGGTCCATTGCGGACCGGGCCCTTCGTGCTGCTCCGTCTCCGTTCTCGTCTCGGTGGGGCCGCACGTGGCCCTTCGGCCCTTCGTGCGGCGGGCACGGCGTGCCCGTGAGGCGTGCCGATAGGGCGTGCGGGACGGCGTGCCCGTGAGGCGTGCCGATAGGGCGTGCGGGACGGCGTCCGCCGCCGCGTCGAAGGCGGGCTCTCGGGCGGGGGCCTCCGGCCCAGCCGAATGGCGGCAGGGCGCCTCTTGACTTCGAGCGCACTCCATCTCCTAGCGTCATTTCTTGGTACCGGCTGCTCGTAACCGGACAAAGGACTCGACGAAAGGCTCGTACGCACATGAAGCAGCGCACACTCAGGGACCTGGAGGTCTCGCCGCTCGGTCTCGGCTGCATGGGGATGTCCGCCTTCTACGGCACCGCCGACGAGAAGGAGGGGATCGAGACGATCCACCGCGCCCTCGAACTGGGCGTGAACTTCCTCGACACGGCGCAGATGTACGGCCCGCTGACGAACGAGTCGCTGGTCGGCCGCGCGGTCAAGGGCCACCGAGACGAGTACGTGATCGCGACGAAGTTCAACCTGCGGATGGACGACGCCGTCCCGGGCGACCCGAGCACGGTCGGGCGGCAGGACGGTTCGGCGGAGCACGTGCGCACGTCGATCGAGGGCTCGCTGAAGCGGCTCGGGACCGACTACGTGGACCTCTACTACCAGCACCGGGTCGACCCCGACGTACCGATCGAGGAGACGGTCGGGGCGCTCGCGGAGCTGGTCGCCGAGGGGAAGGTGCGCCACATCGGGCTGAGCGAGGCGAGCGCGCAGACGATCCGGCGCGCGAACGCGGTGCACCCCATCGCGGCCGTGCAGACCGAGTACTCGCTCTGGACGCGCGACCCCGAGGCCGAGGTGCTGCCCACGTGCCGTGAGCTGGGCATCGGCTTCGTCCCGTACTCGCCGCTCGGGCGCGGTTTCCTCGCGGGCAGGTTCTCCTCGCCCGAGGAGCTGGACGAGAACGACTTCCGCCGGCGCGGTCCCCGCTTCACCGGCGACAACCTCACGGCGAACCAGCGCCTCGCCGCGAAGGTGAAGGAGATCGCCGCCGAGAAGGGCGTCACCCCGGCCCAGCTCGCCATCGCCTGGGTCCTGGCCCAGGGCGAGGACCTCGTCCCGATCCCGGGCACGAAGCGGCGCTCGTACCTCGAACAGAACGTCGGAGCGCTGGACGTCACGCTCACGTCGGACGAACTGGCCCGCATCGACGCGGAATTGCCGAAGGCGGCGGGCGACCGCTACGACGAGGCGGGAATGCGCGCGGTCAACCGCTGAGGTGGAGTACGCCGGGCCCGGGGGGGGGGACGCACCCCGGCCGGGGCCCGGGGGCGGTACACCGCCGAACCACCGGCCTCCAGCCCGCCGGGCCCCTCGCCCTCCTGATCCGCCACTTGCCGCGCGACAGCGCGACGGTCCGGGCCACGGAGGGCGAGGCGGCCGAGTGGTCGGTCACCGACTACCTTCTCGCGGCGGTGGTCGACCACCTGGCCGCCGCGAACTGGATGTTCTCCCTCGTCAACAGCGACGGCGAGTCCGATCAACCGGACATGCCGGAACCGGTCCCGAGGCCGGAGAGGGGGCAGCGCACGCGACAGAGGAACTGCCCTCCTCCCTGACTACCGACGACTCCGAACCGCTGCCGATGCCGAACGAGTTGAGCGGTTTCTTCCGCTGACAGACGGCGAGGCCGGGCCGCGCCGGGCGCTCAGCTCAGCTCACCAGCAGCACGATCGACAGAACGAGCGACACCACGGCCACCACCCAGAAGCCCCGGAGCCAGTTCCGGACGCGTGCGGGATTGCGGGGCATCTGCGCGCTGAAGCACCACCGTTGCGGGTCCTCGGGGTCGTAGACCAGCGGCCTGTTCTCCGAGGGCTCTGATGACTTGCTGGTCGACCACACCGTGACCGTCCCGGCCCCTCCCCACATGTCGAAAGCCCACTCGACACGGAACTTCCCCCAGGACCGAACGCGCCGCACCTCCCACGCGAGAGTGTGCTTCCCCCGTGCCCGCAAGGGCTTTTGCTGGACGAAGGGGATGCCTATATAAACCAAAACGAGAACCGAGAAGACAAAGAGAAATACACAGACAGCGAGCATCGCAGCCCTTCATTTCCGGCACTCGTCCGCCAGTTCCGGAGGAGACCGGCCAGCGGCTTCGCCAACGATATGAGCGGCCCCCGGGGCCCGGGAGCCGGTTCGCTCCGGCTCACGCGAAGATCAGCAGGACGGTCGCGCCGACAGCCAGGAGCATTCCGAGCAGCACGACAAACCCGCCGACCGTGCGCCACCACGGAGCGGTGAACTCCATCAAGGTCATGGCACGCCCCGGCCTGCCAGGGTCGTAGACGAGCGCGACAGGGTCACCGCGCTCCTCACCGTCGATATCCGAGAAGTCCACCGTGATCCGCCGCTCCGTGCCGTGCTGATCCGCGTAGTGCACGACGACATCGAGCGAGCCGGTCCCGAAGCTCGCGCTCCCCCGCTCCCCCACCACGGGCTTCCCATGCCGCTTCAGAAAAAGCCTCGGCAGCAGCATGAACAACCCGATCAACGCGGCCAGGACAGCGGGCGAATAGAGAAGAACGGTCATGACACAGCACCTCTGTCTGCTCGGGTGACCTCCGCCGCCTACTGGAGTATCGAGAGCCCGATCCACGCCAACGCGAGGGGAATGAGCCCGAAAGGCGAGACGTACAGCACGCCCTTCCACGGATCGAGGCGCGAACGCTCCTCGGCGAGCTTCGTGTCCCTGTGATCCTTGGGGTCGTAGGAGAGCGTGACGCTCTGCCCTTTCTTGAAGTGCCGCCGGCCACCGCCCGACCTCACCCTGATGTGCGCCTCGATCGTCGAATCGGTCGGATCCCTGAACAGGTACGAGTACGACCTGTCCGAAGGCCGGTGCGAGGACGAGACGCACTTCCCGGTGGTCTCCCGCCTGCGCCGCCCGCGCCGCATCTCCCCGAAGGAGAGCAGGATCCCGATACCGATCCACACGAATCCCCCCGCGAAGAACCAGATCCTGCCCCCCGACAGATCCAGCGCCAATTCCTCGTACAGCACCCGATTACCTCCGTGCCCGCCCCGTCCATACCTGTCGGGGTCGCTCCGGGGCTCTCGCCGCGCGCCTCAACAGAACATCAGATCACGGCGGGAGCGGACAGGCCACACCGAAAGAGAAGGGGTGACACATGAGTTCCTCAACCGCCTAGGAGGCGAGGAAGATCGGGAACCATGGGTTCGAGTTCCACACGGAGGGCTGGAACTCTGGGACTTCTTCGCGGTCGTCGCCGTCACCAAGGCACGCACGCTCATCACGATCGGATTCCCGCCTCTGACCGATACCGGCAAGAACGTCGAAACGGCCGCGGAGAAGAAGTCGGGCAGGGCCCGCGGGGAGGGGCGCTGGCTGTTCTTCAGGAAGGGCGACTCCCCGGAGGTGCTGGTCGCCCCCTCTGCGAGGAAGTCGATACGAAGTTCACGCGGTTCGAGACGTTGCAGCGCGGCCTCGACAGCACACGCAACCGCCCGGAGAACACCGACGGCACCGCGCTGACCGTGCGGCGGGGACTGCGGAACACGAACCGCCGTCTCCAGGAGACCCACGGCGCCCCGCCGCCCCCTCGCCCCCGGCTGGCGGAATGGCGACCCGGGCGGGCCGGGGTGCCTGCGGAGCGGCCTCCGAGTGAGGGGACAGGCTAGACTCCCCGCGCGTACCGTACGACCGTACGATTGGTCGTCACGGGCGGGATGACAGTACGTCACGCACAGGGGAGGGGACCGGGGTGCCGCAGGCCAAGAAGCTCGCGCTCTTCGCGGTGATCGTCTTCGTGCTGTACGTGATCATCACTGATCCCGCCAAGGCCGCCGACTATGTCCAGATGGGCTTCGAGGGCGTCTCGGACGGCGCCAGCGCCGTCGGCGACTTCATGACGTGGGTGGCCAACGGCGGCAAGTGAGCCCCGCCGCCCGGTAACGCCCGCGCCGGGCCCGCACACCCCGTAAGGCCGCGCCCGGCGCTCCGTGGCGCCACGCACGGCGCCGCGCCAGGGTAAGCCCGGCGCCCCCGTGGAGCCGCGCCCCGCAGACCCGCCCTCGCCCCCGTACCACCGCGCGCGCCCCCTCGCGCCGCCCTTCCGCGCCCCCAACACGACCTTCACCGGTGCTTGCGCACGATGCGCATGTCTTGTGATGCTATGACCGCTTTTGACGGAAGAGTGAACAGGTCGGGTCAGGGACAGACCGAGGCGGAAAAGGGATGGCGATGACCGTGCCGGCCAGTACGACGCCCGCGACACCGCCGTCGACGACGCCCCGGAGCCGGGGGGCCGATACCCGCGCCCTGACCCAGGTGCTCTTCGCCCGGCTCAAGGACCTCACCCCCGGCAGCCCGGAGCACGGGCGGGTGCGGGCCGCGCTCATCGAGGCGAACCTGCCCCTCGTGCGCTACGCGGCGGCGCGCTTCCGCAGCCGCAACGAGCCCATGGAGGACGTCGTCCAGGTCGGCACGATCGGCCTGATCAACGCGATCGACCGCTTCGACCCCGACCGGGGCGTGCAGTTCCCGACCTTCGCGATGCCCACCGTGGTCGGCGAGATCAAGCGGTACTTCCGCGACAACGTCCGCACCGTCCACGTACCTCGCAGGCTCCACGAGTTGTGGGTCCAGGTCAACAGCGCCGCCGAGGATCTCACGACCGCGCACGGACGCTCCCCCACCACCGCCGAGATCGCGGAGCGGCTGCGCATCAACGAGGACGAGGTGCTCGCCTGCATCGAGGCGGGCCGCTCGTACCACGCGACCTCGCTGGAGGCCGCGCAGGAGGGCGACGGGCTCCCCGGGCTGCTCGACCGGCTCGGGTACGAGGACCCCGCGCTCGACGGCGTCGAACACCGCGACCTCGTACGCCACCTGCTCGTCCAGCTCCCCGAGCGCGAGCAGCGCATCCTCCTGCTGCGCTACTACAACAACCTGACGCAGAGCCAGATCAGCGCCGAGCTCGGCGTCTCGCAAATGCACGTGTCACGTTTGCTCGCGCGCAGCTTCGCGCGTCTCAGATCCGCAAACAGGATCGACGCGTAACCGGAACGGGTACTTTCGCTTTTTCCTCCCCTCAGGCCGTGACCCGCCTGAAATGGCCCCAGAAGCCCCTTTTCCTTGGTCTGCCCGGCCGCCCTTTGTCGACATACCGCTACAGCGTGTTGCCGACATGTGACATTCTGCTGGAACGGCGTTTGCCGCAGCCCGCCCTCCGGTATTCAGGGGGAAGGCTGCGTTCCTCAGACGGGAGCGCCCGCCGCGACCGTCCGCGACCTCAAGGGGGTGGCATGTCCTCCATGTCCGCCATGTCCGCAGAACAGGGCAGCTCGAAGGTGCTCACGCTCAGCAAGGGCACCCCCGACGGGCTCGACCGGGTGGCCGCCACGCCTCCCGCCAGGCCCTTCGCGGGCCGCAGCACACTCGGTACGGCGCTCCCGCAGCCCCGCACCGAAGCCCTCACGGAGCGCCTCGCCGAGGAGGCCACCGATGTGCCGTCAGACGTGCTGCCGCTCCTCGCGGCTGACGTTCCGTTGATCGACGCGCCACCGGCCGGCGTCCCGCCGGTCGACGCCCCGCCCGCCGACGCCCCGACGGGAGCGGCGCCGGAGACGGGCGCCGCCTCCTCCGCGAGCCTCGACACCCGCACCCTCTCGCGCGCCCTCTTCCTGCGCCTGGCGACCCTCGCCCAGGACAGCCCCGAGCGCGTCTACGTCCGTGACACCCTCATCGAGCTGAACCTCCCGCTCGTGCGGTACGCGGCGGCACGCTTCCGCAGCCGCAACGAACCCATGGAGGACATCGTCCAGGTCGGCACGATCGGCCTGATCAAGGCGATCGACCGCTTCGACTGCGAGCGCGGGGTCGAGTTCCCGACCTTCGCGATGCCGACCGTGGTCGGCGAGATCAAGCGGTTCTTCCGCGACACCTCGTGGTCGGTACGGGTGCCGAGGCGGCTCCAGGAGCTGCGCCTCGCGCTCACCAAGACGAGCGACGAGCTGGCACAGAAGCTCGACCGCTCCCCGACGGTGCCCGAGCTGGCGAAGGCGCTCGGCGTCTCCGAGGACGACGTCGTCGACGGTCTCGCGGTCGGCAACGCCTACACCGCCTCCTCGCTCGACTCCCCGGCTCCCGAGGACGACGGCGGCGAGGGCTCGCTCGCTGACCGGCTCGGCTACGAGGACACGGCGCTGGAAGGCGTCGAGTACCGCGAGTCGCTCAAGCCCCTGCTCGCGAAGCTCCCGCCCCGTGAGCGGCGGATCATCATGCTCCGCTTCTTCGCGAACATGACCCAGTCGCAGATCGGCGAAGAGGTCGGGATCTCGCAGATGCACGTGTCACGGCTGCTCACGCGGACACTGGCGCAGCTGCGGGAAGGGCTGATCGCGGACTGACCGCGGGGACGCGAAATCCGGGGCGGACCTCCCTGAGGAGGCCCGCCCCGGACGCGTACGAACAGGTGGAACCGCTGGTCAGCCGACGGCCAGCCACACCACGGCGGCGATGACGATGATCGCCACGACGACGCCGATGATCACTCCGACGCGGGGGCCGGAGGACGCGGCGGGCTGCTGAGCGCCGCCCTGGCGGCGCGGCGCCTCCTCGTCCACGAAGGCGCGGAACATCTGCGTGTTGCCGGCCGGGTCGGGGGTCTGCTCGGGGCCCTGGTTGTGTGCCATGGGCGGGACCCTAGCGAATCCTGGGCCGAGCCCCAAGCCAGCCCCCCGAACAAGCCCGATTCGCCCGGGTTTTGAGCACCGGTCAGTGAAGGGCGCGGGGCGGGCGGAATCAGACGCTCCGGCGAGCGAGGAGCGGGGCCGGGCAGCACTCCGACGCCGGGGCCCCCGCGAGCCCGACGAGCCCGCACCCCTCTCACGGGCCACACCGCCACCGGGCCGGATCGACGCCCGAAACTGGAGCCCGCAGAGCCGCCCCCTCACGTCCGCCCCGCCCCCGACCCCGGAGCGACGCCCGAAGCCGGGTACCGGAGCGGCACCCCGCGACGCCCCGCCCCCGGCGCCGGAGCGACTCCCGAAGCCGAGTTCCGGAGCAGCGTCCCGCGACGCAACACCCCCCTCACAGGCCACTCCGCGCCCCCACACCCACCCCTTTGCTGACCCTTTGCGAAACCTTTGACTCGCTTGGTCCGATTTCGTTTGCCTGGGGCAACCATCAGTTTTATGTTTGCCTTAAGCAACAAAAACGGGAGATCGAGATGGCCAAGCAGCCTCGATACGAGGAGCTGGCCCGTCAGCTCAGTGCCTTCGGCGTCGTCAAACGCAGCCTCGGCCGTATCCTCCCCCCCGACTGCCCCGGTGGTTCCGCCGCCGTCCTCCACCTGCTGAGCAGGTACGGAGAGATGCGGATGAGCAGGCTGGCAGAGCTGCTCGCGGTGGACATGTCCGTGACCAGCCGGCACGTGGCGCACGTGGCCGACCGGGGGTGGGTGGAACGCGTGGCGGACCCGCACGACAAGCGGTCCCGCATCCTGCGGCTCACACCCGACGGCACCGACCTGCTGGCTCAGCTCGCCGAGCGCCACGTCGCGGCGCTCTCCTACTACCTGGAGGACTGGTCCGACGAAGACGTCGACCAGCTCAACTCACTGCTCGCGCGCCTGCGCGACAGCTTCGGGGACTGCCGGACCGCCTGGTCCAAGCTCCCGGACTCCCTCGCACAGACCACTGGTACACCCTCGTAGAAGAAGGAAGTTCATGGCAACAACCACACCATCCGGTGTGCGGGGCAGCCATGCCAAGCACGGTTCCTCGGCGCCTGGCGACAACGGCCAGGTGCAGATGAGCCACCGGCAGATCATGGAGGCGCTCTCCGGGCTGCTGCTCGGCATGTTCGTGGCGATCCTGTCGTCCACGATCGTCTCCAACGCCCTGCCGGAGATCATCGGCGACCTGGGTGGCGGCCAGAGCGCCTACACCTGGGTGGTCACGGCCTCGCTCCTCGCGATGACCGCGACGACGCCGCTGTGGGGCAAGCTCTCCGACCTGTTCAGCAAGAAGCTGCTGGTCCAGATCGCCCTGGTCATCTACGTGCTGGCCTCCGCCGCCGCCGGGCTCTCGCAGAGCGCCGGAATGCTGATCGTCTGCCGCGTCTTCCAGGGCATAGGTGTGGGCGGTCTCTCCGCCCTGGCCCAGATCGTCATGGCGGCCATGATCCCGCCGCGCGAGCGCGGGAAGTACTCGGGCTACATCGGCGCGACCTTCGCCGTCGCGACCGTCGGCGGCCCGCTGCTCGGCGGCGTCATCACCGACACCTCGTGGCTCGGCTGGCGCTGGTGCTTCTACGTCGGCGTTCCCTTCGCGGTCATCGCGCTCGTCGTCCTCCAGAAGACGCTGCACCTGCCCGTCGTGAAGCGGAAGGTCAAGGTCGACTGGACCGGCGCCTTCTTCATCTCGGCGGCGGTCTCGCTGCTCCTGCTCTGGGTCACCTTCGCCGGTGACAAGTACGACTGGATCTCCTGGCAGACCTGGACGATGGTCGCGGGCGCGGTCGTGCTCGCGCTGATCTTCGTCTTCGTCGAGTCGAAGGCGTCGGAGCCCATCATCCCGCTGCGGCTCTTCCGCAACCGGACGATCACGCTCGCCTCGCTCGCCTCGCTCTTCGTCGGCATCGCGATGTTCGCGGGCACCGTCTTCTTCAGCCAGTACTTCCAGCTGGCGCGCGGCAAGTCGCCGACGATGTCGGGTGTCCTCACCATCCCGATGATCGCGGGCCTCTTCGTCTCCTCGACGGTCTCCGGGCAGATCATCACCAAGACCGGGCGCTGGAAGGCGTGGCTGGTCGCCGGTGGCGCGCTCGTCACGGCGGGCCTCGGCCTGCTCGGCACCATCGAGTACGACACCGCCTACTGGCACATCGCGATCTACATGGCGCTGATGGGTCTCGGCATCGGCATGATGATGCAGAACCTCGTGCTCTGCACGCAGAACCAGGTCAAGCCGCAGGACCTCGGCTCCGCCAGCTCCGTCGTCACCTTCTTCCGCTCCCTCGGTGGTGCGGTCGGTGTCTCGGCGCTCGGCGCGGTGCTCGGCAACCGGGTCAGCGACAACATCAAGGACGGCATCGCCGACCTCGGCCCGAAGGCGGCCAAGGCCGCCGGGGGCGCGCTGGGCAACGGCGGGGGCATCCCCAACGTCAAGGCGCTCCCGGAGCCCTTCAAGACCGTGGTCGAGAGCGCCTACGGCTCGGGCGTCGCGGACGTGTTCCTCTTCGCCGCCCCGTGCGCGCTGGTCGCCTTCCTCATCACGTGGTTCATCAAGGAGGTGCCGCTGCGCACCTCGATGAGCCAGGAACCGGCCACGACCGGCCAGGTCACCTCGGAGGCGCCCGCGGCGGCCACCGCCCAGGCCCCGGCCCCGCAGCCCGCCGCCGCGCTCAGCGAGACGCAGCCGCTCGCCGCGCAGGGCGGCGGCACGGCGACCGCCCTCGCCACCGCCCCCGTCGCCCAGGCGACGGCCGCGGAGCCCCAGGACGCGGCCCCGACCGGGGGGATCCCGGTCAGCGGCTACGTGCGCGGCGCCGAGAACGCCCCGGTGGCGCAGGCGAGCGTCACGCTCATCTCGCTCGGCGGCAGGCAGCTCGGCCGCGCCGCGGCCCGCTTCGACGGCGGGTACGCGACCGAGGCCCCCGGCGCGGGCTCGTACGTACTGATCGCCTCGGCCGACGGCTTCCAGCCGCAGGCCACGACGATCGTGGTCGGCGAGGAGCCGGTGACGTACGACATCGTCCTGAGCGGTACGAGCGGGCTCGCGGGCATCGTCCGCACCGCCGAGGCGGGCGAGCCGATCCCGGACGCGATGGTCATCGTGACCGACGTGCGCGGGGACGTCCTCGCCACGGGCAAGTCGGGCGCGCAGGGCGAGTTCGCCTTCGGCGAGCTGGTCCCCGGACAGGTGACGGTCGCGGTCAACGCGAGCGGCCACCGCCCGGCGGCCCTCCCCGTCGAGATCGCGGGCACCGGGATCACCCGGATCGAGGTCGCGCTCCAGTCGGGCGCCCAGGTGCAGGGCGTCGTCCGCGCCGCGGGCGGGCCGCTGCGCGACGCGCGGGTCACGCTCGTCGACGCGGCGGGCAACGTGGTCGGAACCACCACGACCGGGGACGACGGGGCCTACGGCTTCGCCGACCTGGACAGCGGCGAGTACACGGTCATCGCGACCGGATACCCGCCGGTGGCCACCGGCCTGACAGTCAGCGGTGCCGGGGCCCAGGGCCACGACATCGAGCTCGCTCACCCGGGCGAGTAGAGAACCCCGGTGGGCCCGCGCGCGCCCGGAGCGGAGGCGTGCGCGGGCCCTTCGCGGGAAGGGCCCCGGTGTGCGGCGGCCGGCAGGGGACGGCCGGCCACCACCGCGCACCGGGGCCCGCATTTCGTCGTACGGACGCCGGGGGCGCGCTCCCGGGGGGCAAGGAGAATGAAAACGGATGGGACTCAGCGCTCGTATCCGCACCCGTGACGGGTGGGCGGTACCGCACGCGGTCGTCACGATGACCGATATGACCGGCACGCAGGTGCTGCGCGCACAGGCCGGCACCGACGGCGACGTCCAGGACGCCACCGACCTCAAGCCGGGGCCGTACACGGTGATCGTCACTGCCGTGGGCTACGCGCCGGCCGCCTCGACCGCGCTCGTGACCGCCTCGGGGCGCGCGGAGGCGGGGACCGTCGTCCTCGCCCGCCAGGGCGGCACCGAGCTGCCGCCGCCGGGCCCCTGGTCGATCGACCCGGTGCACTCCGCGGTCGGCGCGGTCGCGCAGCACCTGGGCATCTCCAGCGTCCGCGGGCGCTTCACGCGCTTCAGCGGCCGCATCGACATCTCCGAGGACGTCGCACGCTCGCAGGTCAGCGCGACGATCGAGGCCGCGTCGATCGACACGGGCAACGAGATGCGCGACGGCCACCTGCGCTCCGCCGACTTCCTCGACGTCGAGAGCTACCCGGAGCTGACCTACCGCTCCACCGCCGTCGTCCCCGCCGGCCAGGACCGCTGGACCGTCGAGGGCGAGCTGACGATGCGCGGCGTCGTCCGCCCCGTCGCCCTCAACCTCAGCTACCTCGGCACCGGCGCCGATCCCTGGGGCGGCACCCGCGCGGCCTTCCGCGCGACGACGGAGCTGCACCGCGAGGACTTCAAGATGAACTACAACCAGGTCGTCCAGGCGGGCATCGCCGCGATCGGCACGACGCTGCGGGTCGAACTGGACATCCAGGCGGTCCAGGGAGCGGAACTGCCCCAGATGTGACCGGTCCCGGCCGGAGAAGGCGCGCTCCCGCTGCGGCGGGGGCGCGCTTTATCGCAGGCGCGGCGGCGGCCCGAGCCGGTACGGTGACGGCCGCTCCGGTATGTGGCGGGCCCGCCGACCGCCGGTACGTGGCCGGGCGCCCCGTACCCGTACCGCCCCCGGAAGGACGTGCCGCCGCCATGACCGCTCCCACCGCCCAGGACTGGGAGGGCCGCAACGCCGCGCTGTGGTCCCGTATCGACTCCCTCGCCCCCGAGGACTTCCTCGCCCGCACCGACGCGCTCGCCGCCGAGCTGGGCGCGGAGCACCCCGTCGCGCTCTTCGAGCGCGCGGCGGCACGCGACTCGGTGGGCCGCACCGAGGAGGCGGTACCGCTCTACCGGCGGGCGCTGCGCGGCGAGTTGCCCGGCGAGCGCCGCCGCCGCGCCGTCATCCAGCTCGCCAGCTCCCGGCGCGCGCTCGGCGACCCGGAGGAGGCCATCAGTCTGCTGACCGCCGAACGCGCCCACGGTGAGGACCACTTGAGCGACGCGCTGTCCGCCGTGCTCGCCCTGGCGCTCGCCGACGCGGGACGTGCCCGCGAGGGCGTCGCCGAGGCGGTCGCCGCGCTCGCCCCGCACCTGCCGCGCTACCAGCGCTCGATGGCGAACTACGCGCGGCTGATGGGGGAGGCGGCACGCGCGGAGTGAGGACGCCCGGTCCCGTCGCGGGACAGGGCGACGGGCGTAGGCTCCCCGCCATGGCACCTTCCGTCGCGACCAACACCACCGTGGACCTGGCCGGGCTGCTCGAGTTCGTACGGCCCCGGCACCACGCCATCCTCCTCACCCGCCGCGCCGACGGCTCCCCCCAGGGCTCACCGCTGACCTGCGGCGTCGACGACTCGGGGCGCATCGTCGTCTCCACGTACCCGGAGCGCGCGAAGACCCGCAACGCGCGCCGCGACCCGCGCGTCAGCGTCCTGGTCCTGAGCGACGACTTCGGCGGCCCCTGGGTCCAGGTCGACGGGACGGCCGAGGTCATCGACGCCCCGGACTCCGTCGAACCGCTCGTCGAGTACTTCCGCAACATCTCCGGCGAGCACCCCGACTGGGACGAGTACCGGGCCGCCATGCTCAAGCAGGGCAAGTCGATCATCCGCGTCACGCCGACCCGCTGGGGCCCGGTGGCGACGGGCGGCTTCCCGGCGAGGCTGGTGGAGGAGGACTGAGGGGGGCGCGAGGGGCGGGGGGGCCGCCGGGGGCCGGTGCGCGGGGGCGCGGCGGAACGGGTGCGCGAGGGCGCGGGAGGCGCCGGGTGCGCGGGCGCGGCGCGGGAGGCGCCGGGTGGGGGACTCGGCGGTCGGGCCGGGCGCCTCACCCGTACCTGTCCGCGCGGCCGTTCGTTCCCCGCCCTCAGGTGGCGGCCGTCTCCCGTGCCATCGCCTCGATGCCGGTGACGAGGAGGTCGAGGGCGAAGGCGAAATCGCGCTCGCGCATCTCGGCGACGCCACCGCCCATGCCCTCGGGGCCGAAGAGTTCCTCGGTGTCGCCGAAGGACTCGACGAACTCGGGACGACGCGCCATCGAGCCCATCGCTTCGCGGTAGTACTCGTCCTGCGTGTGGCCCGCCGCGCGGCAGCGGCGGATCACGTTGCCCTCGATCGCGCCGAACCCGTAGACGAAACGGAAGACGGCGGAGAGCGCGCCGAGTTGCTCCCTGGCGCCGAGCCCGGAGTCGTGCAGCACGGCGCGCATACGGCGTGAGAACGCCTGCGAGCACGGGCCGATGTTGAGATAGCTGCCCATGAGCGGGGCGACCCACGGGTGGCGGACCATCATCGCGCGGTAGGCGCGGGCCAGTTCCCGCAGCCGCTGCCGCCAGTCGCCCTCCAGGCCCTCGGGGCCCACGGTCAGCTCGCCCACCACGGCGTCGAGGGCGAGTTCGAGCAGGTCCTCTTTGGTGTCCACGTACCAGTAGACGGACATCGCGGTGACCTTCAGCTCACCGGCGAGCCGCCGCATGGAGAACCGCGCGAGCCCCTCGCGGTCGAGGAGCCGCACCGTCGCCGCCGTGATGCGCTCACGGTCGAGCCCGGAGGGCTGCTCGCTCCTGCGGGTACGTGTCCGGGCGGCGGCGTCCGTGAGCCACACGCTCGCCCGCGGAGCACCCACGGCGCGCCCCTTCACCATGCCCACCTCACCACGCTGCCCTCACCTCCGCCGCCGGAGCGGCCCCTGCCGGCCCCACCCGCGCCCCGCACGGGTGTGCGGACCGCTGAGGACCGCGTACCCCATGATGCGCCCTGTCCTCGCCCACGTCTGCCCTCGCGCCCCCGCGACCTGCACGGACCGGGCCGAGCGGCCCTCACGGAAGGGGACGTTCGGCGGGGCGGGAAGCGGGGTGGAGGGGTGGGGCCGGTGAGGCGTGGCGGGACACCGCGAGGGCGCCGGCGGGGCGGACCGCCAGGCGGTGAACCGCGGGTGAGCGGCTGTCGCGCAGAGCCTGCACGGCACGGACCACCCCGAAACCGGCCCGCGCCCGCTTTCATCCCTGCGAGTGAAGTGAGGGATGGGTGCGGGGCGTTCAGGCCCGGCGCGGGCGGACGCGCGGGGCGGCGTCCGGGGTGGTCGGCGTCGCGGGGAGGAGGTTGAGGGGCGGGGTGCCTGGGGCGGGTGGTGCATCGGGGCGGGGTGCGGGCGCGCCCGGTGCGGCCAGTACGGGCGCGCCCGGTACGGCCTGTGCGCGGGAAGCCGCTGCAAGCGGGCCCGGTGCGGAGGCCAGTGCGTGCGGGGCCCGGTACGGCCGGTGCGCGGGAGCCCTGCGCGAGAGCGCGTTCGGCGCGATCGAGTCCGGTCAGTGGCGTCCGGCGGGGACGGCGGCAGTGGCGGGGAGTTCGGCCGGCTTGATGAGGTATCCCGCGCCGCGCCGGGTGTGGATCATCGGCTCGCGGCCCCGGTCGATCTTCCGCCGCAGGTACGAGATGTACAGCTCGACGACGTTGGCCTGACCGCCGAAGTCGTAACTCCACACGCGGTCGAGGATCTGCGCCTTGCTGAGCACCCGCCGCGGGTTGCGCATGAGGTAGCGGAGCAACTCGAACTCGGTCGCGGTGAGATGGATGTGCGTACCGCCCCTGGAGACCTCGTGGCTGTCCTCGTCGAGTACGAGATCGCCGACCGTGAGGACGGAGGTGGACCGCCGCCCGGCACCCGCGCGCCGGATGAGCCCGCGCAGCCGCGCCACGACCTCTTCCAGGCTGAACGGCTTGCTGACGTACTCGTCGCCACCGGCGGTCAGCCCCGCGACGCGGTCGGCGGCGTCCTTCTCGGTCAGGAAGAGCACGGGCGTATCGGGCTGTTCACGGCGCATGAGGTGCAGCACGCTGAGCCCGTCCATGTCCGGCAGCACCATGTCGAGTACGACGGCGTCCGGCCGGAACCCCCGCACCTCGCGCACCGCGCCCGCGCCGTCCGTCGCGGTCCGGATCTCCCAGCCCTCGTAGCGCAGAGCCATCGAGAGCAGCTCGGTCAGATTGGTCTCGTCGTCCACGACGAGCACCCGGACGGGACGCCCGTCCACGCTCGCTTCGGTGTGCCCCTGGGGCGGAATCGTGGTCATGCGCCCCATCCTGTGCGTCCCCTCTGAGAGGCCCCTTGCGCGAATCTGTGATTTCGCTGAGAAATCCGTCGGGCGGTGGCAAAGGGAGGGTGAGCGTAGGCAAAGAGGGGCCCGGAAGAACGCGGAGGGACGGGTGTCGGGGGCGGCCCTGGGGTTGTGGTGGACCTCCGCCAACGTGGGGAACAGGCCGGGCCGGAAGCCTCCCGCAGGCAGCCGCACGGACCGGAGGCAGGCGGCCCTCAGAACAACTCCCCCTGTTCTCCTCCCTCCCCCACCCGCTCGACGAGTCCCGCCGTCGTCACCTCGTCCTCTCCCACCCCCGCGAGGCACCACCCCGCGAGCCGCCGGGTGTCCAGCACGACGGTCCCGGGCTCGCCCGCGACATCGAGGTGAACATCGGGACCCGCCACACCCCGTACCGTCCCCACGAGCACCGCCCCGTCCCGCAGCCCGCGCACGAACCCCCCGTACGGCAGCGGCAGCCCGAAGAAGCCGCCGTGCTCCACTACCTCACCGGGCAGCGGCGCCAGCGTCTCCGGCCATCCGGCAAGCCTCCGCGCAGCCCGATGCGTCCGCCCCAGCTCCGCCCGGCAGTCGCCGCCGCCCCCGCGGGCCGCCCGCTTGCGCGCGTACGGAATCCGGTCCGGCACCCCCAGTCCGTGCCGTACCACCTCCTCGGCCCGCCGCGCCGCCATCAACGGCCCCTGCCCGAGCCAGCAGTACGCGAGCGCACCCTGCTCCAGCAGCCGCACCCCCTCGCGCGCCGCCCCCGTGATCCCGACCTTCACGAGCCCCGGCCCGAACCACGCCAGGTACACGCGGTACGGGCGCGGGTCGTCCGCGTACGTATCCGCCGCCACGGACCGCACCCGGTCCAGCGTCGCGCACTCCTCGCACTGCGCCCGCGCACCCCCTTCCCCGAGCACGGCCCCCCGGCCGCACTCGCGCCACCGGCCGCCCCGCCACACCCCGAGGCACCGCCGCTCACCCACCACCCGGAACCCGACCCGCTCCCCCGCGCCGAGCCCGCTGACCCGCTCCCCCACCCACCGCAGCCCCACTCGCCCGGACGCCTCCCACCGCGCCCCGGCACACCACCACCCACCACGTTCCATCGCGCCGACCGTAACGGAAGCCACTGACAACGGACCCCCGCCACCTCCCACGTACTACCCGGGGCCCCCGATCCTCGTCCGTCCGCACAACGGCGCGGATCACGAAGAGGACACATCTCCCCCACATCGCCCCCACATTCCCCACCGGCTCACTACCGTCGTCCCACTTCACCAAGAGCGCTCCCGGGGGGGGGGACCAGATGAACAGCCCGCACCCGTACGGCACACCGGAGCCGTCCACCACGGGGCCCGGCCCCGCGCGCCCCCTGCACAAGCGCGTCCTCGTCTGGGTGGGCGGCACGGCCCTCCTGCTCACCGGCGGGCTCATCGGCTCCGCCGGAGCCGGCGACCAGGAGACGGTTGCGGCGAAGGCGGCACCCGCGACCACCGTGACCGCGCGGGCGACCGTTACCGCCACGGCCACCCCCGAGCCCGCGCCCACCGTCACCACGACGGTGAAGGCCAAGCCCGAACCCGCCCCCACCGTCACCGTCACGGTCACCAGAACCGCCCGTGCGACCACCGGCTCGGGCAACAGCGGCGACAGCGACACGGCCCAAAGCGGCACCAGCACCTGCTCGATCGTCTCCGACGCGGGCAACTGCTACGCGGCGGGCCAGTTCTGCCGCAACACCGACCACGGCGCCCGCACCACCACGGCCGCCGGCACCCCGATCACCTGCTCCTACCGCTCAAACGCCTGGCGCTGGACCTACTGACGCCACACCCCACCCGTCAGGACCACCCCTGTACGCGAAGACGAGAAGACGCCCCGGAACACCGCCCACGCAACACAAAGAGGCCCCGGATCTCTCCGGGGCCTCTTCCCTGTGTGCACTCGGCAGGATTCGAACCTGCAACCTTCTGATCCGTAGTCAGATGCTCTATCCGTTAAGCTACGAGTGCTTGTGCTCGGCGCCTGGGTTTTTGTCCCCCGGCGGCCTTGCGAGAACAACATTACATGAAGGTCGCCCGGACGCGAAATCCGTATCGCATACCTGGTCTGAGCTGGGCGTACGGCTGTTTTCGGGGGTTGCCCGCGCGCGCCGAAGCGCCTCCCTGGAGCACCCCGTGCGCCACCCTCTCCCCGGCGCCCCCGAGCCTCCGCTTCCGTGGCCGGGAACGCCTCAGGGCCCCGTCGTCCTGGGGACGAGCGGGGCCCTGAGGGTGCTGCGGAGGCGGAGGGATTTGAACCCTCGATGGGGGGTAAGCCCCAAACCGCATTAGCAGTGCGGCGCCATAGACCGGACTAGGCGACGCCTCCAAAAGCCACACCTGCCTGCGAACGAGCGCCTGCGGGTGCGTGGAGATGATGACACAGCCGTGCGGGCTGCCACCAATCGGCACCCACGGTACTAGGCGGCAAGGGGTGGGGCAAAGAGCTTTCGGCGCCCGTTCCCGGGGCGTGCGCGGGCGCTCCACCGCTGGTCGCGCGGCGTCGCGCGCCCTCTCCGCCCGCCGTCGCCCGCCGTCGCGAGCCCCCTCCCCGCCGAAGACCCCGCGTGTCCTCCCCCCGCCCCCTCCCGTTGTGCACGCTGATGCGGGACGGGGCCACCGTGCCGCGCGCCTGGCCTGAGCGAGGGTTCATGTCCGTCTTCCGTCCGCGTGCTTCCCGTTCCTCCCTGCTCCTCCTCGGCTGCCTCCTGGGCCTCGGCGCCGGGGCCGGGCCGGCCGCCGCCGTCTCCGTGGCGGGGCCGGTGCGGGGTGACCGGCTCCACGTGGAGGTGAAGGAGGACGGCGGGCCCGTCACGCGGTACGAACTCCGCTGCCACCCCACCGGCGGCGACCACCCCGACGCCCGCGCCGCCTGCGCACGGCTCGACAAGGCGACCGTGTGGGGGCACGACACCTTCGCGCCCGTACCGTCCGACGCGATCTGCACGATGCAGTACGGCGGGTCGCGGACCGCGCATGTCACCGGGGAGTGGGCCGGGCGGCCCGTCGACACCACGTTCACGCGGGCCAACGGATGCGAGATCGCGCGCTGGGACAGGCTCGTACCGCTGCTGCCCGCGCAGGGCGAGGCGGGGACGGGCGCCGTCTAGAGCTGTACGCCGCGCGTGGGCCGACGCGCTCCGACCCGACGCGGCCCGGCACGCCTACCCCCACGCGCTTCTCACCCGCCCCCCACGCCCGGTCCGGCACGCGCGCCCCACACGCGACCCGGCGCGCGTGTCGACCCCGTACGCGCCCCCACACGTCCCCCGCCCGCCCCGGCTCCCGACCCGCCGACCCGCTCCCCCTCCCTTCGCCCGTCCCCGGTCCCCGCGCCGCCACCTCGCGAAGCTCCCGCGCACGGGCCGTCGCCGCTTCCGCGCGGGATGCTCACGACTTCCTCGTACGACCGCTCCCGGCTCCCTCGTACGAGCGGGCGCCGCTGCCCGTAGACTCCCAGGCGTGACACGTCGCGGACCGCGCGGCACGATGGCCCGGGCGGGCCGCCGGCGGGACGGTCCGGGAGGGCAGGGCGGGGAGCCGCAGGCGCGGTCCCGCGGAACGGCAGGGAGGAACGTTCGTCGTGAGCAGCAGGCCATCCCGGGGCACTGCTCGCCTCGCAGCCATACTCGACTCCCTCCCCGACGCCCTCGTGCTCGTCAACACCAACGGCACGGTCGTCAACGCGAACACCATCGCCCTCCAGGCTCTGGAGTCGCCGGGCACGGCGCTCGTCGGGCGCGGACTGCTCGACCTGCTCCCCGAGTTCGACTCCCGGCTCATCCCCGGCTCGATGCGCCGTCCCGACGCGCGGGACGAGCGCGGGCGTACGAAGCCGCTGCGGATGATCGCGCGGCGTACGGACGGCGGCGAGTTCCCCGTCGAGGTCACGAGCGCGAGCATCAACCCCGCCGCCCAGTCCCCGGGCACGTACTCGGGTCCGTACGAGGACGCTTCGCGTTATTCCGGCGACGAGTTGCTGATGATCGTGATCCGCGATCTGACCGGAACTGTCGATACCGAGGCCGAACTCGCCCGCTCGCAGCGGCAGACGGAGATGATCCTGCGCGCGGCGGCCGAGGGTGTCGTGGGGACGGACACCGAGGGCCACGTCGTGCTCGTCAACCCGGCGGCGGCGCAGATCCTCGGGCACCGGGCGAGCGACCTCGGCGGGCGCGAGCTGCACCCGCTGGTGCTGCACTCGCGCGCCGACGGCACGCCGTTCCCGTACGCCGAGTCGCCGCTCGCCGACACGCTGCGCTCCGGGCGCAAGCACCGGGTGCGCGGTCAGGTGCTGTGGAACAAGAAGGGCGAGAAGGTCCCGGTCGACCTCACGACGGCCCCCGTGCGCGACGGTGATCAACTCGTCGGCGCCGTCATGACCTTCACCGACCGGCGCGCCTACGAGGAACTGGTCGAGCGGCACGCGGCGGAGAGCGCGGAGCTGCGCGAGAGCCACGCGAGCGAGGTCGCGGGACTGCGCGAGGCGCACGCGGCCGAGGTCACCGGGCTGACCGAGGACTACGAGGCGCGGATCGCCGAGCTGGAGTCGCGGCACGAGGAGGCCGCGGCGCAGGCGCAGGACAGGTACGCGGCGCTCGCCGAGCGCGAGAAGGACCGCTTCGAGGCGCTCGCGGCGCGGCACGAGCAGTTGCTCGCCGTGCTGGAGACCTCGCTGCGCGGGCCGCTCGACGAACTGCGGCGGGAGCTGGGGACCCTCGCGGACGACCCGGCCGGTCAGTTGTGGCCGGAAGCGAACCAGATCCTTCACCACCTGACCGCCGGTTATTCGCGGATGACCACGCTCGTCGACAACGTGCTCAGCTATCAGCGGCTCGATGTCGGTACGGACACGCTGCACCGGCGCAACGTCATGCTCGACGCGGTCGTCCAGGCGGGCGTCGACGGGGCGGTCGAGCTGATCGGGCCGGGCCGCGCGCAGTTCGCGGTGCACGCGCCGCCGATCGAGGCGCAGGTCGATCCCGAACGGCTCGCGACGGCGCTCGCGCACCTCGTCGCCGACGTCGCGGGCATCGACGCGACGGGCAACGCGCGCCAGGGGCTCGTCAACACGGGCTGGGTGGACTCCACGATCGTGGTGGCCGCGGCGCAGCGCGGTGACGCGGTGCGGATCGAGGTGCGCGGCCCCTACGCGGGCGGCGACCCGGTGCACGGCCCGATCGTCACGGGCATCGTGCGCGCGCACGGCGGCGTCCTCCAGTCGCACGCGGTCCCGGGCATGGGCGGCGCGACGTACGTGCTCGACGTACCGCTCGGCGAGGGCGCCGGGGCGGTGGCGGCACCGGTGGGGCCGCGGGCCGACGCGGGCGCGGACGGCGGTACGGACGGCGGCGGCACCGGCACGGGTGCGGCGGATGGCACGGGCGACGCCGACAGCACGACGGCCGGGCACGGGCGGCGCCGCGCGCGTCGCTCCTCCGTGGACGCCTTCCTCGGGAGCGCCGCCGAGACGACGGACACGCGCCCGACCGGACGGCGGCGGAGGCCCTCGGCGGAGGGCGCGGGCGGGCCGGACGCCGAGGACACGGCGGGCGGGGCCGCGGGGGCCGTGGCCCTTCCCGCGCCCGGTGGGGCGCAGGCCGGCGGGCCTGCGGGCGGCTCGCCGTTCGCACTGCCCGCGGGCCCGTCGGGCGCGCCGGGCGCGGCCCTCGCGGTCGCGGGGCCGGGCGGGACCGCCGACGGGGCGGGGCACGCGTTGCCGCACAGCGCGGTCGTGACCGCGGCCGAGCACGCCGCGGGGACCGCCGCGGTCTCCGCCTCGCTCGGTCCCGTGAGCGTGCCGCCGGGTGGAATGCCGGTACGGGTCGGGGCCGCGCAGTCGGCGCTCGCTCCCGCGCTGCCGCTCGCCGCCGGGCCCGAGGCGGGGGGCGCCCAGCCGCTCGCCGTCGAGGCGGCGCCCGCGGAGAACGCGGGGGCACCGCAGGGGCGCAGGGCGCGGCGTGCGGCGGCCCGTGCCGCCGAGGAGGCCGCGGCGGCTCAGACGGGGCCCCGCGTGCCGTTCGCGCTGCCGCCCGCGGCCGAGGACGCGGAGGACACGACGCCCGCACCGGCTCTTCCGGCCTCCCCGCTGCGGCCCCCGGCCGCCGGGAACGTCGCGAAGGTCGTGTCCGAGGCACCGTCGCCCGCCGTTCCCGGGGGCGCGTACGGCGTGATCCAGCCGCCGATCGCCGCGCCGCCGCAGCCGCAGGCGCAGCCCGTGGCCCCGCCGGTCGCCCCGCCCGTGGCGCGGCCGCAGGCCGGGTCCGCCGCGCAGGGGCCCACGACGCACGTGCCGGGAGCCGGGCAGTACCACGGCGGTGCCGCCACCCCGCCCGCCGAGCCGGTCACAGGTCCGGCTGCCGCCCCGGCGGCCCAGGCGGCCGATCCGGCTGCCGCGCCCGCCGCCGAATCGCCCACCGCACCGCCCGCCGAATCGCCCGAGACGCTCTCCCCGGCACTGCCCGCCGAGGAGCAGGTGGCGGGGCGCGAGGAGGACCACCAGGGCGCGACGACGCGGAGCGGGCGGGCGTTCAGCGTGCGCACGCTCGGTGCCGGGGTGCCCTTCGACGAGGGCATCGGCGGTCCGCGCCCGGCCGCCGGGCAGTTGCCCGCACAGGCGGCGCAGCAGTTGCGGCAGGCGCGCCTGGCGCACCGTCAGGGCCAGCCCGCGCCCGGCACCCCCGCGCACGGCACCGGGTCCCACGGCCCCGGCAGGCGACGCAAGCTCGCGACACCGCAGGACCGCGAGGGCGCGACGGGCGCGGCGGGTACGGGGACGGCGGATGTCTCGCGTCCCGCGCCGCACACGGGCGACCAGGAGAGCACCGGGGCGCGCCCGCACCCGGCCGCCGCCGACTCCGCGCCCCACCCGCCGCTCGCGGCCCCCCCGCAGCCCCCCGTACCGCCGCAGACCGTGCCCGCGCAGAACGGACCGGCGCGGAGCGGACCGGCGCAGGCCGCTCCCGCGCAGCCCGTACCGCCGCAGCCCGCGTCGCCGCGTCCCGCCGAGACGCACGCCTCCACGGCGGCGCAGCAGCGGCTCGCCGGGCAGGAGCACGGGCGCTCGTACGCGATCGGGGCACCCGACGCGGGGGCCGAGGGGCCCGAGCCGCTCGACGGGCCGAACGGGGCCGTCGAGGTCGCGAACCGGCCCGCCCCGCGCCCGCAGGACGACGAGCTGCCGCCCGAGCCGCTCGACAATCCTCGGCGGCTGCTCGTGTGGCCCGCCCCCGACGCCTCGACGCAGGCCGCGCTGAGCGACCGGGGCTACCGCCCTGTCGTCGTCTCCTCGCGCGACGAGGTGGACGCGCAGATCGCCGCCTTCCCGGCCGCGCTCTTCGTCGACCCGCTCACCGGGCCGATCACGCGCACGGCACTCCAGTCGCTGCGGCAGGCCGCCGTCGCGGCCGAGGTGCCCGTCCTCGTGACGGCGGGGCTCGGGGCGGCGGCGCGCGAGGCGGCGTACGGCGCCGATCCGGCCGTGCTCCTCAAGGCGCTCGCGCCGCGCGACAGCGAGCAGCACCCGCCGCGCGTCCTCCTGGTCGAGGAGCGTGACGATCTCGCGGGCGCGCTGACCACAGCGCTCGAACGGCGCGCGATGCAGGTCACGCGCGCCGCCGACGACGCGCAGGCGGTCGCCGCCGCGAGCCAGGTGCCGCCGAACCTCGTCGTCCTCGACCTCATGCAGGTCCGCAGGCGCCGCGCCGGGATCATCGACTGGCTGCGCGCGAACGGCCAGCTCAACCACACGCCGCTCGTCGTCTACACGGCGCCGGGCATGGGTACGGGCGAGTTGGCCGGGCTCGCGACCGGCGAGACGGTCCTCTTCCTCGCGGAGCGCTCGACCAATGAGGAAGTGCAGACGAGGATCGTGGATCTGCTGACGAAGATCGGGACCAATTAGGGCGATTCGGTACGGGGGCGGGTCCGCACCCGCTCTTCCCTCGCCCGCCCCACCCTTACGTCAACCGTCCGTCTGCACACTCACACGAAAGGGGCGAATCCTCAACGGATTCGCCCCTTTCCGGCACTCCGGACCGATCTCAGACGTCTGTGCGAATGACGACGTCGAGCGTGCGCGGTCCGTGCACGCCCTCGACGCGTTCGAGTTCGATGTCCGAGGTGGCGGAGGGACCGCTGATGAGAGTGGTGGGACGGCCGGGGACGAGGCGCGCGATCGCCTCGGGGACCCCGACGGTGACGGTGGAGAGATCCACGACGCACACGTGCAGGTCGGGGACGAGGCTCAGCGCGCGGCGGCCCTGGTCGGCGCTGCCGTCGAGGAAGATCGTGCCGGTCTCGGCGCAGGTCACGGCCGAGGCGGTCACGACGCCGTCCAGCTCGCCGAGTTCGGGCGCGGGGACATCGGGGCTGTCGGTGCGCGCCTCGCCGTCGAAGTCCGCGAGCCAGGCGCGGTCGAGCCCGGCGGGGACGCCGACGAGGCGCGCGCCGCGCGCGCGGAGGACCTCGGCGACGGTCGCGGCGGTCCGGGCGGCGGTGCAGGGGTGCACGTATGCCTTGTAGTCGAGGAGCCGGTCGGTCAGCAGGGCGAGCCGTTCGGCGTCCGGGAGCGTACGGCCCGTGCGGTAGGCGCGGGGGACGGCCACGGGGTCCTTCGGCGCGAGCGCGAGGGCGTCCCGGACACGGGAGAGGACGGTCTCGCGCGCGGTGCCCGTCCGGGCCTGGGGGGTGGTCTCGTTCATGCCTTCTCGCCCTTGTCCTGGTCGTCGCGGATCTCGGCGGCCGTGTCGGCGGGTGCCTCGGCGTGCGCGGGGGACGCGTCGGGCTGCGTACGGGACGGGTCGGCACCCGCACACGAGTCGTCCGCCTGCGCAGAGGACGCGTCCGCTTGAGTACCGGGTCGCTTGGCGTGCGTACCGGATCGCTCCGCCTCCGTACCAGATCGCTCCGCCTCCGTACCGGATCGCTCCGCCTGCGTACCGGATCGCTCCGCCTCTGCGCGGGACGCCTCGCCCTCCGCCTTCGCGGCGCGCAGCGCCTCGCGGCCCTCCGCCGAGTCGAGCCAGCGACGGAAGCTGCGCCGGGGAGGGGCCGGGGTGTCGCGGCTGTCGCTCCAGCCGTCGAAGGGCGCAGGGAGGTGCTTGATCTTCTCGTCGCGGCCCGCGACGAGGCGGCCGAGCCCCGCGGCGCGCTGCGCGCTCGTGTAGAGCGCGGGTCGTGCCATGACGGCCGCCGCCGCCTTCATCGCGAGCGACTCCGCCGTCGTGCCCGCCTGTTCGGTCTTCTGGTGGCGCAGTTCGACGAGCAGCGAGGGGATGTCGATCTTCACGGGGCAGGCGTCGAAGCACGCCCCGCACAGGCTCGACGCGTACGGCAGCGAGGCGTTGGGGTCGTCCTTGGCCGCGTCCATGCCCGCGAGCTGCGGGGTGAGCACCGCGCCGATCGGGCCCGGGTAGGTCGAGCCGTAGGCATGGCCCCCCGCGCGCTCGTAGACGGGACAGACGTTGAGGCAGGCCGAGCAGCGGATGCAGTGCAGCGCCTCGCGGCCGATCTTGTCGGCGAGCGCGGCGGTGCGGCCGTTGTCGAGGAGCACGAGGTGGAACTCCCGCGGCCCGTCGCCCTCGGTGACGCCGGTCCACAGGGAGGTGTACGGGTTCATGCGCTCGCCGGTCGAGGAACGCGGCAGGAGCTGGAAGAAGACCTCCAGGTCCTGGTGGCTCGGCAGGACCTTCTCGATGCCCATGACGGTGATGAGCGTCTCGGGCAGGGTCAGGCACATGCGGCCGTTGCCCTCGGACTCGACGACGGCGAGCGTGCCCGTCTCGGCGATGCCGAAGTTGGCGCCGGAGACGGCGACCTTCGTCGTCATGAACTTCTCGCGCAGATAGGCGCGCGCGGCGGCGGCGAGTTCGGCGGGGACGGAGGTCAGCTCCGGGTCGACGCCGGGGATCTCCTTGAGGAAGATCTCGCGGATCTCCTCGCGGTTGCGGTGGATCGCGGGGACGAGGATGTGCGAGGGCTTGTCGTGGGCGAGCTGGACGATCAGCTCGGCGAGGTCGGTCTCGTGTGCGGTGATGCCCTGGGCCTCCAGGTGCTCGTTGAGCCCGATCTCCTGCGTGGCCATGGACTTGACCTTGATCACCTCCTCGCTGCCCTTGGCGCGGACGAGGCGGGTGACGATCTCGTTCGCCTCGACGGCGTCGCGCGCCCAGTGGACCGTGCCGCCGCGCGCGGTGACCCGCTCCTCCAGTTGTCCGAGGAGTTCCGGGAGGCGGTTGAGGGTGTCCGACTTGATCGCGGAGCCCGCGTCGCGCAGGTGCTCCCAGTCGGGGAGTTCGGCGGTGACGGCGAGGCGCTTGGCGCGGATCGTGTGGGTCGCCTTGTGGAGGTTGCCGCGCAGCTGGGTGTTCTGGAGTTCGGTGTGCGCGGCCTTCGGGAACTTTTTGTCGCCGCGCAGGTTGCCCACGCCGTACGGGGCGCGGGGCGGGGCGCTGGGCAGGCCGAGGAACGTCGTGCTCATCGGGTCACCTCCGGGGTGGTGGCGAGGGCGCCGCCGGGGGTCGCGCGCGCGGTGGCCGGGACGCCCGGCAGGACGTGCGGGGTCGTGCGGGTCGAGGCGAGGATCTGCGCGAGGTGGAGGGTGCGCGTACCGGCCTGGATGCGGGAGAGGCCGCCGCCGATGTGCAGGAGGCAGGAGGAGTCGCCCGCCGTGCAGACGTCGGCGCCCGTCGCCACGACGTTGCCGACCTTGTCGTCGAGCATCGCCGAGGAGGTGTCCGCGTTCTTGACCGCGAAGGTGCCGCCGAAGCCGCAGCAGGAATCGGCCTCGGGCAGCTCGACGAGGTCCAGGTCGTCGACGGCGCGGAGCAGCTTCAGCGGCTTCTCGCCGACGCGCAGCATCCGCAGCGAGTGGCAGGTGGGGTGGTACGTGACGCGGTAGGGGAACCAGGCGCCGACCTCGGTCACGCCGAGCACGTCGACGAGGAGCTCGGAGAGTTCGTAGGTCTTCGCCTTGACGGTCGCGACGCCCTGGCGCAGTGCGGCGTCGCCATAGCGCTCGGCGACGATCTCGTGCTGGTGGCGCACCGAGCCGGCGCACGATCCCGAGGGCATCACGACGGCGTCGAGCGAGGGGTCCCCGAACTGCTCGGCGAAGTTGCGCACGAGGGGGACCGGTTCGCGCTGGTAGCCGGTGTTGACGTGCATCTGCCCGCAGCAGGTCTGGCCCGGCGGGAAGACGACCTCGTGGCCGAGCCGGGTGAGCAGCACGGCTGTCGCGGAGACGGCGTCGGGGAACATCGTGTCGCCGAGGCAGGTGGCGAAGAGTCCGATGCGCATGAGGGCCTTCCCGTACGCGGCCCGTACGCGGGGCGGAGCCGTACGGGGGGCAGTATGGATGATTTACGGTCCGACCATACCGCCCTGGAACCCCTGCCGCCGCGGTTGCGACGCCATGTGGAGCAATGAGTGGTCGACAACACTTTGGTCGGACCTTATTGACATAGGACTTCAGGGGGTGCGCTACTTCTCGGGTAGTCCACCTCCCTGCCACACCCGACGCCCCCGTTTCCCGTGACGCGCGAGGGGACCGGCTCCCGCCTGCCCGAACGGCCGCGGCCCGGTCCCGAGATGCCATCCGGGCGGTACGGCAGGAGCGCGGCGCACAGACTCGACGAGGAGCATCTTGTGGCCTCCCTGCTGACGGCCCTCCGGGCCACGGGCGCCGGGCCCGCCCTCGATGCCCCGGCCCCGGAAACCGCCGTCTCCGGCCTCCCGGCACCGGGCATCGCGACGAACGGCCTCCCCGTACCGGGCACCGCGCCGTCCCGCCTTCCCGTACCGGGCACGGGAACGAACGACCTCCCCGTACCGGGCACTGGGACGAACGGCCTCCTCGTACCGGGTACCGCGCCGTCCGGTCTCCCCGTACCGGGCACGGGAACGAATGGCTTCTCCCTGGCCTCGTTCACCCCGGACGTGCACGCCGTCGGCGGCAGCCTCGCCGGGACCGCGCTGCTCGGGCTCGTCCCGCTCGCGGTCTTCTTCGTGCTCCTCATGGTCGTGCGCCGCCCCGCCCTTCAGGCGGCCCTCGGCGCACTCGTCGCCGCGCTGCTCGTCGGCATCTTCGGTATGGGCATGCCCGTCCGGCTGGCCCTGCTCTCCGCGAGCCAAGGGCTGCTCACCGGCCTCCTCCCGATCATGCTCATCGTGGTCGCGGCCCTCTGGTTCTACGAACTGACTGTCGTCAGCGGCCGTTTCGAGGACCTGCGACGTTGTTTCAACGCGGTGGGGCGCGGGGACCTCCGCGTCCAGGCGATGCTCATCGCCTTCTGCTTCGGCGGCCTGCTCGAAGCGCTCGCCGGTTTCGGCGCGCCCGTCGCGATCACCGCGGCGATGCTCATGGCGCTCGGTCTGCCCCCGCTCAAGTCCGCGATCACCGTGCTCGTCGCGAACACCGCGCCCGTCGCCTTCGGCGCCATGGCGATCCCGGTGACGACGGCCGGGAACCTCACCGGCATCCCGCCGGAGGACATCGCCTCCGTCATCGGACGGCAGAGCCCGCTCCTCGCCCTCTTCGTGCCGCTGCTGCTCCGCACCCTCATCGACCGGCAGGCGCGGGCTCCGTCAGCTCTGGCCCGTCGCGCTCGTCGTCGGCCTGGTCTTCGCCGTTGCCCAGTACTGGTGCTCGGCTCACTTCGCCTACGAGCTCACCGACGTCGTCGCCTCCCTCGCCGGCTTCGCGGCGGGCGTGCTCATGCTGCGCTGGTGGCAGCCGCGCACGCCGGACGACCAGCGCTCGCGGGTCGAGGCGGAGCGGCTGCCCGCCCGCCGCGTGACACTGGCCGTCCTCCCGTACGTCCTCGTCATCGCGATCTTCGCCGTCGCCAAGATCGACGTCGGCGGCTTCGACATGCCCGGCATCCTGAGCGTCGCGAACATCAGGTGGGAGTGGCCGGGGCTCCACGGCGAGATCGTCACCCCGGGATGGCACACCGTCGACGAGCGCGGTCTACTCGCTCGAAGTGCTCGCCAACCCGGGCACGCTGCTGATCGTCTCGGGCGTCCTCGTGACGATCGTCTACAGCCTGGTCAAGGACAAGGATCAGTACCCGATGTCGGCGAGGCTCAGCCTGCGCACCGCCGGGCGCACGATCGTCACCATGCGAGGCGCGATCGCCACGGTCGCGACCGTCCTGATGCTCAGCTACGTCATGAACCAGTCCGGTCAGACGGTCGCGATCGGTACCTGGCTCGCGGCGGCGGGCGGCGCCTTCGCTTTCCTCTCACCCATCCTCGGCTGGCTCGGCACGGCCGTCACCGGCTCCGACACCTCCGCCAACGCGCTCTTCGCGACGCTCCAGCAGACGGCGGGCCACAAGGCGGGCATCGACTCGACCCTCCTCGTCGGCGCCAACTCCTCCGGCGGCGTCGTCGGCAAGCTCGTCAGCCCGCAGAACCTCACCATCGCAGCGACCGCCGTCGAGGAGCCGGGCAGCGAACGCGTCCTGCTCCGCGAGGTCGCCAAGTACAGCCTCGGGATGCTGCTCGTGCTGTGTGCGCTGGTGTATCTCCAGTCCACGGCGGTGCTGTCGTGGATGCTCGCGTGAGGGAGCGGGGCGACGTTGTTTCACGTGAAACATGAGGGGGCCCCAGGAGTCGGGGCTCCCCCTGTTTCACGTGGGACCGGCTTCTACCGCTCGCCGTCCGCCTCGCCTTCAGGCTCGGCCGATTCGTCGTTCACCAGCGTGCCGTGGAAACCGCGGATGTGGCGTTCGGCGAGGTCGGCGGCGGCCGTGGCCTCTCCGGCGAGGACGAGGCGGAGCAGTTCGGTGTGCTCCGCGTT
The DNA here is from genome assembly GCF_000719475.1 of Streptomyces sp. NRRL F-5630. GTDB lineage: Bacteria > Actinomycetota > Actinomycetes > Streptomycetales > Streptomycetaceae > Streptomyces. Next base: position 162,955 of record NZ_JOGO01000016.1, on the reverse strand, counting down.
CAGGGCCGCCGCGGTGGCGGGCCAGTCCTCGGCCGCTTCGAGGGCACGCAGGATGAGGGGGCGGACGGACTCGCGCACGGCGGCGGTGAGCGTGGAGACGAGGCGGTTGCCGGAGGACCGCGCGACGGCGACGTGGAAGGCGGTGTCCAGTTCGTTGAACTCGGCCGGGCCGAGGCCGGGTTCGCACAGGCGGCCGAGGATGCCGGCGGCCTCGTCGAGTTCCTCGGGCGCCGCCTGCCGCGCGGCGGCCTCGAAGCTGGACCGCTCCAGGACCACGCGGGCCTCCAGCACGTCCTCCAGGCGGTAACTGCCGAGGCCGAAGTGGAGGCGGAGGAGACGGCCGAGGGCGTCGTCGGGGTTCCGTACGATCCTGGCGCCGGCGTCGGCACCGCGCCCCGGGTGGGCGACGAGTACCCCGATCGTCTCCAGCACCCGCAGCGCTTCGCGGAGCGCGGAGCGCGAGACGCCGAGCGCCGGGGCGAGTTCGCGTTCGGGGGGCAGCCGGTCGCCGGCCTTCAGCTCTCCGGTGAGCACCTGTTCCTCGATGCGCTCCAGAACCAGCTCATGGGTACGCGCCTGCCGCACCGGTCGCCACTCCGCGGCCATGCGCACCTCCCCGACAGGAACCGACGTGAGGTCCCCCAATCTATGTCACACACGGGGAATGGTCGGACCTGTGGGCGGGGGCTGTGCGGTGGTGGGTGCGGTACGGGCGGGCGGCCTGGGTTGGGGGCGGAGCGCCCAGACCGTACGGGGGGCGGGGCGGGTCGCGCAGGTGCCGTGCCTCGCCCCCGTACCGGCCGGAAAGGCCGTCGTGCCTCCTGGAGCCACCGTGCAGCCCCCGCGCCTCAGAGCACCGTGACGTCGAGCCCGTCCTCCGCGTACCGCGCGCGCAGCACCTTCTTGTCGAACTTGCCCACGCTCGTCTTCGGCACCGACTCGATCACCGACCAGCGCTCGGGAAGCTGCCATTTCGCGACGCGCTCCGCGAGGAAGGCGCGCAGCTCGGCCGGTCCCGCCGTGGCGCCGTCCTTGAGGACGACCGTCGCGAGCGGGCGCTCGCCCCACTTCTCGTCCGGCACCGCGATGACCGCCGCCTCGGCGACATCCGGGTGCGCCATGATCTCGTTCTCCAGCGCCACGCTGGAGATCCACTCGCCGCCGGACTTCACGACGTCCTTGGCCCGGTCGGTGAGGGTGAGGAAGCCGTCCTCCGAGATGACACCGACATCCCCGGTGCGCAGCCAGCCGTCCGGGCTGAACTTGTCCTCGGGCCGCACCGGCTCCTTGTCCGTGCCGCCGAAGTACGCCCCCGCGATCCACGAGCCGCGCACCTCCAGCTCACCGGCCGATTCCCCGTCCCACGGCAGTACGTCCCCGTTCGGGCCGATGAGCCGCGGCTCGACCCCGGCGGGAAAACGCCCCTGCGTGAGCCGGTAGCGCCACTCCTTCTCCGGGGTGTCGGCGGTGCCCGGGGCGCGCGCCACGGTGCCGAGCGGCGAGGTCTCGGTCATGCCCCAGGCGTGACAGACCCGCATCCCCAGCCGGTCGAACGCCTCCATGAGCGCGGGCGGGCACGCCGAACCGCCGATCGTCACCTGCCCGAGCGAGCCGACGTCGCGCGGCTTCGCCGTCAGCTCGGCGAGCAGCCCCTGCCAGATGGTCGGTACGGCCGCCGCGTGCGTGGGGCGCTCGGACTCGATCATCTCGGCGAGCGGCGCGGGCTGGAGGAAACGGTCCGGCATGAGCATGTTGATGCCGGTCATGAAGGTCGCGTGCGGCAGGCCCCAGGCGTTGACGTGGAACTGCGGCACGACGACGAGGCTCGTGTCGCGGTCGGTCAGACCCATCGACTGCGTCATGTTGACCTGCATCGAGTGCAGGTAGACCGACCGGTGCGAGTAGAGCACCCCTTTGGGGTCGCCCGTCGTGCCGGAGGTGTAGCAGAGCGCCGCGGCCTCCCGCTCGTCGAGTTGCGGCCAGTCGTACGTGGTCGGACGGCCGGCGAGCAGTTCCTCGTAGTCGTGGACGCGCACCCCGGTCCCTTCGAGCACCGAGCGATCGCCCGCGCCGGACACCACGACGTGCTCGACCTCCGGCAGCTGCGGCAGCAGCGGCGCCAGGAGCGGCAGCACCGTACCGTTCGCGATGATCACCTTGTCCTCGGCGTGCTGGATGATCCAGGCGAGCTGCGCGGCGGGCAGGCGGAGGTTGAGGGTGTGCAGGATCGCGCCCATGGACGGAAGCGCGAAGTACGCCTCGACGTGCTCGGCGTTGTTCCACATCAGAGTCCCCAAAACACTACCGGGTTCGACTCCGAGTTCGTCACGAAGGGCGTGGGCGAGCTGGGCGGCGCGGTCGCCGATCTCGGCGAACGTACGGCGGTGCGGCTCCGCCTCACCGGTCCACGTCGTCACGGTCGAACGCCCGTGAATCCTCCGCCCGTGCTCCAGAATCCTGCTGATCAGGAGCGGGGTCTCTTGCATCGTGCTCAGCACGGCGTCCTCCCGATGGGCGCTACGCGCCTGTAGGCAACGGCTCTGTCGTCTCAACGGTCCGTGGGGGTGCTGTGCGGCCCGTGGGGGTCGTGGCCTGATTCTGCGCACATACCAGGCGGTATGTCACTAGCGGCAGCCAATCGATTCACGGAACACGCGAAGGGGGGACCGGGGCGCGGTGAGCAGGCGTGCGTGCCGGGCGCGGGTTCGGGGCGGACCGGGGTGGCGCCGCAGGGCGGGCGCGTGGGCCGGGCGCGGGCTCGGGGCGGCCCCGGGTCGGGCGCCGCCGGGTGAGCGCGCGGGCCGGGCGCGGGCTCGGGGTGGGCCCGGGTCGGGCGCCGCCAGGCAGGCGCGCAGGACGGGCGCGGGGTCGGCGCGGACCCGGGTCAGGCGCCGCAGGGCAAGCGCGCGGGCCGGGCGCGGGGTCGGCGCGGACCCAGGTGGAGCGCGCCGCAGGGTGGGCACGCGGGCCTGGGGTTAGCGGATCAAAACCAGTTCGCGGTCCTCGCGGAGTTTGGCGAGGGCGCGCGAGACGGCGCTCTTGACCGTTCCCACGGAGACGCCGAGCACCTCCGCCGTCTGGGCCTCGCTCAAGTCCTCGTAGTACCGCAGCGTGACCATCGCCCGCTGCCGTGCCGGGAGCCTGCGCACCGCGTGCCACATCGCGTCGCGCACCGCCTGCGCCTCCGCCGGATCGGACACGGGCGTCGGCTCGGGCTCGGGAAGCTCCGCGCACGAGTACTCGTCGACGCGCCGCTTGCGCCACTGCGAGGTCCGCGTGTTGACGAGCGCCCGGCGCACGTACCCGTCCACGGCCCCGTGGTCCTCGATCCGCTCCCAGGCGGAGTACGTCTTCGCCAGCGCGGTCTGGAGGAGGTCCTCCGCGTCGTACGGATTCGGCGTGAGCGACCGCGCGGTCCGCAACAGCACCGATCCCCGGGCCCGCACGTAGGACTCGAAGGTGAGGGGGAGGGCGGGTGCGGTGCGGGAGGAGCGGGCACGGGCCCGCCCGCTGCCGGGCTGAGGCGCGGAGGCCGGGACCGGCTCCGCGCTCGTACGGGCCCCGGTCCTGCGAGCCTCCGCGTGAGGGGCCTCTCTGCCACGAGCCTCCGTCCCACGCACCTCCGCCCTACGCGCCTCCGTCTTGCGGGCCGTTGCCGTGTGGTCCGCGATCGCGCGGGCGGTGGCGCGGTCGCGGTCCGGGGAGATGCGGGGCGGGCGGGGGGCTGACGGGCCACGCGGGGGTACGGGGGTCGCCGGCGCCGCGGACGGCCGGGGACCCGCGGACGCGGGCACGGACGCCTGCGAGGACCGCTGAGCGGTGCGCGCGGGGGCGGTCGGTGCGGCGGCCGGCGCGGCAAGGCGCCTGGGGACCTCGGTCACAGTCATATCCCCCACGCTAGAAGCGCGGCGCGTGCCGGGGATCGCCCGCAGGTCCCGGCCGCCCGTCCCCCTTGGGGAGTAGGACGGGGGGTCCGCACCACCTCCTGAAGGGGGAGGACGCACCCCGGCCCCCTCAGGGTTGAGCCTCGTTCCCCTCCGGTGGAGCGAGCCGGGCAACGGCTCAGCCGAGGCTCGCGACCGGCGCGTCCACCTGGTTCCTGTCGATCGAGAGCGTCTTTCCGCCGTACGTCTCCTTCACGTTCCCCTTGTACTGGTGGATGCGTCGCTGGGGCGTCCACGCCTGCGGCGCCAGTACCCCTGGAGCGTCGAGCGAGGCCTTTCCCGTCCAGTGCGCGAACCACATCACCTCCGGCAGGTTCGCCGTCCCGGCCCGCCGCTCCCGCTCCAACTGGGCCACCCCGGAATCCGCGCTGCTGTAGAAACCCGGTACGTATCCCTCCGCGGTGACCGCCCGGTCCCAGGCCCGCACGAAGGAGAGCACCGCCCGCGCGCACTCCGCCCGCCGCTCGTCGTACGCCTCCACGTCCAGGTACAACGGGCTGCGCGGGGTGATCCCCAGCGCCCGCGCCGACCGGACCGCGTCGCGTCCCTCCTCCGTCCCGGTGCCCGCGGGGTCCCCGCCCAGGCGGTACTTCTTCTTGTTCTCGGCCTCGACGCAGGGCGCTTGCGAGCCGACGTAGAGCGGCAGCACCGACCAGTCCAGTCCCCGTACCTCGCGCAGCCAGCCCGCGTCCAGCTCCGGCTGCGGGCAGGCGCGTGCCCGGCCGCCGACGTACACGCCCACGGCCCGGTACGGCGAGTCCCGCCACGCCCGCATCGTCGCCAGCGGCGGCGCGGTGCACGTGTCGAAGGCGCGCCCCGTGTAGGTCGCCACCCCGCGCGCCGACCAGGCGGGCCCTTCCCCGCCGGATGCGGGAGAGGCACCCCCGAGGAGAAGGAGGAGAACAGAACCCAGGACGCCCAGCCGGAGCGGGACCGTGCCCGCGAGTCGTCGCATTCGCATCCCCCGAGTCAAGGCTCTCCAAGCCCTGCCCTCCGGGTGGACACACCCCGCCTCGCGCCGACTCCCTCGTCTGCCCGTCTTCCGCCGCCCACGCGCCCCCGCGCGGGCCGGGGCCGTCCGCCGCGACAGGCTCGCGCGGACCGTGGGGCGCCGTCCTCACTCCGGAGACAGGGCCCCTCCCCCTCGGGTCACGCCACACCGACCGCGCAGCACCCCGCCGGCCGCCCCCGACGACTCGTGCCGGGGCACACAAGCCCCAGTCATCACCGTCATCACCCCGCGTCGTGGCCCGCCCGTCATCACCGGCCACCCTTGTCACGACCCACACGCCGCCACCGCCCGCCCGCGTCACGACACGCACGCCGCACGTCGCCCCTCGCGTCCCCGCGCGTACACCGCCAGCGGCCACCCGGCCCGTCTCGCCCGTCCCGCCGATGGCCCTGCCCGCCGCCACGCCCTGCGCGGTCGCTCCGGTCGCGAACCGGCCGACCGGCCGAGACCTGCTGCCGACCGGATCACCGTCTCCCGGCGTGGCGGTCGACGCCTCGCCGGTGGTGCTCGCTTCCTCGTACGAGGCGCCCCTCGCCGCCCCGTACGAGGCTCTTTCCGGTGTCCCGGAATTCTCGCCCGCCGGTGCCGTCCACTTCCGGCCCGGGCGCGTTGTCCGGGTCTCCGCCCCCTGAAATCCCATGTCTCCCCCTGCGGGCCCCTCTCCCCCTCGGGCCGTTGTCGTCCCCCGGCGCCGTGCGCGCCGTTACCGCTGTTCTCGTCTCGCGGCCGCTCGGTGCGCCCCCGCACGCCGCGCCGCTCGGGCGTCCTCGTACCGCCTCAAGCACTCACACCGGTTACAGGCCCTCCGGGTGCACCCCTCTCCCTCTCGCTCCTCCAGGGCGCCGCCCCGTATCGAGTTCGGCGTCCGTGTCTTGCCACGAGTCGCGTCCTCCCGGGCGCGCTCTGGCGGGCGTTCGCCTCGGTCGTACCGCGTGACTCCGGGCCCCAACGACGACCAGAGATCGGTGTGGTCGACGGCCGGATTGAAGTGGTGCTGGTCGATGGCCGTGAAGGCGGCGGCTTGGGCCAAGTCGCTCTGGTTCGAGGCGCCTGCTCCTACGGCCCGCCGCTGAGTCGTGGATGAGTTACCGAAGTTGTCGCCGCCGATACCGGAGGCGCCGAGCGCCGACACGGCCGCGTTCGATCCGTCGCCCGCGGCGGCGCCGTTGTCGGCCTGCGCGACGCCGGTGAGCGGCGCGGCGGCGAGCCGGAGCGCGGCGCCAGGGGCGAGGGGCGGGCGGTACGGATGCTTGTCATGTCCTTCCTCCACTGACTGGGATGACCGGTGCGGTCGTCGGCTGACCCGGTCCTCTTGCGATGAGTAGAGGGGCCGGTCAACCCCGCGTAAACACCGGAGCGGTTGGCCGACCGTTCCGGAGTGAACTGTGCGACGTCGTGCATCCAGAATTGCCCAGGTGACAGCCGTAGAACCAGCCCACGGGGCACTTTTCGCCCGCACGCGTGATGCTCGCTGGATAAACCCCACATGACCCTGAAATACACCCGCGTGGCGTATCAGGGTTCCTCAGGGTGAACCCTGAGATCGACCCCGAGATCAGCCCTGGACGAGAGCCTTAGCCCCTCTCACCGCGCCAGGCAGCCGCGCGCCGCTGACGCGCCACCGCACCCCTCGCACACCCTCCCCCTGCGCGAACTGACGTTCGAAACAAGGGGGATGGATCGCGGCTCCGCCCATCCGCGAGCCTCACGCCCCGGCGGGCCCCGCAAGAAGCGCTACCCCACACGACCCCGCCGCCCAAGCGGCACGGCCTCGCGGAAACCCGGCCCGCGAGGCCCGGGCGACACGCCCCTGCCTCGCCTCACACCCGTTCCGGCTCCGCGAACGTGTCCTCGCGCCGCCACACGAACACCTCGGTGCTGGGGAGGCGTTCGGAGAAAAGACCGGGTGGGGACGTCTCGCGCAGCAGGCGGCGCAGTTCGGCCTCGAAGTCCTCGCGGCGCGGGCCGAAGAGGTGGGGGGCCGCCGAGGAGTGCGAGAAGACCCAAGCCACGAGGTCGTCGTCGGTGCGTTCCAGCGGCTGGCCGCCCGGGATCACGTGCCGCTCCGGGCCCGAGAAGCCCGAGCGCGCGAGCACGTCGCGCTCGCCGCCCGGCGTCCCCTCCGGCAACACCCCCTGTCCCGCGCGGCGCACGGGCCCGAGGTAGTGCTGGACAAGCTCTTCGATCGCCTGGTGCGGCACGCCCGGGTACGGCAGCCCCGTATGCGTCCGCGCCTCTTCCTTGAGATCCGCCACGTGCACGAGCGAGCCGCCCGGCCGCAGCATCGCGCGCACAGTGCGGGCCACCCGTTCCTGGTCCATCCAGTGAAAGGAGTGGCCGAAGGTCGCCACCGTGAAGCTGCCCAGCCCCGCCGGGAGTTCCTCGGCCCGCGCCCGCACCCACCGCACCTTGCCCGTCAACCCGGCGCCCGCGGCACGCCGACCCGCCTCCGCGATCATTCCCCGGTCCGGGTCGACGCCCACGACCTCGCGGAAGAGGTGTGCGAGCCGCAGCGTCAGCGTGCCGGGGCCGCAGCCCACGTCCACCAGGCGTCCGCGCCCGTCCAGACGCAGCGCTCCCGCGAGCGCCTTGGCGAGCCCCGGCGCGTACGGCAAGCGCCCGCGCTCGTAGTACGGGGCAGCCCCCGAGAACAGCGTCTCGTCCCACTCCCAGCCGGAAACCACGCCCGTTACCTCACTCCGTCGTCGGTGCTCTGTCGCCGTGCGCTGTCTATGCGTCGTGCCGTCGTGTTGTCGTGCCGTCGTGCTGTCCCCGGCGGTACGCGGCGACGGACGCCGGGCCGACGGAGCCCTGTCCAGAGCAACGAGCATGCGGCCGAGGAGCGACGGCCCGGCACGCAGAGCGACCGGGAAACGTCCCGCACCCGGCCGGGAAACGACGCTCTACTCCACCGCTGCCGCCGCCAGGTAGGCACGAATGCGGGCCGCGCTCCACGCCTCCGTTTCGGCCAACCCCCCGGCAAGCTGGGCCAGATAACGCTCCGAGGGAGAGTTGGGCACCGCGTCGGCCGCCCGCCACGGTGCGGTGAAGGTGAGGGCGGGGCGTCCGTCCAGCGCGCCGAGACAGAGCAACGTCTCATAACGCCCGGGGCCGCACCGCACCGCGCGTTCACCGCCGGCGAGCACCGTTTCCAGACCGGGCCCGTCACCCGGCGCCCGGTACATCTCCTGCGCGGCCACGTCCGCGAACTGCTCCCGGCTCACGTCGTAAGCCCGCGCGAGCACTCGCCCAGCGCCCGAGACGCTACCCAGCGCCCCGGCGACCGCCTGCCCGGCGTCGGAGCCGATCAGCCCCGTGTCGCGGTCCGCCTGCCGCACACGCGAGCCGTCCGGCGGCTCGAAGAACGCGCGCCCGCCGCCCCAGATCCGCGATTCCGTCGCGAAGTACAGCCGTCCCCGCAACTCCAGAGCCGCCCAGGAGCGCGGGGGTTCGGGATCGCGGCACCCCGGGTGCTCCAGCGCTCCGCCTTCGGCCCGCCCACCTCGTACGTACGCGAGGAAGCGGGCGAGCCGCATATTGGAGCCGTAACTGACGTACCAGACCCGGCCGATGGCGCTCTCCGGGGCGCCTTCCCAGGGCTCCAGCCTTCGGACCTCCGTCATGAACACCCCGCGTATCTCGATGTTTCACGTGGAACATCCCTATAAGTACGTCGCATAACCGGATGTTTCACGTGAAACATCGTCCAAGTCTCATGGAATAGGGCACATGTTTCACGTGAAACATCCCGCACTTCCCACCCCCCTGATGATGTTCCACGTGAAACATCGCCGCCGACCGCCCGCCCCTCTCGGTGTCACGTCCACGCTCCTACCCGGCCGGAATTCGCTCCGCTTCCGCGAACCGGCGCCCTTCCCGCCCCGCCGACACCTGCACTGGACCCGCAATACCCGCCGTGCGGTGAGCAGGAGGGGCCGGGCGTGAGCCTGATGCCCGGGCGAGGGCCGGGACGGCTCTCAGTCGTACCGTCGCAGCAGCTCGGCCACGTACTCCTCCAAGCGCTCGCCGAGCAGCGCGGGCGTGAGGTCGGTACGGCCGAGTTCGCGCCACGGCTCGGCGACCTTCTCGGCGTCCGGCGCGAAGGCGAGCGCGTCGAGGAGGCGCCAGTACAAGTGCGCGGCGGGTTCGGGAGCCAGCGTCCCGCCCGCCGCGACGTACCGCTCGGCGAAGCGCATCCCGGCGGGCACGCCGTGGAGCAGCGCGAGCGCGGTCGAGCAGTGGGCGACATCGAGGTCGACGGGCCCCCACGACGTCTCGACCCAGTCGACGACGCCGCTGACAGCGGTCTCCGCGCCGGTCCCCGTGAAGAGGACGTTGCCGGGATGAAAGTCGCGGTGCAGGAAGCGGGGCACGTACGGCGGTGGGGCGGCACCGATGAGGCCGATGGCTCGCGCCCACACGTCCGGCCGGCGTGTCCCCTCCGGGACCCGCACCCGCGCCGACGAGGTCCATGCCTCGTAGACGCGGGGCCGCCTCTCGGCGGCCGGGGGCCGCACTTCATGGATGGCCAGAAGCTGCCGGGCGAGCAACTCGGCGCGCCGCTCCGCCCCTTCCTCGTCGAGCCGCACGCTCCCCGGCAGCAGCGTCATCAGCAAGGACGGCGGCTCTCCCGCCGGTTCGACCCCGAGACACCGCGCCGCCGGCACCCCGGCTTCCGCCTCCAGGAGGCGCAGCACATCGGCCTCGCGCCGCAGCAGCCCAGCGGCGTGCCGCACGTAGAACTCCTTCACGAAGCTGCGCAGCACCACCCCGTACGAGCCCGAGACCCCCCGCACCTCCAGTCGCCGCATCTCCGAGGTCCAGCCGCCCCGCAGCCGTTCCACCCCGACAACCCGGTCCCCCGCGGGCAGCATCTCCCGCGCCCACGCGACCGCCGCCTCCGCCCCCACTGCCTCCGCATTCCCCATCCCCGGACGGTATGTCACCCGCTCTCGGTGCAGGGAGGAGCACGCCACCGTGCGCGACCGCCCGGCCTGGGGGCGCCCCGGTGCTCACTGGGGGGAGAAGACACCGGCGCGGCGGGGAGGCACGTCCGGGAGGGGCGGCGGACGACCCAAGAAGGGCGAGCCCGTGGCCCGAGAAGACCTTTCTCGGCCTCCGACCGACGGCCGCCTCTTCCCCGCCGTCCGTGGCGGCCGACTGCGCTCCACCGAGTACACCGAGGCGTGGCAGGCCGCCCGCGAAGCGGTCCTCACCCCGAAGGAACTCAAGACGCCGCTCGCCGAGGACCCGTACTGCAACCGCGCCGCCGGCGTGTCCCTGTGGATCGAGCAGGGCCTTGAGCCCGCCGAGGTCGCCCGCCGCGCCGGGCACAGCGTTGCCGTCCTCTACCGCTTCTACGCGAAGGTGCTCCGCAAGGACCAGACCGAGGCCAACCGCCGTATCTCCGCCGCACTTGAGGCCCCGGAGTAGCTCGGATTTGGCCCGTGTATGGCCCGCACGCCCTGGTCACGGGCGGGATTTACGCGCTCAGCCTGAGACACCCCACACGCCGAAGGGGCGCCCCGCGTCTGCGGTGCGCCCCTTCTGAGCTGCGGTCTTTGCGACCTCGGGCGGAGGGTGTGGGATTTGAACCCACGGTGGTGTCGCCACCACGACGGTTTTCAAGACCGTTCCCTTAGGCCGCTCGGGCAACCCTCCCCGCCCCGCCGGAGGCCGGTGGGGCGGGGTACAGCGTACCGGTCTAGTCGTCGCCCTTGCGCTGGCCGAGGGTGACTTCGGTGGTGCGTTCCTTGCCGTCGCGCTTGTAGGTGATCTTGACCTTGTCACCGGGCTGGTGGGTCCAGATCTCGCCGATGAGCGTCGGGCCGCTGTCGATGATCGTGTCGTCGAGCTTGGTGATCGTGTCGCCGGACTTGAGACCGGCCTTGGCGGCGGGGCCGCCGGGGGTGACGGCCGGGTCGCTGCCCGTGCCCTGGTCGGAGACCGTGGCGCCGTCCATGCCCTCCTCAAGGGACACCGTCGCGCCGATCACCGGGTAGACCGGGGTGCCGGTCTTGATGAGCTGTTCGGCGACCCGCTTCGCCTGGTTGATCGGGATGGCGAAGCCGAGGCCGATCGAGCCGCCCTGGCTGGAGCCGCCGCCGAGGCCGCCGCCCGAGTTGCCGGGCTGGATCGCCGAGTTGATGCCGATGACCTGGCCGCGCTCGTTGAGGAGCGGGCCGCCGGAGTTGCCCGGGTTGATCGAGGCGTCGGTCTGGAGGGCGCTCATGTACGAGCTCTTCGCGCTCTCGCCGTCGCTGGAGGCGACCGGGCGGTCCTTGGCGCTGACGATGCCCGTGGTCACCGTGTTGGACAGGCCGAAGGGGGCGCCGATCGCGATCGTCGAGTCGCCGACGGCCGTACGGTCCGAGTCGCCGAGCACGAGCGGCTTGAGGCCCGAGGCGTTCTTGAGCTTGATCACCGCGACGTCGTAGCCCTGCGCGTGGCCGATCACCTCGGCCGCGTACTTCTTGCCGTTGGAGAAGGTCGCGGTGAGCTTGCCGCCCGACGCGGCGGAGGCGACGACGTGGTTGTTGGTGAGGATGTGGCCCTGCTTGTCGTAGACGAAGCCGGTGCCCGTGGAGCCCTCGCCGTCGCCGCCCTGCGCCTCGATCGTCACGACGCTCGGCAGGGCCGCCTGGGCGATGCCCGCGACGGAACCGGCGGCGCGCTTGGTGCTGGCGGGGCTGTCGGCCGCCGCGATCGTCGTGGAGCCCGTGCCGTTGTCGTCGCGGTCGGCGGCCCAGTAGCCGATGCCGCCGCCGACGCCGCCCGCGACGAGCGCGGCCACGATCACGGCGGCGAGGAAGGCGCCCCGGCCGCGCTTGCGGCGGGGCGGCTGCGGCTGCTGGAAGGGACCGCCGCCCCAGCCTCCGTGGCCGCCCTGGTCACCGCCGTAGCCGCCGTAGCCCTGGGCGTCGCCCGCGCCGTAGGCGGCGTAGCCGCCCTGGCCGTGCCGCGCGTCCTGCTGTCCCTCACCGGGGGCCCCGGGCACGCCGGGGTGGACCTGCTGCGGGCCACCGGCCTGGTAGGCGGGGACCGGCGGCGGGGGCGGGGGCCAAGCGGCGGAGGGGGCCTGCGGGGGCCGGCCGGGCATGGCGGGCGGCTGGACGCCGGCCTCGGGGGCCGCGCCGGTGGCGGCCTGGGACTCCGGCCGGGTGACCGGCTTGTCGAAGGCCATGGTGCGCGGTGAGGGCTCGGCGGCGGGCGCCGCCGGGGCGGGGGCGCCCGGCTCGCTCGGCGCGGCCGGACCCGTCCGGTCGCTCGGGACGGTCTCCGCTCGCCGCTCCGAGCCCTCGGCCGAAGCGGGAGGTGCGGACGGGGCGGGGGGTACCTCGTTGCCCTCGTTCTCGGTGCTCACGGGCTCAGTCTCCTCGGTCACGGCGGTCCCACGGTCGGTACGGGTCCCACGAGTGGGTGCACGGCCGCCTCCCGGCGAACCGTCCACCCGCCCGGCGCCGGAGCGCCGGTACTGGGTTTCTCGATCGTTGCGCACGATCGTCGTCCACGGTCATTCGTCTGCGGTCAGCTTTTCCCACCGCACGTCAGGGCACTGTAAGCCGACCCTGTGTGTACGCGTCATGTCGATCATCACCGCGAGCGCACCCTTCGGCCCACCGGAATACCTACGGCAACCCGACTGGAGTGCGCCCCGGAAGACTCCGGACGTGCACCCGTACGCCCCCATCAAACACCCCCGCACGCCCCCCGCGCGCGCCCCCACCCAGGCCCCGCACAGGGCGTGTACACGCCTCGTACAGGCCCTGGCGGGGCGCACGCACAGGAGCCGGGCGCGGGAGGCGCGGGCGAAGAAGCGGTGGCATCCCCGGTCGCTCTATGTGCCGCGCGGGGGAAGGGGGGCGGTGCGAGCATGGCGGCGTGACCGACGCTCGACACCACACCCCCCAGGTCGTCGCCCACCGCGGCGCCTCCGAGGCCGCGCCCGAACACACGCTCGCGGCCTACGCGCGGGCCATCGAGGAGGGCGCCGACGCCCTGGAATGCGATGTCCGCCTGACCGCGGACGGGCACCTCGTGTGCGTCCACGACCGGCGGGTCAACCGCACGTCGAACGGGCGCGGTGCCGTCTCGGCGCTCGAACTCGCCGAACTCGCCGCGCTCGACTTCGGCTCCTGGAAGGGCCGGGACGAGGCCGAGGAGTCGCCCGACTGGGACCCGGAGACCACCTCCGTCCTGACCCTCGAACGCTTGCTCGAACTTCTGGTCGACACGAACGCCTCGGGGCGGCGGCTCGAACTCGCCGTCGAGACGAAACACCCCACCCGCTGGGCCGGGCAGGTGGAGGAGCGCCTCATCCACCTGCTCGAACGCTTCGGGCTCACGGGCAAGACGGGGGTCGCCGAGAACGAGGAAGGGACGGGCGATCCGTTCCTGCCCGCCCCCTCGCCCGTTCGGGTCATGAGCTTCTCGGCGAGGTCGCTGAACCGCGTGCGGGTGCTCGCGCCGCTCCTGCCGACCGTTCACCTCACCCAGTTCGCCTCCCCCCGGCACCGCGAGGGGCGCCTGCCCCCGGGGGTGCGGATCGCGGGGCCGAGCATCCGGCTGATCCGCAACCATCCCGCGTACGTGGCGCGGATGCAGGAGGCGGGGCACCCCGTGCATGTCTGGACCGTCAACAATCCGGCGGACGTGGATCTGTGCGTACGGCTCGGCGTCGACGCGGTGATCACGAACCGGCCCCGGGCGGTGCTCCAGCAGCTCGGGCGGTGAGACGGCGCGGCTCCTGGCGGTCCCGCGGCGGAGAGGCCGGGAGCGGACACCGGGCGGCGGAGGGGCCGGGAACGGGCCCCGGCGGCAGAAGGCCGGGACGGGGCCCCGGCGGCGGCTGGAAAACGTCTTGCGGTAGGGCGTGATGGAGAGGTGGGCGGGTCGCGGGCGGGGGAGCGCCGGGCGCGGGGGGGTCGCGGGCGGCACGCGCGGGCGGCCCGGGCGCCTGTCCGGGGCGGGGTACCGCAGGTGGGCGCCCCGTGCATATGACGAAGACATGTTCGCAGGACACCAGGGGTGGAGTGAGCCCCCGGCGCGGGCCGCGTGCCCGGCACGGAACCGGTCGGTCCGGTCCGCTCGTGGTAACCGCTGTCTTCCGCGCGGGCCGTTCTGTACGCGGAGTGCTCCGGCGCACTCGCTGCGTGGTGGGCGGGGCGAATGCCTCCGGACCGCGGCCGTTGGCCGGTTTCCGGTCCAGTCCAGGGGGGCATTGACTCCCTGGCGTGGGGGTGAAGGAGGTTCCGGGGGTGGCAACGGTGGTCGCACAGGAGGTACCCGCGTCGTCGAGCATGGCCGTACCGCACGGTCCATCGGGCGTACACAGGGCACGGCATCGGCTGCGGGACGAGCTGACCGGGCACGGAGTACCCGACCCGGTCATCGACGACGCGGTCCTCGTCCTTTCCGAACTGCTCAGCAACGCCTGTCGGCACGGCAGGCCGTTGCCCGAGGAGACGACGCGTCCGGGCGCGGAGGAGTTCGAGGAGGGTGACGTCCTCGCCGCCTGGGAGGTGACGCCCGGCGGTCGGCTGACCGTGCAGGTCACGGACGGCGGGGGTCCCACCCGGCCCGTTCCCTCGACCCCGTCGGTGAGCGCGCACGGTGGCCGTGGTCTCGGCATCGTGACGGCGCTCGCGGAGAAGTGGGGCGTCAGGGACGAACCGCACGGCGAGGTGACCGTGTGGGCCACGCTCTCTCCCGACGACCACCGCGCCGAGGACTTCGCGAGCCGCGTCACCGGCGCGACGGCCGTCCCGGGGCTGGCGGAACTGGGTCTCGACGAGACCGGTTTCGGGGACACGGAGCCAGAGACCACCGGGGGCGGCAGCGGGGGCCGCAGGGGAAAGAGCGGCGGTCTCAACGGCGGCAGCGGCTTCGGACGGGGCAAGGGCTTCGGGCGGGGCGGCGGTTTCGGTGGCTCCCCGTACGGGACACCGCGCTTCGGCGGAGCGAGCTGACCGTCGAGGGGGGCTGAGCGGGAGCGAAGGCGGGACCCCGCGAGCGCCGCAGACCGGGCCGAACCCTGAGCAGAGGTAAGTCGCGGGGGCAGGCGCGAGGAGGCAAGTCCTTCAGCAGGGCTGACGGCCACTCACCTGCACGGGCCACCCTCCTCGCCGCCCCGAACCAGCGCCGAGAAGCCCCCGCCCGCGCGGCCAGCCGCCCGCTGCCGCTACGTCCGACCCGTTCCCGCCCGCGCGAGCAGCCGGTGCGGTGCGCGACGAAGGAGAGGCAGCGGAAGCACCCGCCCCCTCCAGCGCGCCCCCTGCTCCCCACCCCGTGCCCGCTCGGGCACCATCCCCCCTTCTCCCTGCCCGAATCCCGACCGTCTTCGCGCGCCACCCGCCACCGCCGCGCACCACCAGCCGCACGGCGCCGCCCCGCATCAAAACCCCCTCCGCACGGACGTGCGGACCCGGCCCCCTCCCGGACCCCTCACCCACCCGAACGGCCGTCCACGGCGCCTCGCTCCCGCCCCCGCCTCCGTTCACCTGTTCGAGTGCGTCGGGACGCAAAGGCCCGAGACGTTAGGCTCGCCGCCGTACCTGCCGAGCCGTGACGGGAGAACACCGACGATGGCCAAGAAGCGCCCGCAGTCCAAGGGCAAGGCGAGCACCGCGTTCCCGGGCGGTGAGGTGCCGGTGGTCGGGGCACGGGAGCCCTGCCCGTGCGGTTCGGGCCGCCGGTACAAGGCGTGTCACGGGCGCGCCGCCGCGCAGGCGGCGACCGAGCTCGTCAGCCGCCCGTTCGAGGGCCTGCCCGGTGAGGCCGACTGGGTCGCGCTGCGCGAACTCGTGCCGGCCGCGACCGTTCCGCTCCACCTCGCGGACGGACTGCCCGAGGGCGTGCCCGCCGTGACCCTCGCGACCGTCCTGCCCATGGCCTGGCCCGCGCTGCGCCGTGAGGACGGCTCCGTCCTGCTCGGCCTCCAGAACGACACCGCCTCGGGCGACCTGAGCCGCGACCTCGCCGACACGCTGCGCCGCGCGCTCACGGCCGAGCCGGGCAACCCGGTCGAGGCGCGGCGCGCCCCGGTCGACGGGCCGCGCCTCCAGGACCTCCTGGATCTCGGCGCGCCCTTCGTTCCCGAGGTCCACGAGGGCTTCGCCTTCTGGCTGCCCGAGGGCGAGGCGCGGAACGCGTCCGCCGAGGTCACGGCGTCCCTGGAGCGCGCCGACGCGGCGGCGGTGCCGACCGTGCGACTGAGCGGTGTCGACGCCGCGTACTGGTGCGAGGTGCCGGAGAAGAACCATCTGCGGTGGGTCACGACCGTGCCCGAGGAGAAGCTGCTCGACGCGCTCGCACGGCTCCACGCCGCCGGTGAGTCCTCGCTCGGCGAGGGCACCCGGCTCGTCGGCTCCTTCCGCGCGCACGGGCTGACCGTGCCCGTCTGGGACCTGCCGAGCACGATGAGCGCGGCGGACACCGAGAAGCCCGCCGCCGCCTTCGCCGAGCGCCTCGACACGGCGCTCGCCGCGACGACGCCGCTCACCGCCGAGGAACGCCGTGCCCGCGCCGGTCTCACCAACCGCCAGGTCACGCTCAACTGAGGGATGACGCCGGACGCGCGCCGCGCACCCGCGTGAACGCCCGCGCACCCGCGTGAACCAGGTCACAGCCGGAGGCAGAGTCCGCTTGAGACCGCGCCCGAACGGATGAGATCGAATTTGCGAACCGGCGATCTCTTGTTACCGTTCAACTAGCCCGGTTGCTGGTGCATCCCCCGTCGCCAGCAACCGGGCCCTTTCATGTCCGGACGCGGGCGGCGGCGCGCGCTCCGTACGCGGGCGGCGGCGCGCGCAGCGAAACGCGCCCCCGCGTCCCCCGGATCGGCCTCATTCCCCGGCTGAGCCTTCCCCTGGCACGGCCCCGCCGACGCCGCTCGCCGTCTCGGCAGCGCTCCCCGGCTCGGTCCCTCCCCCGCCCCCGCGCTCAGAACTCCGGCGCGTTGACCCACGGCCGGGTGAGCGTCTCCACGACCGGCCCGAGCACCGTCTCCACCTCCGGCAGCCACGGACGCGCCGTCCCGCCCCCTGCACCCGGCCGCGCTCCCGCCGTCGCTGCCCCCGCCGCGTCCTCCCGCTCAGGCAGCGGTTCACGCGCCCAGCTCGTCGTCCCGGCCCCCGTGCGCGAGGGCGGCAGCACGAGGTAGCCGCCGCTGCCGTGGAAGCGCAGCGTGCCGGGGACGCTGTCCATCGCGTAGAGCAGCGCGCCGAGGCGGGCGAGGTCGTACGGGGCGACGAGCAGCGCCCAGCGTTCGGGGCCCGCGACGACGGGGCCGAGGCGCACCCCGGCGCGGTCGAGCGCCGTGAGCGCCGCCGGGCCCGCGGCGGCGGGCACGCTGAGCGCGCAGGGCGCCCCGCCCTCGCCCGTCGCGAGCAGGACGGGAGCCTCCGGGCGCTGCCGCCACCACCAGGCCACCATGCGCGGATCGGTCGTCGCGGCGAGCACGCCGGGTTCGAAGGGGTGCGCGCCCGGGCGGGCGCACAGCGGGTCGGGGCAGGCGCAGTGGGCGGCGGGACGCAGGGCGCGCGGGGCGCGGCGCGCGGGGCGGGTACCGGCGCCCGGCAGGACCGGCCATTTCCAGCACGTCGCGAAGAGCGCGGCGGCCTCGGGGTTGCCGGGGCCGTCCGTACGGCCCGGTCCTGAGCCGCGGTGCTTTCCGGGGACCTCACACATGCGCGCTCGTTCCTTTCCGTGGGACGCCGAGGAGCCACACCACTGCGGTGCGGATCGTCTGTCTGCCGTTCCCCGCGCCGGGAGCGTGCCTGCGGCGCGGGTGTTGCCTGCGGTGCCGGTGGTGCGTGCGGTGCCGGTGCTGTTCCGGGCGGGGGAGCGCGGCCCGGTCGCCGAGCGTGCGTGTGGTGCTGTCGTACGTGCGCCTGGTGCGGTCCGGCCCGAGGGCGGCCCCGCGCTGTCCGCGGTGCGCGCCGGCCGGAGTCGTACGTGGTCTCCGTCGTACGTGGTCTCTGTCGCGTGTCGCTGTCGTACGTGCGCGCCGGGCGGACGCGTACTCGCGCCGGGGCCCTTGGCCGGTGCGCGGGCTCCCCGCGGGCCGGTCGTGGTCCGGACCGGCGTGGTCCGGCCGGTGGTGGGCCCGCCCGCCCCGGCGGGCCCCAGCCCCGGTCGGCCAGGATTCCGGCGCGTCACGCCTGGCTCCCTGCCGTACCGCCCCGTTGTGCTGTCGTTCAGGACGCTTTCCGCGCGTCACCGGGTTCCGGCCCAACCCCCACTGGTCCGCAGCCCCACCACGTAAGTACCCCGAGCGACCTCGGTGACGCTCTCCGAGCGCCGTTCGCATTCCGGCGTCGCCGGAGGGCGAACTCCTCCAGTCGACCCCAGCCCCCTGTCCACACCTCTTTTTCCGGCCAACCTGGCACCGTGCGACGGAACACACGCCCCGCGACCACCCCGCGCCTGTGCCGTTGCCGGGGCCACGGACACCGGGAAACAGCACCGGACAATGCTGGACATGCCGTGACGTACCCGTGTAGATGTGAATCTCTCGCCCAGTCGCAGCACACTTTGGGGGTTTGCGATGCTGACGCGCCACCGGCACCTGTCAGAGAGCCGGACACCATGAGCACCCCACCCGCCCCGAAAGTGGCCGGAACCCACTCCCCGCAGCCCTCCTCCGCCGAGAATGCCGACGCCTCCGCCGACGCCTCGCTCCCCTCCCCCGCGAGCGCTCCCCGCGCCGGGGAGTCCCGGCCGGGCGGCGCCCCGGCCCGCGCGCCGCTCGCCCTCCAGGAGCGCCTCGCCTCCTGGCTGCTCGACCTCAGCACGCTCCACGAACTGAGCGAACGACTGCACCGCACCCGTACGACCGAGGACGCCCTCGGCGAACTCCTGCGCGCGGGCGCCACGTTGCTCGGCGCGGAACGCGGCCTCGTCCGCTTCACGCGCGCCTCGGCCCACCCCGCCCGCCTCCACGGTCTCGGCCTGGACCGCGGCGAACTCGGCCGTCTGGAGGCGCTGCCCGAGGAGTGCACCTCGCACGGCGCGCTGCTCGCGGCGGGCACCGGCGCGCCCGTGACCCGCAGGGACCTCCTCGCCGAACCCGGCCTCGACCCGCGCTGCGCCGCCGTGGCGCGGAGCCTGGGCTGCGCCGCCACGTACGCCGTGCCTCTCTGCGAGGCGGGCCGCGTCTTCGCCTCGGCGCTGTGGACCTTCCCCGAGCCGACCGCTCCCTCCTCCCGGCAGAGCCGCCTCCTCTCGCTCTACGCGCGCGAGGCCGCCGGCCACCTCCTGGTGCTCGGCGCGCGGGACGCGGCGGTACGGGAGGCGGCGGCCTTGCGCGCCCATCTCGGCCCCGGGACGCTGCCCCGTGTCCCCGGTGCGCGCCTCGCGGGCCGCTGGCTCGCCGGTCCCGGTGGCGCCGGAAGCTGGTACGAGGCGCTGACGCTGCCCGACGGGGGTTGCGGGCTCGCGGTGGGGACCGCGAGCGGCGATGGCCCCGAGGCGCTCGCCGCGGCGTCCCGGCTGCGCGGGGCGCTGCGCGCGTACGCCGTGCTCCAGGGCGAGGACCCGGCGGCGGTGCTCGCCGACCTCGAACTCGTCCTGCGCCTCAGCGAGCCGGGCCGCAGCGCGACCGCGCTCTACGCGCACCTCGGCCAGGACGGCAGACGGCTGCGCTTCGCGGGGGCCGGGCACGCGCCGCCGCTCCTGATCGGCCCGCGCCGCGTCGAGTACCTGGAGAGCACCGTCTCGGCGCCGCTCACGATGCTGAGCTGCTGGGAGGCGCCGAGCGTCGAGGTGCGGCCCGAGCCCGGCGAGTCGCTCGTGTGCTACACGGACGGGCTGCTGCGGGCCACGGGCGACACCGCCGACCGCGCCTTCGTCCGGCTGCACGCGGCGGCGGCGAGCACCCCGCTGCGGCTGCGGCGCGATCCGGGTGCACTCGCGGACCATCTCCTGGGGCGGCTGCTGCCGGAGCGGGCGCTGCCCACGGGCGAGGACCTGGCGCTCCTCGTGCTGACGTTCGACTGAGCCCCGGCCGGAACGGCGATGTTCCCCGTGGGACATCGCCGAGGGCCCTTCTTGCGATGTTTCACGTGAAACATCACGCCCTGTGCTGTTGTCCTGCTCACAGCCGTACCGCCGCCGCGTCGGGAGGAGCGGAGTCCGTACCGGAGTTGGGCCACGGCCCACCCCCGCGCGCCCCTCGCGCCCTCGCGCACGCCCTGGCCGACAGTGCGGACAACCGTACGATGGCTGAATCAGGCGTTCGTAAAGGAGACAGCCCATGCAGGACGGCGGACAGCAGGTTCCGAGCACCGAGGACGGGGCGGAGGGGGAGGCCATCGAGCAGCGCAAGAACGGTCTCTACCGCAATGTCTCGGACGAGCTGGCGGAGAGCATGCGGACCGGCTGGGCCGACACGGAGCTGCACGATCTGAAGCCGATCCCGCAGGCCGCGGAGACCGCCGCGCGGCGCGCACGGCTGTCGGCCGCCTTCCCCGGTGAGCGCCTCGTGATCCCCGCGGGCAACCTGAAGGTCCGCTCGAACGACACGGACTACCCCTTCCGCGCCTCGGTCGAGTACGCGTACCTCACCGGCGACCAGACGCAGGACGGCGTCCTCGTCCTGGAGCCGACCGCGAGCGGCCACGAGGCGACCGTCTACCTGCTGCCCCGCTCGAACCGTGAGAACGGCGAGTTCTGGCTCGACGGCCAGGGCGAGCTGTGGGTCGGCCGCCGGAACTCGCTCACCGAGTCCGAGAAGCTGCTCGGCCTCCCGGCGAAGGATGTCCGCGAGCTGGCCGGGGCGCTGCGCGAAGCGAGTGGCCCGGTACGGGTCGTGCGCGGCTACGACGCGGGCATCGAGGCCGCGCTCACCGACAAGGTGACGGGCGAGCGCGACGAGGAGCTGCGCGTCTTCCTCTCCGAGGCGCGGCTCGTCAAGGACGCCTTCGAGATCGGTGAGCTCCAGAAGGCCGTCGACTCCACCGTGCGCGGCTTCGAGGACGTCGTGAAGGTGCTCGACAAGGCGCGGGCGACCTCCGAGCGCTACATCGAGGGCACCTTCTTCCTCCGCGCCCGCGTCGAGGGCAACGACATCGGTTACGGCTCGATCTGCGCCGCCGGGCCGCACGCCACGACCCTGCACTGGGTCCGCAACGACGGCCCGGTCCGCCCCGGTGAGCTGCTGCTCCTCGACGCCGGGGTCGAGACGCACACCCTCTACACCGCCGACGTGACGCGCACACTGCCGATCGACGGCAGCTTCACCGCGCTCCAGCGCAAGATCTACGACGCGGTGTACGAGGCACAGGAGGCCGGGATCGCTGCCGTGCGCCCCGGCGCCAAGTACGCGGACTTCCACGAGGCCGCGCAGCGCGTGCTCGCCACCCGGCTCGTCGAGTGGAACATCCTCGAAGGCCCCGTCGACCGCGTGCTCGAACTGGGTCTCCAGCGTCGCTTCACGCTGCACGGCACCGGGCACATGCTCGGCCTCGACGTGCACGACTGCGCGGTGGCCCGCACCGAGACGTACAAGGACGGCGTCCTGGAGCCGGGCATGTGCCTGACGGTCGAGCCCGGCCTCTACTTCCAGGCCGACGACCTCACCGTGCCGGAGGAGTACCGGGGCATCGGCGTGCGGATCGAGGACGACCTCGTGGTCACGGAGGACGGCAACCGGAACCTGTCGGCCGCGCTGCCGCGCACGGCGGACGAGATCGAGGCGTGGATGGCGCGCGTCCAGGGCTGAGCCGCACACGGAGGTACGCGACGGGCCGGTCTCCCTGGGGGGCGCCGGCCCGTCGGCGCGACCCGAGCGGCCGTCGGTGGCCCGGTCAGGCGCCGTCTGGGCACGGCGGCGGGCAGCCACCGGCGTTCCCGGCGGGCCGCCGCCGATGCCGTCCCCCGGCAGGCCGCCGCCGATGACCCGTCAGGCCGGTCCGGCGTTTCCCGGCGGGCAGCCCACCGCCCTTCCCGTCAGGCCACCGCCAGCGGGGCGCCTTCGCGCCACTTCACGAGCTTGTCGAAGCGGACGACCGCGCCGCCGCGGCCCGCGCGGTTTCGGAACTGGGCGTGGTCGGAGAGTTCGCTGATGATGCCGAGCCCGCGGCCGTTCTCCGCCTCCAGGCGGGTGCGGCGCAGCGGGACCCCGCGGCGGCCGGGGAAGCCCGGCCCCGAGTCGCTCACCTCGACGTGACAGCGCTCCTCGTCGAGGCGCACCGTGACGCGGTACTTCGCGGTGCTCTCGCCGCCGTGCTCGACGGCGTTGGCGCACGCCTCGGTGAGCGCGAGGGAGAGGTCGAACGCGGTCTCGGGATCGACGCCGGCCGTGTCCATGGCACCGGCGAGCAGCTTCCGGGCGAGCGGGACGCTCGCGGCCTCGCGCCGCAGATGGAGTGACCACCAGATGCTCATGTTCCAGCCTCCTGTGCGCGGCTCGACATAGAAGTACGTATTGCCGTCAACCCCGCCTCTCAACCGCCCTCTTGACAGCATGAAGTCAGGGCAATACGGGGCGAACCACGTGAATCGGGCGGGAACTTCACGCCACTGTCGGCCACCCGTCCCCCGTCCCGGGGGTCCCACGCGTCACAGCCGTCGCGTGTCGGCCACCGGTCCCCCGCCCCGGGCGCCCCACCTGTCACGCCCGTCGCACGCCGGACGTTCCCATTCCCCCGTACCGCCGCCATCCCCGTCCAAGCAGACCTTCAGGACCTTGCGGACCTGCCCGCCCGCGCCGGGGACGGCGGTGGGATGATGGGGCCGCCATGGCTGCCCCCCACGTGTTCACGCGCGCCGGAGCCGCACTCCGGCTGCTGAGGGCCGCGGTGTTCACCGCGGTCTGCGTCGCGCTGTCCGCGCTGGGGCACTCCACGGCCTCGGGGGCCGGTGTTCCGCTGGGGAGCCTGGGCCTCGGCTTCCTCCTCGTCCTCCTCGTCGTCTGCCCGCTCGCGGGCCGGGAACGCTCCCTGCCCGGCATCGCCGCGCTGCTCGCCGCCGGACAGCTCGGCCTCCACGCCCTCTTCGGGCTCGGCCAGCAGGGCATGGCGATGGACGCGGCGAAGGACAGCGCCGCCGAACGCGCCGCGCGCCTCGTGTGCGGCGCCGGGGCCTCCTCGCTGAGTCCTCTGGAGGCGCACCACATCCTCGCGACCGCCGGCCTCGACGACCCGGCCGCGCACGCGCACTCCGGCATGGGCCTGCTGCCCTCGCTGCCGATGCTTCTCCTGCACCTGCTCGCTGCGCTCGTCGCGGGCTGGCTCCTGCGCCACGGCGAGCGGTCCCTCTTCGGGCTCCTGCGTCTGTCGGCGCAGTTGCTCGCGGCGGTCGCCGCCGGGGCGCGGCTGCGCGGCCTGCGGTGGGCGCTCGCTCTGGTACGGCTGCGGCTCGCGGTCCTCGCGCTGCTGCGGCGCCCGCGCGCCGGCCGCGGGGACGAGGAACGGCTGCCCCGGGACGGGGCCGTCCTGCGGCACTCGGTGACCAGGCGGGGCCCGCCGCGCGCGGGCCTGACTCTCGCCGCCTGACCACGACCGGCACACCCGCCGGGCCCGGTTCCGTCCGTGCCCCGGTGCCGCCGCGTCGTGCCGCCGCGCGCCCTTCGACGGGCGGGTGGCCACCTCACCGTTCCCCACTGCCGAAAGTGGAGTTTCGCCATGCACGCTTCGTACGACGAGACGTACGCGCCCACCACCGCCCCCGCCGGGCGCCGCCGTCGCGGTACCCGCCTCGCGGTCCTCGGCGCGGTCGCCGCCTCCGGGGTCCTCGTCCTCGCGGGCCCCGCCGCCGCGCACGTCAGCGTCGCCCCGCAGGGGACCGCCGCCAAGGGCGGCTACGCGACCGTCAACTTCAAGGTCCCCAACGAGCGCGACGACGCCTCGACCGTGAAGCTGGAGGTCAGCCTCCCGAGCGACCACCCGCTCGCCTCCGTGCAGCCGCAGCCGGTCCCCGGCTGGACCGTCAAGGTCACCGAGGCGAAGCTCGACAAGCCGGTCGAGATGCACGGCGAGAAGGTCACCGAGGCCCCGACGAAGATCACCTGGACCGCTGAGGGCAAGGGCGTCGAGCCCGGTCAGTTCCAGCAGTTCCCGCTCTCGGTCGGGCCTCTGCCCGAGGACGCGGACCAGCTCGTCTTCAAGGCCCTCCAGACGTACTCCGACAAGGAGGTCGTCCGGTGGATCGAGGAGCCGAAGAGCGACGGCAGCGAGCCGGACGACCCCGCGCCCGTGCTCGCGTTGAGCGCCGCGGCCGAGGACGCGCACGGCGCCGCGGGCGGCACGGCGACCAGCGGCACGGACGCCAAGGGCAAGAGCGACGGCGCTCACGACGAGACGGCCACGGCCTCCTCCGACAGCGACAGCGGTTCGTCCGACACCACCGCGCGGGTCCTCGCCGTCGTCGGCATCGTCGTCGGCGCTGCCGGGGTGGCCTTCGGGGTGCTCGCGGGCCGCCGCCGCACCACCGCCACCGACTGACGCACCGCGGGCGGGGCGCTCCCCGGGGCGCCCCGCCCCTCCACCCCCTTTCTCCTCACCTCAGGACTCCGCACATGCGCACCACCAGCACCACCCGTCTCCGCCGTTCGACGCTTCTGGCCGCCTCGTTCGCCACCGCCGCCGCGCTCACCCTCGGCGCCTGCGGCGGCAGCGACGACGACAAGAAGAACGACGCCGCCGTCCTCGACGTCTCGGCCGCCCCGGACTCGCAGAAGGCGGCGACCGTGCTCGACCAGCCCTTCACGAAGCCGGACCTCGTCCTCACCGACACGACGGGCGAGAAGTTCGACCTGCGGGAGCGGACGGCGGGCAAGCCGACGCTCGTCTACTTCGGTTACACCAACTGCCCCGACGTCTGTCCGCTCACCATGAGCAACATCGCCATCGCCGCGAAGAAGCTGCCCGCCGCCGAGCGCGCCAAGCTCCAGGTCGTCTTCATCACGACCGACCCGAAGCGCGACACCCCGAAGGCGCTCGGCTCCTGGCTCAAGGGCCAGGACCCCGACTTCATCGGCCTCACCGGCGACTTCGACGCGATCCAGGCGGGCGCGCGCCGGCTCGGCATCAGCGTCGAGCCCGCGCACAAGGACAAGAACGGCAAGACCGTCTCGACCCACGGCACCCAGGTCGTCGCCTTCTCGCCGAAGACCGACAAGGGCTACGTCCTGTACGGCGAGCAGGCGACCGCCGACGACTACACCAAGGACCTGCCCCGGCTCGTCGAGGGACGCAAGCCGTGACGGCCCGGGCACGGGTACGCGACCCGCGCGGCACCTCGGCCGCAGGCGGGCCCGGCGGCACCTCGGCGGCAGGCGGCCCGCGCGAGGCCTCCGGGACGCCGGGCGCGCGGGTGGCGCGTGGACGGGGCGTGCGGGGGCGTGCGGAACTGCTCGCGCTCCTCGCGGGCGGCCTCGCCCTGACCCTCACCGCCTGCGGCGGCGACAGCGGCGGCGACGACGCGAAGCCCGCGCCGAAGGTCAGCGGGGGCTACGTGCCGCAGCCGGTCGGCCACGACATGGCCGCGGGTTTCTTCGTCGTCACCAACAAGGGCGGCGCCGACCGCCTCACCTCCGTGACCAGTCCGCTCGCCGAGGAGGTGACCCTGCACAGCACCGAGAACGGCCAGATGCGCGAGCAGGACTCCTTCGCGGTCCCCGCGCACGGCCGCCTCGACTTCGCGCGCGGCGGCAACCACCTCATGTTCGAGGGGCTCCGGCACACGCCGAAGCGCGGGGAGACCGTGACGGTCACCCTGCACTTCGCCACGTCCGGCGCCGTCAAGGCCGTCCTGCCGGTGAAGGAGACGACCTACCAGCCGCCCTCGGCGGGAGAGACGCAGGACAAGCAGTGAGGAGCACCCGATGCGCAGCCCCGCACCACTCGCTCTGAGCACCGCCCGCACCCCGGGGGCCGGTCGCGCCCCCGGGGGCGGCCGGCCCGGTGCGGGCCGCCGCCGTGCCCCCGGTGGCCGCAGGCTCGCCCTCCTCCTCGCGAGCCTCGCCGCGGCGCTGCTCGCGGTGCTCGCGGGGGCCGCGCCCGCCTCGGCGCACGCGGCGCTCGTCGACAGCGACCCGAAGCAGGGCGCGGTGCTCGACACCGCGCCCGAGCGCGTCGTGCTCGACTTCTCGGAGAAGATCGGCGTCTCCGACGACGCGGTCCGCGTTCTCGACCCCTCGGGCGAGCGCGTCGACACCGGCAGGCTCACCGAGCTGAGCAGCGGTTCCCGTGCCCGCTACGCGGTGAAGCTGCACGCCGGCCTCCCCGACGGCACCTTCACCGTCGCCTACCAGGTCGTCTCCGCCGACAGCCACCCCGTCGCCGGTGCCTTCACCTTCTCGATCGGCGCGCCCTCCAAGACGAGCGCGGTCGTCCCCGAGACCGAGGCGGGCGGCGGGCTCGTCGGCTTCCTCTACGACGTGGGGCGGTACGTCGCGTACGCGGGCTTCGTCGTCCTCGTCGGCGGCGCGGCCTTCGTCCTCGGCTGCTGGCCGCGCGGGACCCGGCTGCGGGCCCTGCAACGCCTCGTCGTGAGCGGCTGGGCCGCGCTCACCGCCGCGACCCTCGCACTGCTCCTGCTGCGCGGCGCGTACACGGGCTCGGGGGAGTTCGCCGACGTCTTCGACCTCGGCGCGCTCGGCGACGTGCTCCAGACGAAGCCCGGCGCCGCCCTCGTCTCGCGGCTGCTCCTGCTCGCCGTCGCCGCGCTCTTCATCGCCGTGCTCTTCGGCGCGTACGCGCGGCGGGAGGACGCGGCCGAGCGCCGCGACCTCGGCTTCGGGCTCGCGATCGGCGGTCCCGTCGTCGCGCTCGGCCTCGCCTCGACCTGGGCGCTCGCCGAGCACGCCTCGGCCGGGCTCCAGACCTCCGTCGCGATGCCCGTCGACATCCTGCACCTGCTCGCGGTGGCGGCCTGGCTCGGCGGACTCGCCGCCCTGCTCGTCGCCCTCTACCGCGATCCCTCCGTCGAGTCCGCGGCCGTCCACCGCTTCTCACGGCTCGCCTTCACGAGCGTCGTCGTCCTCGTCGGCACCGGGATCTATCAGTCCTGGCGTCAGGTCGGCACCTGGTCGGCGCTCACCGACACCTCCTACGGGCGCCTCCTCCTCGTGAAGGTGGGGCTCGTCGTCGTCCTCGTCGCCGTCGCCTTCTTCTCCCGCCGCTGGACGAACCGCCTCCCGGCAGGCGGGGAGTCGGCGGCGCAGGCGGCGGGGAAGCGGGTTCCCGCCGCGCGGAAGGCGGAGCCGAAGCGTACGAAGAAGGCCGTCGCACGGGAAGGAGGCGGCGGTGGCAAGGCCGCCGAGGGCGGGGACGCCCCCGATCCCGTGCGGGCCGCCCAGCTCGCGCGGCAGCGGGCGGCCGTCCGCGTCGCGAAGGAGAAGCGGACCAGGGACGCCGATCCGCTCCGCTCCGGGCTGCGCCGCTCCGTACTGTGGGAGGCCGGGATCGCGGTCGTCCTGCTCGGCGTCACGACCGTCCTCACCACGACCGAGCCGGCCCGTACCGAGGAACAGGTCGCCGCGGCGAAGAGCGCGAGCGGGGCCACGAGCGGCGCGCCCGTCTCCGTGAAACTCCCCTTCGACACCGGCGGGTCGAACGGCAAGGGCACCGTCCAGCTCGACATCGACCCGGGCCGCCCGGGGGCCAACGCCGTGCACGTCTACATCGAGCGCCCGGGCGGCGCGCCCTTCGACGTGCCCGAGGTCCGCCTCTCGCTCACGCTCCCCGAGAAGAACCTCGGCCCGATCGCGGTCCGCCCGCAGCACCTGGCGGCCGGGCACTGGAGCGCGTCCGGGGTGCAGATCCCGATGGCGGGCGACTGGCAGCTCGGCGTCACCATCCGCACCTCCGACATCGACCAGGTCACCGTCGACAAGACCGTCCGCGTCGGCTGAGACCCCGGGCGCACGCACAGCCGCCCCGGCGGCGCGCGCCGTACCGCACCGAAAGCACGGAAGCACGGAAGCACCATGACAGACCGCATCCCGTCCCAGGACCGGACCACCACCGGCCGGACGGCCGCCACGTCCCGGGCCGCCGAGGACCGTACGGCCCCGGAGCACCCCGCGGGCGTCAGCCGGCGCGCGCTGCTCGGCACCGCCGGAGCCACCGGGCTCGCCCTGGGAGCCGTCGGTGGCGGCGTGGGGTACGCCCTCGCGCCGGGGGAGGACGAGGGGCCGACGGAGGCGCTCACCCGGCTAGGCGCCCGCCGCGCGGTGTTCCACGGGCGGCACCAGCCAGGGATCACCACCCCGCTCCAGGCCAAGGGCCACCTCCTCGCCTTCGACCTGCTCGCGGGGAAGGGCAGGCGCGAGGCGGCGAACCTCCTGCGGCGCTGGTCGGAGACGGCCGGGCGGCTCATGGCGGGCGAGCCGGTCGCGGCGGACGGGCACGACACGGGTGTCGCGCTCGACGCCGGGCCCGCCTCGCTCACGGTCACCTTCGGCTTCGGGCACAGCTTCTTCGGCCGTACCGGGCTGGAGAAGCGGCGGCCCGAAGCCCTCGCGCCGCTGCCGCAGTTCTCCTCGGACCACCTCGACCCGAAGCGCGGCAACGGCGATCTGTGGGTGCAGGTCGGCGCCGACGACGCGCTCGTCGCCTTCCACGCGCTGCGCGCGCTCCAGAAGGACGCGCGGGGGACGGCGCGGGTGCGCTGGCAGATGAACGGCTTCAACCGTTCCCCGGGCGCGACCGCGAGCCCCCGGACCGCGCGGAACCTCATGGGGCAGCTCGACGGGACGGGCAATCCGAAGGAGAGCGACAAGGACTTCGCCCAGCGCGTCTTCGTGGGACCCGAGGACGGTCCGGAGTGGATGGCGAACGGCTCGTACGTCGTCATGCGCCGTATCCGCATGTTGCTCGACGACTGGGAGGGGCTCGGGCTCGCGGAGCAGGAGAAGGTCATCGGCCGCCGGAAATCCACCGGCGCCCCGCTCACCGGGGGCGGGGAACACACCGCACCGGAACTCGACGCGACGGACGGGAACGGCGATCTCGTCATTCCGCTCAACGCCCACGCCCGCATCACCCGCCCCGACCAGAACGGCGGGGCCGCGATGCTGCGCCGTCCGTTCTCGTACCACGACGGCATCGACGCGGACGGCGTCCCGGACGCGGGGCTCCTCTTCCTGTGCTGGCAGGCGGACCCGCTGCGGGGTTTCGTCCCGGTGCAGCGCAAGCTCGACCGCGGCGACGCGCTCTCCGAGTACATCCGCCACGAGGCGAGCGGGCTCTACGCGGTGCCGGGAGGCGCGAGGGAGGGCGAGTACGTGGGGCAGAGGCTGCTGGAGGGCTGACCTCCCGCCCTCGCCATCTCGTCGGACAAGATGAGGAAGTTGTCCACAGAGTTATCCACAGGCAGGCGCCCGAACCTGGGGACAAGTCGACAGACGCGCCCGACATGGTCGATAAATCGCCCTAGAGACCTCTACGACCGCCCCGTCCGTCCACAGTCATTTCTGGGCCGCTCCGGCCGGTTCACCGCCATTCGACGGCACTTTCCCCTTGATCGACTCTATGGGAACGAGAATTTCCACCCGAAAGGGGTCGCCTAGAAGGTTTCGAAAGGGAAATCCACGGAACGAACGACTGGATTCGGAACCTCGCATTCCGACATCCACAGCGACCATCCGCAGCCTGTGGATAACTTTTCGGGAACGCGCGCCCCTGTGGACAACTCCGCCCCGTACCGCCCCCGGAGGGCCTTCCCGTACGGCCCGACCGGGCGCCCCGCGCCATTTCGCGATCTCCGCGACCGTACGCCCACCAGCGCGACCCACCGAGGGGAATGCGGAATGAGCCGCGACGGCATTCCGGCAAATCACCCATTTCGCCCTTACTGCTCCAGTGGGCCGCCGAAATGATCACGCCCCCGAGCCGATGCGTCCCCCCGGAGCCGAGGCGCCCCCGAATCCCGGTCGAGCCGAGGACCGCCGCCCCGGTAGCCTGGCTCTGTGATTGACCTTCGCCTGCTTCGTGAGGACCCCGACCGTGTGCGCGCTTCGCAGCGTGCCCGAGGAGAGGACGTCGGGCTCGTCGACTCCCTCCTCTCCGCCGACGAGCGCCGCCGCTCCTCCGGGGTCCGCTTCGACGAACTGCGCGCCGAGCAGAAGCAGCTCGGCAAGCTCATCCCCAAGGCACAGGGGGACGAGAAGCAGGAACTGCTGAAGCGGACGGGCGAGCTGGCCGCCGCCGTCAAGGCCGCCGACGCCGAGCAGAGCGACGCCGCCGCGCAGACGCAGGACCTCCTGCGCCGCCTCGGCAACCTCGTCCACCCCGACGTCCCCGTCGGCGGCGAGGAGGACTTCGCCCTCCTGGAGACGCACGGCACGATCCGCGACTTCGAGGCCGAGGGCTTCGCGCCCAAGGACCACCTGGAGCTCGGCCACCTGCTCGGCGCGATCGACGTGGAGCGCGCCGCGAAGGTCTCGGGTTCGCGCTTCTACTACCTCAGCGGCGTCGGCGCGCTCCTCGAACTCGCCCTCGTCAACGCGGCGATCGCCCAGGCCACCGCCGCCGGTTTCACGCCGATGCTCACGCCCGCGCTCGTGCGCCCGCAGGCGATGGACGGTACCGGCTTCCTCGGCCAGGCCGGGCAGGACGTCTACCACCTCAAGGACGACGACCTGTACCTCGTCGGCACCTCCGAGGTGGCCCTCGCCGGCTACCACATGGACGAGATCATCGAGGCGGACCGGCTGCCCCTGCGGTACGCGGGCTTCTCGCCCTGCTTCCGCCGCGAGGCCGGCTCGCACGGCAAGGACACGCGCGGCATCTTCCGCGTCCACCAGTTCGACAAGGTGGAGATGTTCTCGTACGTCGCCCCCGAGGACTCCGAGGCGGAGCACCGGCGGCTCCTCGACTGGGAGAAGCAGTGGCTGACCTCGCTCGGGCTGCCGTTCCGCGTCATCGACGTCGCCACCGGTGACCTCGGTTCCTCCGCGGCGCGGAAGTTCGACTGCGAGGCGTGGATTCCCACGCAGGGCAAGTACCGTGAGCTGACCTCGACCTCGGACTGCACCGAGTTCCAGGCGCGGCGCCTGTCCATCCGGATGCGCGACGGCAAGAAGACCCGCCCGCTCGCCACCCTCAACGGCACGCTGTGCGCCGTCCCGCGCACGATCGTCGCGCTCCTGGAGAACCACCAGCAGGCGGACGGCTCGGTGCGGGTGCCGGAGGTGCTGCGGCCGTACCTGGGCGGCCGCGAGGTCCTGGAGCCGGTCGCCCCGGCCCACGCCAAGTGAGCGCCGAGTCCGTTCGTACGGGGGACGGGACGCCCCTCGTGACGGGCGGGGTGCCCGCGACCGGTGCCGTGCCCGGGCAGGCCCGGGGGCCCGGCCGTTTCCCGTACAGGCTCGTCGCCACCGACCTCGACGGGACGCTCCTGCGCTCCGACGACACCGTCTCGCCGCGTACGCGCGCCGCGCTCGTCGCGGCGGCCGAGGCGGGCGCGCCGCACATCATCGTGACGGGGCGCGCGGTGCCGTGGACGAAGAAGGTCCTGGAGGAGCTGGACTACCAGGGGCTCGCGGTGTGCGCGCAGGGCGCACAGGTCTACGACGCCGGGAGCGGGCGACTGCTCACCTCGGTGACGCTGGAGCGCGGGCTCGCCCGGCGGGCGATCGAGCTGATCGAGGAGCACACGGGACCCCTCGCCCTCGCCGTGAGCCGGGACGGCCTGAACGGCGACGTCCTCACCGGACCCGGCTACCGGGTCCAGGAGGGCGACCTGACCTCCATCCGGCTCGACGACTCGGAGCGCTTCGCCGCGCTGTGGGACCAGCCGATCAACAAGGTCTACATCCAGCACCCCGAGCTGAGCGACGACGCCCTCGCCACGGTGGCCGCCGAGATCGCGGGCCGGCTCGTGGGTGTGGTGATGGCCGGGGAGGGAATCGTCGAACTCCTGCCGCTCGGTCTCACCAAGGCCACCGGCCTCTCTCTCGCCGCCCGCCGTCTGGGCGTCAAGGCGTCCGAGACGATCGCCTTCGGCGACATGCCCAACGACATCCCGATGTTCCGCTGGGCCACCCACGGCGTCGCCATGGCGGACGCCCACGAGGACCTGAAGGCCGTAGCCGACGAGATCACGCTGTCCCACGACGCGGACGGGATCGCCGTGGTGCTGGAGCGGTTGCTCGGGGCGTGAGAGCGCGGCGGCCGAGGGCCTGAGCCGGGGCTTGCGGCGGGCGCGGGCCGTCTGGGGTCGCGCGCGGTTTTGGGCACACCCGTACGCCGCGGGCGGGTGTGGCGTACGGGTCAACCCCAGGGGGTGGGCGGTCCGGGGCGACAAGCGCACCAAGACCGCCCCGGGCGGGTCGCGCGGAGCTCGACGGAGCGGAGGTGGTCGACTCCGGAGCTGCTCGGACGCGAGGGTCCGCCCTTCGGGAGCGTGGGGGACGCGGAGGTCCGCGCCACGTTCCACTCCCCGTGGAGACCGGACTCGGGTGAGGGGTCCGGCACGCACAACTCTGCCCGCCCCCGCCCGCCCGCGCCAGGTCTTTTTCATTACGTTTCGGCTGCCTTCCCGCCCCGGTCGGAGAACTCCGACGACGGCGCCGGGCACGGCCTGAAGTCCCGGGCGGGAGGATGAGCGGTTTCCCCGGGCGGGGAGAGAGCGTCATCCGCGTCGGCTCAGCCGTCCCCGCGCCGCTTCCTCCGCCTCCGCGCCCGCCGGGAGCGGCTGAAGAACCAGCCGGCCGGGGGCTCGTCGGCACGCCACGGCTGAGGCGACGGCGGGCCGCCCTCCTCGCGCCAGCGGGCGGCGAGCATCCGCGCCCGCGCAGAGGGTTCCGCGGTGCCCGCGGCCCGGATGAAGTCCATGTCGAACTCCACGTCGTCCCAGTCCCCGCCCTCGTCCGCGCCTTCTTCGGCTTCCGCTTCCCCGTCACCGGTCCGGGCCTCGCGGGCCCCGGTTCCCTCGCGCCCGTCGCCCGCTCCGGAGCCGTCCACCCCCGTACCCGTACGGGGATCAGTGGCCTTCCCCTCCGCACCGGAACCCGTCTCCGCGTCCCCGCGGTCCTCCGCCTCAGGGCGGGCCGAGCGGTCCGGCTGTTCCGGGGGTGGGCTGTCGTGTCCGGTCATGGGTTCCGCTCCTCACGAGTCCGGGGACCGGCGGCGGGTCGTCTGCACGGGCCCGGCACGATGAGTGCATTGGGCACACTTCATACCGATCCGTCCCTTCTCCTCCAGTGTCGCGCGCACGACATCAAAACGGCGTGAGTACCCCGGAGCACCACCCCGGCCTCCCGAACCCCCTCCGGGAAGCACCGTGCGCCGCGCCCGCGCCCGGGTCCGCCTGCGCGAGCAGCCGGGCAGGCGGCGCGAGCAGCCGGAGTGCCCCGCACGAGCCTCCGAGGCGCCCGCACGCGGCCCGCCCGCCCCGCGCGAAGCCGGAGCACCCGCCCCCGGCACGTCCGCCCCGCACGAGCCCCTGGCCACCCGCGCGCCGCCCCGGAGCAGCCCGCTGGAGCCCGCTACTCCTCCCCCGCCGCGAGCTTCAGGCTGCGCAGCTTCTGACCGGCGTACCAGGTGGCGAGCACCGTCACCGCGACGAGGAGCACGATGCCCACCGGCAGGCTCACGTCGGAGCTGACCAGGTCCGGTCGTCCCACGACCTTCTCAGCGAGCGCGAGCGCCCACTGCTGCACGCTGAGCGTCCGCGCCCCGGCGACGAAGGAGCCGAAGAGGGCCTCCCAGACCAGCGCGTAGACGAGCCCGGCGATCACCGCGTGCCGGGTGATCGTGCCGAGGAGGAGGAAGATCGCCGCGTAGGCGATGGAGGCGACGAGCGCGGCGACGGTGTAGGCGACGGCGAGTTGCTGGCCGTTGCCGTTGAGGATGAGACCGGCGATGAGCGTGGGCACCGCGGCGAAGGCCATGGTCACGGCGATCGCGACGATCAGCTTCGTGAAGATGATCGTCGGCCGCTTCACCGGCTTGGCGAGCAGGTAGAGCACGGAGCCGTCGTCGATCTCGGGGCCGATCGCGCCCGTACCCGCGATGACGCCGATGATCGGGACCATCGTGGCGAGCGCGAAGCCCCCGAGGACGTTGCCCGCCGTGCTGTTGTCGGCCCCGGCGAGGACGCGGGTGAAGACGGCGATGACGAGGAGGAGGACGGGCAGGACGAAGAGGATGAGCGCGCGGCGGCGGCCGAGCAGTGCCCGGTAGGTGAGCCGGGCGACGGTGGGGTGGTACATCGGACTCCTTCCGGCCCGCTAGGCCGCGACGAGGTAGGAGAAGACGGATTCCAGCGACTCGTCGGACGGCGAGACGGTGAGCAGGCGGATGCCGCCCGCGCGGGCGACCTGCGGGAGCAGCGTGGTGAAGCGGGCGAAGTCCACGGCCTGGACGAGCAGCGCGTCCTCCTTGAGGTCGACCTCGATACCGGCGGTCGACGGGTCGGCGATGAGCGCGGCGGCGAGCGCCCGGTCGTCGCTGGAGCGCACGAGGTAGCGGTGCGGCCGGTCGGTCATCAGGCGGCGGATACGGCGGAAATCGCCGCTCGCCGCGTGCCGCCCGGCGACGATCACCTCGATGTGCGAGGCGAGTTGCTCGACCTCCTCCAGGATGTGCGAGGAGAAGAGCACGGTCCTGCCCTCGTCGCCCATGCGCCGGAGCAGGTCCATGAGCTGCATCCGCTGGCGCGGGTCCATCCCGTTGAAGGGCTCGTCGAGCAGCAGCACGGACGGCTCGTGCACGAGCGCCGACGCCATCTTGACGCGCTGGCGCATCCCCTTGCTGTACGTGGAGATCTTGCGGTCCTGCGCGTACTCCATCTCGACCGTGGCGAGCGCCTTCGTCGCCGCCTTGTCGTCGAGCCCGTGCAACTCGGCATTGGCGACGACGAATTCGCGCCCTGTGAGGAAGTCGTACATGCCCTCGCGCTCGGGGACGAGACCGATCGCGCGGTAGCTCTCCTCGTTGCGCCAGATCGGCGTGCCGTCGAGGGTGACGGTGCCGCCCGAGGGGGCGAGGAAGCCCGCCATCATGTTGATGAGGGTCGATTTCCCCGCGCCGTTGGGCCCGAGCAGCCCGGTGACGCCGGGGCCGACGGTCATCGAGACGTCGTTGACGGCGACCACGTTGCCGAACCAGCGCGAGGTGTGGTCGAGGTGGAGGGTGGTCACAGCACGGCCTTTCGGTAGCGGCGCAGCAGGAGCGAGTAGCAGCCGGCGACGAGGCCGAGGACCAGGAGCAGGAAGACGAGGCCCTGCGCGACCGAGAGGTCCTCTCCGCCCGGCCAGGCCGGGGTGGCGCCGAGGAAGGCGGTCTGCACTCCGTCGATGAGCGTGATGGGCGAGAAGAGCCCGAGCCAGGAGACGGCACTGCCGCTGCTCTGCGTGTAGGCGATGCCCTGGAGGGTGCTCACGGCGCCGTAGCTGATGGTGAAGACGGCGATGACGGCGGCGACACCGAAGCCGCGGCGTGGGGTGATGGCGGAGACGACGAGCCCGATACCGGCGAACAGGAGCGAGAGGAGCGCCACGGAGACCAGTCCCTGTGCGAAGCCCTTGGTGTGCTCCGCGACGTCGAATTTGGCGAGGAGCGCCCCGATGTACATCACGAGCAGCGGGGTGCCGGTGAGGACGAAGAGGGCGGTCGCCGTCGCGGCGAACTTCGCGCCCACGTAGTCCGCGGCCTCCAGGGGGCGGGAGAAGTAGAGCGGCATCGTCCTGAACCGCAGGTCGTGCGAGACGGCCTGGGGTGCCTGGGCGGCGAGGAAGAGGCCGATGATCGCCTGCATGATGATCGCGTACCGCGTGTAGTCGAGCGGCAGGTCCGTGAGCTTCGCCTGGATGGTGACGGCCGCGATGATGCCGGCGACGAGGACCATGACGCCGAAGAGCAGGAGGGGCAGCACCTTGGACTTCGCGGCACGGCCGAGGCCGAAGCTGCCGCGCAGGGACTGCGCGTAGAGCGCGCGGCGGATGGCGGTGCGGCCCAGGCGGGGGCCGTCGTAGTGGCGGTAGCCGATGTCGTGGATCGTCGAGGACCCGGCGGGGCTTGTCATCGGTTCCGCACCTCCTGCGGGGACGGGCCGGCGGCTGCGGCGGCGGACGGGGAGGACCCGGTGGGCTGGGGCAGTGCGGGGGCGCCGCGGTCCGGCGCCCCGGTGGCGGCGGGCGCCCCGGAGCGGAAGACCTCGGCGATGTGGTGGCGGCGCTGTTCCATGCGGACGAGGCCGAGACCGAGGTCGGCGACGGTGTCGCGGACGAGGTCGTACGTCTGCTCGCCCGCGGCCTCCAGGAGCAGGATGTGGCCCGCGCCCGGCAGGCCCTGCTCCGCGGGCCCCTCGGCGAGGGCGATCCCGGCGGCGGCGAGGGCCTCGCGCAGCGCCTTGGTGCCGTCCGGGTGCGCCTCGGAGTCGGTGACCTCGACGGCCAGGGTCGTCGTGGTCTGCGTGAAGTCGCTCGTGGAGCTGGAGCGCAGCAGGGTGCCGCCGTCGATCACGACGACGTGGTCGCACGTGCGCTCCAGTTCGCCGAGCAGGTGCGAGGTGACGAGGACGGAGATGCCGAAATCGGCGTGCACACGGCGGATGAGGCCGAGCATGTCGTCCCTGCCGACGGGGTCGAGCCCGTTGGTCGGCTCGTCGAGGAAGACGAGTTCGGGGTCGTGCACGAGGGCCTGCGCGAGCTTGACGCGCTGCTTCATGCCCGTCGAGTAGCCGCCCATGGGGCGGTAGCGCTCTTCGTAGAGGCCGACGTGGCGCAGGGTGTCGGCCGTGCGCTCGCGCGCGGCGGTGGCGGGGAGCCCCGCCATGCGCGCCATGTGGACGACGAACTCGGTCGCCGAGACGTCGGGCGGCAGGCAGTCGTGCTCCGGCATGTAGCCGACGCGGCGGCGGATCTCACCGCCCTGGCTCGCGACATCGAGTCCGAGCACGGCGGCACGACCCTCGGTGGCCGGGGACAGGCCGAGGAGGATCTTGATCAGGGTGGATTTACCGGCCCCGTTGGAGCCGACGAGCCCGGTCACCCCGGGCCCGACCTCCACGGTGAGCCGGTCGAGTGCGGTCACCTTGGGGTACCGCTTGCTCAGGCTTTCGGTCGCGATCACAGTCACAGCGAAGACGCTAGTGGCCCGGCCCCCACGCGTCGTCAACCTGTGGATTGGTCTTCGGCTCCCTCTCGGGTACTACGGGCCCCCTAAGGGTCCTGCGGGGTCAGGGCGGAGGCGACCGCTCCCGGCCTGCGGTTTCGCCCCCGTCGCACCTGTGAAGGAAGGTTTCCGCAGCTCCCTCGGGGTTTCCCGGGGTAACACCTGGGTCTTGACGCGGACGGCACGGGGTTGCGACGGTCGTCACCGGAGCCGGACCCGCACGGGTCCGCCGGACGGACAGGGGGCAGGGTGCCTGAACGACGAGCGGAAGAGGGTACGGGGCGGGGCGACGGCGCCGCGGGTGAGGCGGCGGACGTGGGCGCAACGGCTGAGGCGGGCGGCGCGGGGGCGGCTGACGGCGCGGCGGACCGTACGGGCGGGGCGGGCGCGGCGGACCGTACGGGCGGCGCGGGCGCGGCTGAGGGTTCGGCGGACCGTACGGGCGGGGCGGGCGGCCCGGACCGTGCGAGCCGGGCCGGTGCCGGGGACCGTACCCACGCCGACTCCGGGGACCGTACCCGCACCGGCGCCGGCCCGGACCGCGAGGGCGAGGCGTCCGTGCCGCCCACCGGCGTCCGCGAGCGCTGGGTGGAGACCGGCGGCGTGCGGCTGCGGGTGCTCGAACGCGGGGACGCGGCGCGGCCCACCGTGCTGCTCGTGCACGGCTACCCGGACTCGCAGGAGGTCTGGGAGGAGGTCGCGGACCATCTCGCGGACCGCTTCCACGTGGTCACCTACGACGTGCGCGGACACGGCGGCTCCAGCGCACCGCTGCCCCTGCGCGGCGGTTTCACGCTGCCGAAGCTCACCGACGACTTCCTCGCCGTCGCGCACGCGGTGAGCCCCACGCGACCCGTGCACCTGGTCGGCCACGACTGGGGCTCCGTGCAGGGCTGGGAGTTCGCCACCGTGGGCCGTACGCAGGGCAGGATCGCCTCGTTCACGTCGATCTCCGGGCCCTCGCTCGACCACCTCGGCCACTGGTACGCCGCGCGCGGCAAGCACCCGAGCCCCGAGGGACTGCTCCAACTCGTCGACCAGGGCCTCAAGTCCTGGTACATCGGCGCTCTCCACCTGCCCCGCCTGCCCGAACTCGCCTGGCGCGGGCCGCTCGGCCGGGCCTGGCCGCGCCTGCTGCGCCGTACCGAGAAGCTCGCTTCGACCACGTACCCGACCGCCTCGCTCCCCTCCGACGCGGCGAACGGCGCCTGGCTCTACCGCGACAACATCCTTCCCCGGCTGCGCAGGCCGCGCCCGGACGCCTTCGCCCACATCCCCGTGCAGCTCGTCGTCCCCACGCGCGACGCCTTCCTCTCCCCCTACCTCTACGACAAGGTCGGGGACTGGACCCCGCGCGGGCTGCGCCGCCGCGCTGTCCCCGCGAAGCACTGGCTGCCGCGCTCACAGCCGAAGCTGCTCGCCGGATGGATCGCCGATTTCGTCTCGGAGCGCGATGAGTTGAGGGAGCACACGGAGTGAGGAGGGCGGGCCAGGACGTCAAGGCGCCTGTTCCCACAGCCTGTTGATGGCGCATCACACAACCGCGCACCGCGAGCGCGCAATTGGACAAGTGCCACATATCGCAGGCCAGTTATCCACAGAAGCGCCAATATCCCTGTGGATAAGTCGAGTTGCTTGTGGATCAAACCTGTTCAGCCATACGAGTGAGGCAAAAACGCGGTGCGATCTTACTGATCCGATGGTCTGCTGATACGCATGAGCGAGAAGCGCTTACCGAACGAATCGCCGAAGACGGGCACGACAGGGCCCGCCAGTGAAGGCGTGCCCGAGGACGCCCTCGACCGCGGTCTCGTCGCCCTTTCCCGCTTCCTCTCCCGCCACCTGCGCCACGCGCCGGACCGCATCGGCATCACGCTCGACGAGGCCGGATGGACCGCCATCGGCCCGCTCCTGGACGCCGCGGCGCGCCACAGCCTGCCCGCGACGCGCACGGATCTGGCCCGGGTCGTCGCGGGCAACGACAAGCGCCGCTTCGCCGTCGAGGGCGACCGCATCCGCGCCCAGCAGGGCCACTCGGTCCCCGTCGACCTCGGTCTCGTACCGCTCGCGCCGCCGCCGTACCTCTTCCACGGCACCCGGCCCGCCGCACTCGCCGCGATAAGGGCGGAAGGTCTGCGCCCCATGACGCGGCACCACGTGCACCTCTCCGCGGACCGCGCGACCGCGCGCCGCGTCGGGGCACGGCGCGGCAGGCCCGTCGTCCTCACGGTGAGCGCGGGGCGGTTGCACGAGGACGGGGCCACGTTCCTGCGCTCGGGCAACGGCGTCTGGCTCACCGCGCACGTCCCACCCGGCTACCTGCGCTTCCCGGACGCGCGGTCGGGCTGAGTCCCGGTCAGCCGTTGCCCTCGTCGGCCGAAACGGTCCGGAAAGCGCCTGAAGCAGCCGTCCCGCACGGGAGAATCACCGCATGAGCGAGTCGCCAGGAACCCACGCCCCCACGCCCGTGCCCGCCGTGCGCACCACGCCGCTCGACGCTTACCTCGGCCGGCTCGCCGCGCGCGAGCCGGCCCCCGGCGGCGGCGCGGCGGCGGCCGTGCACGCGGCGCAGGGCGCGGCGCTCGTCGCCATGGTGGCGCGCTACTCGACGGGCCCCGCCTACGCGGCGCACGCCGAGGCCATCGCGCGGATCACCACGGAGGCCGACGACCTGCGCGAGCGCGCGCTGACCCTCGCCGACGAGGACGCCGCCGCCTTCACCGCCGTGACGGACGCCTACCGGCTCCCGAAGAACACGCCCGCGGAGAAGTCCGCCCGCTCCGGCGCCATCGCGGCGGCGCTGCTCGGCGCGGCGACTCCCCCGGCCACACTCCTGTCCCTGACGGAGCGGATCATCAGCCTCGCGGAAGAGCTGCTGCCGGTGGGCAACCCGAACGTCGTCACCGATGTCGCCGCCGCGGCCGAAGCCGCGCGCGCCGCCGCGAGCACCGCGCGCGTCAACGTCGAGGTCAACCTCGGCGGTATCAAGGACGCGGAGGCCCGCGAGCGCCT
This sequence comes from Streptomyces sp. NRRL F-5630, assembly GCF_000719475.1. Lineage (GTDB taxonomy): Bacteria > Actinomycetota > Actinomycetes > Streptomycetales > Streptomycetaceae > Streptomyces. Next base: position 122,921 of record NZ_JOGO01000016.1, on the reverse strand, counting down.
CACCGCGACCCTCGGGCGCACCGGCCCTCTCCTCGCCCGCGCCGAGGCGGTCACAGCCGAGGTCCGGAACCGGCTGCGGCCCTGAGCGGGACCGCTCCCCGTACATACCGCCACGGGCGCCGCCCTCCGCGCCTGCCCGACGCCCGCCCCACCCTCCGCATCTGCCCGCGCCGCCCAAGCCCCACCGCGCCACCCCCCTCCCCGCACCGAGGAGCCTTCATGAACGCCCCACTGAACCCGGCCGGTACCGAGAGCGGCGAAGGCGCCCGCTCTCTGTCGGGGAAGGCGCTCGCCGCCTCGCTGCGCGAAGGGACGCGCGCCGCCGTCGAGGCCGCGCCCGAGGCCGGGAGAGTGCCGAAGCTCGCCGTCGTGACGGCGACCGACGACGAGTCGAGCGCCTGGTACGTGCGCTCCCTGGTCTCGGCGGCCGGGAAGTCCGGGCTGCTCCACGAGGTCGTCCACCTCGGTCCCCGGGCGAGCACGGAGGAGGTACGGGACGCGCTACGCGGACTCGGCGAGGACACCTCCGTGGACGGCGTGATCCTCCAGACCCCGCTGCCCGCGGGCGTCGACGCGCGGGCGCTCGCCGAGGCGGTGCCGCCGGCGAAGGACATCGACGGCGCGAACCCGCTGTCGCTCGGCCGTCTCGCCGCCGGGCTGGCGGCCTTCGCGCCCGCGACCGCCGAGGCCGTGATCGCACTGCTCGACCACTACGAGATCCCGCTGCGCGGGGCGCGGGCGGTCGTCGTGGGGCGTTCCACGGTCGTCGGCAAACCGCTCGCGCACCTGCTCCTCGCGCGCGACGCGACCGTGACGGTGTGCCACTCGCGCACACGTGACCTGCCCGAGGTCACGCGTGAGGCGGACATCCTGATCGCCGCCGCGGGGCAGCCGGGTCTCCTCACGGCGGAGCACGTACGCCCCGGCGCGATCGTGATCGACGTCGGCACCAACCCGACCCCGGACGGCGGCCTCACGGGCGATGTCGCCCCCGGCGCGGCACGCGTCGCCGGAGCGCTCAGCCCCGTTCCCGGCGGCGTGGGCCCGGTGACGACGGCGGTGCTGCTCGCCCACGTGGTGCGGGCGGCGCGGGAAGCGGGGATCAGGGAGGGCCTGCGGGGTTGAGCCGCGGCGGACTGTCGCGCGCGATGTTCCACGTGAAACATCGCGGCACGCGAGGAGGCCGAGCGATCAGGGCAACCGTGGGGACGGGCCTCACACAAGAGTGCGGACAGGCGCACGGTCCACCTCGTAAAGTCCTCTCATGCGTCTGAGTACTGTCATCCTCCCCGTGAACCGCTGGTCGGAAGGAGGCCGCGCCCAGTGGACGCGTGCCGAAGACCTCGGCTTCCACACCGCGTACACCTACGACCACCTCTCCTGGCGCACCTTCCGCGACGGCCCCTGGTTCGCCGCCCTCCCCACCCTCACGGCCGCCGCCACAGCCACAACCAGGCTGCGCCTGGGAACGCTCGTCACGTCGGTCAAGGCTCGTTCACCTATCACGGGGTGAGCTGCTGTGTTTGGCCACAGCTGACCCCATGCACGGCAGAGGCGGCCCGAATCACGCAATCGCGAGACAACGGTGTGGTCATCGTCCTAGGGTGTTAAGCGTGGTAGTTGGTGAGGATGCCCAGCTCAAGGGCTTTTCGGGAGCACGTAGAGCCAAGCAGTGGCTCGAGAGCACCATGCGCATTCGTACCGCCTACGCAAACACGGACTCCCCGTCCTGTGGGCGCCGTCTAACCGTGCCGTGGCCGCATGGAGGTCAAACGTTCTCCTTCGACCTGGGAGGAGCCATGCGCGGCGAGCCTTATGATCACGACGCCTTCTGCGCGGAGATTAAGAACTACAGCCAGCCTGGCGATCAGGGAGTTCAGTACGACGCCTTCCTCGCTAAGTGCTATGTCGCCGCTCAGGCCGGACATCACCTAAGCGATCACTTTATGTGGATCACCTGGGCACCATTTCGCGCGAATTCTTGGGCCACACTGCAGTCGTCGACACTGGTGGAGTCCGCCGTTCTACAAAATTGCGAACGCATTTTTGGCACCACCGATCTCGATCAGGCCAAAGGGAAGCTCGATCGTGCTCTCGCGCAATCTGTCGCCGAAAGGCTTTGGCTGATCGTGCTCTCGGACAAGCAGGAGACGCTTGTGCCGCTCAAGGATTGGGAAGCCATCGTGGCGGGTGAGCTCACACGCAGGGGGGATGGCTCATGGTGAACGTCGTTGAGCAATTGATCGCGCAGGCCATGGATCAACCTAACGACCGCATCATGGTCGACGGGGTCAAAAGCGCGGTGGCTAACCACTTCAGGAGATTGGATCCGCACGCCACAGTCACCTTGACTGAATTTTTTAATCACACACATGTGCCCGACATGGTTGTGCAGTGGCCTACTCAGCCACGCACCCCGCGAAGGTTTATCTATCTGCGGACCACTGCAAACGAGCATGAGTTGCAAGATGACTTGGAGCGCCTCCCAGCGACCGAGAGCCCTGTATTGCTGACTCTTGGGCGATTTCCAGCTCAGCGCGCTTCAGTGGAATCATCTCTCCGCCGAGCGATAGACCCGAAACTACTACTTGACACCCCGGCACTCGATGCTCTCCAGCCACAGGTTGAGCGTCCGAACCTCCCCCAACTGGTGTCGCGGTCCGTACTCGAAGGCGGGCGAGGCAAGCTCGACGGTCCTGAAACCGAGCGGTTTGTTGCCACTGTTGCTAGGGGTGCCGAGGCGGCACGCACAGGAGACACAGAGCCAACTCGTGAGGCTATTGATGCCCTTACAGGCCAGATGACCGTTGACGTCTCTGACCGTATGGCGGCCTTCCTAGCCGCGCTCTGGCAGGGTGGTGGGGCCAGCCTTGCCAGTTTCCCTGGTCCGCAGAGGCTCCTCGGCCAGCTTGACGAGACAGCGCTGACGTATTTGCTGGAGTCCGAAGCGATTCCGGACACGCGATTCTGGAATCGCGTGGTCCGCATGCTAAGCCTCCCCACGCTGCTACGGACAGCCGTTTCCGACTCGGAGAACCTGCAGCACCTGATGCGGCAGGCAATTCAATCGTGGACAAGTCGTGTCTGCATGATTATGCCCGAGTCGGCTCCTTCAGATGCAGGCCCATGGCGGTGGGGGATCAGGGCAGGTCGACTGATCCTGCAGGCCCCGGGCTTCCAGGTCATGGCTGCTCAATCCAGGCGCCAACTGCCAACAGCGGAGGAGCACGACCTTCCCCTTCTAAACGAAATTAGAGCTCGCGCCGCTCGATTCAACATCCCGCTCACTTCCCTGAGTATGGTGGTCACCGATCGCCACGTGGGGTATGGCGGTCCGGGAGACGACATTTCCCGGGACGTGCAACTTGACGGAATCAGCAGTGCTCTTGGGCAGGCGGAAGGCGTAATTGAGGCTGACGCGAAAGTCGCCTCCGGTGTGACACTGCAATGCGCCTTTGGGACTCGGACGGCCAGTGCGCGCGGTGCACGCACGCAGGTACGTCTCGACACACTATTTGGCACGACGGTCCGTATGTTGTTGCCGCTCTCGGATGACGAGGCCGAGCAGATTGCAGACCTACTGGGGGCCCAGGGTCCGCCGCCTGACCAACCTTGGACTCAGCCGACGTTCGACGGTGTGTAGGTCAGACGAGCGCGCCATCGTGTCCTCAGCTAAGAAGCCCGATGGCCTCAGTAGCGATCCGCTCGAAGACCGCCAGATCCACAGCGAAGTCCGAGTCCGGGATCGGCCAGTGGATGGCGATCTCCGTGAAGCCGAGTTCCTGGTGGCGGCCCGCGAAATCGACGAACGCGTCGAGCGAGGCCAGCGGTCCGTTGCGGTCGGGGGTGAAGCCGTGGAGGAGGATCTTGTCGAGGGCGGCGACGTCGCGGCCTGCGGCCTCGCACGCCGCGCCGAGGCGGGCGATCTGGCCGCGGAGGGCCTCCCGCGACTGCTCCGGTGTGCCCTCCTCGTAGAGCTTCGGGTCGCCGGTCGTGACCCATGCCTGGCCGTGGCGGGCGGCCAGCTTCAGGCCGCGTGGGCCGGTTGTCGCGACCGCGAAGGGCAAGCGGGGGCGCTGGACGCAGCCGGGGATGTTGCGGGCCTCCTCGGCCGAGTAGAACGTGCCCCGGTCCGTCACCGCGTCCTCGGTGAGCAGGCGGTCGAGCAGCGGTACGAACTCGCCGAAACGGTCAGCGCGCTCCTTCGGCGTCCACGGCTCCTGGCCGAGCGCCGTGGCGTCGAAGCCGTTGCCACCCGCTCCGATGCCGAGGGTGACCCGGCCGCCGGAGATGTCGTCGAGCGAGATCAGCTCCTTGGCGAGCGTCACGGGGTGGCGGAAATTTGGTGACGTGACGAGGGTGCCCAAGCGCAGGCGATCCGTGGCGGTGGCGGCGGCGGTGAGAGTGGGCAGGGCGCCGAACCAGGGGCCGTCGCGGAAGGTGCGCCACGAGAGGTGGTCGTAGGTGTACGCCGTGTGGAAGCCGAGCTCTTCCGCGCGCTGCCACTTCGCGCGGCCTCCCTCGTGCCAGCGGTCGACAGGGAGGATCACGGTGCTCAGGCGCATGCTCATGCGGCCGAGCCTACGCCGGGGACCGAGCCGTCCCAGCTCCGCGGCTCGCGCGCGGGCCGGCACCCGCACTTGCGGCTGAACGCGCCGTGCCGACTTTCACCGCTCGTATGCCCACGCCCTTCCCGTCTGCCGGTACTTCTCGACGGGGATGGGCTCGACGCCCGCTGCCATACGAGCGGTGTAGAGCAGGCCATCAAGGTGATCGATCTCGTGGTGGATCAGGCGGGCGATTCCGCGTTCGTAGGTGGTGGTGGCCACTTGGCCGTCCAGTGTGCTGGCCTCCACGGTGATCCACAGCGGGCGGGGGACCATACCCCGCACGTCGAAGAAGGACAGGCAGCCCTCGAACTTCTCGTCCGTCTCGTCGGAGCGGTCGGTGATCCGCGGGTTGAGCAGGACGATCGCCGGAGCGTCCGGGGCAGCGGGCCGGACGATGGCAGCGGCCCGGCTGATACCGATCTGCGGTGCCGCGAGGCCCATGCCCTTGGCGAAGGGGTGGACTTGGCCGATGCGCTCCATCGCGGTGAACAGCTTCTCGACGACTTCCTCGGCGGCCTCGCGCTCGGCGGGCAGGTCGAACGGTCGGGCGGGCTCGGCGAGGATGGGGGCGCCCTCTTGGACGACGCCGAGGTCACGCATCTGCAGGCTGGGCCGCACCTGGATCACCTGATCTCTCTTTGTGTCGTTGGGCGTTCGGGTCCGGCCCGGAACCGCCACTCCAGACGGTACCGAGCGTGGAGGGCCGGCGTGGACGTGCTCCAGGAGAAGACGCGCATTCCCTCCTCCTCCCGCCGGATCGGGGCGGTCCGCAGCGGCGCGGCCTCGGCCGTCATCGATGACTCCGTGCCCCATACGGCTGGGTCGAGGTCGGCGGGGAAGGCAAGTTCGACTTCGAGGTGCTCGGTGGGCAGGCGGACCGCGCGCTGGAACCAGCGGCCCCACTTCTCCTCGCCGACCGAGTAGGCGTACTCGATCCAGACCTCCTCACCCGGGTAGAGCGGGAAGCGGCCTTGCTCGTTCTCGAACAGCAGCCACACTTCCTTGAACGCGTCGCGATCGTGCTTTGTCTGCCACTTCATCGTCTCCCCGTGGCATGTCGCGGTCAGCGCGAGTTCGTCCCAGGTGAGCGGGTGTTCGCGGTAGTGGGCGTTGGAGCGCTCGGGCTCGCCGGGGTAGCGGTCGACGCTGATGCGGATCAGGTAGCGGGTGATCGGCTCGCTGCCGGTGTTCCGCAACAGTCGGCGCATTGTCAGCCGGTAGTGGGTGCCGTCGAAGTCCAGGCGGGCGCCGTCGTGTGCCACGATGATCGCTGAGCCCGTCGCGTAAGGCTGCTCGGGGCGGCGTGGGGCGGGTGGAGCCGCCGCCGGGGCCGTTCGGTTCTTGGCGGCCTCGTAGTCCAGCCAGCGCTTCCAGAGGGCCTTGCCCGCGTTGAGGGTCTCCTCCGAGCGACGCGCGAAGTCTCCGGTCGGCTTGTGCCGGCCGGATTCCACGTGGCTCACGTACGACGGGTCGAAGCCCATCTTGAGGGCGAGCCCGCGCTTGGACAGACCGCGCACCTCGCGCCAGTACGCGAGCTCCGCTGCGAACGCCTCGGCGGCTTGTTCGACGGTCGGGCTGTCGTCGCGCTCGTCCATCAAGGCCCCCGCCCCGACTGCTGGATGAGATGAATGAACCGTGAGTGATCTCGATTCATCATTCTGTCACGCTCCTGGTCGCCGGTTTCCTTCTTCTGCCAGCCCGGGTCTCCACCCGGGCCGAGAGAAGGAAGGCTCAAGCGATGCGCCTGCTGTACTTGCTCAACGTCTCCAACTCCAGTCAGCTCACTGCCGATTCCGGCTATACCTTCGCCGACATGCTGGCCCCGGCCTTGGTCGACGCCGGGGTCGAGGTCACCGTGGCCGCTCCCGTGCCGGCCGGTGGCGGCCGCGTGGAGTTCGTGCAGATCACGTCGCCGTCGACCAAGTACCGGGCCCGCTTCGACCCGAGCGTCGGCGCCTTGGTCCGGCTGTTCCGTCGCGAGCAGCCTGAGGTGGTCGTGGCCAACCAGATCGAGGCCGCCCCCGCGATCCGTGCCGCGCTCCTGGAAGCCGGAGTGGACGCGAGGATCGCCGGTTACTGCCACTACCTGCCGTTCTCCTTCAGCGACACCGGCCGGCTGGTGCCGGACCCCGCGATGGACGACGGTGGGCTGGGCCGCAGCGTGCTGCTGGCCTTCGCCGCCGGTCTCGCGGCCTGCGACCGCGTCCTCGTCCACTCCGGCACCGCCGCCTCCTGGACTGCCGCTGCCGCCACCCGCACCGGTATCGAGATCAGCGACAAGTTGCATGTGGTCCCCGCGCCCAGGGACGTGCGCCTGGTCCGCGACCCCGCCGAGATCACCCCGCCGGACGGCCGGGCTGTCGGCATCTACAACCACCGCCTGTACGCCCACTACGGCACCGCCCGCTTCACCCGGCTCGCCCGCCGCCTCGTCGCCGAGGCCCCGGTGCGGCTCACTGTGATGGACCTGTTCGGCACCCGTAGCGCCAAGCGGGTCCGGCTGGACCCCAGCCCCGAGCGGAACCTGGAGGAGCTTGCCTCGATGGACGGCGTTGCCATCGCCTCCGACCGCGGCGACCGCATCCGTTACCGCAACCTGCTGGCCGGCGCTCACTTCGGCATCGCGCCGTTCCGGCCCGGCTGCCCCTGGTCCATGTCGGTCATCGACTGCCAGGCGATGGGCCTGCCCGTGATCGGCCCTCGCATCGGCTGGCTGGCCGAGCACCTCGACCCGGAGCTGGTGTTCGACACGGACGACCAGGCCGTCCGCATCGCCGAACGCCTCGCCACCGACCGGGACTTCTACCTGGTGCACGCCAAGCGCGCGCACGCCTCCACCAGTGACCTGGCTCCCGCCGCGGTGGCCGCCCGCTACCTGGAGGCGATCAAGTGACCGGCTTCGACGCGGTCCTGCTTTCCTACGACGAGCCGCTGGCCGACTCCCTGCACACCCGCCTGGCCCGTGTGCTGGGCGGAACCGTCAAGCGCCTGCACGGGGTGCGCGGGATGCGTCGCGCCTACCGGCTCACCGCCGAACTCACCGATACCGAGCAGTTCTTCCTCGCCGACGGCGACTTCGCCATCGACCCCGCCTTTTCTGCCGACGCGGTGGAGCCGCTGGCAGCGGGCGTGTCGATGCGGGTCTGGCAGGCCGTGAACCCGGTCAACGGCCTCACCTACGGCTACGGCGGTCTCAAGCTCATCCGCACCAGCGCACTGCGGGAGATGGGCCAGGCCGTCGACGTACTGGCGGCGTTGCCCGGCCGGGTCGAGTTCAGCCCGCACAGCGCCGGAGTCACCCTCTTCAACCAAACCCCGTTCCATGCCTGGAAGGCGGGCTTCCGGGAGTGCGCGATGCTCGCGCGCGGCAGCGAGTACGGCATGACCGACTCCTCCGCCCAGGAACGTATCGAGGCGTGGACGGCCGGCAAGGACGGCGACTTCGCCGACTACGCGGCAGCCGGGGCCCGCGACGGCATCGACTTCGCTCGTACTGCGGCTCGTGACCCCGAGCGCTTCGAGGCGCTCAACGACCCGCTCACGCTGCACCGGCACTTCATCGCGCTGCACGGCGAGCAGGCGGTCGCCGGATGAGTACGGGCCCACTGGTCCTGATCGAGCCGCTGGCGCACCTCGGCGGCGGGCACCACCAGCGCACGCTGACGGCGCTCGCCGCCGCCCGTCCGGGTGCCGTGGTCATCACCCCGCAGGGGATCGCCGACGGACCCGGGCCGCTGCTCCCGTCCGGCGCCCGCGTCGCCACGCGGCCGGTGGGCCCGGCGGCGAAGACTTTGCTGGCCGCAGCGCGCGCGGCGGAGCGCCTTTCAACCGTCGGCAAGCGCGCCTTCCGCTCACGGCGCTGGCCGTTGCCGCTCCGTCGGCTCCCGCACCAAATCACCCTGGTCGCGCGCTGCCTCACCGAAGCCGGATGCCTGCGCACCGCCCGCCGCCTGGCTTCTCAGCCGGCGGCCGTGGTGATCCTCAGCGCGAGCGAAGCCCTGCACGGCCTGGCCGCTCTCCTCGGTGGCACCCCGCACCTGCGGTTCGTGCACGAGCTGGTCACCACCGAAGACTCGCCGGTCCGGCTGCTCGGCCGGCTCGCCCGGCGGAGCGAGAAGCGCGTGATCGCCCTCTACCCGACCACCGCCGTCCGCGACCGGCTCTCCCCGTTCTTCCCCCATCTCCCGGGGCGGGTACGGGTGTTCGCGGTCGACGACGGCCAGCCCCTCACCGCCGCCGAACGCGACGGAGCCCGCGCCGCCTTCACCATCTCCTCCTCGGCAGCGGCGGTCTGCCTGATCGGCGGCTGGTGGCCCTACAAGGACATCGCCACCATCGACGCGGCCCTGGCCCGTCTCACCGAGCCGCTGCACGTCCTTGTCTGCGGCACTCCGCTGGACGACGCGGTACTCGAACGGTGGCACCGCCTGCCCCGCGTACGGGTGCACACCGTGCCCGGCCCGGTCGGCGAAGACGTACTCCGGCTGGTCTACGCCGCCGCCGACGCCGCCGTAGTGGCCCGGTGTCCCGGTACGGGCAAGGAGTCCGGCCTGGTCATGGACGCCGCCCGGCTCCGTGTCCCGCTGATCGTCTCCGACCACGACCCGGACCTGACCGAGCGGCTGGCCGGGCAGCGCTGGGCCCGGGTGGTCCCGGCCGGCGACCCGTGTGCCCTTGCCGCTGCGCTCGACGCTCTGGCGGACGGGCCGCCGGAGCGGCCGGGACTGAAGGCCCCCACGGCAGTGGACATGCCGTCGGCAACCGAGCAGGCCGCCTACCTCATCGACACCTACACCGAGCTGATCAAGGAGCACCGATGATGCCCGCAGCCCCCGCGCTGGTCGCCGTGATCGGCGCGGTCGAACCGGCTCTGCTGAACGCCTGGACCGCCCACTACCGTGGGCTCGGCGTCGAGCGCTTCCACCTCGCCTTCCACTTCGCCGAGCACGTCCCTGACGCCTGGCGTCGCCAACTGCTGGACACCGCCCGGGAACTCGGCCTACCCACAAGCCTGGTCAGCACCGGGCCGTGGCACGAGCACACCAACACCGAACTGCGCGACGCTCTGCGCGAGCAGGCAGGCCCCGGCTGGCACCTGCTCGCCGACTCCGACGAGTTCCAGACCTACCCGGCCACGCTCAACGACGTGGCGGCGGATGCCGAGGAGAACGGCCGGGCGGTTGTGGGCGGCCTGATGCTCGACCGTGTCAGCGCGGACGGCAGACTCGCCCTCTGGCGTCCCGAGAGTGGGCTCGACCGCACCTTTCCGCTCGGCGGCCACCTCACCCACCGTCTCCTGCGAGGCGACCCCCGCAAGATCGTCCTCGCCCTCTCGGACGTCACCGTCGCCTCCGGCAACCACCGCGCACCCGGCCGCAAGCCCGACCCGCAGGCCCTCGCCTGCGTCCACCACTTCAAGTGGCGCTCCGGTGTTCTGGACGACCTCCGCCGCCGCGTCGACCGCTTCGCCTCCGGCGCATGGAGCGAGCAGAGCCCCGCCGTCCGGGACGAGGCCGGCCGCCTGCTGGAGCACGTCGACCGCCACAACAGGCGCATCGACGTCTCCGACCCCCGCCTCGGCTTCCGCCACGTCACCCTGGAGCGGATGCCCCACGGCTGGGCCACCGAAGCCGCCCGTATCGCCACCGCCTGGCGACCGCCCCGTCAGAGCCGGCCCGGCTCCACGATCTCCTCGCCCTCGCCGTGAGGCGCCTCGAAGCGGGCGAAGAAGTCGTCCAGCGCCTCGGGGGTCACGATCAGCGCGTTCGCGTCCCCCCGCTGGTTGCGCTCGGCCAGCCTGCGCAGCAGTTCGTCCCGCTCGACCGGGAAGTACAGCAGGCGCCACCGACCGCCGGCCGACTCCACCAGCTCCTTCATCGTGTCGCGGTCCTTGCGCGGCCACAGCCCGTGGTCCCACACCACGTCCCGGCCCTCGGAGACCAACTCGACCAGCCGGGAGTGTAGTTCTGCGACGACCGGGGCCTCCTTCTCGAAGTAGGTGTTCTCCGGGTAGTCGACGCCGTACCGGCCGTGCCGCTCGTGGACGACCTCGTCCACCGACAGCCGAACCGCCCCCTGCGGCTCCAGCTCCCGCCGGGCGTAGGTCGTCTTCCCCGAACCGGTGATCCCCACCAGCAGGAACACCACCGGAGCACTCTCGGTCACCGACAACTCCCTTCACCACCACCCATGGTCACCAGCAAGTCTGCCACCACGGCCTACTCAGGAACCGCCTTCCGCCCTCTCCGCCACCTGAAGGAGCACACGCGTGCCCTCCTCCGCACTCGCCCGCCTCCTGCGGGCCTACGTCCGCCACACTCCCGGAACGATCGGTAAGGCCCAGCTCGTCGACCGCTTCCTCGACGACCACCTGCGAACCCGTCCGCTCGACACCAAGGCCCGGTTGCGCTCGGGTGACCTGATCACCGTCACCACCAGCGACGTCATCCAGCGCTACCAGTACCTCTTCGGCGAGTGGGAGCCGAACCTGAGCACATTTCTGCGCGACCGCCTGCGGCCCGGGGACACCTTCATCGACGTCGGGGCTCACCGCGGCGCGTTCAGCCTCCTGGCCTCCCACGCGGTCGGACCGACCGGCCGGGTCGTCGCCATCGAGCCCACCCCGCAGTTCCACGACGACCTCACCAGTGCGGCCACCGCCAACCACCGGACCAACATCCGCCCCGTCCGCGCCGCCGCCTCCGACCACACCGGCACGCTGACCCTGTACCTGGAGGACCCGGCCAACCTCGGCCACACCACCGCCACCCGGCCCCGCCACTTCCACTCCACCTTCAACGTGCCGGCCGCACCGCTCACCGAACTCCTCGACCAGACCGAACTCGCCACCGCCCGAGTCATCAAGATCGACGTCGAGGGCGCCGAGGCAGCGGCGGTCAGGGGGCTGCGGCCCGCACTGCCCCATCTTCGTGAGGATGTGGAGCTGGTCGTGGAAGTCACCCCCAAGCTCCTGGCCAGGCAGGGCGAGAGCGCCACCGGCATCATCGACGCCCTGCGCGAGCACGGCTTCCACCCATACACGCTCACCAACGACTACGACCCGGCCACGTACCCCCGAGCCATGCGCCGACCGAAGTCGCCCGTCCGGTGCACCGAACCCCCGAAGCACATGACCGACCTCGTCTTCTCGCGCACCGACGCCGCCCGGCTCACGCTCGGGCGCCGAGCGACCAGGCTGTCCTAGCCGCGGAGCCAGTCTCAGTTCCCCGGATCACCGGAATCCTCAGGCACTTCACCAAGGAGTGGCACCGTGACCACCAACGTCATGAACAGCCGCAACGTGGTCAGCGTGATCGTCCACGACCGGAACAACCGCACGATCGCCGCTGTGCTCTACGCCGCCCGCAACTGGTCTCCGCAGCCCGCCTGGACCCTCCCCGGCGGCAAGGCCGAGCCCGGTGAAGCCTTGGACGAGGCCGCCGCGCGCGAACTTGAGGAGGAGACCGGCCTGCTCGTCGACCCGCCCGATCTCGTACTCGTCCAGGTCATTCACGTAGAGCAGGGCTTTGACCAGGCCGGCCAGTTCGTCCTCTTCGTCTTCGCCACCGACAAGTGGACCGGCGAACTGATCAACACCGAGCCGGACAAGCACGTGGCCGCCCGGTGGGTGGCGGCGGACCACCTCCCCGAACCGGCGTTCCCGACCTCCGCGCAGGCACTGGCCGCCTACCACGAAGGAGGTCCCTCCTTCTCTCGCCACGGATGGTCGGTCACCGCGCGGTAGGTGGGGGCGGGCGCCCTCAAGCCCTTTCGCCGGGCGCGCTCGGGAATTCAGTCGCTTCCCTTGGCTCTCGGCATCGACGTGCCGGGACGCTGGCGGTCCTCGGCGCCGGTCGCCACGGCGGGTGCGGGTGCGTGGACGGCGTGGTGGGGCTGGTGTTGTGAACTCGGGCAGCCTGGACTCGCTCGACGATGCGGGCGGCGGTGGCGTTGCGGAGGCCGGCATGGCTGCGGGAGAACACCCAGGCCGGGCAGACCGGCGGAGAATGGATTCAACCCGGTGTACTCCGAGGGGGCGTGAGATGCGGCGCCGGGCCGGAATCCGCAGAGCTTGGGGAGCCGTAGACGTGACACAACGCAGGCGCGTCGTCGTTGTCGGAGCGGGCGTCGCTGGGCTCACCACCGCGGTCGTTCTCGCGGAGGCGGGACTGGCGGTGCACGTGGTGGCCGAGCAGATCCCGGGGGTCACGTCGCTGGCGGCGGGCGCGATGTGGGGCCCGTACCTGGTCGAGCCGAAGGCCAAGGTGGACGAGTGGAGCCGACGGTCGCTGGAGGTCTTCCGGGATCTGGCGGGCGACCCGGCGACGGGCGTACGTCTGACGAGCGGCGTCGAGGCATCCCGTACGGCGGAGGCTCCACCGGAGTGGGCGACGACACTGCCGGACTACCGCCCGTGCGAGGCGGCCGAGCTGCCACCGGGGTTCACGGCCGGGTACCGGTTCACCGTCCCGCTGATCGACATGCCCGTCTACCTGCGGTACTTGCTGCGCCTGCTGGACGCGGCCGGAGGGACGGTCGAGCAGCGGCACGTGACCTCGCCCGCGGAGGCGGGGCCGGCTGACGTGCTCGTGAACTGCTCGGGGATGGGGGCACGGGAGCTGGCCCGGGACCCTGGGTTGGGACCGATTCGCGGTCAACACGTCGTGGTCGGGAACCCGGGCCTGACGGAGTTCTTCTCGGAGGGCACAGGGACCTCGCCGGAGTTGCTGTGCTTCTACCCGCACGGGGAGACAGTCGTGTTGGGCGGTACGGCGGTCGAGGGCGAAGGCGGCCTCGCGCGGGGCGACGAGGCGGCGGCCGGGATTCTCGCCCGCTGCGCGGAGGTCGAGCCGCGACTGGCCGGGGCACGCGTCCTGGAGCACCGGGTCGGAGCAAGGCCGACCCGCGCCGCCGTGCGCGTGGAGGAGACGTGGGCGGCGGGCGGGGCGCGGGTCGTGCACAACTACGGGCATGGGCGTGCGGGGGTGACGTTGTCGTGGGGGTGCGCCGGGGAAGTGCTCGGGTCGGCGCAACCGAGACGTGCGCGTCTGTAGGTCTCCGAGCTCGATGTGCGGAGATCGGCCGTGCTCCTATGCGGCCGCAGCGCGCTGCAATCAAGCGAGGAATTCAGTGCCTCTCATCGTTGCGAAAGCGCTGCGGCGGACTCTGAGCGGGCCCCTTATCCACCTAGCCGGTGCCGTAGTTGGCGACCAACCTGGCGGCGTATTCGTCTGGAACACGCGCGTCGCGGAAAGCGAGCCGCATCCAGGACGCCATGGCGTCGGCGATGTCGACGCACGGTCCGTAGTGGCTAATCCATTCGCGCCGCGCAGTCGCTTCCGGGAATCCTCGGACGACCGCAATCTCCGGGTCCCGCTCGGCCCAGATGCCCCAGCGTCCGGAAGAGCCGGTCAGTGCGACGGTCTGCGCCGCTATGGTGATCGATTCCAGCGCTTCCCGGCCCGAGTCGAACCCGACTTCCGCCCAGTAGTCGTCCGGCGTGGCCTCAATGGAGAACGACAACGCCCGTCCGGAGACATACGCCCCCTCGATCACAAGGAGGTCTACTTGGCGGTCACCGTGCAGCCTGGCCATCGCGGCGAGCGCCGGCCAGGCGTCAGGTGTGAGCAGCAGATCGAACTCGAAGACCACCGCTTCGTCAGCCAGCTCGCGGAAGACCTGCGCGGGCAGCCGGGAATCGATGTCGAAAGTGGCAGCCGCGTGCGCGCGGACAGTGTCGGGAGACGACGTCATGAACGTTTTCTGGTCCTCGGTCCGGTGCGGAGGTGACGTGACCAGTCACGGAGCGAGGGTAGCGGCGTCGTGATCACCCTGCGGTTTTAGTCGTCGTCGAGCGGCAGGAGGATACGTCCGAGGTCGCCGGCATCAATGAGCTCGGTCAGGGCCCGCGTCATATTGCCGATACCCGGATGCCCGACTATCAGCGCGTCGGAACACCAGAAGTAGCTTCCACCTCGTTCCTCGCCCGTGTGAGACCAACGCTTCATCAGGCGCTTGTGGCCCCGGGACTGGCGAGGCTCGGGAGCCGTACCGGTGGCGGTCGGAAGCGTCCACCATGCCCGCCCGGCCTGTCCGGGCGGGCGGGCGCGCCGGGCCGTGCTGTTTCCGGGCGGGCGACGGGCTGAAAGGGCTCCACGATACTCACCTCGCTCGACGCCTTCGTCGACTTCGCCGGTCGCCAACGCGAGGTCGGATTCACCGAGTTGGTACTCCACTGGCCGATCGCCGACTCCGATTTCGCCGCCGACCAGGCGGTCTTCGAACGCATCGCGACCGAGGGGCTGTCACAGCTGGGGTGAGGGCCCGGGGCCGCACTGAATGACGTGCGGGCGCTCTCACGTGCGGAAGCGCCGCCGGGCGGCGTGTGGCATCCGGCGGCATGCGGCGTCGGGTGCCGCACGCCGCCGGCGTCGCACGCCGTCGGGCGGCGTGCGGCGTCGGGCGGCCTGCGGCGTCGGGCTGCACGCTCCGGCCGGGTTCGGGGGCAGCGGCGCTCCGCAGCGGAAGTGTCGACGGGGAGCCTGCGCGGTGCCGGTCGGCGTGTCTCCAAGGGGCGTGCATCTCACTGTTCACGGACTGTGGGCTCAGTGCGGGCACCCGGCCGTTGTCGGGTGTACGGCCGTCCCGCTCCCCTTTTCGGCCGATTCCCCGTGGCCGAAGGCCGTGCCCGGACGGCAGCCCTTCGCGTCGCTGGGGGGCGGCCACGCGAGGAGGCGGAGGGGCCTGAGCGGCGGGGCGTGAGGGGTGGCCGGTGTGCAGGTCGGGAGGCACGGGGCGGGGCCCGGCCCGGTTGGGAGAGGGCACTCGGGCGCGGTGAGGGGCGGGAGGTGCGCGGACGGGTGTGGGGGAGCGGGGTGACGGGTGGCGGGGCGGTGGAGGGGCGCGTACGGGCCGTACGCCCCCGGGCGCCGCGGGAGCGGCTGACCGGAAAGCGGCGTCTGTCCAGGACAGGGGGTTTGTTTAGCGGTCCGATGCGTTCGCGAGGAGGATTGCGCTCTTAGGGGGCGCGAATGGCTCATCTGTGCGGGAAGTCGCACGCCCGTGCTGGCATATGCGCGACAATGCCGAAGTGACCTCAGCGACCTCTCCGACCGCAGGGCCTGCGGCCGTCCAGCCCGGCACGAACTGTCCGTCCCGGTCTTCGCAGTCCGGCGCCCGCCCGAACGGCGAGCCACCGGCCGCGCCGGTGTGCGGGAGCACCGGCCCGGAGCCCTCCCCCGAGCCGCCCAGCCGTGAGGAAGCGTTCCCGACTTGCGCGAACGGCCAGGCGAGCGCGGCTGAGGAAGCCGAAGCGGAGGAAACCGCCGCGGTGGAGGCCGCCGTCACCAACCGGCTGCGGCTCGCGGACAGTTCCCCCCGTCCCGCGCCGCCCGCCGTCTCCGCCCGTGCCTGGCCCGAGATCCCGCCCGGCCCCAGACCTCGCCTCATCGCGACGGACCTCGACGGGACCCTGCTCCGCGAGGACAAGACCGTCTCCCCGCGCACCCTCGCCGCTCTCGCCTCGGCGGAACGCGCGGGCGTCACCGTCTTCTTCGTCACCGGGCGGCCCGCCCGGTGGATGGACGTGGTCGCCGGGCACGTGGACGGCCACGGTCTCGCGATCTGCGGCAACGGCGCCGCGATCGTCGATCTGCGCACCCCCGACCGGGAACGCGGCGTGCCCTACCGCTTCGTACGGGTCCGGCCGCTGCCCTCCGCCACGGTGCTCGATGTCGCCGCGCGGCTGCGACGTGCCGCGCCCGGTACGCAGTACGCCGTCGAGCGCACGGGCGGCATCCACCACGAGCCGGGCTATCCGCCCCTCCATCTCGACCCCGCGTCGAGCATCGCCCCGATCACCATGCTCCTCGGGTCCGGCTCCGCGCCCTTGCCCGGCAGCGAGGAGTCCGAGCCCGTGCTCAAGCTCCTCGCGCACCACCCCGAACTCGCGCCGGACGCCTTCCTCCGGCTCGCCAGGGACACGGTCGGCGACCTCGTCACCGTCACCCGCTCCAGCCCGACCGCGCTCCTGGAGATCAGCGCACGCGAGGTGTCCAAGGCGAGCACGCTCGCGCAATGCTGCGCGGAACGGGGCATCGCGCCCGAGGAGGTCATCGCCTTCGGGGACATGCCCAACGACATCGAGATGCTGACCTGGGCCGGCCGCTCCTGGGCGATGGGCAACGCTCACCCCGAGGTCCGGCTCGCCGCCTCGGCCGTCACGCACCCGAACACGGAGGACGGCGTCGCCGCGGTCATCGAACGCCTGCTGGCCTGAGCGCTCCACCCCGTGGGCGGCTGGGCGGCCCCCGCCGGCCAGCCTCCGCACATGCTCACGCACATGGCAGGGGCACTACCCCACCGGCACCCCGTGCTCCCGCAGCCACGGCAGCGGCGAGACCGCCGAGCCGTAGTCCGGGGTCAGCCGCACCTCGAAGTGCACATGGGGGCCGGTCGAGTTCCCCGTCGTGCCGGACTGGGCGATCCACTGCCCCGTCCGCACGGTCTCGCCCTGGTCCACGGCGACCGAGGAGAGGTGCGCGTACTGCGTGTAGTAGCCGCCGGGGTGCTGGAGCACCACCTCGATTCCGAAGGGCCCTCCGCAGGAGACGCGCACGACCCGCCCCCCGCCCACGGCCCGGACCGGGGTGCCGATCCCGACGGCGAAGTCCTGCCCCGTATGCCCCTGCGACCAGTGGCTTCCCGAGCCGCCGAAGCCCGCCGACAGGACGAAGTTCTGCACGGGCGTCACCCACCGCCCCTTCGGGTACTCGGAGGCCGCCTGCTTGATCCGGGTCGCGCCCCGGCAGCGTCCCGCGAGCACCGCGCTCTCCCCCTGCGCCTGGAGCCGGGTCTGCGCGCTGTGGAGCTTCGCGTCGACCTGCCTCTTGAGCGCGGCCATGTGCGCGGTGCGCGCCTCCACGGCCCGACGGTTCGCCCGCACCTCCCGCTCCGCCTTCTCCAGGGCGTCCTCGGCGCGGGCCGAACGCTGCACGAGGTGGGTCACCGCCCGATCACCGATGCCCGCGAGCCCTACGCTGTCCATCAGCGTCTCGGGGTCATCCGAGAAGAGCAGGTTGGCGGTGAGCGAGAGACCGTCGTCATGGCCCCGGTACTGCGCCCGCGCGAGGCGCCCGACATCCTCGCGGAACAGCCGCAGCCGTCCGCGTTCCTTCGTGAGATGCGCCTCCAGGGCCCGCGACTTCGCCCGCAGCGCTTGGACGGCCTTCCGTCCCTCCTCGTACTTCGCGGTCGCCACGGCCGCCTCGCGGTAGAGAACCGCGACCTCGGCACTCGGCGTCGCGGGCCCGTCGTTCTCGGTGTGATCCGCCCCGGCCGCCGAGCCGGTCAGCCCGAGAGCGCCGAGCAGGAGAAGACACAGGGCCGAGGCCACGAGGATGCCACGCGGTGGCGCGGGAGTTCCGGATCGGAGTGCCATGACCCGGATCGTGGGCGCCGCGAAGAGCGCGCGCCTCCGCAGCGCGTACACCCGGGGGACCCACTGAGCCGTACGGAGGAGGAGGGGGCCTGATGATGTTTCACGTGAAACATCCCTCAAGCGCCTCACCGCATGTTTCACGTGAAACGTCCCGCTCGCTGGGCGTCCGACCGCCCTCCACGTTTCACGTGAAACATCGCCCTCGTCCGGGACACCCCCGATGTTTCACGTGAAACATCGTCACCCCGCGTCGGTGCGAGACGCCCGCCTCCCCGCACGGCCCGCCCTTCAGGGCGCGGCAGTCACCGTGTCCCGTTCCGCCGACGCGCTGTCCTCCGCAGGGGCCGCCCCGGCCGGTGTCACCCCCACCGCTCCGCGCAGCGCGTCCGTCGCCCGCTCCTGGCGCCACATGCGGTGGAGCGGGCCCGGGGTGCGGAGCAGCGTGCTCATGTCGCCGCGCTGCACGATGCGCCCCTCGTCGAGAACGACGACCTCGTCCACCGCGCCTTCGAGGCCCGCCAGGCGGTGGGTGATGAGGAGCGTCGTGCGCCCCTCGGTCGCGGCGAGCAGGTCACGGGTGAGCGCGTCGGCGGTCTCCAGGTCGAGGTGTTCGGCCGGCTCGTCGAGCACGAGGACGGGGAAGTCGGCGAGAAGGGCGCGCGCGAGTGCGAGCCGCTGGCGCTGACCGCCCGAGAGCCGTGCCCCGTGCTCCCCGACGAGCGTGCTGAGCCCGTGGGGCAGCGTGTCCACCCAGTCCAGGAGCCGCGCCCGCGAGAGCACCGTCCGCAACTCGGCCTCGGTGGCGTCCTTGCGCGCGAGGAGCAGGTTCTCGCGTACGGAACTGTCGAAGACGTGCGCGTCCTGGGCGCACAGGCCGACGACCTCGCGCACCGCGTCCCCGTCGAGGGCCGCGGCGGGCGTTTCCCCGACGCGGTACGCGCCGCTCTCCACGTCGAGGAAGCGGAGCAGGACGTGCGCGAGCGTCGTCTTGCCCGCGCCGGAAGCCCCGACGACGGCGATCCGCCGCCCCGCGTCGAGCGTCAGGTCCACGCCGTCGAGCGCGGGCCTCGCCGCGCCCGGGTGGCGCGCCACCACTCCTTCGAGCCGCAGCGGGAAGGGCGAGGCGGGCGGCTCGGCCGACCGCTCGGGTTCCCGTACGGCCGCGGGCGCGTCCAGGACCTCGTACACGCGCTCCGCGCTGCGCCGTACGCGCTGCCGCTGCCGCCCCGCGAGCGGCAGGCCGAGCACCGCCTCGAAGGCGGCGAGCGGGGTGAGGACGACCACGGCGAGGGCCACCCCGGAGAGCCGCCCGTCCACGACGGCGCTCGCACCGCACGCCGCCGCACCCGCGACGGTGAGACCCGTGAAGAGCGACGTGAGGCCGTCGCCGAGCGCGGTGAAGGCGGACGCGCGCGCCGCGATGCCGGTCAGTTCGGCGTCCGCCGCCCGCGTGGCCCGCAGCCGGTCCGGCAGCGCGCCCGCGACGGTCAGTTCACCGGTACCGGTCAGGAGTTCGGTGACGCGCGTGGCGAGGACGCCGCGCGCGGGGGCGAGCCGCCGCTCGGTGGCGCGGGCCCGCCGCGCGGTGAGCCACGGGACGCCGACGCCCGCGAGCAGCAGTCCCGAGGCGAGCACCGCGCCCGCCTCGGGGAGCAGCCACGCCGTGAAGCCGACCGCGCCCGCGCTCACGAGGAACGCGGCCCCCGCGGGGAGCAGCCAGCGCAGCCAGTAGTCCTGGAAGGCGTCGACGTCAGCGACGAGCCGCGAGAGCAGGTCGCCGCGCCTGCGGTCGCGCAGCCCGGCGGGGGAGAGGCGAGCCAGCCCGCGGAAGACGGCGACGCGTGTGTCCGCGAGCATCCGCAGCACCGCCTCGTGCGAGACGAGCCGTTCGGCGTACCGGAAGACGGACCGCCCGATACCGAAGGCGCGCGTCGCGGTGACGGCCACCATGAGGTAGAGCACCGGCGGTTCCTGCGAGGCCCGCGAGATGAGCCATCCGGACGTCGCCATGAGTCCCACGGCGGACGCGAGTGCGAGCGCCCCGAGCAGCAGCGCGAGCGCGAGCCGCCGCCGGTGCGCGCCGCCGAGGGCCCGCACACGGGCGAGAGGAGAGCCACCCGTTCGCGTCCCGGACTCCCCCGGCACGGGCCGGGCGGCCCCCGCGGACGGCGTCTCCGGCCTCGTACCAGCAGAAACGGCCGCAGAACCGACAGCGACGGGAACACCATCCCGTGACGCGGTCTCCGCCCTGGCGGGCGCCTCGATCCGCACCACCCGGTCCGCCACCGCGAGCAGCGCGGGCCTGTGGACGACGAGGAGGACGGTGCGGCCCGCCGCGAGGCGCCCCACGGCCTCGACGACGCCCGCCTCGGTCGCGCCGTCGAGCGCCGCGGTCGGCTCGTCGAGGAGGAGGACGGGGCGGTCGGCGAGAAAGGCGCGGGCCAGCGCCAGGCGCTGCCGCTGTCCCGCCGAGAGCCCCGCGCCGTCCTCGCCGAGCACCGTCCGCACGCCCTCGGGCAGCTCCCGTACGAAGTCCCACGCCCCCGCGTCGCACAGCGCGCGTACGACCTCGGCCTCGGTGGCATCGGGGCGGGCGAGGAGGACGTTCTCCGCGAGCGTGCCGGCGAAGAGCGCGGGGCGCTGCGGGACCCAGGCGATCCGCGCGTGCCAGGAGGCGGGGTCGATCTCCGCGAGATCCGTGCCGCCCACGGTCACCCGGCCCGTGTCGGGGCGGGCGAAGCCGAGGACGGCCTGGAGCAGCGTCGACTTGCCCGCACCGCTCGGGCCCACGAGCGCCACGGTCTCCCCCGGGCGCACCCGCAGCGAGACCCGTTCGAGCGCGGGTGCGGTGCGACCCGGGTAGCGAACGGTCAGGTTCTCGATCAGCAGTTCGCCCTCCGGCGCGTCCGCGTCGCCCGCCGTCCGTTCCTCCGTCTCCAGGACCTCGAAGACCTCCTCGGCGGCGGCGAGTCCCTCGGCCGCCGCGTGGTACTGCGTGCCGACCTGCCGCAGCGGAAGGTACGCCTCGGGAGCCAGGACGAGCACGACGAGCGCCACGTAAAGGTCCATGTCGCCGTGGACGAGCCGCATGCCGATCGTCACGGCGACGAGCGCGACGGAGAGCGTCGAGAGGAGTTCGAGCGCGAAGGAGGAGAGGAAGGCGATCCGCAGCGTGCGCATCGTGGCGCGGCGGTACTCGCCCGTGATCCGGCGGATCGACTCGGCCTGCGCCTTCGCGCGGCCGAAGACCTTGAGCGTCGGCAGCCCCTCGACGACGTCGAGGAAGTGCCCCGACAGGCGCGAGAGCAGCCGCCACTGGCGGTCCATCCGCTTCTGCGTCGCCCAGCCGATGAGGATCATGAAGACCGGGATGAGCGGGATCGTGACGACGATGATCGCCGCCGAGACCCAGTCCTCCGTGACGATCCGGGCGAGCACGGCGAGGGGGACGACGACCGCGAGTCCCAGTTGGGGGAGGTAGCGGGAGAAGTAGTCGTCGAGCGCGTCGACACCGCGTGTCGCGAGGTTCACGAGCGAGCCGGTCCGGCGGCCTTCGAGCCAGTCCGGGCCCAGGGCCGCCGCCTTGCTCAGCACCCGCTGCCGCAGTTCGGACTTCACCGCCGCGCTCGCGCGGTGCGCCGTCGTCTCGGTGAGCCAGGAGATGAGCCCGCGCCCGCCCGCGACCGCGACGAGCAGCAGGAGCGGGCGCAGCAGTTCGCCCGCGTCCCTGCCGTGCTGGAAGGCGCCCACGACGACCTCGGCGATGAGCATCGCCTGCGCGACCACCAACAGGGCGCCGAGCACCCCGAGTCCGACCACGGCCACCAGGAAGAAGCGGGTGGCGCGTGCGTACCGCAGGAGCCGGGGATCTACAGGTTTCACGTGAAACATCCTTCCGCGAGCGAGGCGGATGGGGGGATGGTCAGCGGGGTGGAGCGAGGCGAGAGCGTCGGGGTGACTTCTTCCGCTGCGGGCGGCCTCGGGCCCGGAGCCCGTACGGGACCTCTGGCACGGGTCCCGTACGGGGCCTCGGCCGTATGGAAGCCCTGGCTGTACGCGATCGGCGCCGCGAGAGGAAGGTGCGGGCCCGTCGGGTCGCCGGCCGACGGGCCCGCACCGGTCTCAGCGCGCCCGGGCGATGTGCTGCGTCCCGATGCGCTTGCGGAAGACCCAGTACGTCCAGCCCTGGTAGAGCATGACGAGCGGGGTCGCGACGGCGGCGCACCACGTCATGATCCGGAGCGTGTACGGGCTCGACGACGCGTTCTCGACGGTGAGGCTCCAGTCGCTGTTGAGCGAGGAGGGCATGACCGCCGGGAAGAGGGTCAGGAAGAACATCGCGATCGTGACGGCGATCGTCACCCCGGAGAGGGCGAAGGCCCAGCCCTCCCGCCCGCGCAGGGTCGCGAGGAGCGCGAGGACGAGCGCGAGCACGGCGACCACCAGGGCGACGAGGCTCTTCCCGTTGCCGCTGTCCGCCTGGGTCCACACCAGGAAGCCGAGCGCGAGCACAGCGGTGACGGGCCCGAGCCGCACTGCCAGGGCGCGGGCCCGGTGCCGGATGTCACCGGCGGTCTTGAGCCCCGTGAACACCGTGCCGTGGAAGGTGAAGAGGCTCAGTGTGACGAGCCCGCCGAGCAGCGCGTAGGGGTTGAGGAGGTCGCCGAGGCTGCCCACGTACTCCAGATCGCGGTCGATCTTCACCCCGCGCACGATGTTCGCGAAGGCGACGCCCCACAGGAAGGCCGGCAGCAGGGAGCCCCAGAAGATGGCGTGCTCCCAGTTGCGCTGCCAGCGCTCCTCGTCCCGCTTGTGGCGGTACTCGAAGGCGACGCCGCGCACGATGAGGCACAACAGGATGACCAGGAGCGGCAGGTAGAAGCCGGAGAAGAGCGTCGCGTACCACTCGGGGAAGGCGGCGAAGGTGGCGCCGCCCGCCGCGAGCAGCCAGACCTCGTTGCCGTCCCAGACCGGGCCGATGGTGTTGATGAGGACGCGCTTCTCGGTACGGTCCCTGGCCAGCAGCTTCGTCAGGACGCCGACGCCGAAGTCGAAGCCCTCCAGGAAGAAGTAGCCGGTCCACAGGACGGCGATGAGCACGAACCAGAGGTCGTGGAGTTCCATGGTCGTTTCCCTCCTTCGGGCTCAGTAGGAGAAGGCCATCGGCCGGTCGGCGTCGTCATCGTCCTCGTCCCGCGCGGCCTCGCGATCGGCGTCACGGGCGTCTCCCGGCGCGCTCTCCGCCGCGCCGCCGCTTCCGCCCGTACGAGCTGGGCCGGGCCGCCCCCCGATGCGCGTCGGCGGATGCAGGTCGGCCTCCGTCAGCTCGGGCGGGCCCGCCTTCGCGTACGTGATCATGAGCTTGGACTCGATCACGGCGAGCACTCCGTACAGGAGCGTGAAGGCGCTCAGCGAGATGATCACCTCGGCCTGCGAGACGCCCGGCGAGACCGCGTCGGCCGTCTTGAAGAGGCCGTACACCGCCCAGGGCTGGCGGCCCGTCTCGGTGAAGATCCACCCTGCCGAGTTCGACAGGAGCGGGAAGCACATCGTGGCGAGCGCGGCGAGCCAGAAGAGCTTGGTGAAGCGCGGGCTGAGCACCTTGTCCCGCCAGAGCACGAGGTGCGGGATCTCGTCCTCGGCGACCCGCAGGTGGTGCGGCAGCATGAACTTCTTCCTGGTCAGCCACAGACCCGCGAGGCCGAGGGCGAAGGAGGTCATGCCGAAGCCGATCATCAGGCGGAAGCCCCAGAAGGCGACCGGGATGTTCGGCTTGTAGTCGCCCGGACCGTACTTCTCCTGCTCGGCCTTGTTGGTGTCGTTGATGCCCGGGACGTGCGAGGTGAAGTCGTTGTCGGAGAGGAAGGAGAGGATGCCGGGGATTTCGAAGGCGACGCTGTTGTGCCCCTTGTCCACGTCCCCGTAGGCGAAGATCGAGAACGGTGCGGCGTCCTGGCCCTCCCACAGCGCCTCCGCCGCCGCCATCTTCATGGGCTGCTGCTTGAACATGACCTTGCCGAGCGAGTCCCCGCTGATCGCGGTGAGCAGACCAGCGACGACGAGCGTGACGAGACCGAGCCGCAGCGAGGTCTTCATCGTGGCGATGTGCCGCTTGTCGTGCTTCGCCCGGCGCTTGCGGCCCAGGTGCCACGCCGCGATGCCCACGATGAAGGCGCCACCGGTGAGGAAGGAGGCGGCGAGCGTGTGGAACATCTGCGTGAGGGTCATCTCCTGGGTCAGCACGGCCCAGAAGTCGGTGAGTTCGGCGCGTCCGGTGCCCTTGTTCAGGCGGTAGCCGACGGGGTGCTGCATCCAGGAGTTCGCCGCGAGGATGAAGTACGCGGAGAGGATCGTGCCGATCGACACCAGCCAGATGGTCGCGAGGTGCAGCTTCTTCGGCAGCTTGTCCCAGCCGAAGATCCACAGACCGATGAAGGTCGACTCGAAGAAGAAGGCGATGAGCGCCTCGAAGGCGAGGGGCGCCCCGAAGACGTCACCGACGAACCGCGAGTAGTCGGACCAGTTCATGCCGAACTGGAACTCCTGCACGATCCCGGTGACGACCCCCATCGCGATGTTGATCAGGAAGAGCTTCCCCCAGAACTTCGTCGCGCTGAGGTACTTCTCCTTGCCGGTACGGACCCAGGCCGTCTCCAGGCCGGCGGTGAGCGCGGCGAGCGAGATGGTCAGGGGTATGAACAGGAAGTGGTAGACGGTCGTGATGCCGAACTGCCAACGGGCCAGCGTCTCGGGCGCCAGTGCGAGATCCACGAAATCCTCCTCGCTCCGCTGATCTCTGTGCACGCGGTGGACACCGTGGGCACAACCTGATTCCGCTCTCACGGCTCCCGATTGATCCGCATTCGCCCAGGGCAAAGCGGCCCCAGTCGGGCGAGCTTGTGAAAGCGTTCACATTCACAAGCATTATGTCCCACCGTCGTTTCATGCGAACAGGGGGTCCCCGGGGCGGGAGCCCTGCGGGATGCCGTTTTAAGGGGTTTGTCCGCTTGGTTTTGTCAGGTTTGCGAGGTTTTGCGGGCATCTTTGAGCCTCGTCGGGCCTACGAAACCGGGCGCTGTGACGTCCGCTACAGCGGTACGGAGCCCTCCGCTCCGGGCCAAGGGCGGAAGGGGGCGGGGCAAAGGGCAGGGGGCGGGACCGTGCCCCGAAGGGTCAGGGCAGGGGCCGGTGAGGGCAGGGCGGTGCCGAAGGGGCCGGGCCGATGGGAATCCGTCGTACTGGGCGTACTTGGGATTTCGGCCGGTGCGGCGAGAGTGCGTACCGGGCGTCGCGCGGCAGAGGCGAGATTGAAGACAGGCCCTAGCGCTCTCTGCGCGGATCAGGGGCGAGTGCGTGGGTGAGGCCGGTCCGGCTCGCCGATGCGCCGGGGTGCCGGCCTCGCCTGCGTACTACGTGACGAGCGGGCCTCTGCCGGGGGCGGGGCGGTCCGGCCTCGCGTGCGGCAAACGGCCTCACCACACGGGGGACCGTGACGTCGCGAGCGTGCGGGACATCGCAGATGGGTGTGACGTCGCGGGCGGGCCTTCTACGGTCGCGGCCTGCGGACGGGCGCAGCGTCCCGGGCGAGGGTAGGGGGCGGGCGCGACACCGGGCGGCCGGGGCGCGGCATCCGCCCGGCGGGCATCGCATCGCGGCCCGGTCGCGGCGGTGGGGCGGCGCGGCGCGCGGCGTCGGGTGGGCGTGAAGGAGCCGCCGCGCGCCCCTCCGGGGACGGGCCCCGCCCCCTCTGCGCCCGGCGGCTCCGTCACGTATGCGCGAAACAGGCGGTCAGAGGCCCAGTTCCTTGCGATAACCCGCCGCAGCCGACAGGAAGAGGTCGTTCGCCTCCGTCTCCCCCACGGTGACGCGGACACCCTCGCCCACGAAGGGGCGCACGACGACACCCGCGCGCTCGCAGGCGGCGGCGAAGTCGAGGGTGCGCTCGCCGAGCCGGAGCCAGACGAAGTTGGCCTGGGTCTCGGGGACGGTCCATCCCTGGGCGCGCAACTCCCCCGCGACACGCGCGCGTTCGACGACGAGGGCGTCCACGCGCTCCAAGAGCGCGGTCTCGGCGGCGAGCGAGGCGACGGCGGCGTCCTGCGCGAGCTGGCTCACGCCGAAGGGGACGGCGGTCTTGCGGAGTGCGGCGGCCACCGCCTCGTGCGCGATCGCGAACCCGATCCGGAGCCCGGCGAGACCGTACGCCTTCGAAAAGGTGCGCAGGACGCACACGTTGGGCCGATCCCGGTACAGCTCGACCCCGTCCGGGACCTCCGGGTCACGGATGAACTCCCGGTACGCCTCGTCCAGCACCACGAGCACATCGGAGGGCACCCGGTCGAGGAAGCGTTCCAGCGCGGCCTTCCGCACCACCGTCCCCGTGGGGTTGTTGGGGTTGCAGACGAAGACGAGCCGGGTCCGTTCGGTGACGGCCGCGAGCATCGCGTCGAGGTCGTGCTCCTCGTCGCCCGTGAGCGGGACCTCGACGGCCTTCGCCCCGCTGATCCGGGTGATGATCGGGTAAGCCTCGAAGGAGCGCCAGGCGTAGACGACCTCGTCACCGGCCTGAGCGGTGATCTGCAACAGTTGCTGCGCCACACCGACCGAGCCCGTACCGGTGGCGAGGTGCGAGGCCGGCACGGAGAAACGTTCCGCCAGAGCCTGCACGAGGCCCGTCGCCGCGAGGTCCGGATAGCGGTTGAGCTTCCCCGCCGCGGTGAGCGCGCTCTCCATCACCCCGGGGAGCGGCGGGTACGGGTTCTCGTTGGAGGACAGCTTGAACGCCGGGCCGTTCCCGCCCGTCGCCGCCTTGCCCGGCACGTAGGCCGGGATGTCGTCCAGTACCGCTCGCAGTCTGGGGTTCGTACCGCTCACCGCGGGACCTCCTTCTGTACGTGCCGGTATTCCCGCGCGGCCCGTGCCGCCCCGGGAAACGGACCCTCGAGCCTCCCGGCCGGCCGGGGATCGCCCATCGCCGCCAGGCCGCTCTCGCCGCGCCCGTCCGCATATTGGACACCGTGGAGAGCGCTCCCGGTAGGTATCCCGCGCATGAAATGACCCACGCGCCCTCACCTTGACGCGGGCGCCCTCACCTCGCCTCGCGAGAGAGGTGCCGTCGGCCGCCCTCCGGGGGAGACCGGAACAGAGCCGCCCGCGGTGCTTTCTTCGCGGCGACCGCCAGGGGCGCGCGCTCATCTGCGTGCGCCGCTGGCTGGCGCCGTGGCGCGCATCGCCCGTACAGGTGAGCCGCACCCCCGGAGCGGCCCGCACAGAGAGGCGCCGTACCACCGGCCCACTGGCGGGTAGCCAGCTCGGGAGCGGCTAAGTTCCTTGCAATATAAGGGCTTTGACGGGGTGTCGCCTTGCAGAAACGTGACATCACAGGTCTGCATATGCACCCGCCGTACCCCCCTGACAGACCCCTACTATCGGCAACCCATGACAGCAGCAGGGAAGCGACAGGTGAGCCGAGCGGAAACTCCCCGCAGGGGCAAACGGTCCGGACGGCCGGGAATCAGAGATGTGGCAGCGGCGGCGGGGGTCTCGATCACGACCGTCTCCGACGCCCTCAACGGCAAGGGCCGCCTCCCCGACATCACCCGCCACCATGTGCGGGAGGTGGCCGAGCAACTCGGCTACCGCCCCTCGGCGGCGGCACGCACCCTCCGTACGGGCAAATCGGGCCTGATCGGCCTGACCGTGACCACGTACGGGGATGAACCTTTCACCTTCACGGAATTCGCCTACTTCGCCGAGATGGCGAGAGCGGCGACCTCCGCCGCGCTCGACCGGGGTTACGCCCTCGTCATCCTCCCGGCGACCTCGCGCCTCAGCCCGGTGGACGTGTGGTCCAACGTCGCGCTCGACGGCACCCTCGTCGTCGACCCGGCCGACCACGACCCGGTCGTCGCGGAACTCGTGCGGCAGGGGCTTCCGGTGGTCTCGGACGGGCGACCGGACGGCACCCTTCCGGTGACGGCTTGGGTGGACAACGACCACGAGGCGGCGGTCCTCGGCATACTCGACCACCTCGCGGACTCGGGGGCTCGCCGGATCGGCCTCCTCACGGGGAACACGACCGACACGTACACCAGGCTCTCCACGACGGCCTACCTCGAATGGTGCCGCCGGGTGGGACAGGACCCCGTCCTGGAGTCGTACCCGGCCCACGACCCCTGCGCGGGCGCGGTCGCCGCCGACCGGCTCCTGGCCCGTCCCGACCGCCCCGACGCCGTCTACGGTCTCTTCGACCCCAACGGCACGGATCTGCTCGCGGCGGCACGCAGGTACGGGCTCCGCGTTCCCGAGGACCTCCTCCTCGTGTGTTGCAGCGAGTCGACGGTCTACGCCTCGACCGAGCCGCCCGTCACGACGCTCTCGCTCAAGCCGCGCCGCATCGGCACGGCCGTCGTCCAGCTCCTCATCGACGCGATCGAGGGCATCGGCGCACCGCACCAGCTGGAACGCGTCATCCCGACGGAACTGATCATCCGCACTTCGTCCCAACGCCGGTCTCCTCGCACGAAGGTGAGCCCGCCACGGGAGTCGGGGGAGGGGAGGGGGTAGCGGGGCGGACGGACGCACGGCGGGACGCGACGGGGGCCGGGGGCGGTTCGGGGGCCGCGACCTCGGACGCCGAGGCCCCTGGAGCACGGTCGGGGCCCTTCTGGGGCCGCTGCCCCGAGGCGGTTACAGCGTCTCGGCACGCGACCCGGTTCGCAGCTCGGGGACGGGACCCGGGAGGTGGGGCAGCTCCCGGGTTCGCTTTGACCACCGGCAGCGGCCTGGGGTGGTGGCGTCAAGGCGCGGCGCCGGGCCGGTGGCCTTGCTGGGCCGCGTCGCTACAGAGAGGGCGCGACCACGAAACGGACGAGGCGGCTTCGAGGACATGGCCCGGGGACGGTGTGACACTCCTCGGACCACGTGGCCCCGGCAGGTGTCGAAGCCTCGAAGGCCGCGCGTCCTCACGAAGGTGCCTCCGAGCAGAGCCTCGAAAGGTCGGCTTGGGAGCCCCGGGGCGGTGGTGATCTTGGTGCCATGTCCCCTCGGGACCGCGCTTCGTTCCGGAGGCGGCGACGAGACGCCACTACGAGGACCTGGAACCGGCACACCGAGCGCACGTGCCGAACACCGACCGCACCGCACGGGACCTCGCGGACACGCCCCGGGAACCCCACTGATCAGGAGGCCAGGCAGACGTCACGCCACGCATCCACATCGTGGGGACGCCGCTCCGGAAGTCGCCGCACCGCCCCGAGGCCACTGCAAAACCGCACGCCCCCGGGACCCCGGTGTTCCGGGCGGACCACCACCCCGAGGCCACGCCTCGACGCCGCCCACGAGGTCGGCCCCCTCGGCGGCCCCGCTGGCCCGGGACCACAGCGCCTCACAGAGCCCACCGCTCCCGGCGGCCCCACGGCAAAGCGACGTGTCGTACTCGCCTTCCGAGGGTGGGGCCCCTGCCGGGCGCTGCGGGTGTTGTGCGGGACTTCGCCGACCCGCCCCCGGCCTTCGTCCGTCGCTCACCCCCCGCACGTGGCCCCAGAGCCCGATCATGGCCCTCAGGCGCAGCAGCCCGTCCTCTGAGGCGGCACAGCACCAGGAAGCGGCGGCGCCTGAGCCGCGACGGCCCCGGGGCAGAGCTTCAGGAGCAGCCTGCCGCTGTTCCGGCACGCCTCGCTGTTCACCGTCCTTTCCCTCACGGGCCGTCACCTCCCTCACCCGGTACTCCCTACGGGGGACCGGTTCCGCGGCTCGTCGCGGCGTTTCCGGAGCCGAACGGGCGCCGCGCCCCGCCATTTCGGCTCAAAACGCCGTCCGGGGGCGGAGTGCGGCGGGATTCACCACCCTGATGCGTCCCACACCCCGCACCGCATTCCTATGATGGGCGCACGACACCGAGGGCCGCTGCGACCGAGCGGGCCGGGCGGTGGGGAGCGGCGCGATCGTGGTGGAGGGGTCAATGACTCAGGGGGCCGGTCAGGGACCCGCGGAACGAACACCGACGGTGCGCGACTTCCGCGTCCCCGCCTACATGCCCCAGCCCGAAGCCTTCGCGGACGGGGCCGAGCCCTATCCGGGCGAGGGCGACAGGTACGCGGACGCGGCTCAGGCGTACGCCGAGCGCCAGGCCCCCGAGGCGGCGACGACGCCCGAGGCCGTCCCGTCCGCCGGCCCCGAGGCCCCCGTGGACGAGGACTACACCCCCACTCAGCGCGACCTGCCCGTCATCGGCTCCCAGCCGGAAGCCGCGCCCCAGGCGCACGCGGACGGCCCGGGCCCGCTCTTCGTCGTCGGCGACGTGCACGGGTATCTCGACGAACTCGTCGCCGCCCTCCAGGAGCAGGGCCTTCTCGACGAGGAAGCCCGCTGGGCCGCGGGCAACGCCCGGCTCTGGTTCCTGGGCGACTTCACTGACCGGGGCCCCGACGGCATCGGGGTCATCGACCTCGTCATGCGCCTCTCGGCCGAGGCCGCCGCCGCCGGCGGCTACTGCAAGGCCCTCATGGGCAACCACGAGCTGCTCCTCCTCGGCGCCCGCCGCTTCGGCGACACCCCGGTCAGCTCCGGAGCGGGTACCGCCACTTTCCAGGCGGCCTGGCTCCTCAACGGCGGCCAGAAGGCGGACATGGACCGGCTCCAGGACGTCCACCTCCAGTGGATGTCCCGGCTCGACGCGATCGTGGAGGAGGACGAGCACCTGCTCGTGCACTCCGACACCACCGCCTACCTCGACTACGGCTCCACGATCGAGGCCGTCAACGACACGATCCACGAGGTCCTCACGCGCAACGATCCGGACGAATGCTGGGACCTCTTCCGCAAGTTCACCAAGCGCTTCGCCTTCCGTGACGAGCAGACGGGCCCCGAGGCGGCGCGCGAGCTGCTCGACACCTTCGGCGGCTCCCGTATCGTCCACGGCCACAGCCCCATCCCGTATCTGCTCGGCGACGTCGGAACCGAGGACGGTGAGGAGACCCCGCGTCCGGTGATCGAGGAGCCGCACATCTACGCCGACCGGCTGGCCGTCGCGATGGACGGCGGAGTGACCATGGCGGGGACGCTGCTGGTACGTCAAGTGCCCTTCCCTACCTGACGCTTACCCCGGCCTCGCGCCCTCCCCGCTGGACCCCCGCTGCCCCCTGCCGCCGTGCCGTGCGGCGCCACGATGCCGCACTGTAGGCCCTCCACTGCCCACACGCTGCGGCAGGCAGCCGCCACCCCGCAAGGTCCCGTGCGGCCCGCGGCGCCACCCGCCCCGGCCCTGTACCACCGCCACATGTCCGCACGCCGCCCCCGCTCCGGCGTACGGGCGATCCCCCCGCCGCCCCGCGCGTGCACGCGCTCGCCGCCCGTACGCCCCTCCCTGCCTGCCCGGACGGGCGCGCCACCCGGCGTGCGGGGGGCGCACGTGCCGCCGCGTCCCACCGTACGACCGGTCAATTTCCGGAAACACCCTGTTACCCTGCGCCGTCCCCGGCCTACCATCGCCTTATCCGTAGCAGGCTCTCCTCCGCTTCCGCCCTCTGCCCGCACCCAGCGGGCGCCTTGGCCCTACGGAGCATCGGGGGATGCACATGAACAGCGCTCCGCACTTGCTGCCCGAGGACCACCCCGAGTTCGAGCGGGTCCTCGACGAGGCCCTGCGCCAGGCCGTCCCACGGCCGGCCGCGCCGGGTCCCGACGGGCAGCTCCCCGCCACGCGCCTGAAGGCCCTGGCGCTCGACTCGGCGGCTCCCCTCGCGGCCGCCGCCGCGCCCGAGTACCAGCGCTACGTCAGAGTCCGCGAAGACCTGCGGATACGCACGGCCGGGGACACCGAGAAGGCCGACGTGCCGACGCGGGCGCAGGAGAGCGGAGGGCTCGCCGCGGCGCTCGGCGAGGTGACCGAGGCTTCAGGAGCCGGGGCTGTCGTCGTGGTCGCCGCGCTCACCCCGGTGCTCGCCGGGGTCGCCGCCGTCGTCCTGCTGCTCATCGGCTACCTGCTGCGACTCCTGGACAGCGAGCACGTCATCGGGGACGCCCTGCTCACCGCGGGCTGGATCTTCGCCGTTCTCGCGGCTGCGGCCATCCTCGTCGCCGGGACCGCCCTGCTCCTCGCCGCGCTGCGGAACGGAGCCACCGCGCTCCCCGCCGATCCGCGCCGTCCGCGCACGGCCGCGCCCGATCCGGAGACCGAGGAGGTGGACCGCGCCCGTGCCGACTGGCAACGTGCCCTGCTGGAAAAGGGGTTCCTGCCGTTCTTCCAGCAGCACGCGCGCTTCGAGCAGCAGGGCGGGGAGGGCATACCGGCTGAGGAGGGCCCCGCGCGGGACGGTCCCATGCCCAGCCGTAGCGGCGGCCCCTCCCGTATGCCCCGGCTCGGCTACCACCGTCCTGGCTTCAGCAGCCCCGAGGCGGACGGCGAGGCGGCCTCCCGTCCCCGCTACTCCAGCCCCGACTTCAGCAGCCCGGACTACGGCGGCCCGGAGCACCGCCCGGAGTGAGCGATGTTTCACGTGAAACATCGCAGGCCGTTCCCCGCGTACGGAGCGCGGTGTGCCCCCGTACTCGCCGACGTGGCCCGAGCGCACCCGCCTCCCAGCCCCCCACACCAGCGCCCGCACTCGCATCCGCACCCGCACCCCACGCGGAAAAGCCCGATGTTTCACGTGAAACACCACAGTGGATGTTCCACGTGAAACATCGGGCCACGAGGGACCGATCCCCCGCTACAGCCTTCCGCCGGTCAGCCGCGTGAGCGGCCCCACGGCTCGTACCCCGGACTTCCGTCCCGCGAGGAACGAGGCCGTGGCCACCGTCAGCAGCCCGGCGCCGGCGCTCGTCACGGCCACCTTGTGCTCGCGCGCCGTCTGCCAAGCCGTGCCCGCCGAGGCGACGGCCTTCTCCGAGACCTCGGAGACCTTGCGCCGCCCGGCGTCCACGCCGGTCCTCGCCTTGGCTTCCACGCGCTTGCCCGCCGCTCCGGCGGCACGGACACGTGCCCGCGCCGCCTCGGCGGCCTCTTCCGTCTTCACCCCGGCCGCGGAGAGCGCCCCATCGGCCTTCTCCGACACGTTTGCCGCCACCGGGGCATCCTCGGTCCCGGTCGCGGAGGCCGAACCGGCCACGGCGTCGCGGGAGTGCTTGGTCTGCGGGTTCTCTCCAGTCATGGCCTTCGGGTTGCCGCTCAGCACCGGAGAAAACCCGCGACCGAGCGGCGAAGTGACCCCGGAACCGGGCGAGTACGCCCCAGGAGGGCCCCCTCCCCGCCCGCGCAGAGAGCCGCGCTCACTCCGCCAGCGGCAGATACACGCGGTTCCCCGAAGCGGCGAACTCCCGTGACTTCTCCATCATCCCGGCCGCGATCTCCTCCTTGCTCAGCTCCGTACCCCCCTCCGTCCCGAAGCGCTCGCTGATGTCCCGGCTGATCCGCATCGAGCAGAACTTCGGACCGCACATGGAGCAGAAGTGCGCCGTCTTCGCCGGTTCGGCGGGCAGCGTCTCGTCGTGGAAGGCGCGCGCCGTCTCAGGATCGAGCGACAGGTTGAACTGGTCCTCCCACCGGAAGTCGAAGCGTGCCTGCGAGAGCGCGTCGTCCCACTCCTGCGCCCCCGGGTGCCCCTTGGCGAGATCGGCGGCGTGGGCGGCGATCTTGTACGTGATGACGCCGGTCTTCACGTCGTCCCTGTCGGGAAGCCCCAGGTGCTCCTTCGGCGTGACGTAGCAGAGCATCGCGGTGCCCCACCACGCGATCATCGCGGCGCCGATGCCGGAGGTGATGTGGTCGTAGCCCGGCGCGACGTCCGTGGTCAGCGGCCCCAGCGTGTAGAACGGCGCCCCGTCGCAGAGCTCCTGCTGCAGTTCGACGTTCTCCTTGATCTTGTGCATCGGTACGTGCCCGGGGCCCTCGACCATCGTCTGCACGCCGTGCTCGCGTGCGACGGCGGTGAGTTCGCCGAGCGTGCGCAACTCGGCGAACTGCGCCTCGTCGTTGGCGTCCGCGACGGAGCCCGGCCGCAAACCGTCGCCGAGCGAGAACGTCACGTCGTATGCCGCGAGGATCTCGCACAGCTCCTCGAAGTGCGTGTACAGGAAGGACTCCTGATGGTGCGCGAGGCACCACGCCGCCATGATGGAACCGCCGCGCGAGACGATGCCGGTGGTCCGGCGCGCGGTGAGCGGTACGTACGCGAGCCGCACCCCGGCGTGCACGGTCATGTAGTCGACGCCCTGCTCGGCCTGCTCCACGACCGTGTCGCGGTACAGCTCCCAGCTCAGTTCCTCCGCCTTCCCGCCGGCCTTCTCCAGCGCCTGGTAGAGCGGCACGGTGCCGATGGGGACGGGGGAGTTGCGCAGGATCCACTCCCGCGTCGTGTGGATGTCCCGGCCCGTCGAGAGGTCCATGACGGTGTCCGCGCCCCAGCGCGTCGCCCACGTCATCTTCTCGACCTCCTCCTCGATCGAGGAGGTGACCGCCGAGTTGCCGATGTTCGCGTTGATCTTCACGAGGAACCGCTTGCCGATGACCATCGGCTCGCTCTCGGGATGGTTGATGTTCGCGGGTAGTACCGCCCGCCCGGTGGCCAGTTCCTCGCGTACGACCTCCGGGGCGACGCCCTCGCGCAGCGCCGCGTACTCCATCTCCGCCGTGATCTCGCCCCGCCGGGCGTAGGCGAGCTGCGTCACCGGCGCCGCCGAACGGGCCCGGCGCGGACGGCGCGGGCGTCCGGGGAAGACGGCGTCCAGCTCGCGCACACCGCCACGCGGGACGGTGTGCTGAAGGCCGTTGTCCTCCGGCCGGACCCTCCGGCCCGGATACGTCTCGGTGTCGCCGCGCGCCGCGATCCACGAGGCGCGAAGGGTGTCGAGCCCGCGCCGTACGTCCGTGGTGACGGACGGATCGGTGTACGGGCCCGAGGTGTCGTACAGCGTCAGCGCACGGCCGTCGCTCAGGTGCACCTTCCGCACGGGCACCCGCAGCCCCGCCCGTTCACCCTCGACGTACGCCTTGTGCGCACCGAGGGCGTGGACGGGTGCGGGGGTGTCGTGCTGCTGTGCGGAGGCAGGGGTGTGCGCGTCCGATGTGGTCATGAGACCTACTCCCTACGCCGGCATTACCCGGTAACAGGTTCAGCGGTCGGCGCAGCGTTCCTCCCTTGGGCCGCGTGTGCGGCCGCACGAGGAGATCAGCGCCCTCTCAGCCCGGTGCTCCGAGCTCCCGCGGGGACAAATCACGTGCCACGCTAGCGCCCGTCCGGGCGTGCTGGCCAGAGGGCCCCCTCGGTTCTTGCGATGATCGGCCGGTGACGACGCTACCTCCCACGCCTCAGGCGCCCCCGCCGCCCCCCTCGTCCCCGGAGGGCGACCATCCCTCCCCGGGCCACGGGCACAGCCACCACCACGGCCCGGCGGCCCCCGGTTCGCGCCGGCTGCGCACGGTCATCGCGGCGGTCCTGGTCCCCTTCGCCGCCGTCGTCGTCGCCGGGCTCGTCCTGCTGTGGCCCGGGGCTCCGGGGGCGCACGAGCGGTCGGGCGTCGGCTTCGACCGGCAGACCGTCAGCGGCAAGGTCGTCGGCATGGAGCACGTCGGCTGCAACGACGCGGCCGGAGGCGGCTCGGGGCAGGGGAGCGGCGGGAACGGCCCGCCGGACCCGTCGTCGTCCGGCGGTACGGATTCCTCGGAATCCGGCGGCACCTCGGAGTCCGGCGGCACGGGATCGTCGGGCGCGGGGTCGTCGGGCGCGGGTTCTGACGCGGCCTCGGGGGAGCACGCGGCGGGGGTCTGCGAGCAGGCGACGGTCGAGGTCACCGAGGGGAAGGACAAGGGGCACCGCTACCCCGAGCTGATCCGTCCCGACACCTCGCGCCGGCTCCACGCGGGCCAGGAGGTCGTTCTCGCCTACGCGCCCGACGCGCCGCGCGCGCTCCAGTACTCCGTCACGGACGTGGGCCGTACCCCGCCGATGGTGGTGCTCGCCGCGGTCTTCGCCCTCGTCGTCGTGGCGGTCGGGCGGATGCGGGGGCTCATGGCCCTCGTGGCGCTCGCGGTGAGCTTCCTCGTGCTGACCTTCTTCATCCTGCCCGCGATCCTGGAGGGGTCGAATCCGCTCGTCGTGGCCGTGGTCGGGGCGAGCGCCATCATGCTCATCGCCCTCTACCTGTGCCACGGGCTCAGCGCGCGCACCTCCGTCGCGGTGCTCGGCACCCTCACCTCGCTGCTGCTCATCGGGGTGCTGGGCTCGCTCTTCATCGGCTGGGCGGCGCTCACCGGAAACACCGACGACAACACGGGCCTCATCCACGGGCTCTACCCGCACATCGACATGAGCGGACTGCTCCTGGCGGGAGTGCTCATCGGCTCGCTCGGGGTGCTCGACGACGTGACGGTCACGCAGACCTCGGCCGTCTGGGAGCTGCACCAGGCCGACCCCGGGATGACGCGGCGCGCGCTGTACCGCGCGGGGATCAGGATCGGCCGCGACCATATCGCCTCGGTGGTCAACACCCTGGTCCTCGCCTATGCGGGGGCCGCGCTGCCCCTCCTGCTGCTCTTCTCGCTCGCGCGGAGCGACGTGGGCGCGGTCGCGACGAGCGAACTCGTCGGCGAGGAGATCGTGCGGACCCTCGTCGGCTCGATCGGCCTGGTCGCCTCGGTGCCGGTCACGACGGCGCTCGCGACGCTCGTGGTCTCGGCGGACCGTGTGCCGCACCCGCCGTCGTCCCCCGTTCAGGCCGTTCCCCCGCACGCCGAGGTGCCCGGCCCGGCCGCGGGGCGGCTGCTCGGAGGCGGCGGACGCCGCAGGAAACACTGAGGAGCGGGAGCACCGCGGAGACCTCAGGATGCTGCGCGCACGAAGAGCGGGCGGGCCGCCGCGGGCACGGGGGACGCCCCGGCTCCGGGGTTCAGCCCGCGCTCGGCTCCTCGGCGAGGATGCGGTGCAGGGCGTCGTCGAGGTGGCTCTCGAAGTCCGCGGAGGCACGCTCCTCACCCAGGGGGACGAGGCGGTCGGTCCGGTCGAGGAAGGCGACGATCGGCGCCATGCCCACCCGGAAGAGGGCCTGGTCGGCGCCGACCTGGAGCCTGATGTGCAGCTCTCCGGGGCCCTCGCCGTCGAGCAGGGGCTCCGGCTCCACGGGCGAGACCCGCACATCCCCGTCGCCGCACGCCTCGTCGATGCCGTCCGCGAGCAGTTCCCGCCCGAACGTCCACGAGACCGGGGCATCACCGGGCAGGTGGAAGGTCAGCCGGACCGCGTAGGGATCGGCGGCCTCGTAGCGAAGCTCGACGGGGATACGGAACGAGAGCTCCTCGGAAACGAGGAAGCTCATCATGACCTCTGCCTGTACGGACTCGCGCATCGCCAACCCCGTCGATTGCCGTCACCTTGCCAGAGGAAAATCCCCTGACACTCCTGACATCTAGCTCAGTGAACACATCACATCACAGTGCGTGATCCCGCTGCTGCTGATTGCGGGAAGAAACGAGCGGGAAAATCCGTCCGAGCGGTTTCCGCCCGGGCGGTTCGTGGAATCCCCGGCACCGATCACCCGTATTCCGGCTGCCCCCAGGCGGTCCGCACATGCAAGGCACGCGGGGATTCGCCCACGTTCACCCCTTCGGCCCGCATGGGCCATACGAACACACCGGCCCCAGGCGGCGACACCGACGGCCCAAGCGTCACGCAGAGCTATGCATCAGCGGAGGGCAAAGGCACTCCTGCGGAAGGGAGTTGATGGTCAAGAGCGTCCATTCGGGGTGCTCCCCGTCAACTCCGGGACGCGGATGTCCCCCGCCGGTGGCCGCGCGACGGGCGCGGCGCCGACCGGCGGAGGCACTCGGTCAGTGCCGGCTTCCCGGCCCCGCCGACTCCTTGAATTTCCGCACGACGAACACGAGCGCCGCGACCACGACGACGAAGACGAGCACCTTGAAGAGCAGGCCGACCACCACGCTCAGAATCGAGACGATCACCCCGCCGAAGATCGCCAGCGCGATGAGCGGAACGGCCACCCACTTCACCCACCACGGCAAGTCCGTGACTATCTCCCGCACACCCATCGTTGCTACCTCGCTTCAACCGGTTCCGGGTCCTGCCCGGCCTGCTTCGATGCTAGGGGGGAAAACCCGGCGAGTGGGCACTCGGCAACCCTGGCTTATCCCTGATTCGTACCCCTAGGGGACAGCGCCCCCTGTCCCCGGGGAACCCTGAGAAAGCCCCCGCTGAACTGGCCTTTCTCTCTCAGGGTCGACTTCGGGTGCCTGCTCCCTCTCAGGGGCGCCGTCCGGGCCCGCTTCCCTCCCGGCGGTGTCGCCGGCGCCGCTCGCCCGGGCCGCTCGCCGGGTTCCCTGGCGTCCGCTCCCCGGCGCCCGCTCAGCCCTCCGGCGGCGAGAAGACGACGAGGACCCGCAGATCCTCGCTGATGTGGTGGAAGCGGTGCGGCGTCCCCGCCGGTACGTAGACGACGCTGCCGCGCGCGACCTCCGTCGTCTCCTGCCCCACGGTCAGCGCGGCCCGTCCGCTCACCACGAGGTAGACCTCGTCCTGCCGGTGCGGCTGCTGGGGGTCGGTGGCCCCCGCGTCGAGCGCGTACAGCCCCACGGACATGTTCCGCTCGCGCAGGAACTGCAGGTACGCGCCGTCGTTCACGGACCGTTCGAGGTCCAGCTCGTCCAGCCGGAATGCCTTCATCGACTTCATCCACCCCTTCGCCGCTCCGGTGCCGCCGGTACCGCCCACGTCTGTCACGATCAGCCCATGAAGACCTTCGTGTTCAGGACCCTCGCCAACGCGGCGGCCCTCGCGGTGGCCGTGTGGCTGCTCGACGGCATCACCCTCACCGGCCACAACACCGGCCACAGGGCGCTCACGCTGATTATCGTCGCACTGGTCTTCGGCGTGGTGAACGTCCTGGTGAAACCGCTCGTGCAGCTGCTGACCCTGCCGCTCCTGATCCTGACCCTCGGGCTTCTCACCCTCATCGTGAACGCCCTCATGCTGCTGCTGACGTCATGGATCTGCGGCCTCCTCCACGTCCCCTTCCACGTCAGCGGCTTCTGGACCGCCGTGCTCGGCGGGCTCATCGTCTCGGTCGTCTCCTGGGCCGTCTCGCTCGCCCTGCCCGACGGCCGCCCCACCGAGCGCGCCTGAGCCCCCGGCGCTAGGGCCCCACCGTCGCGCCCCTCCCCCGGGGAGGGCCGCCTCCCGGGCAGGCCGCCGCGTGCCCCATCCTGGGGACCCGGCACAGCGCGGTGCGGGAGCGGTGACGGTCAGCCCGTTCACGGCCCGGCAGACGGCCGGGGAGCGGCAGCGGACGAGAAGAGGGACAGCATGACCGGCGACGGAACGAGGGCAGTGCGCGCGGGACTGCCGGAGGCGGCACGCAACGAACCGACCATGCCGGGTCCGGTCTTCGCCGCGCACTTCCACCTCCCGGGAGAGGTAGCCGGGCCCTATACGTACGGGCGCGACAGCAACCCGACCTGGGCCCACCTCGAAAGCGCCCTCAGCGAGCTGGAGGCGCCCGGCGAAGAGGCGGGGACGCTGCTCTTCGCCTCCGGGATGGCCGCGATCTCGGCGGTGCTTTTTTCCCAGCTGCGGGCCGGGGACACCGTGGTGCTCCCCTCGGACGGGTACCAGGTCCTGCCCCTCGTGCGCGAACAGCTCACCGCGTACGGCGTGACCGTGCGCGTCACCCCCACCGGAGAGGCCGCCCCACTCGACGCGCTCGACGGTGCGCGACTGCTATGGATCGAGTCGCCCTCGAACCCCGGCCTCGACGTCTGTGACATCCGGCGGCTCGTCGCCGCCGCGCACGAGAAGGGGGCGCTCGTCGGAGTCGACAACACCCTCTCGACGCCGCTCGGCCAGCGCCCGCTGGACCTCGGCGCGGACTTCTCCGTCGCCTCCGACACCAAGGCCCTCACCGGCCACGGCGACATCCTCCTCGGCCACGTCACCACGCGCGATCCGGCCCTCCTGGAAGGCGTACGACGCTGGCGCAAGATCATCGGCGCCATCCCGGGCCCCATGGAGACCTGGCTCGCGCACCGTTCGCTCGCGACGCTCCAGCTGCGCCTCGACCGGCAGAACGCCAACGCGCTGGCCGTCGCGCAGGCACTGCGCGCCCGGCCCGAGGTGAGCGGCCTGCGCTACCCCGGCCTCCCCGAGGATCCCGCGCACCGGCTCGCCACGGCGCAGATGCTGCGGTACGGGACCGTCCTGGGCTTCACGCTGCCCTCGCGCGCGCACGCCGAGCGCTTCCTCGCCGCCGCCCGGCTCGTCGAGGACGCCACGAGCTTTGGTGGCGTGCGCTCCACCGCCGAGCGGCGCCGTCGCTGGGGCGGGGACGCGGTCGCCGAGGGCTTCATCCGCTTCTCGGCGGGCGTCGAGGACACCGAGGACCTCGTGGCCGACGTGCTGCGGGCGCTCGACGAGAGCGGCGACTGAGCGGACCGGAAGGCACGCGGGTGGTCCGAGCCCTCTGGTGGCCCGGACCACCACGGCTTGTGTGAAGGGCCGCCCGTCCCAGGGCAGTTGACTGCTTTCCCCTCTCCCCTCCCTGGAGAGACGACGGGGTACCGCCAGCTCTATCGTTGACCGCCCGGGTCCGCTCCGGGGCCGACCACCGGGAGGGGCAAGTCGCGATGGATCTCGCCCTGTTGCGCACTTTCGTCGCCGTGCACCGGGCGGGTTCCTTCACCCGTGCCGCCGCCCTGCTCGGCCTTTCGCAACCCGCGGTGACCTCCCAGATAAGAGCCCTCGAACGCCAAGTGGGCCGCCCGCTCTTCCTGCGCCAGGCGCGCGGGGTGACGCCCACGTCGCTCGGTGAGGAACTAGCCCACAAAGCGGCCCCGCACCTCGACGCCCTCCTGGAGATCGCGGAGGGTGGTGTCGCCGCGAGCGGGAGCCGGGCCCGCACACTCCACCTCACAGGGCCCCCGGAGTTCCTCGCCGAACGCGCACTGCCCGCGCTCAGCGGCATCGACAAGGGGGACGGCCCGGGTTCAGGGATCCGGGCCACGTTCGGCACCGCGCAGGAGAGCCTCGCAGGGCTCGCCGCAGGGCATCACGATCTGGCGATCAGCACGGTCCGCCCCCGTGGGGGACTGCTCACGGCTACCGCGCTGTGCGACGAGGAACTCGTCCTCGTCGCGGCGCCGGCCTGGGCGGACCGGCTCCCCGTCGAGCGCCTCCACGGCGTCGGCCCGACGCCGGGCGCAGGCCGTGCTCAGCCACTCCCCTTCGTCGACTGCCACGAGTCGCTGCCCCTCGTCGCGCGGTACTGGACCACCGTCTTCGACGCGCTGCCCCCGGGCCCCGGTGCGGTGATCGTCCCCGATCTGCGGGCCGTCCTCGGCTGCGTCCTCGCCGGTGCCGGCCTCGCGGTCCTGCCGCGCTACCTCTGCGCGGACCCCCTCACCGAGGGACGGCTCCGGCTCCTGCTCCATCCGGCGGTGGCTCCGCTCCGTACATACTTCCTCGTCGCCCGCACGGGGACTCTCGCCCTGCCCCACCTCTCCCGCGCCCACGACCGCCTGCTGCGCGCGGCGGCGGAATGGAGCTGAACGTGCCCCGGAGCACGCTCCACGCCAGGCGCGGCCCTCAAGCGCCCGGGGCGCGCATGTTTCACGTGAAACAACCCGGGCCACATTCCTTCCATGACCGTTCGCCCCGTGGTCAAGCGCACCGCTCGCGCCGTCCTGCTCGACGGCGAGGACCTTGTCCTCATCAAGCGCGTCAAGCCGGGCGTCGATCCCTACTGGGTCACCCCGGGGGGCGGCGTGGAGCCGGAGGACGCGACCGTCATCGACGCCCTGCACCGGGAGGTCCACGAGGAGCTGGGCGCGAAGATCA
Source organism: Streptomyces sp. NRRL F-5630 (assembly GCF_000719475.1). Taxonomy (GTDB): domain Bacteria; phylum Actinomycetota; class Actinomycetes; order Streptomycetales; family Streptomycetaceae; genus Streptomyces. Next base: position 81,036 of record NZ_JOGO01000016.1, on the reverse strand, counting down.
CCGATGTCGTCCCGTGTTTCGTGGACACGGTCGAACACATCGGCGCGGACGGCGGCGCCACCGGGGTCAAAGTCCAGTACTTCTTCGTCTGCCGCCTCGTGTCCATGGATCTGGAGCAGCGGCACGGACCTGAGATGGAACAGCCCTGTGGAACCTACGAGATCGTCCGCATCCCCTTCACCCGTGTCGGTATCGCCTCCGTCCACCTCGTCCCGCTCTCCCTGCGGCACTACCTCGACGGCAATATCGAGGGGGTACTCGCCCTCCTCGACGCGGATCTCGGCTGACGCGGCGCAGACCGCGCGGGGCGCCGCTCCTCGTGAGTCATCCGGCGAGCATCCGCACGTTGTTCCCGCGTCACGCGATGTTCCACGTGAAACATCCCTCACCGCGGAACAGGTCCGTAGTCTGAAAAGAGGGTGGACGCACGCCCCTGACGTCGGTAAGCCTGAGCGCGTGCTGCCCACTCCTCCGCCGTCCGCCGCTCTGGCTCTCCGCAGGCTGACCCTGCACGATCTCCCGCACTGCCTGGAGCTGGCACAGAACAGAGGCTGGTTCCCCGACCGACGGCTGTGGACCCTGCTGCTGACGGCGGGCACCGGATACGGCATCGACGACCCGCGCGGTGGGCTCCGCGCCGTCTGTGTCAGTCATCGCTACGGCCCCGAGGGGCACTCCGGCCTGACCGTGCTCAGCATGCTGCTCGTGAGCCGCGACCACGCGGGCCGGGGGCTCGGTCGCCGCCTGCTCAGCGAGGTGATCGCTCAGGAGCCCGTCGAAGCCCTCGCTCTCTACGCGAGCGAGGAGCGCGCGCCGCTCTACGAGGACCTCGGTTTCCGCGCGGCGGCCACGGGGGATGTCGAGACGCTGGAGGGGCACTTCGTCACCGCGGGACCGGTTCCCGGGGTCCGGGTCCGGCGGGCGACCGCCGGGGATCTGCGCGCTCTGCTCGATGTGGACCGGGAGGTCTTCGGCCTGGACCGCACTCCCCTGCTCGCCCGGCTCCCTGCCTTCGCCGACCGGATGAGTCTCGCCGAGGACACCGACGGCCGGGTCCTCGGCTTCGCCGCCCTCCGCACCGAACCGCACGCCGCTCTCCTCGGCCCCCTCGTCGCCCGCGAGCCGCTCCTCGCGCAGGCTCTGGTCGCCGACCTCGTCCACGGGGCACGTACGCCGGTACGGATCGTGCTGGAGAGCCACCAGGAGGAACTGCGCGGCTGGCTCACCGCCCACGGTCTGCGTCCCGTACTCCGCAGCCGCCTGATGCTGCGCGGTACCGCCGCACTGCCCGGGGACCGGCCCCGGCGGTACGCGCCGCTCAGCACGGCGACGGGCTGAGCGAGCGGGGCCCGGAACCGGCCGGAATATTTGCATACGCCGTATAGTTGCAGCGAGTGGTTATTTCGTATGTGACCTAGGCTGAACATCCGGGACGGACGGAGGAGAACGATGACGGCGACCGACCCCGCTCTGACGGCGCTCGCGCACAGCTGGTCCGCCCTCTCGCTGCTGCACAGCCGGATCGAGACGCGCATCGAACGCGCCCTCCAGGCGGCACACGACCTCAGCGTGCGGGAGTACTCCCTCCTCGACGTCCTCAGCCGTCAGCACGACGGCGACGGCGGCCACCTCCAGATGCGGCAGGTCGCGGAAGCCGTCGTGCTCAGCCAGTCCGCGACGACACGCCTCGTGACGCGCCTGGAGGACCGTGGCCTGCTGGCCCGCTACCTCTGCCCCACCGACCGGCGCGGCATCTACACGGATGTGAGCGAAGCGGGCCGAGCCCTCCTGGAAGAGGCCCGTCCCACCAATGACGCGGCCCTGCGCGCCGCACTCGACGAGGCCGCACTCGACCCGCAACTCGCCCCGCTCGTCACCGCCATGGAACAGCTGGACGCCTCGCCCCGGCTCCTCGGCCAGCCCGCCTGAACCGGACCGGCCGCTCGGGCCCCCGGCCGGGGAACTCCGGTGACGCCCGGGACGCCGCGCCTAGGATCGCGGGCATGAGCACCCTTCACATACGCCCGGCCACGCACAACGACATCAGCGCGATCGTCGCGATGCTCGCGGACGACCCGCTCGGCGCCCAGCGTGAGTCCCCGGACGACCTCACGCCCTACCGCGAGGCGTTCGCCCGCATCGACGAGGACAAGAACCAGCACCTCGTCGTGGCGGAGAGCGACGGCGAGATCGTGGGCACGTTGCAGCTCAGCGTGTTGCACGGCCTGTCCCGGCAGGGCACCACCCGCACGATCATCGAGGCCGTACGGGTGTCCGCGACGACTCGCGGGGGAGGTCTCGGCACCCAGCTCATCACCTGGGCCATCGAGGAATCCCGCCGCCAGGGCGCGAGCCTGGTCCAGCTCACTTCGGACGCCAGCCGCACCGACGCCCACCGCTTCTACAAGCGGCTCGGCTTCGTCGACTCGCACGTCGGCTTCAAACTCACGCTCTGAGCCCGCCCCGCACCCCATGTTCCACGTGAAACATCGCGGGCCGCGCACACGGAATGTTTCACGTGAAACACGGCAGAACCCCCGGGGCTGAGCTGTCCCGGGGGATGTTCCACGTGGAACATCCCCCGGGGTCGCCCCCTCACAGGGGCGGACGTACCCCTCAGGGGTCGGCGCCCCATGTTTCACGTGGAACATCCCCGGCCTCAGCCCGGCAGCCCCTGCCACCCCTTCGCCACGACTCCGCCGGGCGTCGGGCCGCCCTCCGCGTACGGCTCGCGCGAGAAGACGAAGGAACCCAGGTCGAGGTGGCTCACCTCGCCCTTCGTCCCCCGTACGACGCTCAGCACCTCGCCCGAGTAGTAGCCGTCGAGTCCCACCCAGCTCCCGTCGTCCGCAGGTACGAAGCGGGACTGCCGCCCGCCCTTGACCGGGCCGAGTTCCAGCCCCCCACCTGCCCGGAGACGTACGGCGACCGGGTCGCTTCCCCAGTACCACAGGCCCGTGAGCGCCAGAAGCTCCCTGTCCACGTGCGGCAGCGGCCTCCACGGCTCGGGGATACGAGGCTCGGCCTCCGCCACGAGTTCGAGCAGCTCGGCGGCGAGCGTCCCCGAGCTGAGCTGCGACGTGGCATTGCCCAGCACCACGGCGCCGAGGTCCTCCTTCTCACAGATCCACAGCCCGGCCGTGAACCCCGGCACGGAGCCCGTGTGCCCGGCCAGGTCCCTGCCCCCGCGATGCAGAAGCTGCGTGCCGAGGCCGTACCCGCTGTCCCCGTCCCCGGGGGCCGCTGGAACACGCAGCTCCCGCACCCCCTCGATGCCGAGCACCTCGTCGTCCCCGTGGAGCAGGAAGTCCGCGAAGCGGGCGAGGTCGGCGGCCGTGGACCACAGCTGCCCCGCCGGCGCCATGATCCCCAGATCCTCCACCTTCTCCTCCTGGAGCAGATCTGCCCACGGGTGCACGGCCCAGCCACAGGCACTCGGCGCCTCGGGGCGTACCCCGGTCCGCCGCAGGCCGAGCGGCTCCAGGATCTCCGTGCGCAGGGCCTCCTCCCACGTGCTCCCGCGCACGGCGGCGACGAGCGCGCCGAGGACCGTGAAGCCGGGGTTGGAGTAGTGGTGCAGCAACCCTGGTTCGTGACGGAAGGGCTCCGCGCCCAGCACGTCGGTGAGCCGCGGGCGCAGACTCCCCGGCGTCCGCTCCCACCAGGGCGGGGGCGCCTCGGCCGCCAGGCCCCCTGTGTGAGCGAGGAGTTGGCGCACCGTCACCTCGGCCCCGAGTCCCGCATCCGGCACGTACCGCTCCACAGGCTGGCCCAGTTCGAGCAGGCCCTCCTCGCGCAGGCGCAGCGCGAGCACCGCCGTGAAGGTCTTGGTGATCGAGCCGATGCGGTACTGCACCTGGTCGTCGGGGGCGTGCCCGTCGACCCGGCCGCGTGCTCCGCTCCACACCTGCCGTCCGCCCCGCGTCACCGCCGCCACGACGGACGGCACCCGCTGCTCGGCCTGTGCCACGGCGATCCGGCGCAGCAGCGCCCGCCGCGTCCCGTCCAGGAGTGCGCCGGACACCTCGCCGGGCTTTTCGCCGGACGCGCCGCCGGCCTCGTCGAAGGAAGTCATGCGTGGCACGCTAATCGGCCGCCGCCCGGCGCCACCAGCCCCTTTCGGCCCGGGGCCGCTCCCCCACGCGCCCGTCCTTCGTAGGGCGGACGTGCCGCCGGGAGGCGTGAGACGCGCCGTGAGAACGGGGAGTCAGGTGACGTGATCATCCTGGCTGTCGTCTTCGCCGTACTCGGCGCCGCGAGCAACGCGATGGGAACCGCCTTCCAGCGCAAGGCCGCGGCCAACCAGTCCCGGGGCGGCGGCCTGCGCCTCGTTCTCGCCCTGGCCCACCGGCCCGCCTGGCTCCTCGGCATCGGCGGCGTGATCGGTGCCGCGTTCTTCCAGGCCCTCGCGCTCACGAACGGGCCGCTCGCGCTCGTCCAGCCGGTCTTCATCCTGGAGCTGCCGTTCGCGCTGCTCATCGGGCTGCCGTTGCTGCACCGCACGATGCCGGTGACCGGCTGGTACGCGATCGCGAGCGTCGTCGCCGGCCTCGTGCTGCTGCTCGGCTGCGCGGCCCCGCACGGGGGCACGAGCCAGGCCTCGGCCGAGCGCTGGACTCCGGCGGTGGCACTGTGCCTCGCGGCGATGGGCCTCATGGTCTTCATCGCGCGCCGCACCCGCTCCTCGCTGCTGCGCGCCAGCGTGCTCGGGTTCGCGGCGGCCGTGGGCAACGCGCTGACCGCGGCGCTCCTCAAGTCGGCGACCCGTACCTTCGCCGACCACGGTCCTGGCGCCTTCCTCGCCTCCTGGCAGACCTACGGCTTCGCGCTCACCGGCATCGCGGCCCTCCTGCTCCTGGAGAACGCCTTGCAGGCGGGCTCGCTCGCCGCCTCGCAGCCCGCCCTGACGATCGGTGACGCCACGGTCAGCCTTCTGCTCGGCGTCCTCGTCTTCCAGGAACGCCTCCACCTGGGCTGGCTCGTCGTGCCCGAGCTGCTCGGCGTCGCACTGATCGCCGCAGGCGTCCTCGCGCTGACCCGCGCGGTCCCCCACATCCGCGACCTCGCCTCATAACGAAGCCGCGCGCCCCGCCTCTGCCGCGTAGCCTGCCCGGGTGGATCTCTTCTCCCAGGCCCTCACCTCCCTGCTCGACACGGTCGCCGGGCTCCGCGACGAGGATTTCGACCGGCCCAGCGGTTGCGCGGGCTGGCGCGTACGGGATCTCGTCTGCCACCTCGTCATCGGCACGCAGGACGTCCTCATCACCCTCGCCACGCCCGAGCGGGGCGCGCCGACGCGCGACGCCGTGACGTACTGGCAGGTGGGCGAGACGCCACCGGACGGCACCGACCCGCTCGACGCGCTCACCGTCCGTCTCGCGGCGGCCTACGAGGATCCGGCGCTGCTGAAGTCCCACCTGGACGACGTCGGTTGGGCGGCGGGACGCGCGGCCCGCCTCGCCGCGCCGGAGGCACACGTCGGGACACGGGGACAGGTCCTGACGGTGGCGGACTACCTTTCCGCCTATGTCCTGGAGTGGACTCTCCACCACCTCGACCTCATCGCCCCTCTCCCGGAAGCCGCCGCGCCCCCCGCCGCGTGCCTCGAAAGCTCCCGCGCCCTCCTCGGCCGCATCGCGGGCGCCCCCTTCCCGCCCTCCTTCTCGGACCGAGAGGCCCTGCTCGTCGGTACGGGCCGACGCACGCCCACCCCCGAGGAACGCGCGTCCGCCCCGGTACGCCTCGTCCTCGGCTGAGGAACGGGCGGTCACGGCGTACGACGCCCCGCGTCGTGCCGTCCCACGCGCATCAGCCATCAGATGAGGTCGCTCATCCGGGCATCTCCTGAGGCGCGGTCAGGCCACCGGCTCACGGAGGAGTTCGGAGAGCCAGCGCCCCTGCGCCTGCGGCAACTCCCCGTCGTCGTTGCCCGGGAAGAGGCGGCCGAAGGACGCGGCGCGGCCGAGGACGCCGAGCCGTGCGCCGAGCGTGAGGGCACGCCGCAGCTCGGCCGCGCTCGCACCTCCGCCGGTCCAGGGTTCGAGGTAGGCGTCTCGCAGCCGGGGCAGTGCGGCGGGCCCGTACCGTTCACGGGCGGCGCGCGCGGCGACGAGGAAGCTCGCGAAAGGGTGCGAGACGAGCGCGTCTCCCCAGTCGAAGTAGGTGAAACGGCCCGCCGCCGGGTGGAAGACCTGTTTCTCGTGCAGGTCGGCGTGGTCGAGCGAGTCCGCGACGCCCAGGGCGGCGAGTTCCCCGGCCCATTCCGCGACGCGCGGCCGCAGCGCCTCCAGCCTCGCGCGCTCCTCCGCCGCCGTGCGCGCGCTCGCCAGCACGTCGTCGAAGAACTCGGGCAGCGCCGCTGTCGGGACCACGGGGACGCCGAGCGAGGCGAGTTCCCCGACGTGCGCGGTCAACGTCCGCTGCGTCTCCGCGTACCGCCGCACGACCTCCTCCCACAGCCGCTGCCCGTCGCTCGCGTCGAGCCGGTCGAGCACGTCGAGGACCAGCGGCCCGCCGTCCGGGAGCAGCGTCCAGCCGCGCGTGGTGTCGACCGCGAGCGGACGCAGCACAGAGTCCGGCACCCACCGCGCGAGCGCCTCCGTCAACGCGCCCTCGAAGGCGCTCCCCGGCGGATGCGCCTTGAACCAGCAGTCGCCCCTACCCTCCACGGGCACCCGCACCAGCACCGACCACGGCCGCAAGCGCACTGTTCGCCGCCCGCGCTGGCGCAGCCCCCGCGCGGCGAGCGCCTCCCCGGTCCAGTCCAGGGCCGCACGGCGCCACGCCGCCCCGTCCCAGGGCGTCGCCACGCCCTCGTACCGCCCTCGCTCCACAACCTCGGCGTCGTCGTCCATCCAGCCATCAGAACAGTCGGGGCCACGGCTCTCCAGCCTTTTACGAGGCGGTCGGAGCGAGCCGCCCGGAAGCGCGGCCCACGCGCGATCCGGCAGCATCGCCGCTCGGGGAACGGCCGGTCCACGCCGTCGGCTGCCCCGGTCCGAGCGGAGGCCGATCACCGCCGGGCTCCTCGCCAGGGAGGCCACGTACCTCATGGTCGTCGACGTCCCGTCGTTCACCACCCAGGTGACCATGGCGGCAGAGGCGGGCACCCGTGTCTTTCCGTACCGCTGGCCGGACGGGGCACGCCAGCCCTTCGCGCAGTCCTGCCCCTTCCGCTCGTAGGCCAGCAGGGGACTGACTCGTCGCACATCCACGAGCCGTTCACCGCACTCCTTCACAGGCACGGCTGCGACCTTCCGGTCGGACATCAGAACGATCTCCGTCATGGACGCACACGTCGTGGCCCGCCAGTCTCAGGTTCGCGCCAGACAGGCCATCGTTTGGCCGCCGCTCATGGGACTCGGCCACGAAAGGGGGAACTCTCCCCCCTCACACCTGCGCCATGTCCACGAAGCGGGAGTAGTGGCCCTGGAAGCCCACCGTGATGGTGGCGGTCGGGCCGTTGCGGTGTTTGGCGACGATGAGGTCGGCCTCGCCGGCGCGGGGGGACTCCTTTTCGTAGGCGTCCTCGCGGTGCAGCAGGATGACCATGTCGGCGTCCTGCTCGATCGATCCCGATTCGCGCAGGTCGGAGACCATCGGCTTCTTGTCGGTGCGTTGCTCGGGTCCACGGTTGAGCTGCGAGAGCGCGATCACCGGGATCTCCAGTTCCTTCGCGAGCAGCTTCAGGTTTCGGGACATGTCCGAGACCTCCTGCTGGCGGCTCTCGGCGCGGCCCTTGCCACCGGACTGCATGAGCTGGAGGTAGTCGATCACGACGAGCTTGAGGTCGTTCCGCTGCTTGAGCCGCCGGCACTTCGCGCGGATCTCCATCATCGACAGGTTCGGCGAGTCGTCGATGTAGAGCGGGGCCGCGGAGACCTCGGGCATCCGGCGGGCGAGGCGGGTCCAGTCCTCGTCGGTCATCGTCCCGGAGCGCATGTGGTGCAGGGCGACGCGTGCCTCGGCCGACAGGAGGCGCATCGCGATCTCGTTGCGGCCCATTTCGAGCGAGAAGATGACGCTCGGGAGGTTGTTCTTGATCGACGCCGCGCGGGCGAAGTCCAGCGCGAGGGTGGACTTGCCCATCGCGGGGCGGGCCGCGATGACGACCATCTGTCCGGGGTGCAGGCCGTTGGTGAGCGCGTCGAAGTCCGCGAAGCCCGTCGGGACACCGGTCATCTCGCCGCTGCGCGAGCCGATCGCCTCGATCTCGTCGAGCGCGCCTTCCATGATGTCCCCGAGCGGGAGGTAGTCCTCGCTCGTGCGCTGCTCGGTGACCTTAAAGACCTCGGCCTGCGCGTTGTTGACGATCTCGTCGACGTCGCCGTCCGCCGCGTATCCCATCTGCGTGATGCGCGTGCCCGCCTCGACGAGGCGGCGCAGCACGGCCCGCTCGTGGACGATCTCGGCGTAGTACTCCGCGTTGGCCGCCGTGGGCACCGTCTGCACGAGGGTGTGCAGGTACGGGGCTCCGCCGACCTTGGTGATCTCCCCGCGCCGGGTCAGCTCCGCGGCCACCGTGATCGGGTCGGCGGGCTCGCCCTTCGCGTACAGGTCGAGGATCGCCTGGTAGACCACCTCGTGCGCGGGCCGGTAGAAATCGGAGCCCTTGAGGATCTCCACGACGTCGGCGATGGCGTCCTTGGAGAGCAGCATGCCGCCGAGCACCGATTGCTCGGCGTCCAGGTCCTGCGGGGGTACGCGCTCGAAGGCGGCCGGGCCGTCCCAGTCGCCGCCCTCCCGGCCCCGGTCGTGGCGCTCGCCGCGCCCCTGCTCCTCCCGTGCCTGACCGCTGCGGGCCTGGTCACCGCGCCCGCCGTGTCCGTCCCCCCGCCCGCCCCGGTCGTCGTCCTCGCGGCGTCTGCGGGTCGAGGGCAGTCGGTCACCGGGCCCGCTCTCGGCCCAGGGATCGTCCAAGGGCTCGGAAATGCTCACCGGGCCTCCTCCTCACATCCGTGGAACGGACCTTGCCGTACCGTTCCACGCGCCGCCGCACGGTGGGCGCCGCATAACGTTAGGCCCGTCGGCACCGTCAGCCAATCTGGTTATCCACAGGCACTGTGGATAACCAGCCCAGAGCTGTGGAGAACTCGCCCGAACCTGTGCATGAGCCGGTGGAAAGGTCTGTGAACAAGCCCGGCCACCCGCACGGGGACCCGACCTGACCTGGGTTTTCCTCATCCACCGCCTGTGGGGAAGAAAAAATTTCCCGAGTGGCCCAAGATCACGAAACCAGGCGCCCCCGAGCGGGACCGCCGCATGGTTACGTAAGGGCCGCAGAGCTTTGCGTCTCTTACCTGTGGAAGATTAGATTTAATCCATGCCCCGCCCTCCCGAGCAGTCCCGCACGGACCCGCGCCGACACGACCGCGAGATCATCGCTCTCGCCCTCCCGGCCTTCGGCTCCCTCGTCGCGGAACCGCTCTTCGTCATGGTGGACAGCGCCATCGTCGGCCACCTCGGCACCCCGCAACTCGCCGGCCTCGGCGTCGCCTCCGCCCTGCTCACCACGGCGGTCAGTGTCTTCGTCTTCCTCGCCTACGCGACGACGGCGGCCGTCTCCCGGCGCGTCGGCGCGGGCCACCTGGCCGCCGCGCTGCGCCAGGGGATCGACGGTATCTGGCTGGCCCTGGCTCTGGGACTCCTGGTCGTCGCCTTCGCCCTCCCCGGCGCACCCTGGCTCGTCGACCTCTTCGGTGCCTCGGGCACGGCGGCCCCCTACGCCACGACCTATCTGCGCATCTCCGCCCTCGGCATCCCGGCCATGCTCATCGTCCTCGCGGCGACAGGCGTGCTGCGCGGCCTCCAGGACACCCGGACACCGCTCTACGTCGCCGTGGGGGGCTTCCTCGCCAACGGCGTGCTCAACGCCGTCCTCGTGTACGGGGCGGGCCTCGGCATCGCCGGCTCGGCCTGGGGCACGGTCATCGCCCAATGCGGCATGGCGCTCGTCTACCTCTACGTGGTCGTACGCGGCGCCCGCCGCCACGGCGCCTCCCTGCGCCCCGATCTCGCGGGGATACACAACAGCGCACGCGCCGGGGCCCCGCTCCTCGTCCGCACCCTCTCGCTGCGCGCGATCCTCATGATCGCCACAGCCGTCGCGGCACGGCTCGGGGACGCCGACATCGCCGCGCACCAGATCGTGCTCTCCCTGTGGAGCCTGCTCTCCTTCGCCCTCGACGCCATCGCCATCGCGGGCCAGGCCATCATCGGGCGCTACCTGGGCGCGGACGATGCCGAGGGCGCCAGGAATGTGTGCCGCAGGATGGTCCACTGGGGCATCGCCTCCGGCGTCGTCCTCGGCGCCCTCGTCATCGCCGGACGCCCGCTGTACATCCCGCTCTTCTCCGGGGACGCCGTCGTCCACGACGCCGCCTTCCCCGCCCTGCTCGTCGTCGCCTTCGTCCAGCCGGTCTGCGGGATCGTCTACGTCCTCGACGGGGTGCTGATGGGGGCGGGTGACGGGCGCTACCTCGCCGCCGCGATGATCCTCACCCTGGCGGTCTTCACGCCGGTCGCCCTGCTCGTCCCAGTGTGGGGCGGCGGGCTCACGGCGCTGTGGGGGGCGATGGCGCTCATGATGGTGGTCCGGATGCTCACCCTCTGGCTGCGCTCCCGCTCGGGAGGCTGGGTCGTGACCGGGGCGAGCCGCTGAGGCGGCGGGGATGTTCCACGTGAAACATCGCGAGCCCGCCGGTGGATGTTCCACGTGAAACGCCCACCGGGCACGTACGCGCCGCACCGGGTGTAGACCCGCGAGCCTGGGGGACCTGTACGCACCGCATCGGACGCTCCCGCTCAGCCCGAGCCGCGTACGCGCCGCCTCGCCCGTACCCGCCATCGGTGCACACACCCTGGGCGTCGGCCCCTGCGCCCCGCCCCGACCCCGTGCGGCGACCGACCCCGTACACGCCGAATGCGCGGACCCCACAAACGCCGAAGGGGCCGCACCCACGAGTGGTGCGGCCCCTTCGCTGCTTCAGCGTCAGCGGGACGCTCAGGCGGAGACGACCTCGATGTTGACCTTGGCGGCCACCTCGGGGTGCAGACGCACGGACGCCTCGTGGGCGCCGAGCGACTTGATCGGCGTCGTCAGCTCGATGCGGCGCTTGTCCACGTTCGGGCCACCCGCGGCCTTGATCGCCGAGGCGATGTCGGCCGGGGTCACGGAGCCGAACAGACGGCCGGCCTCGCCGGAGCGGGTCGCAAGGCGAACCTTGACACCCTCCAACTCGGCCTTGATCTGGTTGGCCTGCTCGATCGTGGCGATCTCGTGGATCTTGCGCGCGCGACGAATCTGCGCGACGTCCTTCTCGCCACCCTTGGTCCAGCGGATCGCGAAACCACGCGGGACCAGGTAGTTACGGGCGTACCCGTCCTTGACGTCGACGACCTCGCCGGGGCCACCGAGACCGGAGACCTCGTTCGTGAGGATGATCTTCATGCGATGGTCACCCTCTCTCAGCGCGCGGTGGACGTGTAGGGCAGCAGCGCCATCTCACGGCTGTTCTTCACGGCCGTGGCGACATCGCGCTGGTGCTGGGTGCAGTTGCCGGTCACGCGGCGGGCACGGATCTTGCCGCGGTCGGAAATGTACTTCCGCAGCATGTTCGTGTCCTTGTAGTCCACGTACGTGACCTTGTCCTTGCAGAATGCGCAGACCTTCTTCTTAGGCTTGCGCACAGGCGGCTTCGCCATGGTGTTTCTCCTGTGTGATCAAGAAGTGGGAAGGCCCACCCCCAGGACCCGGAGGTCCTAGAAGGGGGGCTCGTCCGAGTAGCCGCCGCCGGAGTTCCCGCCCCAGCCGCCGCCCTGCTGCCCTCCGCCGGAGGGAGCACCGGTGGCCCAGGGGTCGCCGGCGGGTGCACCGCCGCCGCCCTGCTGCGGCTGCTGCTGACCGCCACCGGGGTTTCCGCCCCAGCCGCCGTCCTGCGGGCCTCCGCCGTAGCCTCCCTGACCGCCGCGCCCGCCCCCGCCGCTGGTCTTGGTGACCTTGGCGGTGGCATTGCGCAGGCTGGCGCCGACCTCGTCGACGTCCAGCTCGTAGACCGTGCGCTTGATGCCTTCACGGTCCTCGTAGGACCGCTGCTTCAACCGGCCCTGAACGATGACGCGGGTGCCGCGCTGAAGCGACTCCGCGACGTTCTCCGCGGCCTGCCGCCAGACCGAGCACGTGAGGAAGAGGCTCTCGCCGTCTTTCCACTCGTTGGTCTGCCGGTCGAAGGTGCGCGGCGTGGACGCGACGCGGAACTTCGCGACGGCCGCACCGGACTGGGTGAAGCGCAGCTCCGGGTCGTCGACAAGATTGCCGACGACCGTGATGACGGTCTCGCCTGCCATGGGATGTACCTCTCGGCGGAATGTGCTCTGGCGGGTACGTGGCTACTCGACGTCCGCGAGTCCCTGAGCCAGAGCGCTCAGTGGGTCTCGGGACGGAGGACCTTGGTCCGGAGGACCGACTCGTTCAGATTCATCTGACGGTCGAGCTCCTTGATGACCGCGGGCTCGGCCTGGAGGTCGATGACCGAGTAGATCCCCTCGGGCTTCTTGTTGATCTCGTAGGACAGACGACGACGGCCCCAGGTGTCGACCTTCTCGACCTTTCCGTCGGCCTCACGGACCACGGAGAGGAAGCTCTCGATCAGGGGAGCGACCGAGCGCTCTTCCAGATCGGGGTCGAGGATCACCATCACCTCGTAGTGACGCATAGGTAACCCACCTCCTTCGGACTCAGCGGCCACGGACAATCCGTGGCAGGAGGGTTGTTCATGCGTAGCGACGGTACTGGGCCCCACGGACAACGAGCCCTCCGCCGAGGAGGAGGGCCGTCCGGGTGACCGGACAGACACCGGCGCAGACGGTACACAGTACCCGCACACCGGCTTCCGGTTGAAATCCGGACCCGGGGGGACGCAATCTGTACAGAAAGGATGTGACCGGCGCTACAGGGCACCGGTCCCGTCAGGAGGTGCCCGATGGCACAGGCAATGCGTCCCCCGTCCACACATCAGCCCTCTGCGAACTCGCTCGTCTCCGGAGACGGGCGGCCACACCCCCTGCAGAACGCCCTCACCGCACTCACACTCCTGCTGGGGTTCCTGGCCTTCATCTCGTCCTTCTTCCACAGCTTCCACCTGCTGAGCTCCTGGACGGGGCTCGCGGGCCTCGCGGTCGGCGGCTGGGGGCAGTACATCTCCGTCACCACCCGGGAGCGCTTCGGACTGATCATCGGCATGGGCGCCGCGGGAGTCGGCCTTCTCGTCGGCATGGCCCATGGCGGCCTCTTCGGCGGCCTGATCGGCGGCTGAGCCCCAGGGCCGCCCGAGCCGAACGGCCCGTGGCGCCGGAATCCGCCCGCCCACCAGCGGGGGAGCCCGGCACCGCGGGCCGCGGGCTGCCGCCGCTGGAGGGCGACCGCCCCGCCGCTTCGTCCCGCCGCCGGACCCACCACACCCCGTCCCCGTACCGCCGCCTCCGCCCCGTAGAGACGCGAGAGGCCCCCGGCTCCGTATGAAAAACGCTCCTCCGCACGGGCCCGCCGCCTCGCCGCCGTCGCCCGCCTGGAGCAGTGCGCGCCGCCCGCCGCGGTCCCCGCCCGGCCGTCTCCCCGCTTCCGCGCCGCCCCGGCGAGCGGTACGGCCCAGTGAGCGCCCCGGACAGGCGCAGTAGGCTTCGGCGCGAGAGCCGGAGCCCTGTACCGACGGGGACACACCAGCCCGAGGAGCGCCCCGAATGAGCCTGACCCTGAGGACCATCAGCCGCGAGCACCATCTGGCCTTCATCCAGAGCCTGCCCGCGGCCAGCCACATGCAGGTCCCCGCCTGGGCAGACGTGAAGTCGGAGTGGCGCTCCGAGAGCCTCGGCTGGATCGACGAGAAGACCGGACAGCTCGTCGGCGCCGGGCTCGTCCTCTACCGGCAGCTCCCCAAGATCAAGCGCTACCTCGCCTACCTTCCCGAGGGCCCGGTCATCAACTGGTACGCGCCGAACCTCGACGAGTGGCTCCAGCCGATGCTGGCGCACCTCAAGAAGCAGGGCGCCTTCTCGGTGAAGATGGGCCCGCCGGTCGTCATCCGCCGCTGGAAGGCGCCGACGATCAAGCAGGGCATCCAGGACCCCGACGTGAAGCGGCTGCGCGACATCGAGGCGGACGTCATCGAGCCGCGCGCCTTCGAGGTCGCCGACAAGCTGCGCCGGATGGGCTGGCAGCAGGGCGAGGACGGCGGCGCCGGCTTCGGCGACGTCCAGCCCCGCTACGTCTTCCAGGTGCCCCTCGCGGGACGCTCCCTGGAGGAGGTCCACAAGGGCTTCAACCAGCTCTGGCGGCGCAACATCAAGAAGGCCGAGAAGGCCGGCGTGGAGGTCGTCCAGGGCGGCTACCAGGACCTCGCCGAGTGGCAGCGGCTGTACGAGATCACCGCGATCCGCGACAAGTTCCGGCCCCGTCCGCAGGCGTACTTCGAGCGCATGTGGCAGGCGCTGAACAGCGAGGACCCCAACCGGATGCGCCTGTACTTCGCACGCCACAACGGGGTGAACCTCTCGGCGGCCACGATGCTCGTCGTCGGCGGGCACGTCTGGTACTCGTACGGCGCCTCGGACAACATCGGGCGCGAGGTGCGCCCGTCGAACGCGATGCAGTGGGCGATGCTGCGCGACGCCTACGCACTCGGCGCGAGCGTCTACGACCTGCGCGGCATCAGCGACTCGCTCGACGAGACCGACCACCTCTTCGGTCTCATCCAGTTCAAGGTGGGCACCGGGGGAGAGGCGGCGGAGTACCTCGGGGAGTGGGACTTCCCGCTCAACAAGCTGCTCCACAAGGCGCTCGACATGTACATGTCGCGCCGCTGACCTCCCCCTTCCCCCGAGTCGCCGCCCCCGGTCCCCGCCGGGTCCCGCGCGACCCGGCTCCCCTCCGCACCACACAGCTAGAAGAAAGGTCCGGAACCGGCCATGGCGCTCACGCTCTACGTCGACTCCACGCGCTGGCGGGCACACCACAAGCACATCCTGGAACAGTTCCCGGGGATCGTCCCGGTCTGCAAGGGCAACGGCTACGGTTTCGGTCACGAGCGGCTCGCCGAGGAGGCGACCCGGTTCGGCTCCGACATGCTCGCTGTCGGCACCACGTACGAGGCCGCGCGGATCAAGGACTGGTTCAGCGGCGATCTGCTGGTCCTCACGCCCTTCCGGCGCGGTGAGGAGCCGGTACCGCTCCCCGACCGCGTGATCCGCTCGGTCTCCTCGGTGGACGGCGTCCGCGCCCTGGTGGGCGCGCGCGTGATGATCGAGGTCATGTCCTCGATGAAGCGGCACGGCGTGACCCGGAACGACCTCCAGGCCCTCGGCAGCGCGATCGACGACGTGCGCCTGGAGGGCTTCGCGATCCACCTCCCGCTCGACCGCACCGACGGCACGGACGCGGTCGAGGAGGTCATCGCGTGGATGGACACCCTGCGCGGCGCGCGGATGCCGCTCCACACGATGTACGTGAGCCACCTCAAGGCGGAGGAACTGGCCCGGCTGAGCCAGCAGTTCCCGCAGACGAACTTCCGCGCGCGGATCGGCACCCGGCTCTGGCTCGGTGACCACGACGCCACCCAGTACCGGGGGACGGTCCTCGACGTGACCCGGGTCGCGAAGGGTGAGCGTTTCGGGTACCGGCAGCAGAAGGCGGCCTCGGACGGCTGGCTCGTCGTCGCCGCGGGCGGGACCTCGCACGGGGTGGGGCTTGAGGCGCCGAAGGCACTGCACGGCGTGATGCCGCGCGCGAAGGGCGTGGCGCGGGCCGGACTGGCCACGGTCAACCGCAACCTCTCGCCGTTCGTCCACGACGGCAAGCAGCGCTGGTTCGCCGAGCCGCCGCACATGCAGGTCTCGATCCTCTTCGTGCCGGGCGACGCCGCCGAGCCCCGGGTGGGCGAGGAGATGGTCGCGCACCTGCGGCACACGACGACGCAGTACGACCGGCTCGTGGAGCACTGAGCGCGGCCCGCGCGGCGGGTACGGGCTCGGGTACGGAGAAGGGCGCCCCCTGGCGAGGGGGCGCCCTTCTCCGTACTCGTCGCGACGGCCCTGTCAGGCCCGCCGCTCCGGCTCCTCGTCCGCGAACGGCTCCGCCGGCTCCTCCGGCCTCTTGCCCCAGTCCGTGTACGTCCCGCCGCCGTGCTGGGGCGGCCTCGCGGCGCGGCCGTACACGTGGAGGTCGGGCGCTCCGTCGAGGACTCCGCCCGAGGGGTCGTCGTCGCCGGAGGCACGGACGGGGTCGCGCTCGGGCAGCAGGATGTCCCGCACGACGACGGCACAGAGGTAGAGCGTGGTGAGCAGGTGGCAGCAGATCGCGAGGTGGTAGCCCTCCTGGGAGAGCCCCATCGCGCCCTTGCCGCCGCTCGTGTAGGCGAGGTAGAGCCAGATGCCGAGGAAGTACAGCACCTCTCCGGCCTGCCAGATGAGGAAGTCCCGCCAGCGCGGCCGGGCGAGCGCGGCGAGCGGCACGAGCCACAGGACGTACTGCGGCGAGTAGACCTTGTTGGTGAGGATGAAGGCCGCGACGACGAGGAAGGCGAGCTGGGCGAAGCGCGGCCGGCGTGGAGCGGTGAGCGTCAGCACGGCGAGGAGGGCACAGGCGAGGACCATGAGCAGCGTCGCGAGCGTGTTGATCGTGTCGGTGCTCGGCGGGGAGCTGAGCCGCTGGGTCAGGATGAGCCAGAAGGAACCGAAGTCCACCCCGCGCTCCTGGCTGAAGGTGTAGAACTTCGCCCAGCCGTCCGGGGCGAGGAGGATGACGGGGAGGTTCACGAGGAGCCAGGCCGCCGCCGTACCGCCCAGCGCCTTGCCGAACTCCCGCCAGCGCCCGGTACGCCAGCACAGCAGCAGCACGGGCCCGAGGAGCAGGACCGGGTAGAGCTTCGCGGCGGTCGCGAGGCCCAGGAGGATGCCGAAGCCGAAGGCGCGCTCGCGGGACCACAGGAGCATCGCGACGGCCGTGAGCGCGACGGCGAGCAGGTCCCAGTTGATGGTGGCGGTGAGCGCGGCGGCGGGGGCCAGAGCGACGAGCAGGCCGTCCCAGGGGCGGCCGCGGTGGGTGCGGCTCACGCACACGGCGAGGACCACCGCGCAGATCATGAGCATCCCGCTGTTCACGAGCCAGTAGACCTGCTCACGGTGGACGAGGTCGTCCCCGCCCGGGGTGAGCCAGGAGGCGACCTCCATGAACACGCCCGTGAGCACGGGGTACTCCAGGTACTCCATGTCGCCGCTGAGCCGGTCGAAGTAGGGAACGAGTCCGTCGGCGAAGCCGCGCCCCTGGAAGAGATGGGGGATGTCGGAGTAGCAGGCGTGCGTGTACTGGGCGTTCGCCCCGAAGAACCAGCCGCCGTTGTAGCAGGGGATCTTCTGCACCATGCCGAGCGCGAAGAGCCCCAGGGCGACGAGCGCGACGACCCGTACCGGCGTCCACCACGTGGAGCCGAGCAGGGCATGACGCCCCACCGGGCCGCCGAGCACTTCGCTGCCCTCGGCGGCGACGGCGTCCTCCTCGGTGGGTAGCACCGGCCCGGACTGCTGCACGCGGGTACTCGTCATGACGGCCATCCTGCCGTACGTGCCTGAGCGGCGGTGGCCGGGAACGCCGGGCGGGGCCGGAAGACGGCGAGGGCCGCGGTACCGGATGTCGGTACCGCGGCCCTCGTACGCCCGACTCGGGCGGGCTGCCCATGTTTCACGTGGAACATCCGGCTGGCCGGTGTTTCACGTGAAACATCCGGCCGCTTGATGTCTCACGTGGAACATCATCCCGGCGTGGTCACGGCTTGAACCAGCCGTTGTCCTCCTCGCCCCCGGGGTCCCCTTCCCCTGGTACCGAGGGCGAGGGTGGCCCGGAGGTCTGGCCCGGCCCCTGATTGTCACCGCCCTGGTCGTCCCCGCCGTCACCGCCTTCGTCGCCACCGCCGTCCTGGCAGTCGAAGTCGAGGGGACCGCAGGTGTTCTCCGACTCCGTTTCCGAGGGACTCGGCGGGGCCTCGGAGGAGGGGGAATCCGAGGGCGACTCCGAGGGGGAATCGGAGGGGGACTCCGACGGCTCCTTGCTCGGCGAGGGCGGGGAGTCGACCGTCTCGACGACCTTGCCGATCTTCTCGGGCTTCGGGAAGGACTCCTTCGGCGCGTCCTTGAGCGCCAGCAGCATGTAGTCCTTCCAGATCTGGGCCGGGAAGGAGGCACCGTGGATCGAGGTCTGGTTGCCGGTCCCGTACATCTCCTCGAACTTGCGCTGCTTGTTCTTCGCGTTGTCGTCGAAGCGGAACATGGCGATCGCGGTGGAGACCTGCGGGGTGTAGCCGACGAACCACGCGGACTTGTTGCCGTCCGTCGTACCGGTCTTTCCGGCGACGTCCCGGCCCGGGATCTTGGCCGAGGTACCGGTGCCCTTCTCCACGACGTTCTTGAGGACGTCGGTGACGTTGTCGGCCACCGGCTTGGGGAAGGCGGACTTGCTCTTCTTCTTGTGCTGGAAGAGCGTGCCCTTCTCGCTCTCCACCTTGGTCACCGAGTACGGGTCGTTCTGCTCCCCCTCGTTCGCGAAGGTCGCGTACGCACCCGCCATGCGGATCGCACTGGGCGAGGACGTACCGAGCGAGAAGGAGGGGTAGTTGTTGCTGGCGAAGATATTGGGACCGTCCTGGATGCCGGCCTTGATCGCGGCGTCCTTGACCTTGTCCAGGCCGACATCCATACCGAGCTGGACGAAGGCGGAGTTGATGGAGTGCTGCATCGCCTCACGCAGGGTGATGCGGTTGTTGTCGTCCGCGTTGGGGGACTCTCCACCGTCATTCGTCTGGAGCCACTGGTCACCGTTCTTGTCGGTCCAGATGGTGCCGTCGTACTTCTTGATCTTCAGCTTGTTCTTGGCGCTGTAGATGCTCATCTGCGAAACGGGCGTGCGTGTCGAGTCGTCCTGGTTGGGACCGAGCTTCGGGTCGCGCACCCCGTGTTCCATCGCGGCGGCGAGCACGAACGGCTTGAAGGTCGAGCCGACCTGCGCGCCGGTGACGTCGGCGTTGTTCGTCCAGTGCGTGAGGGCGTCCGTACCGCCGTAGATCGCTTCGATCGCCCCGGTCCGCGCGTTGACCGAAGCGCCGCCGAACTGCACGTGCTTGTCCGTCTTCGGGCGCTTCTTGGGGTCGATGTTGTCGTCGTAGACCTTGGTGACGGACTTCTCCAGCTCCTTGACCCTGCTCTTCTTGAAGGTCGTGTAGATCCGGTAGCCGCCCTGGTTCAGCTTGTTCTGGCTGATGCCCGTTTCCTCGCTGTGGCTCGTCACCCAGGAATTGGCGAGTTCCACGAGGTAGCCGACCTGCCCGCCGAGGGCGCTGTTGGCGCGCGGGGGCTTCGTCTTCGGCAGCTCGGTGTACTTGGCCCGCTCGCTCTGGCTGAGGTGGCCGTCCTTGACCTCCTCGTCGAGAATCCAGGCCCAGCGCTCCGTCGCGCGGACCGTGTTGGCTTCCTTGGTGGTCTTCGCCGGGTTGTCCGAGGCCACGCCCGCCGGGTCGTAGTACGTGGCGCCCTTGAGGACGGCTGCGAGAAGTGCCGATTCGCTGGGGTTGAGATCGACCGCGTCCTTGTCGAAGTACGCGCGCGAGGCGGCCTGAATCCCGTAGGCACCGCGACCGTAATAGGCGGTGTTCAGATAGCCCGCCATGATCTCGTCTTTGCTCTTGGTCGTGCCCACCTTGATCGAGATGAACAGTTCCTTGAACTTGCGGGTCAGGGTCTGTTCCTGATCGTCCAGCACCGCGTTCTTGACGTACTGCTGGGTGATGGTCGAACCACCCTGCGTCTGACCGCCCTTGGCCATGTTGAAGAGCGCGCGGCCGATACCCATGGGGTCGACGCCGCTGTCCGTCTCGAAGGACTTGTTCTCCGCCGAGATGACCGCGTACTGCATCGACTTGTCGATCTGGTCGAGGTGGACGATCTGCCGGTTGCGCTGGCTCTCGCCGCCCGTGGCGACCATCTGGCTGCCGTCGGCCCAGTAGTAGACGTTGTTCTGCGCCCTGGCGCTCAACGCCTCGTCAGGGACCTCGACCATCGCGTACGCGATGCCCGCGATGCCCATGAGCCCGCCTATGAAGGCGACGAAGAGGCCGGTGACGAGCTTCCACGAGGGAATCCAGCGCCCGACGCCGGTCTTGCCCGCGCGCGGGTAGTCGATGAAGCGCTTCTTCGCCGGGGGGCCGCCGCGCCTTCCGCCGCCCTGGCCCGCCGGGGCCGCGCGCCTGCGCCCGCCGCTGCCGCGCTGGGCGGCGCGCCGGGCCTCCGCCCGTCCGCCTCCGTGGGACGGCGGTTCCACACCGGCTGAGCCGTGCGCGGAGGAAGAAGGGGCGGAACCACGGGACGTCGCCCGGCGTCCCGTATTCCCGGAACGGGCGCGTCGGGCCGCGGCCCGTCCGCCGCCTTCCGGCTGCGGCGGTTTGCGACGGTGCTCGCTCATCGAACGACTACTCCTCGGGCAGGCGCAGGCTTACGCGCCTGGAAACGGCGGCTGAAGCGGTTCCCTCGTCGTGGCGCGGAGCCCTCAGCGGGTTCGCGCGCACTACGTCTGGGACGACGACGTTCCCGGGCGCCTCTTGGTTCCCGGTGGACAGCATGGCGCCCAGACTACGCACCGGCTCACTGCACAGACTCCGAAGTTCACCCCAAAACAGGCAACTTGCTCCCATCCTCACAGCGATGTGACGCCGGTCACTGAGCCTCCACTTGTCGTCACGAGGACACCCCTCTATCGTGCTGATGTATCGACTCGATACATCAGCACGAGATAAAGACGCGCTACGGCGGTCCGGGAGAAGGAGGAGGAGAGGATGAGCCGACGTGCGGGCATCCTTGAATTCGCCGTCCTCGGCCTGCTGCGCGAATCCCCCATGCACGGGTACGAGCTGCGAAAGCGCCTCAACACCTCGCTGGGGGTGTTCCGGGCCTTCAGCTACGGAACCCTTTATCCCTGCCTCAAGACGCTGGTGGCGCGGGGCTGGCTGGCCGAGGAGTCGGCCGCCGCCCCGGGCGAACCCGCCACCGCCCTCTCCGGGCGGCGCGCGAAGATCGTCTACCGGCTCACCGCGGACGGCAAGGAGCACTTCGAGGAGCTGCTCTCCCAGACCGGCCCGGACGCCTACGAGGACGAGCACTTCGCCGCCCGCTTCGCCTTCTTCGGCCAGACCTCCCGGGATGTGCGCATGCGCGTCCTGGAAGGCCGTCGCAGCCGGCTGGAGGAGCGCCTGGAGAAAATGCGGGCCTCGCTCTCCCGCACCCGGGAACGTCTTGACGACTACACCCTCGAACTCCAGCGCCATGGCATGGAATCCGTGGAGCGCGAGGTGCGCTGGCTCAACGAGCTGATCGAGAGCGAGCGCGTGGGCCGCGACCTGCGGACCTCCCGGCCGGGGGACGCGGAGCGGCAGAAGGGAGCGCCGGGCGATCTGCCCCGGTCCGGGAGCGACTCCCGGCCGGATTCGCCTGGCACACCCACCTGAGACCGCAGCACCGCGGCTCTCATAGGACTCAGAGATCACACAGGGAGCAACCGGAATGAGTTCGGTTCGCGTAGCCATTGTCGGCGTGGGCAACTGCGCCGCCTCGCTGGTGCAGGGCGTCGAGTACTACAAGGACGCCGACCCGGAGGGCAAGGTCCCGGGTCTCATGCACGTGCAGTTCGGCGATTACCACGTCAAGGACATCGAGTTCGTCGCCGCCTTCGACGTGGACGCCAAGAAGGTCGGTCTCGACCTCGCGGACGCCATCGGCGCCAGCGAGAACAACACCATCAAGATCTGCGACGTGCCCAGCACCGGCGTCTCCGTGCAGCGTGGCCACACCCTCGACGGTCTCGGCAAGTACTACCGCGAGACGATCGAGGAGTCCGGTGAGCAGCCGGTCGACGTCGTCCAGGTCCTCAAGGACCGTCAGGTCGACGTCCTCGTCTGCTACCTGCCGGTGGGCTCCGAGAGCGCGGCGAAGTTCTACGCCCAGTGCGCCATCGACGCCAAGGTCGCCTTCGTCAACGCCCTCCCCGTCTTCATCGCGGGCACCAAGGAGTGGGCCGACAAGTTCACCGAGGCCGGTGTCCCGATCGTCGGCGACGACATCAAGTCGCAGGTCGGCGCCACCATCACGCACCGCGTGATGGCGAAGCTCTTCGAGGACCGCGGTGTCGTCCTCGACCGCACGATGCAGCTCAACGTCGGCGGCAACATGGACTTCAAGAACATGCTGGAGCGCGAGCGCCTGGAGTCCAAGAAGATCTCCAAGACGCAGGCCGTCACCTCGCAGATCCCCGACCGGGACCTCGGCGCCAAGAACGTGCACATCGGCCCGTCCGACTACGTGCAGTGGCTCGACGACCGCAAGTGGGCCTACGTGCGCCTTGAGGGCCGCGCCTTCGGTGACGTCCCGCTGAACCTGGAGTACAAGCTGGAGGTCTGGGACTCCCCGAACTCCGCCGGCGTCATCATCGACGCGCTCCGCGCCGCGAAGATCGCCAAGGACCGCGGCATCGGCGGCCCGATCCTCTCGGCGAGCAGCTACTTCATGAAGAGCCCGCCGGTCCAGTACTTCGACGACCAGGCTCGCGAGAACGTGGAGAAGTTCATCCGCGGCGAGGTCGAGCGCTGAGCGGCTGACACTCCGTCCGGCCCACCGCCCCCGCGGCGATGAGCGCCGGGAACCGTGTGTCCGGAGGGGCTCGTACCGCACAGGTACGGGCCCCTTCGCCGTACCTGTGCGCGGGAGCCCGTACCCCGCGTGTGAAGCTGTGCCGCATGGCTGTCCTCCCCGATCTCCGTCTCCTGCTGAAGCGGAGCGGGTTCCGCCGCCTGCTCACCGTGCGGCTGCTCTCCCAGGCCGCGGACGGCATCTTCCAGGTCGGTCTCGCCACCTACGTCGTCTTCTCCCCGGAGAAGCAGGCGACCCCGGGCCAGATTGCCTCCGCGATGGCAGTCCTGCTGCTCCCCTACTCTCTCGTCGGCCCTTTCGCGGGCGTCTTCCTCGACCGCTGGCGGCGCCGCCAGGTCTTCCTGTACGGCAGCCTGCTGCGCGTGCTGCTGGCCGCGCTCACGGCCGTGCTGATCCTCGGCCGCGTCCCCGACGGTCTCTTCTACGCGGCGGCCCTGTGCGTCACCGCGGTCAACCGCTTCGTCCTCGCCGGGCTCTCCGCCGCGCTGCCCCGGGTCGTGGACGGCCCCCGTCTCGTCGTGGCCAACGCGCTCTCCCCGACCGCCGGGACTCTCGCCGCCACGGTGGGCGGTGGTCTGGCCTTCCTCGTCCGGCTCCTCGGCCGGGACTCGGACGCCGCCGTCGTGCTGCTCGGCGCCGCGCTCTACCTCGCCACCGCGCTCGCCTCGCTCCGCATCCCGGTCGACGTGCTCGGCCCGGCCCTGGAGGAACGACCCCGTGCCCACGTACGCGCCGCGCTCGCCGCGTCCGCGCAGGGCCTCCTCCAGGGCCTGCGCCACCTCGCCGGCCCCGCCCGCCGTCCCGCGGCGCGCTCGCTCGCCGCGATGACCCTCCTGCGCTTCTGCTACGGGGCGCTCACCGTCACCCTGCTGATGCTCTGCCGGTACGCGTGGTCGACGACGGAGGAGGACGGCCTCGCCCTGCTCGGGCTCGCCCTCGGCCTCTCGGCGGCGGGCTTCTTCGTGGCGGCGCTGCTCAGCCCGTGGGCGATCCGGCGCTTCGGCCCGCTCGGCTGGATCGCGGGCTGCGCGGCCCTCGCGGCGGTGTTCGCCGGGCTCGCGGGCCCGTTCTTCGTCGAGCCCGTGATGATGGCGCTCGCCTTCCTCCTCGGCGTCATCACCCAGGGCGCGAAGATCGCGACCGACACCGTGGTGCAGTCCGAGGTCGAGGACGGCTACCGAGGACGGGTCTTCTCGGTGTACGACGTGCTCTTCAACGTCGCCTTCGTCGGTGCGGCGGGAGCCTCCGCCCTCGTCCTGCCGGGGGACGGGCGCTCGGTCACGCTCGTCCTGGGGGTCGCCGTGATCTACGCGTGCGTGGCCGTGCTGGCCGGGCGCGCGCTCGGGGTACCGGCGCGGGCGAGCTGAGGAGGGGAGGGATGTTTCACGTGAAACATCCACGGGGCACCTCGGGATGTTTCACGTGAAACATCGCGCGGCACGCCCCTGCGGCGGACGTCCTCATGTTTCACGTGAAACATCGCGCGGCACGCCCCTGCGGCGGACGTCCTCATGTTTCACGTGAAACATCGCGCCAGGATCCGCTCACGCGCTGCCGCCGGGCGTTCTCCCTCACTGCTGCTGGGCGCTCCACCACTCCCTGAGCGCCTCGCCGGCCGCCTCCTTGCCGAGGGGGCCCTTCTCCATCCGCAGATCGAGGAGGAAGGCGTACGCCTTGCCGATCGCGGGGCCGGGGGCGATGCCGAGGAGCGCCATGATCTCGTTGCCGTCGAGGTCGGGGCGGATCGCGTCCAGCTCCTCCTGCTCCTGCAACTCCTCGATCCGCTGTTCCAGGCCGTCGTAGGCCCGGGCCAGGGCGTTGGCCTTGCGCTTGTTCCGCGTCGTGCAGTCGGAGCGCGTGAGCTTGTGGAGCCGGGTGAGCAGCGGGCCCGCGTCGCGCACATAGCGCCGTACCGCGGAATCGGTCCACTCCCCGGTCCCGTAGCCGTGGAAGCGCAGGTGCAGCTCAATGAGCCGGGAGACGTCCCGGATCAGCTCGTTGGAGTACTTGAGCGCCGCCAGCCGCTTCTTGGCGAGCTTGGCGCCCACGATCTCGTGGTGGTGGAAGGAGACCCGGCCGTCGCCCTCGAAGCGCCGCGTCTTCGGCTTGCCGATGTCGTGCAGGAGGGCGGCGAGGCGCAGAGTGAGGTCGGGGCCGTCCTCCTCCAGGTCAATCGCCTGCTCCAGGACGGTGAGCGAGTGCTCGTAGACGTCCTTGTGGCGGTGGTGCTCGTCGCTCTCCAGCCGCAGCGCGGGCAGTTCGGGGAGCACCCGGTCCGCGAGCCCGGTGCCGACGAGGAGGCGCAGTCCCTTCACCGGGTGGGCGGAGAGCAGCAGCTTGTTCAGCTCGCCCTGCACGCGTTCCGCCGAGACGATGTCGATGCGCTCGGCCATCGCCGTCATCGCGGCGACCACCTCGGGAGCCACCTCGAAGTCGAGCTGAGCGGCGAAGCGCGCCGCGCGCAGCATCCGCAGCGGGTCGTCCGAGAAGGACGCCTCGGGAGTGCCCGGCGTGCGCAGCGCCTTGGCGGCGAGATCGTCCAGGCCGCCGTGCGGGTCCACGAACCGCTTCTCGGGCAGGAACACCGCCATCGCGTTGACGGTGAAGTCCCGCCGGACGAGGTCCTCCTCGATCGAGTCACCGTAGGAGACCTGCGGTTTGCGGGAACCGCGGTCGTACGCCTCGGAGCGGTACGTCGTGACCTCGATCTGGAAGCTCTGCTCCTCCTCGCCGACGCGCGCCGCCTTCTGACAGCCGACCGTGCCGAAGGCGATGCCCACCTCCCACACCGCGTCCGCCCAGGGCCGCACGAGCGCGAGCACGTCCTCGGGACGGGCGTCGGTCGTGAAGTCGAGGTCGTTGCCGAGCCTGCCGAGCAGGGCGTCCCGTACCGAACCCCCGACCAGCGCCAGCGTGAAGCCGGCCTCCTCGAAACGACGGGCGAGTTCGTCCGCGACGGGCGAGACACGCAACAGCTCGCTCACCGCGCGCTGCTGCACCTGGCTCAGTGCACTGCTGGGGTCATGGTTGGCGTTCGGCACAACAGGAGAGGGTACGTGGCCCCGCCGCGCCCTCCGAATCGTGCCGGAGCGCCCGGCCTCGGCCTTCACAAGATCGCCCAGCCGACTCCGCGGCACTTCGGCCCAGCCGACCTCGTTACCATGCGTGGACGCATCAAGCGACAACCACCGACCACTGACGACGACGAGGACGGGCGAGCGCGTGGCCGAGGCGGCAGCAACCCATCGAACCCCCTGCCCCTCCCCTGCCCGGCGACGGCTGCGACGAGTGATGGCCGTCACGGCGGCGGTGCCGCTTCTCGGGCTCCTCGCGCACCTCACGCCCGCCCAGGCGGACACCCCGCGGCAGCCCGCGGCGGCCGAGCCCACGGGCTCCCGCACGGTCGACGTCCAGCTCACCGGGCTGACCCCCGAGGCACCCGAGGCCGGCGACACCGTCACGGTGACCGGGACGCTCACCAACCGCAGCAAGGAGACGATCACCGAGGGGCACGTCGCGCTGCGGGCGGGGCAGTTGCTCAGCAGCCGCAGCGCGATCGACGTCGCCGACGGCCGCTCCGGCTACACCCCGGGGCTCGACGGCAACGAGATCGCCGACAAGTACGACCACAAGGTCGACAAGCTGAAGCCGAAGCAGAAGGAGTCCTTCTCCGTCTCCGTGCCGGTCAAGGATCTCCAGCTCGGCGCCGACGGCGTCTACCAGATCGGCGTCTCCTTCGACGGCCGCACCAGCGGCGTCCCGTGGCAGGAACAGGTCCTCGGGATCAAGCGCACGTACCTCCCCTGGCAACCGGAACCCACCGCCCGCCAGTCGAAAACGACGGTCCTGTGGCCGCTCGTCTCGACCGCCCACGTCGGCGCCCGCACCGTGGGCGGTGGCGACGACCAGAACAACGTCTTCGAGAACGACGACCTGGCGAAGGAGATCCTTCCCGGCGGGCGTCTCGACCGGATGGTCTCGCTCGGCAAGAGCCTCGACGTCACCTGGGTGATCGACCCCGACCTGATCAACACGGTCGCGGACATGGCCAACGGCTACCGGCTCGCCGGCGCGGACGGCAAGACCGTCGCGGGGTCCAAGAAGAACCGGGACGCCGCCGCCACCTGGCTCAACGCGCTCGGCAAGGCCCTCACCGGGCAATCCGTCGTCGCCCTGCCCTACGGCGACCCCGACCTCGCCTCGATCGCGCACAACGGCGCCAAGATCCCCACGACCCTCGCCCGCCTCAAGACCGCCACGGACGTCGGCCGGATCACCCTGTCGATCCCCGACACCGATCTCGACGTCAAGGTGAGCACGGACTACGCCTGGCCCGTGGACGGGGCGATCGACCGCTCGATCGTCGACGTGGCCACCTCGGCGGGCGCGACGAAGGTCATCGCGCGCAGCGACAGCCTGAGCGAGCCCGACAGCCTCCTGTACACGCCCTCGGCCGCCCGGCCCATCGGCGGCGGTGTCACCGCGGTCGTCAGCGACAGCCGCCTGTCCACCGCCTTCGAGGGCTCCATGGACTCCCCGCAGAGCTCCACCCTCGCGGTGCAGCGCTTCCTCGCCCAGAGCCTGGCGCTCACCCGGCAGAACGAGCAGAAGCAGCGCACGGTCGTGGTCGCCCCGCAGCGCACTCCCACGACAGCCCAGGCCGAGGCGATGGCCACGGCGCTGCGCGCTCTCCAGGGCGGTCGCTGGTCGCTCTCCCAGGAACTCGACAAGGCGGCGAAGACCAAGGCCGACCCGCAGGCCAACACGCGAGTGCCGCCGCGCTCCGCGTACCCGAAGTCGCTGCGCGCGCAGGAACTGCCCACCGCCGCCTTCACCTCGCTGCACACCACGCAGAAGGGGCTCGACAGCTTCCAGGAGATCCTCCAGAAGCCCGAGCGCGTCATCACCCCCTTCGGTCTCGCCATGGACCGCGCCGTCGCCACCTCCTGGCGCGGCCGGGCCGCTCAGGCGGCGACGTACCGCACCGACGTGCGCGGCTACCTCGACTCGCTCGTCCGGCAGGTGCGGCTCATCCCGAAGACGGACGCGAAGCTCTCGGGCCACAGCGCCACCATCCCGGTCACGGTGCAGAACAACCTGCTCCAGGACGCGCGCCACCTCAAGGTGCGGCTGACTTCCACCAAACCCACACGCCTCAAGATCGGCGAGGGCCCCTGGGAGGAACGCCCGGTCAAGATCGGCGCCGGGCACAGCCAGACGGTGAAGTTCGACACGACGATCAACGCCAACGGCCCGGTGCTGGTGAAGGCACAGCTGGTCACGGACGACAACCGGCCCTACGGGCAGCCCGTCGAGTTCAGCGTGGACGCCACCGAGGTCACCTCGACCGTCATGCTGATCATCGCCGGCGGCGTCCTGCTCCTCGTCCTCGCCGGGCTCCGGATGTACACCCAGCGCAAGCGCCGCGCCCGCGAGGACGGCACCGGCGGCGCCGACACCGCGCCCGGGCCCCAGGGCCCCGGGGACGGCGGCCCCGCCCCTGCGGGCGAGGACACGCCGCGCGACCCCGCCACGGACAGCCCGGAGTCCCCCGCCGAGAACCCGCCGGGGGACTCCGCGGCGGGCCCCGACACCGGAAGCGAAAACATCGAGCGTTCCGGTGCGGGTGAGAGAGTGGACCGCTGAGCAATGTCGTGGCTCCCGGGCCAGGGGACGATGAGGTGGGGTAGACCATGAACGCGCCGTACGACGGTGACCGTGGGCAGGGCGCGAGCGGCCCCGCCCCGGACGGGCAGCAACCGCCGGGGCAGGACGGCCCCGCCGCACAGCCCGGCCCGGCACAGCCGTACCCCGGGCCGGCCCCCCAGCAGTACCCGCCGCCCCCGCAGACCGCCCAGCCCCCGCACGACGCCTACCTCCAGGACGCCTACCAGCAGGACCCCTACGGCGGCCAGAACCCGTACGCCCAGGACCCCGTCACCGAGGCGTACTACGACCGCTCGGCGCACCCCCCGCCACCGCCCGGCACCTACCAGGAGAACGGCCCGCTCTACAGCCCCCCGCCCGCCGCTCCCCAGGGCCCCGACCCCCGCCTGTGGGCGCGGACCCCCGCCCCCGAGCCCGAAGGCCCCTCGCAGCACCTGCCGTACGGGGACGACCCGCGGACGACCAAGTTCGTCGGCGTCGACCGCATCATCGGCGGGCGCCCCGGCGAGGAGCAGAACGCCTTCGCCCACCTCTACCGCGACCAGCAGGGCACTAGCGCACCCGCGGCCCACCCCCCGGCGCCCGAACCGGAGCCCGAGGCCCCCGCCGCCGCGCCCGCGAAGGCCAACCGGGCCGCGAGCCTGCTGAAGTCCAGCGCGCTCATGGCAGCGGGCACGATCGTCTCCCGCATCACCGGCTTCCTGCGCACCCTCGTCGTCGCCGGCGCGATCGGCGTCGGCACGCTCAACGACACCTACCAGGTCGCCAACACACTGCCGACGATGATCTACGTCCTCGTCGGTGGCGGCGCCCTCAACGCCGTCTTCATCCCGCAGCTCGTCCGCGCGATGAAGAACGACGACGACGGCGGCGAGGCGTACGCCAACCGGCTCCTCACCCTCGTCGTCTCGCTCATGGCCGCGGTCACCCTCGTCTGTGTCCTGGCTGCGCCCCTCTTCATCCGGCTCATGTCGACGGAGATCGCCAACGACCCGTCGCAGCGCGCGGTGGCGATCGAGTTCGCCCGCTACTGCCTGCCCACGATGTTCTTCATGGGCGTCCACGTCGTCCTCGGGCAGATCCTCAACGCACGCGGCCGCTTCGGCGCCATGATGTGGACCCCGGTCCTCAACAACATCGTCATCATCGCCACGTTCGGCGCGTTCATCTGGGTCTTCGGCGGCTACACCTCCTCCGGCGTGAGCGCCGGGAACGTCACCCCGGACGGCGTGCGGCTCCTCGGCATCGGCACGTTGCTCGGTCTCGTCGTCCAGGCGCTCGCCATGGTCCCCTACCTCCGCGACGCCGGCTTCAAGCTCCGGCTCCGCTTCGACTGGCGCGGCCACGGCCTCGGCAAGGCGATCGGCCTCGCCAAGTGGACCTTCCTCTTCGTCCTCGCCAACCAGCTCGGCATGGTCGTCGTCACCCAGCTCGCGACCGCCGCCGGGCACGCCGCCGAGAAGGACGGCGTCACCGGCACCGGCATCACTGCGTACAACTACGCGCTGCTGCTGTGGCAGATGCCGCAGGCGATCATCACGGTCTCGGTCATGACGGCCGTCCTGCCGCGCATCTCACGCGCCGCGGCGGACGGCGACGCCGCCGCGGTCCGCGAGGACATCTCCTACGGGCTGCGCACCTCCGCCGTCGCGATCGTCCCGTGCGCCTTCGCGTTCCTCGCCCTCGGCGTGCCGACCACGCTGCTGCTCTACGCGGGCTCGGGCAGCGAGGGCGCGCGCGGCATCGGCTTCGTCCTGATGGCCTTCGGCCTCGGTCTCATCCCGTACTCGGTGCAGTACGTCGTCCTGCGCGGTTTCTACGCCTACGAGGACACCCGCACCCCCTTCTACAACACCGTGATCGTCGCCGTGACCAACGCCGCGGCCTCCGGGCTGTGCTTCCTCGTGCTCCCCGCCCGCTGGGCGGTCGCCGGGATGGCGGGCTCCTACGGGCTCGCCTACGTCGTCGGCGTGGGCATCGCCTGGCGGCGCCTGCGCAAGCGGCTGGGAGGCGATCTGGACGGCGCGCACGTCGTACGGACCTACGCGCGGCTCATCGGCGCGTCCATCCCGGCGGCCCTCGTCGGCGGCGGCCTCGCCTACGCCCTCCTCAAGGCACTCGGCAACGGGGCGGGCGGCGCGCTGATCTCCCTGGTCGTGGGCGGAATCGCCCTGCTCGGAGTTTTCTACGTGGCAGCACGGAGGATGCGGATCGCAGAGCTCAACTCCATGATCGGTATGGTGCGCGGACGGCTCGGCCGCTGAACGGGCACAACCCTCGGCGCTCACCGCGTGTCGTGCATTACGCCGGTCCGTGGGCACAATTGGTTCGGCGCCACAACGGGCGCGCAACGGATGGGGAGGCAGGGACGACGGTGGCGGAACGCAGCACGTCTGCCGTCGACGTGGCCCGGGAAAGCGGTCAGGAACCGCAGACCGCTCAGGCGGAGCAGGCCACGGCCGACGCGAAGGCCGGTGCCCCCGAGCGGGACACCGGGCACGAGGACACACAGCACAGCGAGGAGGAGGAGAGCGAGGCGGAGCCCCCCACCGGCGGGGCCGAGTCCGCCACGCCTCCCGAGCTGCACAGCGGCCACAAGCTGGCCAGACGCTACCGCCTGGAGGAGTGCCTCACCCGGCTCGACGGCTTCAGCAGCTGGCGCGCCGTGGACGAAAAACTCCGCCGCGCGGTCGGCGTCCACCTCCTGCCCTCCGAGCACCCCCGTGCCCGCGAGGTCCTCGCGGCGGCCCGCTCCACGGCCCTCCTCAGCGATCCGCGCTTCGTGCAGATCCTGGACGCCGTCGAGGACAACGACCTCGTCTACGTCGTCCACGAGTGGCTCCCCGACGCCACCGAGCTGACCACACTGCTCGCCGCCGGACCGCTGGAGGCGCACGAGGCGTACGAGATGGTCCGCCACGTCTCCCAGGCGATGGCGGCGGCCCACCGGGCCGGTCTCTCCCACCTCCGGCTCAACCCGGGCTCCGTGCTGCGCACGTCGACCGGCCAGTACCGGATCCGCGGACTCGCCGTCAACGCCGCGCTGCGCGGCGTCACGACCGAGGACCCCGCCCGCGCCGACACGGAGGCCATCGGCGCCCTCCTGTACGCCTCCCTCACGCAGCGCTGGCCGTACGAGGACGACGCCTACGGACTCTCGGGACTGCCCAAGGGCGTCGGTCTGCTCCCGCCCGACCAGGTCCGCGCCGGTGTCCACCGGGGCCTGTCGGAGCTGTCCGTGCGCGCGCTCGCCAACGAGGGCGCCACCGCCTCGCGGCAGGAGCCGCCCTGCACCACGCCCGCGGAGCTCGCCGCGGCGGTCGACGAGCTGCCCCGCATCCGCCCGCCCGAGCCTGCCTACACCGCGCCGCCCGAGTACCAGGCCCCCGCCTTCCCGCAGAACCCGTACGGGCGGCCGCCCGCGGGTCCCACACCGCCCCAGGCGCCTCCCGCCCCGCCGCCCCCGCTCCAGGGACGCACCGGGCGCGCGCTCAAGTGGGGTGTGTCCGGTCTGCTCATCGTGGCCCTCGGCCTCGGCAGCTGGCAGCTCGCGGACACCTTCCTCGACAAGAGCCCCGAGAAGCCGAAGAGCGACTCGACGATCGACAAGGGCTCCGGCGAGAAGGCCGCCGCCACCCCCAAGCAGCTCCCCGTCAAGGACGCGGCCGAGTACTACCCGGACGGCACCCCGCAGCACACCGACCAGGTGGGGTTCACGTACGACGGCAAGGGCGACACCTACTGGCGGACGAAGTCCTACGCGGACGGCCCCGACATGAACCCGGCCTTCAAGAAGGGCGTGGGCATCACCTACGACCTCGGGTCCGAGAAGAACCTCTCCACGGCGTCGATAGACATGCTGTACCCCGGCGATCACACGACGGTGACGCTCTACGCCACCGACTCGCTCACCTCCTCCGCCCCGCTCTCCGGGATGAAGAAGATCGCGGACAACTCCACCAGCGGCTCCAAGGTCACCATCAAGGCCAAGAAGCCCGTGAAGGCCCGCTACGTGGTCATGTGGATCACGGCCATGCCGTACGCGGCCAAGGACGGCTTCAGCGGTGCCGGATACAAGCAAGCCATTACCGATGTGACGTTCATGGGCTAGGTTCGAGTCGGCGTCCGCAGGGAGAGGGCAGCGTGGACGAAGGCCGGTACGGAGAACTCAGCGACCACGACCTGCTCGCCCGGCACGTCGCGGGCGAGCACGAAGCCTTCGGCGAGCTCGTGCGCCGCCACCGCGAGCGGCTGTGGGCCGTCGCCCTGCGCACCCTCGGCAACCGCGAGGACGCCGCCGACGCCGTACAGGACGCCTTCGTCTCGGCCTACCGTGCCGCCCACACCTTCGGCGGCCGGTCCGCGGTGACCACCTGGCTCCACCGCATCACCGTCAACGCCTGCCTGGACCGCGCCCGCAAGGCCGAGGCCCGGCACACCTCCCCCGTCGAGGACACGGTCCGCCTGGAGCACCTGCTCCGCCCGGAGGAATCCGCGGAAGCCCCCGCCGAGCGTGCCGATCTGCACCGCGAACTCCTCGCCGCTCTGCGCACCCTCCCGGCCGAACAGCGCGCCGCCCTCGTCCTCGTCGACATGCAGGGCTATCCCGTCGCCGAGGCCGCCCGCATCCTCGACGTGGCTCCGGGAACCGTCAAGAGCAGATGCGCCCGCGGTCGCGCCCGCCTCCTCCCGCTGCTCAGCCACCTCCGCACGGGCTCCACGGAATCGGGGGCGCCTGCCGCACCACGCAAGGGACCGAGGGGGGCATCCCTTCCGGCGACCGTTCCCCCGCCCGGCCGAAAGGGACCCGACAAGGGGAACCAGGGAGCGGGCACTCCCGTCCCACCGCAAGCAGCTCCCCAGGACCCCACGACGGCACAGGACGGAGGTGGGCGAGCATGACCCCGCGAACGGAACCGACCGGGCACCCCACCCCGGAGGAACTCGCCGACCTCGCCGAAGGCCTTCTGCCGCCCCAGCACAGCGCCACCCTGCGCGGACACCTCACCGGCTGCCCCGACTGCGCGGAGACCTACTCCTCACTCGCGGAGATCCGCTCGCTGCTCGGCGCCCTCCCGGCTCCGCCGCCCCTTCCGGCGGACGTGAGCGCGCGGATCGACGCGGCGCTTCGCGAAGTGGCGGAGGAGGCGGATGTTTCACGTGAAACACGCGGCAGGGAGGACTACGAGGAAGGCCTCTCCGATGTTTCACGTGAAACATCGGGCGCGGCGGCTGCGCATGAAACGTCCCGCACGGTGTCCCCGCTCGACGCTCATGTTTCACGTGAAACATCCCCTGCCGCCCTCTCGCTTCCCTCTCCGCCTCGTGATGTTTCACGTGAAACATCGCGGCGCACGCGCCCCACGCCCGCCCGTCCCGCTCCGAGTGGTCCCGGTAGGCGGGGGGCGAGGGGGAGGTCGAGGCGTCGCTTGTTCTGGGGCGGCACGGCTACCGTGCTCGCGCTGGGCGCCGGCTCCTTGCTGCTTTCCTCACTCGGCAGCGGTGAGGAGGAACGCTCCCCTTCCGCCGAGCAGAGCCAGCAGTCCCTGGTCTTCTCCGGGAGCCCGCTGAAGAGGGAGGTGAGCGCGCTGCTCCAGGACACGGGAAACGCCTCCCCGAACAGCCCCAAGAGTGCGGGCACCGCCCCCGCGAGCACTCGGCAGCCGCAGCACGAGACGGGTGTCGAGACGCCGCTGCGCGCGGACGCCCCCGTGGTGCCACGGTGTGTGGCACAGGGGATAGGGCGCGAGGAGACGGCCCTCGGCGTGGAGAAGGGAACGTACCTGGGCCGGGACGCGTACCTCGTGGTGCTGCCCCACAGCAGTGACACCGCGCGGGTCACCGCGTACATCGTGGACGCCGCCTGCGCCTCTCGGCGCCCCGCCGCGAAGGGCGAAGTACTTCACTCCGCCTCCTACCCCCGGTGAGGTGCCCAGTGCCTCTCTCCTGCGCCCACGCGTGCTGATCCCGGGGCCGCTGCTGTCTCGTGCCAGCCGGGACCGTGAGCCACGGGCGGGGCGGGAATGTCCGGCCCGTAGGATCGGTTGGGTGGGATGAAGGCACCGAGAGCCCTTCCCTCCGTAGTGGACGCAGTCGGCAGAGACGAGGAAGCAAGCCGTGAGTGACGTGCGAAACGTGATCATCATTGGCTCGGGCCCCGCCGGTTACACGGCCGCCCTGTACACCGCCCGCGCGTCGCTCAAGCCGCTGGTCTTCGAGGGCGCGGTCACGGCCGGCGGTGCGCTGATGAACACGACCGACGTGGAGAACTTCCCCGGTTTCCAGGAGGGCATCCTGGGCCCCGAGCTCATGGACAACATGCGGGCCCAGGCCGAGCGCTTCGGTGCCGAGCTGATCCCGGACGACATCGTCTCCGTCGACCTCACGGGCGAGATCAAGACCGTGACGGACACGACGGGCACCGTCCACCGCGCCAAGACCGTCATCGTCACGACCGGCTCCCAGCACCGCAAGCTCGGTCTGCCGCATGAGGACGAGCTGTCCGGGCGCGGTGTCTCCTGGTGTGCGACGTGCGACGGCTTCTTCTTCAAGGACCAGGACATCGCCGTTATCGGCGGCGGCGACACCGCGATGGAGGAGGCGACCTTCCTCTCGCGCTTCGCCAAGTCCGTCACCATCGTCCACCGCCGGGACACCCTGCGCGCCTCCAAGGCGATGCAGGAGCGTGCCTTCGCCGACCCGAAGATCTCCTTCGTCTGGGACAGCGAGGTGGCCGAGATCCACGGCGACCAGAAGCTCTCGCACCTCACCTTGCGCAACCTCAAGACCGGTGAGCAGAGCGAACTCGGCGTCACGGGACTCTTCATCGCGATCGGGCACGACCCGCGGACCGATCTCTTCCGCGGTCAGCTCGACCTCGATGACGAGGGCTACCTCAAGGTCCAGGCCCCCTCGACCCACACCAACCAGCCCGGTGTCTTCGGCGCGGGCGACGTCGTGGACCACACCTACCGGCAGGCCATCACCGCCGCCGGCACGGGCTGCTCCGCGGCTCTCGACGCCGAGCGTTACCTGGCTGCCCTCTCGGACTCGGAGCAGACCCCCGAGCCCGAGAAGACCCCGGCTCCGGAGCAGACGGCCGCCGTCTGACCCGGTTCCTCTCCACCCCACCCCCCGTTGGAATGAAGGAGCCCCCTGTGGCTGGCAACCTGAAGAGCGTCACCGACGCCGACTTCGAAGAGGTCGTGCTCAAGAGCGACAAGCCCGTTCTCGTCGACTTCTGGGCCGAGTGGTGCGGTCCCTGCCGCCAGATCGCCCCCTCCCTGGAGGCCATCGCCAAGGAGTACGGCGAGCAGATCGAGATCGTGAAGCTCGACATCGACGCCAACCAGGAGACGGCGACCAAGTACGGCGTCATGTCCATCCCGACCCTCAACGTCTACCAGGGCGGCGAGGTCGTGAAGACGATCGTCGGTGCGAAGCCGAAGGCCGCCATTCTGCGCGACCTCGACGCCTTCGTGTCGCCGACTGCCTGAGTCCCACGCGGCGCGTCCGCGCCGGGACGATCACGGCGGGCCCCATGTTTCACGTGAAACATGGGGCCCGCTGTTTCACGTGAAACATCGCGGATTCAGAGCGGTCGGAGGGTCGGCTCCTTCTGGACGGCGCCGAGAAGCCGGTCCAGCGCGTGTTCCACGTCTTCCTTCCAGGAGACCGTGGACCGCAACTCCAGCCGCAAGCGCGGCCTCGTCGGATGCGCCCGCACGGTCTTGAAGCCCACCGCGAGCAGATGCTCTGCGGGCAGGAGACACGTGGCAGAAGCCCCGCGGGTGTCCCCGAAGACCTCCATCGCCTTGAAGTTGCGCCGCAACAGGTCCTTGGCGACCGTCTGCACGAGTACCCGGCCCAGGCCCTGTCCCTGAAAGCCCGGGTGGACGCGGGCGGTCATGAGCTGTACGGCGTCGGGGCTCACCGGGCTCGTCGGGAAGGCCGTGGAGCGCGGCACGTACGCGGGAGGCGCGTAGAGCACGAAGCCCGCGGGGACATCGTCCACGTAGACGAGGCGGCCACTGGAGCCCCACTCCAGAAGGACGCTGGAGAGCCAGGCCTCTTTCTCCCGCGCCGCCGTGCCCTGCGCCACGGCCTCACCGCCACGGACCGAGTCGAGCTCCCAGAAGACGCACTCCCGACACGGCGTCGGCAGATCGGCGAGATTGTCCAGGGTGAGAGGTACCAGGCGACGCCCCATGCAGGCAGTTCCTCACTTCCTTGGGCCGCCGCTCCGGTTCACCGCCCACCGGCGCGGCGGTGCTCACCGACGCCCGAAACGCCCGACCCGGTCGCATCGTATCCATGACGCCGCCGGGCCAACACCAGGCGGGCAAAGAGCGCACCGCTTCCGCTCCACCACATCAGTCGGGGCCGATGTTTCACGTGAAACATCGGCCCCGAGAGAGAGGGATCAGCTGTCGCCCTCGTCCTTCTCGTCCTTCTCCTCCTGCGCCCGGGGCTGCTTAGAGAAGAGGGAACCCTCACCCGGGGCAAGTTGGGAGAGGATGCGCTGAAGGTCGTCCACTGAGGCGAACTCAACGACGATCTTCCCCTTCTTCTGCCCCAGGTCCACCTTCACGCGCGTCTCGAAGCGATCCGAGAGCCGACCGGCCAGCTCACTGAGCGCCGGCGAGGTCACCGAGCCCGCCCGGGGCTTCGGCGCAGTCTTCGCCGGACCGGGGTGTGAGCGCATGAGGTGGGTGATCTCCTCCACGGCGCGGACGGAGAGCCCTTCCCTGATGATCCGCTCGGCAAGCTTGTCCTGCTCGGCGGAGTCCTCCACCGACAGCAACTCGCGCGCATGACCGGCGGAGAGCACTCCCGCGTCCAACTTCTTCTGCACGGACGGCGAGAGCTTCAGCAGGCGGAGCGTATTGGTCACTTGCGGACGCGAACGGCCCACCCGCTTCGCCAGTTCCTCCTGGGTGCAGTTGAAGTCTTTGAGCAACTGCTCGTAGGCGTGTGCCTCTTCGAGCGGCGTGAGCTGGGAGCGGTGCAGGTTCTCCAGCAAGGCGTCCAGGAGGAGCCGGTCGTCTTCCGTAGCCCGGACGATCGCGGGGATCGTCGTGAGGCCGGCCTCCTTGCTCGCCCGCGTCCTGCGCTCACCCATGATGAGCTCGAACTGCTTCTCGTCGAGCTGGCGCACGACGATGGGCTGAAGCAGCCCCACCTCCTTGATGGAGTCGACGAGTTCACGCAGAGCGTCCTCATCGAAGATCGCGCGCGGCTGATCGCGGTTCGGGATGATCTGATCGAGCGGAAGCTCCGCGAAGAAGGCGCCTTCCGGAGCCGGGGGCAGCCCGCTCCGCTGCCCGCTCTCCGACGTTTCACGTGGAACATCGCTCTCGGCAGACGTCGTGAGCTTGGCCGCTGCCACGCCTCGTTCGCCCAGTGCGGGTCCGCCGGCCGCCGGCACCCGAGGCACGTCCTGCCGCGTCGCCGTGGCGGCGGCAGCCTTCTCGGCAGACGCCGCCGTCGGGATGAGGGCCTGGAGCCCACGCCCGAGCCCCCTGCGCTGTGTTGTCACTGTGTCCCCTCCACCATGCTGTGTTGTTCGGTCTCTGTGCCAGGGGCGGAGTCCGGGACCTCGAAGACCCCCGCTCCCCGAAGCGCGATCTCACGAGCCGCTTCGAAGTAGGAGAGAGCACCACTGGAACCCGGGTCATACGTCAGCACCGTCTGGCCGTAGCTGGGAGCTTCGGAAATGCGGACCGAGCGAGGAATGCTCGTCCGCAGCACCTCCGCTCCGAAGTGGCTGCGCACCTCATCGGCCACCTGCGAGGCGAGGCGCGTCCTGCCGTCGTACATCGTCAGCAGGATCGTCGAGACGTGAAGCGCGGGGTTGAGATGCCCGCGCACGAGCTCGACGTTGCGCAGCAACTGCCCGAGGCCCTCCAGGGCGTAGTACTCGCACTGGATCGGGATGAGTACCTCGGCTCCGGCCACCAGTGCGTTCACGGTGAGCAGGCCGAGGCTGGGTGGGCAGTCGATGAGGATGTAGTCCAACGGCTGCTCGTACGACTGGATCGCCCGCTGGAGGCGGCTCTCCCGAGCCACCAGCGAGACGAGTTCGATCTCGGCGCCGGCGAGATCGATGGTGGCGGGGGCGCAGAAGAGTCCTTCGACATCACGTACGGGCTGCACCACATCGGAGAGCGGCTTGCTCTCCACCAGCACGTCGTAGATGGAAGGGACTTCGGCGTGGTGGTCGATCCCCAGGGCGGTCGAGGCGTTTCCCTGTGGATCGAGGTCGATCACAAGAACACGCGAGCCGAGCAGGGCGAGGGACGCGGCGAGATTGACGGTGGTGGTGGTCTTCCCCACTCCGCCCTTCTGGTTCGCCACGATCATGACCCGGGTCTGTTCCGGACGCGGCATTCCCTCGGCGCTACGGCCGAGGGCTTCCGCGGCAGCGCGTTGACCACCGGGAACGACCGGGATGTTCTGAGCGGACGGCAATGTTTCACGTGAAACATCGCCCTCTGCTTCGGTACGGGGACCGGGGACCGGTTCGGTCATCGGTCCTGCGATAGGGGCATCGGACCGCAAGGATTCACCCTCCTCGACTTCAGGCTCGCGTTGAACAGAGCCTCCCATGCCGGGAGCCCCTGCAACCAGTGAGGTCCTGTCTTCTGTGGATAGACTCGCCCTTTCCGAAAATCCCGCCACTCTTCCGAGTGAGCGCGGTGCAGACTTCCCCGAAGTTTTCCCCAGGGGCCTGCGTTCGCGCGGTTCGGCCGCCGAGCGGCCCCGGCCGATGATGCCCTGAAGCAACGAGCGATGTTTCACGTGCCCCCCCCCCCGCGGCCCGCCCCCCCCCCCCCCCAAGAAGAGGGGGGGGGGGCGTTTTTTCACGAAAAACACCCCCCCGCCCCTTCTCAGAGACGAACGCTTCCGCTCGGCAAGCACCTCTCAGCAACGGCTCCTCAGCGTCGCCTCCGGGGCGGCCGTCCCGTCCGCGCTGCCTTCGCCCGCTTCGCCGCGAAGCGCACCCCGCCCGGGCTCTCCCCCACCTCGACGCGGACGACGGTCGAGAGCGGGTCCACCAGGCCCTCGCCGACGTGCAGGACAGAGGTGCGTACGGCACCGAGCTTGCTGAGCGCGGCGCCCGCCTGACGGACCTCCTCCTCAGCGGTATCGCCCTTGAGCGCCAGCATCTCGCCGTACGGCCGCAGGAGCGGGACGCCCCAGCCTGCGAGGCGGTCCAGCGGGGCCACGGCACGAGCGGTCACGACGTGGACGGGCTGGAGGGTGCCGAGGACCTCCTCGGCCCGCCCCCGGACCACCGTCACGTGATCGAGGCCCAGGAGTTCCACGACCTCGGTGAGGAAGTTGGTGCGCCGGAGGAGCGGCTCAAGGAGAGTGATCTTGAGATCCCTGCGGACCAGGGCGAGCGGGATACCGGGAAGCCCGGCACCCGAGCCCACATCGCAGACGGTGACCCCTTCGGGGACGACCTCGGAGAGCACCGCGCAGTTGAGGAGGTGGCGCTCCCAGAGCCGTGGCACCTCGCGCGGCCCGATCAGCCCGCGGCGTACCCCCGCGTCGGCGAGGAGTTCCGCGTACCGGACCGCATCGGCGAAGCTCTCGCCGAAGACCTGCTGGGCCACCTCCGGGGCCGGGGGGAGCTGTGCTGCCTCCGTCACGGGGACCGTCCTTCCGTACCGCGCTCTCGCCCCCGGCCGCGGTGGCCGGGGGCTCGTTTCTGGAACAGCTACGTGAAAAGGGGAAAGAAAGAGGGACAGGGCGTCGGGACGCCCGACGCAATCCGGCCCCGTCTGTGGTCAGACGGGGCCGGACACGGGGACTGCGGGCCGGGTCCCCCCGGCCACCCGGGGCGCGGCCGGTACGGACGTACCTGTCGCGCCCGTTCCTGCGGGCTCAGGCGGGCAGGACGACGACGAACCGCTGCGGCTCCTCGCCCTCGGACTCGCTGCGAAGTCCCGCCGCCTTGACCGCGTCGTGCACGACCTTGCGCTCGAAGGGCGACATGGGACGCAGGCGGACCGGCTCACCGCTGCTCTTCGCGTCGGCTGCGGCCTGGGTCCCCAGCTCGCTCAGCTCCTGGCGCTTCCTGGCGCGGTAGCCCGCGATATCCAGCATCAGCCGACTGCGGTCACCGGTCTCCCGGTGCACGGCGAGCCGGGTCAGCTCCTGGAGAGCCTCCAGGACCTCGCCGTCGCGGCCGACCAGCTTCTGGAGGTCCCGGCCGCTGTCGCTGACGATGGAGACCGCGGCACGATCGGCCTCGACGTCCATGTCGATGTCACCGTCGAGGTCGGCGATGTCGAGCAGACCTTCGAGGTAGTCCGCGGCGATCTCGCCTTCCTGCTCCAGACGGCTCAGCGAGTCGCCACCGTCGGTGGCTTCCTCGGGAGCGGCGGAGGTAGTGCCTTCCGTCACGGGCTGGACTCCTTCTTACTTCTTGGAGGACGGGTGCTTGGGGCGCTGCGGGCCGCCCTTGCGCTGACCCTGCTTGGCCTGGGAGCCGGACCCGGACGCACCGGACTTGCCGCCCCCCGCGGGCTTCGCGGCGGTGGAGCCGCCGCCCGTGTTCTTGCCCGCGCTCTTCTTCTGCGTGGGCCGGTTGCCGCCCTGCGGCTTGGCCCCGCCGGCGCCGCCCTTGCCCGTGCCGGAGGAGTCCGCGTCCGTACCGGTTGCCGCGCCGCCACCAGCGGCGGTACCGGACTGCCGCTGCGACTTCGACTGGCGCTTCGGCTGCTGGCGCCGCGGCACGGCACCGGTGGTGGTCTCGTCGCCCTCAAGGGTCGCGACCGAGCTCTCACCCTTCTCGATGGTGCCGTCGGGCTGGGCCGCGAAGCCGGCCTTGTTCAGTCCGTTGATGAACTTCCGCTCGGCCTCGTTGCGCTCCCGGCCCTTCGCGACGATCGCCTTGATCGCGGTGCGGTCGCGCTTGGTGCGGACCTTGCCGGTGTGGGTGAGGTGCTTGAGCTGGCGCTCCAGGTAGGCGGCCTGGGCCTTCGAGCCGGGAGTCGGGTTCTGGCGGATGACGTACATCTGCTGGCCCATGGTCCACACGTTGGTGGTCAGCCAGTAGAGGAGAACACCGACGGGGAAGTTGATGCCGAAGACGGCGAACATGATCGGGAAGACGTACATGAGCAGCTTCTGCTGCTGCATGAAGGGGGTCTTCACGGAGGTGTCGACGTTCTTCGTCATCAGCTGGCGCTGCGTGAAGAACTGCGAGGCCGACATCATGATGATCATGAACGCGGTGACGATGCGCACCGTGGTGAGGTCGGCACCGAGCGAGTCGGCGCCGCTTGTGAACTTCGCGGCGAGCGGGGCACCGAAGATGTGCGCCTGCTGGGCGGAGTCGAGGAGCTTGTCGTTGATGACGCCGATCTTCTTGTTCGACGCGATGCCGTCGAGCACGTGGTACAGCGCGAAGAAGAACGGGGACTGCACGAGGATGGGAAGGCACGAGGCGAGCGGGTTGGTGCCGCTCTCCTTGTACAGCTTCATCATCTCTTCGCTCTGACGCTGCTTGTCGCTCTTGTAGCGCTCCTGGATGCGCTTCATCTCGGGTTGCAGCGTCTGCATGGCGCGGGTCGCCTTGATCTGCTTCACGAAGAGCGGGATCAGGCAGATCCGGATGATGATCACGAGGGACACGATGGACAGGCCCCAGGCCCAGCCGGTGTCAGCGCCGAAGATCCATCCGTACAGCGTGTGGAACTGCACGATCACCCAGGAGACGGGTGTCGTGATGAAACTGAACCAACTGGCAATCGTGTCCACTAATCAGGCTCCTTGAGCGGGGGACGGGGTCTCGGCGACCGGGCTGGATGAGTCCGGGGCACTGACCCCGGCCGGGGCACCACCCTCGGGGGGCGTACCGCCCTCGGGAGACACAGAAGTGGCGGCGGGTCCCTGGGACCGCGACCGCCAGGCAGCACGCAGCGCCTCGTGCCATCGAGGGCGCTTGCGCGGCGGTACGTGATCGACCCCACCGTGCGACCAGGGATTGCAGCGCAGGATGCGCCAGGCGGTCAGCGCCGTCCCTTTGATCGCTCCATGGCGGTCGATGGCCGTGAAGCCGTAATGGGAGCACGACGGATAGTACTTGCACACCGGCCCCAGCAAGGGGCTGATGGTCCACTGGTAGAGCTTGATCAGCGCGAGCAGTGGGTACTTCATCGGGTGCCCCCTCCCAGCAGCCGCTTCAGGGCGGCGTCGAGGTCTCGGGCCAGTTGGGCGTGATCGGCGTCGCCCGCCCCGGGCAACGCGCGTACGACCACCAGGCTACCGGGGGGCAGAAGCGAAAGGCGGTCCCGTATGAGGTGACGAAG
The DNA here is from genome assembly GCF_000719475.1 of Streptomyces sp. NRRL F-5630. GTDB lineage: Bacteria > Actinomycetota > Actinomycetes > Streptomycetales > Streptomycetaceae > Streptomyces. Next base: position 38,311 of record NZ_JOGO01000016.1, on the reverse strand, counting down.
CTTCCGCTTCACCGAGGTGCGCACGACGGCCTTGCCGACCGCCTTGCTCACGACGAAACCCGCACGCACCGGGGGAGGGCTCTCCCCGGTGGCGTGCGGGTCCGTGGAACCGCTTTGGAGATGGACTACCAGCAGCGGGCGACCCGCGCGGCGTCCTCGGCGTACTGCGGTCGAGAAGTCCTCGCGCCGCCTCAGCCTGTTGTCAGAAGGCAGCACGGCGTCATGACCTGTACAGGATCAGGCGGACAGACGGGCGCGACCCTTGCTGCGGCGGGACGCGAGAATCGCGCGGCCGGCACGGGTACGCATCCGCAGCCGGAAGCCGTGGGTCTTGGCGCGACGACGGTTGTTCGGCTGGAAGGTGCGCTTGCTCACTCGGGGGCTCCAGTAAAGATCGATAGGTGGCGGGCGTCGCCCTGGCTGTCACCGTGCGCCCACGAGTAGCTCGTTCAACGCACCGAGTGCACCGCTTTTGTATTGATCACCCGGACCGCGACTCATCGGAATCGTGAAGTTCGGTTGCGATCCATGCCCATCGGAGGCAGGCGGCAGCAGCCATCGACAACTCGACCTGTGCACGGTACGCGGGCGCGGCTCTTCCGGTCAAACCAGGCCGGGTGCGCGACACTGTGCACAGGCTGTGGACAACAACTTGAACCGTACTGGCCCCGATGACTACCGTGGCTGGACTGGAATCCGCGTGCCTTTGTGCCACGCCGCCGCCCGGGAAGCCTTCCCGGATGCCGCGGCTGAGCCCCAGCCACTGATCGACCCCGATCCGACCTGTGTGAACCCGCCCCGGAACCACTCCACGGAGTGCGCCGGAACCGTGTGAGAGAGCGTGCCCTGTGGCTGATGTACCCGCCGATCTTGCCGCAGTGTGGCCGCGCGTGGTGGACCAGTTGCTCGGCGAAGGCCCCGACAGCAGGGCCCCGGGCGTCGAGGGCAAGGACGAGCACTGGGTACGGCGCTGCCAGCCCCTCGCGCTCGTCGCCGACACGGCGCTGCTCGCGGTGCCGAACGAGTTCGCCAAGACGGTTCTGGAGGGGCGGCTCGCCCCGGTCGTGAGCGAGACGCTCAGCCGCGAGTGCGGGCGCCCCATCCGCATCGCGATCACGGTCGACGAGTCGATGGGCGACGCTCCCGCGGCCCCCCCCTACGAGGAGCCCGTCCAGGTCCCGCGCCCCCGTTTCGAGGAGCCGGCTCAGCCGCGCTACGACAATCAGGAGCGGTACGAGCAGATCGAGGCCCAGCCCTACGAGCCGCCGATCGAGCGCGGCCCGCACGTCCGTCCCGTCTACCACGAGTACCAGGCGCCCGGCTCCTGGCCGCGCGTGCACGAGGGCTACGGCTGGCAGCAGCAACGCCTCGGCTACACGGAGTCCGACGCGTACGGCCAGGGCGGCCGCGGCGACTACCGTCAGCCACCGGCCGAGCGCCCCCCGTACGAGAAGCAGGACGGGCGCGAGGGCCGAGACGAGCGGTACGAGCAGCCGGACCGCTCCGAACGCGGCGAGCGTCCGGAGCGCTTCGACGCGGGGGACAGGTACGAGTCCGGCGAGCGCTATGACTCGGGCGAGCGCTACGACTCCGGGGAGCGCTACGAGCAGGAGCGTCCCTCGTCCCCGTACGAGCAGCAGCGCGGGACGTACGAGAAGCCGGGTGTGCGCGGTGGGTACGGGCGCGGCTACGAGGAGCAGCGCCCGCGCGAGGAGGTGCGCGGGTACGAGGAGCACGGCGCCGGTGAGCAGCGGGAGCGCGGCGAGGAGCCGGCGCGGCCGGGGCCCGGGAGGCAGCGCGGCCCCGCCGGTGTGCCGCTGCCCTCGCAGGCCGGACCGTCGCTGGCACCGAGCGGAGCGCCGGGGCCGTTGGCCGCGCAGCCCGCGCCCGCGGCGGGTCCGGGCGAGCCGACGGCGCGGCTGAACCCGAAGTACCTCTTCGACACCTTCGTTATCGGCGCGTCCAACCGCTTCGCGCACGCGGCCGCGGTCGCGGTGGCCGAGGCACCGGCGAAGGCGTACAACCCGCTCTTCATCTACGGCGAGTCCGGCCTCGGCAAGACGCACCTGCTGCACGCGATCGGTCACTACGCGCGCAGCCTGTATCCCGGGACGCGGGTGCGGTACGTGAGTTCCGAGGAGTTCACGAACGAGTTCATCAACTCCATCCGCGACGGCAAGGGCGACAGCTTCCGCAAGCGGTACCGCGAGATGGACATCCTGCTCGTCGACGACATCCAGTTCCTCGCGGACAAGGAGTCGACGCAGGAGGAGTTCTTCCACACCTTCAACACGCTGCACAACGCGAACAAGCAGATCGTGCTCTCCTCCGATCGTCCGCCGCGCCAGCTGGTGACGCTGGAGGACCGGCTCAGGAACCGCTTCGAGTGGGGACTGACCACGGACGTCCAGCCGCCGGAGCTGGAGACCCGTATCGCGATCCTGCGCAAGAAGGCGGTCCAGGAGCAGCTCAACGCGCCGCCCGAGGTCCTGGAGTTCATCGCCTCGCGCATCTCGCGGAACATCCGTGAGCTGGAGGGCGCGCTCATCCGCGTGACGGCCTTCGCCTCGCTGAACAGGCAGCCCGTCGATCTCGGCCTCACGGAGATCGTGCTCAAGGACCTCATCCCAGGCGGCGAGGATGCCTCGCCCGAGATCACGGCCTCCGCGATCATGTCGGCGACCGCCGACTACTTCGGGCAGACCGTCGAGGACCTGTGCGGTTCCTCGCGCAGCCGGGTCCTGGTCACGGCGCGGCAGATCGCGATGTACCTGTGCCGCGAACTGACCGATCTCTCCCTGCCGAAGATCGGCGCGCAGTTCGGCGGCCGCGACCACACCACCGTCATGCACGCCGACCGGAAGATCCGCGCTCTCATGGCGGAGAGGCGCTCGATCTACAACCAGGTCACGGAGCTGACCAACCGGATCAAGAACGGGTGATTGGCGGGGGTTTCGGGGGCGGCGGCGGGGATGCGGGGCCCGGGGCGCGCGGTGCAGGCAGGTCCGGGGCGGGGGCCCGGGGCGCAGGCGCGTCACGGAGGTCCGGGCGCGCGGCGCAGATGGGTCGTGAGACTCGGGGCGCAGGCGGGTCGCGGGGCCCGGGCGCGGGCAAGTGACGGGGCGCAGGCGCGTCGCGGGGTGGGGTGGGCGGCAGTGCGGGGCTTGAGGTGGGACGGGCCTTGCGATTTCGAGGCCGTGGAGTTGCGGACCCTGGCGTCTCGAGGCGGTGAGGTGGTGCGGGTCCTCAAGCGGTGCGGTCGCCCCAGCAGTGCGGGTCTTCGAGACAGGCGCGTTGCCGGGGGCACAGGCCGCTCGGTGGCGTAGCTGCGGGCCGAGGCGGGACGTGACCGCGCGGGAGGGTGAGTCCGCTTGGGCGCTGGTCCCTTGGTCCGTTGATCCGCTGGTCTGTGGGTTCTCTTGCATCGTCGCTGAAATCTCGTCACTGAAAAGAGTGGCGGGATTTTTCATTCGGCCTTGGTTATCCACAGATTGGGGGGAATGGTGGGGAGCGGCTTGCGATCCGCGAAATGATGGATGCAGGGGAGCCCCCCAGGGCGGGTGGGGGCTGTCCGCTGTGCGGTGGTGCGTGGCCCGGCGCTGCCGTACAGCAAGCGCCTCCCGGCTACCCCAGTACGGAACACCTGCGCCCTGCCCATGTACTCGGGCTGCCGGGCCCGGGCCCGCGTGCCAAAACCTCCTGACCGGCCCATCGAACGGCGCTGCCAACGCCGTTGAGAGCGATTCACCTGACGCAGCTTCTCTCCCGCCGCCTTCGCGTCGCCCCACCTGCGTCTCGCAAAGGCCGCGAGGCTGGAGCCAGCCGCAGGGACAGAACGAAGCCCGTGCGGCATCCCCGCGCGGGTCACACCGGTCACGCCCCCTCCCCGACCGGCCCGCACCCCGACGCCATCCCGGCTGCACCCCACCCCAACCGCACCCCGGCCCCGCCCCGCGCACCCCACGAGACAGCACTCGGATGCCCGGCGCCCTCTCGCGATTCGACGCGCACACAGCCAACCGCCGCGCCACAGCGCAGCGTTCACCCGGCCTCGTCCTCACCCCCCAAGACGGTCCGTCCTCGGCGTACGCCCGGCCCCCCGTAGTCCGGCACAACACGAGACGTGGTGCGCCCCGCGAGCCCGCACACCCGGGCCGCCGCCCGCCGCGCCCGCAAAACGCGCGCGAGGTCACGGAGCCGATGCGGCCCCCGCGCGGCAGTCAAACAGCCAGCCCGGACCGTTGCCCTTGCCTGTTCGCCCCCACCCCCACGGTCTTCCGCCCGCCCATCCACACCCCACCCGCCGACGCACCCCCTCAACCTGACCTGCCATCGAGGCCCGCGCCCCCTCTCCCTGACGCCCCACCATCCCCACCGCCGGGGAAACGCCCCGTCACGCCCCCGCCGCTGTGCCGCCGCGCCTCCGCCCGCGCCGACCAGCCCCTGAGTGCCCCTCACGCCCGTTCCCCCGCCCACCGCCCTCGCGCCACCCCTTCCCGTCCCTCCGTCACCTCCCCTCCCGCGCCCGCCAACTACCCCCAATCCGCCCTGCCGCCCCTCTCCGCCCGCGCTTCCCACCCCTCACCGCACCCCGCCCCGCCCGCTTGTCCCTCCCCTTGCTGTTCGATTCCCCGGCGGGTTACGGGTGTTGTCCACAGATTCGGCGACTTTTTTTCCTCCACATGGTGGGGACAGTGGAGTTGTCCAGATCCTGTCCACAGGGGAGGGTGTGTGGACACGGTCCTGGCTGGTCAGGTGGCTGGGGATTAGTGGAAAACTGTTATCCACAGGCTGTGGAGAACTTTTTGTCCACAGGCCGCCCGGAAGGCTTGTCCACCGGGTTCGGTCGGCTGCCCACAGGGAGAGGGTGGTTGTGCACAGCTTCTCCACAGGGCTGTCCACTGTTCGGCAACGAAACACTCGCTCTCACCAGGGCGAGTGAAAGGCGTCACAGTGAAGCTGACGGGCCCCCTGTGGGAAACGGTCGCGAATCTGGGGACGCAGCTGGGGACAAGTCGGCCCCTCTTGTGGACGGCCTGTGCACAACTTTCGGCTGTCCACAGTTACCCCGGGTTCTCCCCAGGCGCCGTCCCCAGGACCTGGGGATAAAAAACCGGCTCTGAGCTGCGGAAACGAGGTTATCCACGGTATCCACAGGCCCTACTACTACTAACGACTAGAGAGAGCTGGGAATTCGTTTCGAAGCGGGGCCTGTGCACAACTCGCTCCGAGGGCTCCGAAGAGCCCGGAGGCCGATTTGACGACCAAGGGCACCAGCTGTCAGTGCGGTACGTCAGACTGGGCACAGACGTCCTTCCCCGCCGAGGCCCGAGGGACACCTCGCTCCCCCTCGCCGGGGGCGACACGGTCCCGGCCCCGAGCGGAGGGGGCACCAGACAGCGCAGCTGCCGCGAGAAACAGCGAGCGGCGGCAGACGAGCAGGAATCACGCAGGAGGCGGGCTCAGGTGAAGATCCGGGTGGAACGCGACGTACTCGCGGAGGCAGTGGCGTGGGCGGCACGCAGCCTCCCGGCTCGCCCGCCGGCTCCGGTCCTGGCGGGCCTGCTGCTGAAGGCGGAGGAAGGGACGCTGAGCCTCTCCGGCTTCGACTACGAGGTCTCGGCGCGGGTCTCCGTCGAGGCCGAGACGGAGGAGGAGGGCACGGTCCTCGTCTCCGGGCGGCTCCTCGCCGACATCTGCCGTGCCCTGCCCAACCGGCCCGTGGAGATTTCCACAGACGGTGTACGGGCGACGGTCACCTGTGGATCGTCGCGCTTCACGCTGCACACGCTCCCCGTCGAGGAGTACCCGGCACTGCCGCAGATGCCCTCCGCGACCGGCACCGTGCCCGGTGAGGTCTTCGCCTCCGCCGCCCAGCAGGTCGCCATCGCCGCGGGCCGTGACGACACGCTCCCCGTCCTCACCGGTGTGCGCATCGAGATCGAGGGCGACACCGTCACGCTCGCCTCCACCGACCGCTACCGCTTCGCGGTCCGCGAGTTCCTGTGGAAGCCCGAGGACGCCGAGATCTCGGCCGTCGCGCTCGTCCCGGCCAAGACGCTCCTCGACACCGCCAAGTCGCTCACCAACGGCGACAACGTGACGATCGCGCTCTCCGGCTCCGGTTCGGGCGAGGGCCTCATCGGTTTCGAGGGCGCGGGCCGCCGTACCACCACGCGGCTCCTGGAGGGCGACCTCCCGAAGTACCGCACGCTCTTCCCGACCGAGTTCAACTCGGTCGCCGTCATCGAGACGGCGCCCTTCGTCGAGGCCGTCAAGCGCGTCGCCCTCGTCGCCGAGCGCAACACCCCGGTGCGGCTCAGCTTCGAGCAGGGCGTGCTGATCCTGGAGGCCGGCTCCAGCGACGACGCACAGGCTGTGGAACGTGTCGACGCGCAGCTCGAAGGCGACGACATCTCCATCGCCTTCAACCCGACCTTCCTGCTCGACGGGCTCAGCGCCATCGACTCGCCGGTCGCCCAGCTCTCCTTCACGACCTCGACGAAGCCCGCTCTGCTGAGCGGTCGTCCGGCCGTCGACGCCGAGGCCGATGACGCCTACAAGTACCTGATCATGCCGGTACGGCTGAGCGGCTGAGCCCACAGGTGTGCGCGGCCCCCCGGCAGTAGGCTCGGACACCGGTACGAAAGCCAGCACGCGACCTAAGGAACAGTGATGGAGCTCGGTCTCATCGGCCTCGGCAAGATGGGCGGCAACATGCGCGAGCGCATCCGCCGCGCAGGCCACACCGTCATCGGCTACGACCGGAATCCGGACGTCTCGGACGTCGGCAGCCTCGAGGAGCTGGTGAGCCGCCTCAAGGGCCCGCGTGTCGTCTGGGTGATGGTTCCGGCCGGTGCCGCGACCCAGTCCACGATCGACGAACTCGCCGGGCTCCTGGAGCCGGGCGACGTCGTCGTCGACGGCGGGAACTCCCGCTGGACCGACGACGAGAAGCACGCGGTCGAGCTGGGGCTCAAGGACATCGGCTTCGTCGACTGCGGCGTCTCCGGCGGCGTCTGGGGCCTCAAGAACGGCTACGCGCTGATGTACGGCGGCACGGCGGAGAACGTCGCCAAGGTGCAGCCGGTCTTCGACGCCCTGAAGCCCGAGGGCGACTTCGGCTCCGTGCACGCGGGCAAGGTCGGCGCCGGCCACTTCGCGAAGATGGTCCACAACGGCATCGAGTACGCCATGATGCAGGCGTACGCCGAGGGCTGGGAGCTCCTGGAGGCGGCCGACTCGGTCACCGATGTGCGGGAGATCTTCCGCTCCTGGCAGGAGGGGACCGTCATCCGCTCCTGGCTCCTCGACCTCGCGGTCAACGCGCTCGACGAGGACGAGCACCTGGAGCAGCTGCGCGGGTACGCGGCCGACTCCGGCGAGGGCCGCTGGACGGTCGAGGCCGCGATCGACAAGGCCGTGCCGCTCCCCGCCATCACGGCCTCGCTCTTCGCGCGCTTCGCCTCGCGCCAGGAGGACTCGCCGCAGATGAAGATGATCGCCGCGCTGCGCAATCAGTTCGGCGGCCACGCGGTCGAGAAGAACAGCAAGTAGGACGCCCGGCGGGGCGGTGTGCGGCACGGTCGACGTGACGCGCGCCGCCCCGCGCCGGGAGTCGAGGAGCCCGCTCAGCCCATGCACGTCACGCATCTGTCGCTGGCCGATTTCCGCTCGTACGAGCGCGCCGAGGTGAGCCTCGAACCGGGCGTCACCGCCTTCGTCGGCCCCAACGGGCAGGGCAAGACCAACCTCGTCGAGGCGGTCGGCTACCTCGCGACCCTCGGCAGCCACCGCGTCGCCTCCGACGCGCCCCTCGTCCGGGCCGGCGCCGAGCGCGCCTTCGTGCGCGCCGCCGTGACCCAGGGCGAGCGCAGCCAGCTCGTCGAGCTGGAGATCAACCCCGGCCGCGCCAACCGGGCCCGGATCAACCGCTCCTCGCAGGTCCGCCCGCGCGACGTGCTCGGCATCGTGCGCACCGTGCTCTTCGCCCCCGAGGATCTCGCCCTGGTCAAGGGCGACCCCGGAGAGCGCCGCCGCTTCCTCGACGAGCTCCTCACCGCGCGCCACCCCCGGATGGCCGGGGTCCGCTCCGACTACGAGCGTGTCCTCAAACAGCGCAATACGCTGCTGAAGTCCGCCGCGCTCGCCCGCCGCCACGGCGGCCGCACCCTCGACCTGTCCACGCTCGACATCTGGGACCAGCACCTCGCCCGCGCGGGCGCCGAACTCCTCGCCCAGCGCACCGACCTCATCGCCGCGCTGCACCCTCTCGTCGACAAGTCCTACGAGCAGCTCGCCCCCGGTGGCGGGCCCGCGCTCCTGGAGTACCGGCCCTCCGCGCCCGGCCCCGCGCACCGCCGCGAGGAGTTCTACGAGCAGTTGCTCGCCGCGCTCGGCGAGGTGCGCAAGCAGGAGATCGAGCGCGGCGTGACGCTCGTCGGGCCGCACCGCGACGACCTTCTCCTCAAGCTCGGCGACCTCCCCGCGAAGGGGTACGCGAGCCACGGCGAGTCCTGGTCGTTCGCGCTCGCGCTCCGCCTCGCCTCGTACGACCTGCTCCGTGCCGAGCCCTGGGGCCCGCAGACGGCGCCCGGGCCCGAGGGGCAGCGCAGCGGCGAGCCGGTCCTGATCCTCGACGACGTCTTCGCCGAACTCGACGCCCGCCGCCGCGACCGCCTCGCCGAGCACGTCGCTCCCGGCGAGCAGGTCCTCGTCACCGCGGCCGTCGAGGAAGACGTACCCGCCCCGCTCAAGGGCACCAGGTACGCGGTCTCCGAGGGGACGGTGCGGCGCGCATGAGCGAGGAGCAGCCGAAGGGCGGGCAGGCGTCGGGGCAGTCCTCCGGCGCGCATCAGCCCGCTCTCGACGCCGCCGCCGTGCCCGAACAGCCCGTCCGGCCCGCCGGGCAGTCCGCGCCGAAGCCCGCCGGGTCGGGCGCCGACCTCGCGCGCGAGGCGCTGCGCGCCGCCCAGAAGCAGGCCCGCGAACAGGGACTCGGCGTCCACGCGCGCGGCCCCGAGCGGCGGGGCAACCGGCGCGGCGCCCGGGGCGAGGGGCGCGAGCCGCTCGCCTTCGGTGCCGCCATCCACCGGCTCATGTCCGATCGCGGCTGGGAGACCCGCGCGGCCGTCGGCGGGGTCATGAACCGCTGGCCGCAGATCGTCGGCGAGAACGTGGCACGCAACTGCGAGCCCCAGCACTACGACGAGGACGAGCGGGTGCTGCGCATCCGCTGCCACTCCAGCACCTGGGCCGCCGAACTGCGCCTCCTCGCCCCCCAGCTCGTTGCCCGCCTCAACGAGGCCCTCGGCCCCGACACCGTGCGGCTGCTGCGCATCGAGGGCCCCTCCAGCCCGGCCCGCCGCTACGGTCCGCTCCGGGCACCCGGCAGCCGGGGGGACAGGGACACCTGGGACTAGGGTCCGCTCCCCGAAGTCCTGCACCGTGCCCACGGCGCTCGGCATGTCCCCGCCGCGAGCCCCCTTCCGCGGCCCGCCCGATCCCGCCCCCGGAGACCAGCCCCCGCTTCGCGCACCCGGCCGCGATCCGCTCATGTGTCCCTCCCCACCCCCGCCCCCTCCCGTACGCCCCCTGCACAGGTGCCCCTGCGGGCACGGCCCCTCACGGCCGTACTCCGCGCGCCCTGGCGGACGCCCGGTCCGCCCCGCCGAAAGGGCTTGCCCGCCTCCGCGACGACGGCTCTGACCTGGGGTTCTTGGGGACTTGGGTGGGTCCGGTGCGGAGTCGTCACCGGTGGTTGACACCCCGGAACCGGTTCGAAGCGCTGAGTGCCGCTGTGAGCCCCCTGAAGCCCCGGTCCGCATATGGGGAGTCGGAAGCGGTCGGTTGAGGGCGGCACATGCGTACTCAGCTACCCGCAAACCCCCATCACTGTCGGCGTTACCGGTAGACTGAGCAGTAATCCCGCTCCCGGAGCGGGGGCTTGGCGAGTGACGAGAGATCGACGCTCGGTGAGCCCCGCTTCAGCAGCACCGCACCACCTCGCACACCGCGAGACACCGCACCGCCGACTAACGCCGAGTAGAACGACGCAGCCGCTCCCGCCCTTCGGGTTCAGGTCTGTGCTGTGCCAGAAAGGGCGCTTCGTGGCCGATTCCGGCAACCCCAACGAGAACAATCCGTCGACCCCGGACGAGGACGGCCCCGGCGCCGTGCCCGACCCGGGGCAGAGCGATGTTTCACGTGAAACATCGGCGGCGGCCGAGGTGGAGGCGGACGCGGTGAGCGGTGATGTTCCACGTGAAACATCGAGCCTTCCCGAGTCGTCCTACGACGCCAACGCGATCACGGTCCTGGAAGGGCTGGACGCGGTACGCAAGCGCCCCGGCATGTACATCGGCTCGACCGGTGAGCGCGGCCTGCATCACCTCGTCCAGGAAGTCGTGGACAACTCGGTCGACGAGGCCCTCGCCGGGCACGCCGACACGATCGACGTCACGATCCTCTCCGACGGCGGCGTCCGGGTCGTCGACAACGGGCGAGGCATCCCGGTGGGCATCGTGCCCTCCGAGGGGAAGCCGGCCGTCGAGGTCGTGCTGACCGTCCTGCACGCGGGTGGCAAGTTCGGCGGTGGCGGCTACGCGGTCTCCGGCGGTCTGCACGGCGTGGGCGTCTCGGTCGTCAACGCGCTCTCCACGCGCGTCGAGGTCGAGGTGAAGACCGACGGTCACGTCTGGACCCAGCAGTACGAGCGCGGTGTGCCCATCGCCCCCCTGCACAAGGGCGAGGCGACGCAGGAGCACGGCACCTCGGTGACCTTCTGGGCCGATGGCGACGTCTTCGAGACCACCGAGTACTCCTTCGAGACCCTCGCGCGGCGCTTCCAGGAGATGGCCTTCCTCAACAAGGGCCTCACCATCAAGCTCACCGACGAGCGCGAGTCCGCGAAGGCCACGGCCGGCGCCGACAGCGCCGACGTCGTGGACGCGGAGGAGCCGCCCCAGGCCCGCACCGTCACGTACCACTACGAGGGCGGCATCGTCGACTTCGTGAAGTACCTCAACTCCCGCAAGGGCGAGGTCATTCACCCCTCGGTCATCGATGTCGAGGCCGAGGACAAGGAGAAGCTGCTCTCCGTCGAGGTCGCGATGCAGTGGAACGCCGGGTACACGGAGGGGGTCTACTCCTTCGCGAACACGATCCACACCCACGAGGGCGGTACCCACGAGGAAGGCTTCCGCGGCGCGCTGACGACGATCGTCAACAAGTACGCCCGCGACAAGAAGCTGCTCCGCGAGAAGGACGGGAACCTCACGGGTGACGACATCCGCGAGGGTTTGACGGCGATCATCTCCGTCAAGCTCGGCGAGCCGCAGTTCGAGGGCCAGACGAAGACGAAGCTCGGCAACACCGAGGCCCGTACCTTCGTGCAGAAGATCGTCTACGAGCGCCTCGCGGACTGGTTCGACCGGAACCCGAACGAAGCCTCGGACATCATCCGCAAGGGCATCTCCGCGGCGACCGCGCGTGTCGCCGCCCGCAAGGCCCGCGACCTCACGCGCCGCAAGGGCCTCCTGGAGACGGCCTCGCTCCCCGGGAAGCTCTCGGACTGCCAGTCCAACGACCCGACCAAGTGCGAGATCTTCATCGTCGAGGGCGACTCCGCCGGTGGTTCCGCGAAGTCCGGCCGTGACCCGATGTACCAGGCGATCCTGCCGATCCGCGGCAAGATCCTGAACGTCGAGAAGGCCCGCGTCGACAAGATCCTCCACAACCAGGAGATCCAGGCGCTCATCTCGGCCTTCGGCGCCGGGGTGCACGACGACTTCGACATCGAGAAGCTCCGCTACCACAAGATCATCCTGATGGCGGACGCCGATGTCGACGGGCAGCACATCAACACGCTGCTCCTGACCTTCCTCTTCCGCTTCATGCGCCCGCTCGTCGAGGCAGGGCACGTCTACCTCTCGCGCCCCCCGCTCTACAAGATCAAGTGGGGCAAGGACGACGTGGACTACGCCTACTCCGACCGCGAGCGGGACGCGCTCATCACCCTGGGCCGCGAGAACGGCAAGCGGCTGCGCGAGGGCGCGGTGCAGCGCTTCAAGGGGCTCGGCGAGATGGACGCCGAGGAGCTGCGGGTGACGACGATGGACCAGGACCACCGCGTTCTCGGCCAGGTCACCCTCGACGACGCCGCTCAGGCAGACGACCTCTTCTCCGTCCTCATGGGCGAGGACGTCGAGGCGCGCCGCCAGTTCATCCAGCGCAACGCCAAGGACGTCCGCTTCCTCGACATCTAGGCATCCCCCTCCGGTGTCCGGCGGCCCGCGCGCCCCCAGACACCGGAGCCCGGGCCCGGAGCACCGGGCCGGACAGCCCCTGGATAGCGAGCAGGCCGAAAGGACCAGTACGGCACATGGCCGACGAGAACACCCCCACTCCCGACGAGGAACCCACGGGGCCGATCCCCGCAGCCGGCGAGGGCGTCGCAGGACTCGCGATGCGCGTCGAGCCCGTCGGGCTCGAAACCGAGATGCAGCGCTCGTACCTCGACTACGCGATGTCGGTCATCGTCTCGCGTGCGCTGCCCGACGTGCGGGACGGGCTCAAGCCCGTGCACCGCCGCGTGCTCTACGCGATGTACGACGGCGGCTACCGGCCCGAGAAGGGCTTCTACAAGTGCGCCCGCGTCGTCGGCGACGTCATGGGGAACTACCACCCGCACGGTGACTCCTCGATCTACGACGCCCTCGTCCGTCTCGCCCAGACCTGGGCGATGCGCATGCCGCTCGTCGACTCCAACGGCAACTTCGGCTCCCCGGGCAACGACCCGGCCGCCGCCATGCGGTACACCGAGTGCAAGATGGCCCCCCTCTCGATGGAGATGGTGCGGGACATCGACGAGGAGACCGTCGACTTCTCGGACAACTACGACGGCCGCTCCCAGGAGCCGGACGTCCTGCCCTCGCGCTTCCCGAACCTGCTGATCAACGGCTCGGCGGGCATCGCGGTCGGCATGGCCACCAACATCCCCCCGCACAATCTGCGCGAGGTCGCGGCCGGTGCCCAGTGGTACCTGGCCCACCCCGAGGCGGGCAACGAGGAACTCCTCGACGCGCTCATCGAGCGCATCAAGGGCCCCGACTTCCCCACCGGTGCCCTCGTGGTCGGCCGCAAGGGCATCGAGGAGGCCTACCGGACCGGGCGCGGCTCCATCCCCATGCGCGCGGTCGTCGAGGTCGAGGAGATCCAGAACCGGCAGTGCCTCGTCGTCACCGAGCTGCCGTACCAGGTCAACCCGGACAACCTCGCGCAGAAGATCGCCGACCTGGTCAAGGACGGCAAGATCGGCGGCATCGCCGACGTCCGTGACGAGACCTCCTCGCGCACCGGACAGCGGCTCGTCGTCGTCCTCAAGCGGGACGCGGTCGCGAAGGTCGTCCTCAACAACCTCTTCAAGCACACGGACCTCCAGACCAACTTCAGCGCGAACATGCTGGCCCTGGTCGACGGTGTGCCGCGCACGCTCTCCCTCGACGCCTTCATCCGGCACTGGGTCACCCACCAGATCGAGGTCATCGTCCGGCGCACGCGGTTCCGGCTGCGCAAGGCCGAGGAGCGCGCCCACATCCTGCGCGGTCTGCTCAAGGCGCTCGACGCGATCGACGAGGTCATCGCGCTCATCCGCCGCAGCGAGACCGTCGAGGACGCGCGCGGCGGCCTGATGGGCCTCCTGGAGATCGACGAGATCCAGGCGAACGCGATCTTGGAGATGCAGCTCCGCCGTCTCGCGGCCCTGGAGCGGCAGAAGCTCACCCAGGAGCACGACGAACTCCAGCGGCGCATCGACGAGTACAAGGCGATCCTCGCCTCCCCCGAGCGGCAGCGGCAGATCGTCAGCGACGAACTCGGCCAGATCGTCGACAAGTTCGGCGACGACCGTCGCAGCCAGCTCGTGCCCTTCGACGGCGACATGTCCATGGAGGACCTGATCGCCGAGGAGGACATCGTCGTCACGATCAGCCGCAGCGGTTACGTCAAGCGGACCCGTACCGACGACTACCGCTCGCAGAAGCGGGGCGGCAAGGGCGTGCGCGGGGCGAAGCTGAAGGAAGACGACATCGTCGACCACTTCTTCGTCACCACGACCCACCACTGGCTGCTCTTCTTCACCAACAAGGGCCGGGTCTACCGGGCGAAGGCGTACGAGCTGCCGGACGCCGGCCGCGACGCCCGCGGGCAGCACGTCGCGAACCTGCTCGCCTTCCAGCCCGACGAGTCGATCGCGCAGATCCTCGCGATCAAGGACTACGAGGCGGCCCCGTACCTGGTCCTCGCGACCAAGGGCGGCCTGGTCAAGAAGACCTCGCTCAAGGACTACGACTCGCCCCGCTCCGGTGGCGTCATCGCGATCAACCTGCGCGAGACCGACGACGGCCGCGATGACGAGCTGATCGGCGCCGAGCTGGTCTCGGCCGACGACGACCTGCTGCTCATCAGCAGGAAGGCGCAGTCGATCCGGTTCACCGCGACGGACGACACCCTGCGCCCGATGGGCCGCGCCACCTCGGGCGTGAAGGGCATGAGTTTCCGTGACGGGGACGAACTGCTCTCGATGAATGTCGTGCGTGCGGGTACGTTCGTCTTCACCGCGACCGACGGCGGTTACGCGAAGCGCAGCCCCGTCGACGAGTACCGGGTCCAGGGACGTGGCGGCCTCGGCATCAAGGCTGCCAAGATCGTCGAGGACCGGGGTTCGCTCGTCGGTGCGCTGGTGGTCGAGGAGACCGATGAGATCCTCGCCATCACGCTCGGGGGCGGGGTGATTCGTACGCGAGTCAATGAGATCAGGCAGACGGGCCGTGACACCATGGGCGTCCAACTGATCAACCTGGGCAAGCGCGATGCCGTCGTGGCCGTCGCGCGCAACGCCGAGGCCGGACGCGAGGCCGAAGAGGTCGACGCGGACGGTCCTGACGAGGAACCCCAGGCGGACCCGGCCGAGGGCACGGCCGAGGGCACGGAGCCTTCGGCTGAATAAGCGCGAGGAGTGAGGACGTGACTGGAACCACGGGCGCGGGCACCAACGGGACCCCGCCGGAGGGCGACCGTGGTTCCGGGAGCGGCAGACGCCGGCGCGCACCGGATTCCCAGGGGGGAACTGTGACCGATACCCGAGGCCCGCAAGCGCAGCAGTACGGCGGCGGGCCCGATCCCTACGGCAGTGGCGCGGTGGGCCCGCAGGGGCAGACGGGCCAGGGGACCGTCGGCGGTGGCCGCCACGGCGGCGCCGGTGGCCCGGCGGCGACGCAGTCCGCGGGGGCCGCTCCGTACCAGCCTCCGCAGGCGTACCAGCCGCCCACGGGCGGTCAGGGGCCCGGCGGCCTGAGCGGGACCTCGGGCGGTGGCTCCGCTGGCCGGGGCGTGCGCAAGCCGCGGACGGGCGCCCGTCCGGTGCCGCGCACGCGCAAGGCGCGGCTGCGGGTGGCGAAGGCCGACCCGTGGTCGGTCATGAAGGTGAGCTTCCTGCTCTCCATCGCGCTCGGCATCTGCACGATCGTCGCCGCGGCGGTGCTGTGGATGGTGATGAACGCGATGGGCGTCTTCTCCACCGTCGGCGACACCGTCTCGGAGGCGACGAGCTCCAGTGACGGGGGCGGCTTCGATCTGGAGTCCTTCCTCTCGCTGCCGCGGGTGCTCATGTTCACCTCGGTGATCGCGGTCATCGATGTCGTCCTGATGACGGCCCTGGCCACGCTCGGGGCCTTCATCTACAACCTCTCGGCCGGCTTCCTCGGCGGTGTCGAGCTCACGCTCGCCGAGGACGAGTAACCGATTTTGGGACTGGCCGCCTCGTGCGCTAATCTTCAGAGGTCAGCGCGCGAGCGCGCGGGGCTATAGCTCAGACGGTTAGAGCGCTTCCCTGATAAGGAAGAGGCCACAGGTTCAAGTCCTGTTAGCCCCACCGACACGAAAGACCCCCGGTCTCAGGACCGGGGGTCTTTTGCTGTCTCCGGGGGGACGGCGCCTGGCGGTGGGGCGAGGGGGAGGCGGGGAGAGACGAGGGGACGCGGGGGACGCGGGGGAGGCACGGGGGATACGGGTGGGGATACGGCCAATGGCCCCTGCGGCCGGGGGCCGGGGGCGGGAGCGCGGGGTCGCGCGGGGCGTGCGGGGTCCTGCGGACAGGGACGGCACGGTACAAGGGGATACGCAACAGGGGGACGTGGGCGGGCGTGGAGAAGGGGGGCGGGCTGAGGGTGCGTCGCGCTGACGGGACGTGCTGGAGGGACGTGCGCAAGGGCGGGGCGGGGGCAGGACGGAGGTGTCGCCCTGGGGACGCCCGGTGTGCGGGCGGGCTCTGGGGGATGCCGCGCGGGTCGTACGGGGCCGGGGCGGCGTGCCCCGGTGGGTGGTGCCGGTCGTCGTGGCGCCGAGGGTGCCGGCGCCTGCGCTGCTCGTGCTTGCGGTGCTGGTGCGAGGGCCGGTGACGGTGGTGGTTCCGGCGGTTCAGGTGGTTCGGGCGGTCGTGCCGGTGAGGGTTTCCGGCGTCCGGCGACCGGGGGCGCGTCGTGGTGCTCGCGCGGTACAGGGCGGGGTGGCGCGTGCGCGGCGGCGGGAGGGCGGCTCACGGGGCGGAGGCGACGAGCGGGGCCGTCTTGTGGAGACCGGCGGACGACGGGCGCGCCTGCGCGCTGTCGTGGTGCTCGCGGGCGGCCGGGATGCCGGGAAGCGCGAGCGGGGTCTCGGCCGGGCGGGACAGGGCGGAGTCGAGGGCGTCCGCAGGGGCCGGGATGCCGGGGGCGAGCGGGGCGGGGGCCGCGACCGGCGTGGACTCGGCGGGGCGTGCGGCGGGCAGCGAGGGCGCGAGCGTGTCCGCGACCGGCTCGGAGGTGCCTGGTGTGACGTGCGTGTGCGCCGTGGCGGGGGAGACGGCCGAGGCTGCCGTACGGGGGGTTCCGAGCGCCGCGCGTGCGGCGGGCAGTGCGGGAGCCGGGCCCGTGGTGTACGGGTGGTCGAGCGGGACGACGAGCTGGCGGCAGGACGGTGAGGAACCGTGCTGCTCGGCCCTGATGCGCTGCTTCATCGTGGGCGGCAGCGAACGCCCCTGGACGGGCGGTGGCCCGAAGAGGGCCGGGGCGACGGCGAAGCCCTGCGGGCCGCTCTCCTCGCAGGGGAGGTCGCGCGGCTGCGGCGCCGGGGTCGTGGGGGCGGCGGCCTGGGCGGGGGCGGCCGTGAAGCCGAGGAAGGCGAAGAGCGCGAGGAAAGCGCCGACGAGCGCCTTCCACAGCGTCGAGAAGGTCTGGGCAGCCACGGTGTGCTCGCTTTCAGCTTGGTCGATTTGCGTACTTCCTCATGATGTGTACCGACGGTGCCCAGGGAGGGAGCGACGCCCGTGGCGCGCAGTTCTTCTGATGAACGTCACTCGGACGGAGGTCCCCTGACAGTCCGGGGGACGGCTGCCGCCCGGGTGCCGAAGGGGGCGCCGAGTGGTATGGGCCGGTGTGTATAGTCGGGCGGCAGAGGTCCCTGAACGTCAAAGAAGGACGAGGTCGCGCGGTGAAGAAGCTTCTCCTGGTCGCACTGGCCGCCATCGGCGGGCTCCTCGTGTACCGCCAGATCCAGGCGGATCGCGCCGAGCAGGATCTGTGGACGGAGGCGACCGACTCGGTTCCCTCGGGTTCCTGAGCAGTCGCGCTCCCGCTGAAACGGGCTCCAGTCGCCACGGGCGACCGGGGCCCGTTGTCGTGTCCGGGCTCCCCGGGTGGGGCACCCCGGAGGCACGCCCGGGCGTCCCTGCCCCCAAGGGGCCTGCCGCTGCCGTGAATTCGGCGCTCGTGCGGGACAGCGGGCTGTGCGGGGCGGCAGGATGGGCCGGGCGTGGGGGCGCGGGCTCCCGGGGGACAGGGGGCTGCGGATGCGGGGCAGGCGGATACGGACGGCGTGGCGCGCGGGCACGGGCGCGTTGCTCGGGCTGGGCTTCGTCCTCGCGGCGGCCGGTCCCGCACCGGCGGCGCGGGACCCCTTCGGCGACTACGCCTTCGCTCCCGGCACGCGCACGGTCCGGGGTGTCGCGTCGAGCGCGGAGGCGCCCGTCCTGGAGGGCGGGACGCCGTACCGCAGCAGCGTGCGGCCCTCCGACGGGGCGCTGTACTACCGCGTCGAACTCCCGGGCGGCGGCGAGTCCTACGCCTCCGTCGTCGCCGTGCCGCCCGCGGGCACGCGGCTGACCTACGGGGACGGGGTGCGGGTCGCCCTGCGGAGCCCGGAGGGCGGGTACTGCGACAGCGCGGACGCGCAGGCGGCCGGCACCCCGTGGGCACGGCCGATGAGCGCCGTCGTCGAGCAGACGCCCCGGCTCACCGGGCAGTGCGCTGCGCCCGGCACGTACTACGTCGTCGTGGAGCGCACGACCGGGCGCGGGACGGACGAGGTGGCGCCCTCGGTCGCCGCCTGGGCGCTCGACCTGCGGCTCTTCACCGAGCCCGCCCCGCGCACCGCTCCCCCGGCCACGGCGCCGCCGCGCGCCACGAGCACCCCGCCCGCGCCGCCCGGCGGGACGCCGCGCGAGCGCGAGGGCGGCAAGGGGCCCGCCCACCTGGGCGACAGGGCGCGCATCGGCCCGGGGACGTGGCGCGACCGGCTGCGTCCTGGTACCACCCGCTATTACGCGCTGCCGCTCGACTGGGGACGGCGCGCCTCCGTGGAGGTCGAGCTGGGCAGTGCCGTGGCGGGCGGCTCGGGCGGGAAGACCGTCGCCTCGGCGCTGCGGGCCGCGCTCGACAGCCCCGTGCGGGCCGAGGTCGTCTCGGACGTGGCCTTCTACGCGGGCACGCCCGCATCGGCGCACCTCGACACGGGTGCCCCCGTCTCCTTCGCCAACCGCTACGCGGGCGGCGGCCTGCGCACGCTGCGCTTCCCCGGGACCTACGTCGTGCGGGTCTCGCTGAGCCCGGAGCTCGCGGCGGCCTACGGGGACGAGCCGCTCGGGGTCGTCCTGCGGGTCGCGGTGCGGGACGAGGGGCGCGCGGGCAAGGCGGTCACCTACTCCGGGGACCCGGGAATCTTCCAGGTGGGGGACGACCCGGCGGGGAACGGGCCCCGGGGGGAGCGGCGGGCCGCCGCGCCGGGCGGGGAGGGGATGCGCCGGCTCGCGGCCGGGAGTTTCGCCGCGGGGCTCGCGCTGGTGGGGTGGCTCGGCGTGTGGCGGCTGCGGGGACGGCGTACCGCCTGACGCGACATCAGGGGGCTTGGGTGAGCGCCCAGAAGCCGACGGCGAAGCACAGGAGCGCGAGCAGCAGGACGGGCACCGCGACCTTGGCAGGCGGCCCGCCGCCTGGCCGTGGCCGCGCCGCGGGCTCCGCGCGCCGGGGCACGGGCCCCGGGACCGGCGGGTGCGCGGGCGGCGGGGGAACGGGGCGGGCCACGGTCGTGGTCGGGGCGGCGTGCGGCAGCGAGGCCGAGCTCGGCGGCGTCGTCCCGCGCGCGTACGGCGGCGTGCTCCGCTCGTACGGGACCTCGGGGTCGAAGGGGCGCGGGAGCGGGCCCCGCTCGGTGAAACCGGGTGGCGGCGGGCCGAGTTGGTCGAAGACCTCGATCGGCTCCTCGTCTGCCGTCGGCTCCGGAAGGAGTCGTGCGGCCTCGGCGAGGGCCTTGCGCACGGCCGTCGCGGTGCGGAAACGGTGCTGCGGATCGGGGTGGAGGAGCGGGCCGAGCACCTCCCACAGCGGCGCGGGGACGTCGCGCGGCGCGGGCGGGACGCCGCGCGCGTAGGCCGCGACGAGGCCCTGCGCGTCGGGGCGGCCGCCGGTGAGGAGGTGGATGGCGACGAGCCCGGCGGCGTAGAGGTCGGCGGGTACGTCCGGTTCGGCGCCGAGGAGCTGTTCGGGGGCGATCCAGCCGGGGGTGCCGACGACGTGGTCAGGTTCGGTAAGCCGCGGCTCGTCGCGGTGCACGGCGATGCCGAAGTCGGAGAGCCACAGGTGCGGGGGGCCGGTCCCGGTCGCTTCGAGGAGGAGGTTCGCCGGTTTCACGTCGCGGTGGACGACGCCCTCGGCGTGCACCGCGCCCAGCCCGGCGAGCAGTTGGTCGAGCAGGACGCACACGTACGCGGGCGGCAGCGGCCCGTAGTCGCCGACGAGGCGCTCGACGCTGCCGCCGCGTGCGAGGTCCATCGTGAAGAGGACCTGCTCGTCGTCGGCGGCCCAGCTGCGCGGGGCGAGGACGTGCGGGTGGTCGATGCGCAGGGCCTGTTCGCGTACGAAGCGCAGCAGCGTGTGCGCGTCGCGGCGGTGCAGCACCTTCGCCGCCACGTAGCGGCGGCGCCGTCGGTCCCAGGCCCGCCAGACGGCTCCGGCGCCGCCGCGACCGATGGGGTCGGCGAGGACGTAACGGCCCGCGAAAGTCTCGGCCATGGCGGCGCTCAGCCCTGGTGCGTGGCGTAGTGGTCGATGGCTTCGGAGGTGCGCCCGGCCCCGTACACCCGGAGCAGCTCGGCGAGTTCGGGGTGGTCGTCGGCGATGAGCGCGGCGGCGGCGACGATGTCCTGGGCGGAGGCGACCGAGCGCAGGAGGGCCTGCATCTCACGGACGACGCGGCGCACGGTGGGGGCGCCGCCACTCGTCGAGCCGGTCTGTCCGGTGGAGAGCACGGAACCGCCGCGCGAGGCGCGGATCTCGTCCATCCGCAGGGTGGCCTCGGCGGCGGGGACGCTGCCGTCGACGACCTGGGCCGCGAGTTCCTGGAGGAGCTGGACGCGCTGGACGACGCTCGGATTGCCGATCTTGGCGCGCTGGCCGCTCATGAGCTGCGAGAGCATCGGCGCGGAGAGTCCGAGGACCGCGGCGAGGCGGGCCTGGTTGAGGCCGAGGTCGTCGATGAGGCGGCGGAAGAGCGTGCCGAGCGGCTCGCCGTACCAGACGCGCTGCAACTCCCGCGACTTCGCGGCGGTTTCGTGGTTCCGGCCACGCTCCTCGTGCGGGCGGGCCGTCTCCGGGGCGTTCTCCTGCGGGAGGCGGGCGGTCTCCGTGGAGGGCTGCGGGAGCCGGGCGCTCTCCCCCGTCGCCGCTCTCGCCGTCGCTTCCCGGTGTGCTGCGTCCATGGCGCGTCTCCCCTTGGCTTCCCCACAGGCGCGGTTCGTACGGGCGAACCACCGGCCGTGCGCCGGCGGCCGGTTGCCCGGGCCCCCTCCGGCCCCACGTGCCTGACCGCATCCTACGGAGCGGTCCCCGCCGAGGGCAGCCCCGCGAGGCCGCCTCCTGGGGCCGTCCGCATCGCTTTTTGCGGAAGCCGGGGGGTGTACCGCTATCCTGTGGCAGGTGTCAGCGTCGCTTCCGGCGGTGGCACGGCATCCAGGGCCCTTAGCTCAGTTGGTAGAGCGCCGTCTTTGCATGGCGGATGTCAGGAGTTCGACTCTCCTAGGGTCCACCGCAGGTCGGAGCCCCCCTCGCCGCGCGCGAGGGGGGCTCTTTCGTGTCGGGAGTCCACGGCGACTCCACCTCCCCCGCGCTCCCCTCCCGGGCAAGTGACGGGTTCGCCCGCGCGAAGCCGGGGGAGGAGCCGGGAAAGCGGTCCGGACACGGACAAGGGGGGAGAGCGATGATCGGTGAGGCGGCGCTGTACGGCGGGATGGCCGTGGTGCTCGCGGCCGGGCTCGTGAGCCGGCTGGGCGCACGGAAGCGGGCGCGGGTCTTCGAGGAGCGGTACGGCTCCTACGAGGGCTTCCGGCGGCAGGTGGACGCGGGGCGGGTGCGGGAGGTCGCGCGGAAGCGGGGGAAGGTCGCCGCCGTCAAGGAGGTACGGGAGGCCCATCCCGGGGTCTCGCTGGTGACGGCCAAGCGGTACGTGGACCAGTTGCCGGCCTGAGGCGGCGGGGCGGTCGGCGGCGCGGGGCCATCCCGGTTTCCCGGCAGCGAAGGGCGGTCGGCGCGTGTTCCACGTGGAACATCGCTCGGCCGCTCGGTCCCTGTTCCACGTGGAACATCGCGCGAGCCGACCGGCCCTCGGCCCACGAGGACAACGGCTTGTCCCTGGTCCAGGGAACGCCGCCCGGCCCGGGGCGTGCAAAGCCCCCGGGCGGAAAGGCTCCGTCCGGGGGCGTACGCGTGCGGGAGGGCCGGTGGCTCAGCCCTTGTGCTCGGCGCTCGACGGGGACTCGGCGTCGGAGGTGCCGTCGACCGCGCTGAGGTGGCCGCCGCTCTCCGGGACCTCGGTGGGGGCCGGGGGCTCGACGAGCCAGTCCGGGTTCGCCTGCTTGTCCCACCACTTCCAGGCGGCGTAGGCACCGCCCGCGAGCAGGGTGACGACGGCGAGGCCCTTGACGAAGCCACCGCCGCGGCGGCGCTGGTTCTTCTTGACGAGCTTCTGCACGTCCTTCGGCGAGACCTGGCCGCGCAGTGCGGCGAGTGCCGCCGCGCTGCGCGCGCTCGCCTCCTCCGCGACCGGGGTCGCGGCGGCGCGGGCCTGCTCGATGCGCGGGCGGGAGTAGTCGGCGGCCTGGTGGGCCGCCTTGCGGGTCTGCTTGGCGGCCTTGCGGGCCTGGACCGCGGCCTGCTGGGCCGCTTCGTCGACGCGCGGCGGGATGTGGGTACGGGCCTGCTCCAGGCGCGGGGCCAGGTAGGCGTCGTACTGCACCTTGGCCTGGTCGGCGGCCTGGGCGACCTTCGGCGCGAGCCGGGAACGGGCCTCGCCGGCGTAGAGCGCGGCGCGCTCGCGGGCGGTGTCGGCGTAGGGAGCAACCGCTTCCGCGGCGTGCAGCACGCTCTCCCTCGCCGAGCCCGTCGCGGCGCGCACGCTGTCGATGCGTGTCACGGGTTCCTCCTCCTCGGTGGCGTACGGTATTTCACCTTTCCACCCCCGGCGCGATCATGCCCGCCGGATCGCCGTACGGGGGCCAAGTGGCGGGCCATCCGGGTCAGCCGGGGCGCGGGGCGGGACCGGAGGCGGGGCCGGGCGGGGCGCGAGGCCGCACTCGTTCTCGTACAGGGGTTCGACGGGGCGTGGCTCCCGGGGCCGTCCGTGCGAGGATCGGGGCGAGAGCTTCAAGGACAACGGAAGGCACATCGTGGCTGAGCAGCTTTACGCCACCCTCAAGACCACCTTCGGCGACATCCAGGTCCGGCTGCTGCCGGACCACGCCCCGAAGACGGTCGCGAACTTCGTCGAGCTGGCCAAGGGCGAGCGCGAGTGGGTCAACCCGGCGACCGGCGAGAAGACCAACGCGCCGCTCTACGACGGCACGATCTTCCACCGCGTGATCCAGAACTTCATGATCCAGGGCGGCGACCCGCTCGGCAACGGCACCGGCGGCCCCGGCTACCAGTTCGCCGACGAGTTCCACCCCGACCTGCGCTTCGACCGCGAGTACCTGCTCGCGATGGCGAACGCGGGCCCCGGCACCAACGGCTCGCAGTTCTTCATCACCGTGAGCAAGCCGGACTGGCTGAACAACAAGCACACGATCTTCGGCGCGGTCGAGGACGAGGCGAGCCAGAAGGTCGTCGACGCGATCGCCGGCACCGCCACCAACCCGCGCACCGACCGTCCGCTCAAGGACGCCGTCATCGAGCAGGTGGTGATCGAGAGCCGCTGAGGCGCTCTCGCGCGTTTCCCGCGCGGGGTCCCGCGGGGCCGCAGTGAGTCGCGCGGGGATTCCCGGAGCCGGGTCTCCCCGCCACGGGCTCCCCGGCCCGCCCAGCGGGAGCCGAGCCGCGCGGGAACAAAACGCCCCGTCCATCCGTCAAGGGGGACGGGGCGTGCCCACGTCCCGACCCCGCCGAGCGGCGGTGGCGCACTCGGCTCAGGGAGGAGCCCCATGGACCCGAAGGACCAGCCCGGCAGCGCCGGTGTGCCGGGCGGGGAGCCGACGGGACCGGGCGGCCCCGGAGCGGCCGGACCGGGCGGCCCGGAGGCGGCGGCCCCCTCGTGCTACCGCCACCCGGGGCGGGAGACGGGCATCAGCTGCACCCGCTGCAAGCGGCCCATCTGCACGGACTGCATGATCAGCGCCTCGGTCGGCTTCCAGTGCCCCGACTGCGTACGGCAGGGCGGCGGCCCCGTGCCGGTCCCGGCGGGCGCGCCCGGCGGGGCGAGCGCGGCGGCGCGGGTGTCGCGGCCGTGGCAGCGGGGTGGCGGCGCGGGCGGTGCTCCGCGCGGGGACGCCCGGCCGCGGACCCTCGCGGGCGGAGTCGTGCAGGGCGATCCCCGGCTGGTCACCAAGATCCTGATCGCGCTCAACCTCGCGGTCTTCCTGCTCGTGCAGGCCGTCCCCGATCAGCAGCGGCTGCTCGAAAACCTGGAGATGATCGGGCGGGCGCTTCCCTACTACGGCGCCGACCACCTCGTCGGGGTCGCGGAGGGCGAGTGGTACCGGCTGCTCACCGCCGCCTTCCTGCACCAGCAGATCTGGCACATCGCGGTCAACATGCTGAGCCTGTGGTTCCTCGGCCCGGCCATCGAGTCGATGCTGGGGCGCGCGCGCTTCCTCACCCTCTATCTCCTCGCCGCCGTGGGCGGCAGCGTGGCCTGCTACCTCTTCGCGGCCCCCAACACCGCCTCCCTCGGTGCCTCCGGCGCGATCTTCGGCCTCTTCGGCGCGACCGGCATCCTCGTGCTGCGCGTCCGGGCCGATGTCCGGCCCTTCGTCGCGCTGCTCGTGATCAACCTGATCATCACCTTCGGCTGGAGCAACATCTCCTGGCAGGCCCACATCGGTGGCCTCGTCGTCGGCGTGCTCGTCGCCGCCGGACTCGTCTACGCGCCCCGCCGGCACCGCGCGCTCGTGCAGTGGGGGACGTGCGCCGTCGTCCTCGTCGCGCTCGTCGTCTGCGTGCTCGTCCGTACCGCCGCCCTGACGTGAGCTGACCTGCCCCGGCCTCTGAGCGGCTCGCTCACCGGAGCGAGCCATCGAGGGCCACCGCTCCCCGCTTATGCACAGGTGTTCGAATGTTCGAGCCCAGTTGTCCACAGCTCGTACACGGGCGGTGTCGCGAGGTGTGCGTTCGGAGGAGGGGCTGGAGGGTGTGGGGCACCGTACTGGCCCTGACCTGCGGGTTCGTGAGGAGCTTTTTCTGTCGAGCCGCGTTCGAACGTGCACGCGGGAGGGGTTCCGGCATGCCCTTCGCGGTCATACCGGCGTCAACCCTCTGAGAGTTATCCACAGATCGTCTGAACTTTTCCCCAGTGTGGATAGCGCTGTGGATAACTCAGGGCAGGGCTTGTGCACGGCCCTGTGCGCGGGCACGCCGAAGGCCGGAGTCCCGGTGGACCAGGACCCCGGCCGGTACGGCTCGCGCGCTACTTCCAGCGGGTCGATACGCCGAAGCCCGCGGCGATGAAGCCGAAGCCGACGAGGATGTTCCAGTTGTCGAGCGAGTCGATCGGCAGACTGCCGTCCGTCACATAGAAGACGACGATCCAGGCGAGCCCGAGGGCGAACATCGCCAGCATCAGCGGGGCGACCCAGCTTCCGTTGCTGAGCTTGACCGTCGTCGCCTGCTGCTTCGCGGCGGGCGGCGGCGTGTAGTCGGCCTTCTTGCGGATACGGGACTTCGGCACGAGGGGGCTCTCCTGTCGATGCGCTGTTCGGTGCGGAGCCGTACGAGGCCGGCCGCAAGGAACGGGGCGGGCGCTCTTCGGGCGCTCGGGCGGACCCCGGGACCCTCCGGGCGTCCGTTAGCGTAGTGCTTCCACGGCGCCGAAGGAGATCAGGGTACGTTGAGCAATTCTGCCGACTCCCCCCCGAAGCGATCCAGCCCCGCAGGCCACGGGTTCCGCTTCCGCCCCGCGAGAATCCTCACCCTCGCGGTCTTCGCCCTCGCCGGGCTGATCTTCTTCACGAGTTTCCACACCGCGCGCGGCACCAACATCCGTACCGACGCCTCGCTCCTCAAGCTCTCCGACCTCATCAAGGAGCGCAGCGACAAGAACGGCGACGCCGAGCGCGAGAACACCGCGCTGCGCCGCCACGTCGAATCGCTCGCCGCCCGCGACGACGGGCGCAGCGAGGCCGAGGACAAGCGGCTGACCGGGATCGAGGACCGCGCCGGCACGCGGCCCGTGCGCGGCCAGGCCGTCTCCGTC
This sequence comes from Streptomyces sp. NRRL F-5630, assembly GCF_000719475.1. Classification (GTDB taxonomy): domain Bacteria; phylum Actinomycetota; class Actinomycetes; order Streptomycetales; family Streptomycetaceae; genus Streptomyces. The sequence goes on along the minus strand of NZ_JOGO01000016.1, from coordinate 12,265 downwards.
ACGCTCCAGGACGCGCCCCCCGACGCCGGGCCCAAGCTCCCCGGCTACCCGGAGCCGCAGCCCAACGACCTCGTCATCCACCAGCAGGACCTCCAGGCGGTCGTCAACGCGCTGTGGCAGGGCGGGGCGCGCGGCATCGAGGTCATGGGGCAGCGGCTCATCTCCACGAGCGCGGTGCGCTGCGTCGGCAACACCCTGATCCTCCAGGGCCGCGTCTACTCGCCGCCCTACAAGATCACCGCTGTAGGTGACCCCGACAAGCTGCGCACGGCCCTTTCGGAGTCCTCCGCGATCCAGAACTACATGCTCTACGTCAACGCCTACGGGCTCGGCTGGAAGGCCGAGGACGAGGGCACCAGGACCCTGCCGGGGTACACCGGCACGGTGGACCTGCACTACGCGGAGCCGGTGGACTGAGGCCGCGCGGGCCTCCGCGGGCCCCATGAGGCCCGGCGCAGCACCGCAAGGTGGGGCGGAGCGCGGCAAGAGTCCACCGGCTCCGCGCGAGGCGTGGAGCCCCCGCGAGGCCGCGCGGAGTCCCGGCGAGGTCCCGCAGGGTAAAGAACAACCTCGCGCCGCACCAAGGCTTTCCGCAGCACGCCCACGCGGCGGGCCCTCGTCCCTTTAGGCTGGGGCCGCACCCCCGGAGCCTTCGGGAAGGCCGGGGTGACGGCAGCGAACGGCACAACGGCAAGAGCGACAGCAGGGACGGCACGGCACATGTACGGGTGGATCTGGCGGCATCTGCCGGGAAACACGTGGATCAAGGCGCTTCTCTCGCTCGTCCTCGCCCTCGCCGTGGTCTTCCTCCTCTTCCAGTACGTCTTCCCGTGGGCGGAGCCGCTGCTCCCCTTCAACGACGTCACCGTCGACCAGGGAATGCGAGCAGTGCGATGACCACCGAGGCCCCCGCCCGTACCGCGAGCCGGGTGCTCGTCGTCGACAACTACGACAGCTTCGTCTTCAACATCGTCCAGTACCTCCACCAGCTCGGTGCCGTGTGCGAGGTGCTGCGCAACGACGAGGTGAGCACCGCCGACGCCGATCCGGCCCGCTACGACGGCGTCCTGCTGTCCCCGGGCCCCGGCACCCCCGAGGAGGCCGGGGTGTGCGTCGAGATGGTGCGGCACTGCGGGGACACGGGCCTGCCCGTCTTCGGGGTCTGCCTCGGGATGCAGTCGATGGTCGTCGCCTACGGGGGCGTCGTGGGCCGGGCCCCCGAACTGCTCCACGGGCGGACCTCCGAGGTGCTGCACGAGGGCGGTGGCGTCTTCTCCGGGCTCCCCTCGCCCTTCACCGCGACGCGCTACCACTCGCTCTCCGCCGAGCCCACCGGACTGCCGGAAGTCCTGGAGGTCACCGCGCGCACCCGCGACGGGATCATCATGGGTGTGCGCCACCGCGAACTCGCGGTCGAGGGCGTGCAGTTCCACCCCGAGTCGGTGCTCACCGAGCACGGCCACCTCATGCTCGCCAACTGGCTCGCCGCCTGCGGCGACACGGGCGCGGTCGGCCGCTCGGCAGGACTCGCGCCGGTGGTGGGCAGGGCCTCGGCGTGACCGCGCTGCGGCCCGAGCACGAGACGGGACGCGAGCCGCGCGCGCCGTTAACGGACACGCCGGTCATGGGCACACCGGTCATGGGCACACCGGTCATGGGAACGCCCGTCGTTCCCGCCCCCGCGGCGGCCCCGAGCCCCGAGTCCCCGCAGGCCCCGGCCTCCGAAGTCTCGCGGGCCCCGGCCTCCGGAGCCCCGCAGGCCGGGGCTCCGGAGGGTCGGGAGACCCCGGGGCCTGACGACGACTCCACGATGGCCCTGCGGCTCCCGGCGAGCCTCCTGGACGCGCGGGGGGCCGTCCCCGCGCGGCCCCCGGCCTCCGGGTCCCCCGCCCCCGGGTCCCCCGTCTCCGTGCCGCCCGTCCCCGGGCCGCCTCCCGGCGAGGGCCGTGCCGCGCGCCGCCGCGCCGCCGCGAAGGGCGCCAGGGGGACGGGCTCCGCCGGGGCGTCCCGTACCGGCCAGGGACGCCGCCGCGCCGGAGGGCATCGCCGTACCGCCCCCGGAGCCCCCGCCCCGGCCCCGGCGAGTGCCGTCGGCAGCCCGCCGCAGGACGGGCGGCCCCTCTCGCGCGTCGAGGCGCGCAGGGCGGAGCGGGCGCGCAGGCCGAGTGCGGGGACCCGCGTCAGCGCGGCGCTCGGCGAGGGCTTCATCACGCTCGGCCTCGTGATGCTCCTCTTCGTCGCGTACCAGCTGTGGTGGACGAACGTGCGCGCGCACCGCGAGGCGAACGGCGCCGCGCACCAGCTCCAGGACGACTGGGCCGACGGCAAGCGCAGCCCCGGCGCCTTCCAGCCCGGCGAGGGCTTCGCGATCCTCACGATCCCCAAGCTCGACGTCGTCGTCCCGATCGCCGAGGGCGTCAGCAAGGCGAAGGTCCTCGACAAGGGGATGGTCGGCCACTACGGGCAGGGCGCGCTCAAGACGGCGATGCCCGCCGCGAAGAGCGGCAACTTCGCGCTCGCTGGACACCGCAACACGCACGGAGAGCCCTTCCGTTACCTCAATCGCCTCAAGCCGGGTGACCCCATCGTCGTAGAAACCCGCGATACGTATTTCGTGTACAGAATGACGAGCATCCTCCCGCAGACCTCGCCCGCGAACACCGCCGTCCTGCACCCCGTACCGGCCGGATCGGGCTTCACGAAGCCGGGCCGCTACCTCACTCTGACGACCTGCACGCCGGAATTCACCAGTACGTACCGGATGATCGTCTGGGGCAAGATGGTCGAGGAACGGCCGCGGGGCGAAGGCAAGCCCGACGCGCTGCTGTGAGCGAGCGCGGGCCGAGGAACGGGGCGTACAGAGTGTCGGCAACCAAGGACGAGACGGCGCCCGCGGACGGCGCGGAGACCGAACCGTCCGAATCCGCCGGGCGACCGCGCCGCGGCAGGGCCGCCGGGTTCCTCGGATTCCTCGGCGAGCTGCTGATCACCACCGGACTCGTCCTCGCCCTCTTCGTCGTCTACTCGCTGTGGTGGACCAACGTCGTCGCCGACCGCGAGGCGGGCCGGCAGGGCGACCGCGTGCGCGACCACTGGGCGCGGCAGCCGAAGCAGGGTTCCAGGGCCTTCGACGCGAAGAGCGGCATCGGCTTCCTGCACGTACCGGCGATGAAGAACGGCGAGGTGCTGGTCAAGAAGGGCACCGCGACGGACATCCTCAACGACGGCGTGGCCGGTTACTACACCGACCCGGTCAAGTCCGCGCTGCCGCAGGACGAGAAGGGGAACTTCACGCTCGCCGCGCACCGCGACGGGCACGGCGCCAAGTTCCACAACATCGACAAGCTCGACAAGGGCGACCCGATCGTCTTCGAGTCGAAGGACCGCTGGTACGTCTACCGCGTCTTCGCGATCCTCCCGCAGACCTCGAAGTACGACGTCGAGGTGCTCGACCAGGTGCCGGAGAAGGCGGGTGTGAAGAAGCCGGGCAGGTACATCACGCTCACGACGTGCACGCCTGTCTACACGTCGAACTACCGGTACATCGTGTGGGGCAAGCTCGAACGGGTCGACCCGGTCGACGCGAAGCGGACGCTTCCCAAGGAACTGCGCTAGCGGACCGCGCGAGGCCGAAGAAGCCGCTCACGAAGACGGAACGCCCCCCAGGACGGAACGCCCCTGAGGGCGCAGCGCACAGGAAGAGGGGCGCCCCCGCTGCGGGGGCGCCCCTCCTCGTACGCGTACTGGCCCTACCGGCCCGGCATCGTGTAGACCGTCACGGGCGTGTCCTTGTCGACCTCCGAGCCCGGTCCCGGGTTGGAGTTGATGACCCTGGAGCCCGGGTCGTTCGGCATCCCCGGCTGGACGTTCACCTGGAGCCCGAGGCCGCCGAGGATGCCCTGCACCTCCTGGAGGGACTTCATGCGGATGTCCTCCGGGATCTTGACCTTCTCGGGCTCCTGCTCCTCCGGCTTCTTGGCGACCGAGAGGGTCACGACGGAGTCCGGCTCCGCCTGCGTGTTGGGGGCGAGGCTCTGCTCGAAGACGGTGCCCTCGGGAACGGTGTCGTTCTCCTTCTCGACACAGTTCGCCTTGAGGTTGCTCTTCTCCAGCTGGGCCGTCGCGTCGTCGCAGCTCTGGTTGACGACGCTCGGGACCGTGGCCATCTCCTTCGCGCGCGCAACGGTGAGCGTGATCGTCTTGCCGATCTGAAGGTCGGTGTCACCGTTCGGGCTCTGCTCGATGACCACGCCCTCCTTCTGCTCCGACTCCTTCGTCTCCTGCTTCACCTCGAAGCCGAGCTTCTGGAGCTTGGCCTGCGCCGTCTCGTAGGTGAGCCCGGTGACGTCGGGGACGGTCTCCTTGGGGGCGCCCGTGGAGATGGTCAGGGTGATCGTGGAGCCCTTGTCGACCTCGGTGCCCGCGACCGGGTCCTGCTTGCAGACCTTCTTCGCCGGCTGGTCCTTGCAGGGCTCGCTGACCTTCTTCAGCTCGAAGTCGCCGTTGTTCTGCGCCATGACCTTCGCCTCGGCGAAGGTCTTGCCCACGTAGCTCGGCGCGGTGACCTTGTCGCTGCCCTTGTCGTCGCCGCCCATGAACTTGCTGCCGATGAGGATCGCGCCCACGAGGACGAGGACGCCGGCGACGACGAGGAGGATCGTCGAGGTGTGGTTCTTCTTCGGTGGCGCCTGCCGCCGCCGTCCGCGCGGCTCCTCGCCGTAGCCGTAGCCGCCGTCGTCCGGGTTGACCGGGGGCAGCATGGAGGTGGGGCCCGCGCCGTTCTGCCCGTTGAAGGCCTGCGTCGGCTGGTCGCCGCCGTAGCCGTAGCCGCCGCCCGCGCCCGCCATGCCCATCGCGGCGCTCGCGGCGACCGGGCGGCCTTCGAGGAGCGCCTCGATGTCGGCGCGCATGTCGTCGGCGGACTGGTAGCGGTAGTCCGGGTCCTTCACGAGCGCCTTGAGCACGATCGCGTCCATGTCGGGCGTGATCTCGGGGTCGAAGACGCTCGGCGGCTGCGGCTCCTCGCGTACGTGCTGGTAGGCGACCGCGACGGGTGAGTCACCGATGAACGGGGGCCGCACGGTGAGGAGTTCGTAGAGCAGGCAGCCCGTCGAGTACAGGTCGGAGCGCGCGTCGACCGTCTCGCCCTGGGCCTGCTCGGGGGAGAGGTACTGCGCGGTGCCGATGACGGCCGCGGTCTGCGTCATCGTCATACCGGAGTCGCCCATCGCGCGGGCGATGCCGAAGTCCATGACCTTGACCTGCCCGGTGCGCGTCAGCATGACGTTCGCGGGCTTGATGTCGCGGTGAACGATCCCGGCGCGGTGCGAGTACTCCAGCGCCTGGAGGATGCCGATGGTCATCTCCATCGAGCGCTCGGGCAGCAGCTTGCGCCCCGAGTGCAGGAGTTCGCGCAGCGTCGAGCCGTCCACGTACTCCATGACGATGTACGGGATCGAGACGCCGTCGACGTAGTCCTCGCCGGTGTCGTAGACCGCGACGATCGCCGGGTGGTTGAGCGAGGCCGCGGACTGGGCCTCCCGCCGGAACCGGGCCTGGAACGAGGGATCACGGGCGAGATCGACGCGCAGGGTCTTGACCGCGACGGTGCGGCCGAGACGGGTGTCGTGGGCGAGGTACACCTCGGCCATGCCACCGCGGCCGAGCACGTGGCCCAGCTCGTACCGGCCGCCGAGGCGACGCGGCTCTTCCATAACTGATCCAGCCCTCTCCGTCGATCCCGACCGCACCCGTGTGTGGTCCGGCGGTGTGCTGTCCGGCTTACCGTACCCGCCCCGTACCACGCCTCCCGGCCCGGACCGGCAAGCTGATACCGGACCGGTACCGCCACGTGCGCGGATGCGGCGGGGCCGTGACCGGCTTCACCCGGGAGGGGCGATTCCGGTCACCTCTCGCACCGCCGGGACCCCGCTTCCGGGGCACGCGGGGGGTCACTTCTTGACGACCGCCTCCATGACCGCCTTGGCGATCGGCGCGGCGAGACCGCCACCGGAGATGTCGTCGCGCCCCGCGGCGCCGTCCTCGACCACGACGGCGACGGCGACGGGGGAGCCCTCGCCGGTCTTGGCGTAGCTGACGAACCAGGCGTAGGGCAGCTCGCTGTTCGCGACACCGTGCTGCGCCGTACCGGTCTTGCCGCCCACGGTGACGCCGGGGATCTTCGCGTTGGTTCCCGTGCCCTCGTTGACGACGGTCTCCATCATCGACTGGAGCTTCTGCGCGTTCTCCGCCGACAGCGGGCGGCTCATCTCCTTCGGCTCGGTCTTCTCGATCGTGTCGAGGCTCGGCGACTGGAGCTCGCTCACCATGTACGGCTTCATGAGCTTGCCGTCATTGGCGACGGCCGAGGCGACCATGGCCATCTGGAGCGGGGTCGCCGCGGTGTTGAACTGGCCGATCGAGGACTGCGCGACGCCGTCGGGCGACATGTCCTTGGAGAAGTTCGAGGCGGCGGTGCGCACCGGGACGTCGTGCTTGGCGTTGAAGCCGAACTTCTCGGCCTCCTCCAGCATCGTGTCCTGCCCGAGGTCCGCGCCGATCTTGCCGAAGACGGTGTTGCACGAGTACTTGAGCGCGTTGCGCAGCGTCGCGTCCTTGCAGGGGATGTTCCCCTCGTTGTTCAGCGGCGTCTTCGTGCCGGGCATGATCCACGGCAGCGGCGTGTCCGTCTTCTGGTCCGGCTGGTACTTGCCGCTCTCCAGCGCCGCCGCCGCGGTCACGACCTTGAAGGTCGAACCGGGCGGGTACGTCTCGCGCAGCGCGCGGTTCGTGAGCGGCTTGTCCTTGTCCTTGTCGAGCTTCGCGAAGGTCTCGCCGTCCTTGTTCGAGATCCCCGCGAAGGACGAGGGGTCGTACGAGGGCGTCGAGGCCAGCGCCAGGATCGCGCCCGTGGACGGGTCGATCGCGGCCACGGCGCCCTTGCGGGAACCGAGCCCGTCGAACGCGGCCTTCTGGGCGGCTGTGTTGATCGTCGTGACGACGTTGCCGCCCTGCTTCTTCTTGCCGGTGAGCATGTCGAGCGTACGGCGGAAGAAGAGCCGGTCGTCGTTGCCGGTGAGGATGTCGTCGTTCAGGTTTTCGAGCTGCGTCGCGCCGATGAGCTGCGAGGAGTACCCGGTGACCGGCGCCCACATGGGACCGTCCTTCCAGGTGCGCTTGTACTTGTAGCTGACTCCGTTGGTGTTCTTCGAGCCCGTCACCGGCTTGCCGTCGGCGATGATGTCGCCGCGCGGCTGGGCGTAGCGCTCGATGGTGACGCGGGGATTGGCCTCATCGCTCTGGAGGCTGTCGGCCTTGACGTACTGGATCCAGTTGTCGCGGAGCAGCAGCGCCAGGACGAGCAGCCCGCAGAAGATGGCGATGCGACGGAGCGGCTTGTTCACGGGCGGACCACCTGCGTCATCTCGGCATCGGAGTTCTGTGCGGGTGCCGGGGCCGGCCTGCGGGCCGTATCGCTGATACGGAGCAGGATGGCGATGAGCGCCCAGTTGGCGATGACGGAAGAACCGCCGTATGCGAGGAACGGCATCGTCATACCGGTGAGCGGGATGAGGCCCATGACACCGCCGGCGACGACGAAGACCTGGATCGCGAGGGCCCCGGAGAGGCCGGCCGCGAGCAGCTTGCCGAAGGGGTCGCGGGCGGCGAGGGCGGTGCGCAGGCCGCGTTCGATGATGAGCCCGTAGATGATCAGGATCGCCATGAGACCCGTGAGCCCCAGCTCCTCGCCGAAGGTGGCGAGGATGAAGTCTGAGTTGGCGGCGAATTTGATGAGGTCGGAGTTGCCCTGGCCGAGTCCGGTGCCGAGGGTGCCGCCGGAGCCGAAGGACCAGAGCGCCTGCATGGCCTGCTCGGAGTGGCCCCCCACGCCCTTCTGACTGAGCGAGAACTCGCGCATCGGGTCGAGCCACGCCTGTACACGGCTGTGTACGTGCGGTTCAAAGGAGGCGACACCGACCGCGCCGACCGCCGACATCAGCAGACCGAAGATGATCCAGCTCGTGCGCTCGGTCGCCACGTACAGCATGACGACGAACATCCCGAAGAAGAGCAGCGAGGTACCGAGGTCGGTCTCGAAGATCAGGATGAGGATCGACACGACCCAGACGGCGATGATCGGGCCGAGGTCACGGCCGCGCGGCAGGTACAGGCCGAGGACGCGGCGGCTCGCGAGGGCGAGCGCGTCCCGTTTCACCATGAGGTACCCGGCGAAGAAGACCGCGATGACGATCTTCGCGAACTCCCCCGGCTGGATCTGGAATCCGCCGACGCGGATCCAGATCTTCGCGCCGAAGACGTTCACGCCGAGCCCCGGCACGAGCGGCAGGAGCAGCAGGAAGATCGCGCCGACCATGGAGATGTACGTGTACCGCTGGAGGATGCGGTGGTCCTTGAGCAGCGCGAGGACGCCGACGAAGAGCGCGATGCCGATCGCCGAGTACATGAGCTGCTTGGGCGCGGCGAGCGAGAACGTCGGTAGTTGCTGGAGGCGCGGGGACTGGTCGAGCCGCCAGATGATCACCAGCCCCAGCCCGTTGAGCAGCGTCGCGAGCGGCAGGAGCAGTGGATCGGCGTACCGGGCGAAGCGGCGCATCACGAGGTGCGCCACGCCCGCGAGGAGGCCGAGCCCGACCCCGTACCCGAGCAGGCCCGCCGGGAGCGAGCCGTCGATCGCGAGCCCGACGTTCGCGTAGGCGAAGACCGGGACGACGACGGCGAAGACGAGAAGGGCGAGTTCGGTGTTGCGGCGGCTGGGCGCGCCGATGGAACCGATGGTCGAGGTCTGTGTCGTACTGCTGCTCATGGTGTGATCCGGCCCCCTGTGGCGCTTACTGCTTTCCGCACAGCGGGACCAGCTTCTGCTCTTCCTCCGAGAGGCTGGGGCCGGGCGACGGGCTTGCTGCGGTCTTGGTGGCGTGCCAGGCGACGGGGTTCGCGGTGCTCGTGCCACCGGGCGTGGTGCCCGGGGTGACGCCCTGCGGGGTCCCCGCGCTGTCCTGCCGCTCCTTGTCCCGCTGCTCCTTCGCGCGCTTGTCCCTGGCCTCCTTCTCGGCCTGGGCCCTGGCGGCTGCCTTGCGGCGCTCGGCGTCCTTCTTGCAGGCGCCGGCCTGGGTGTTCAGCTCCTCGATCTTCTTCTGGGCCTCGGCGCGCGAGGACTCCGTGATCGTGCTCTCGACCTGCTTCTTCTGGTAGGGCGGCAGGTACTTGAGTTCGATCTCGGGGTGGGAGCGGGCGACCTTCGAGAGGTCGACCCAGGCGAGGTCCTGGCTGATGCCCTGGTAGAGGGCGACGTGGTCGTCCTCGACGCCCACGTAGTACTGGTTCTGGGTCCAGCGGTAGCCGCCGTAGAGGCCGCCGCCGATCACGGCGAGCGCGACGACGGTCCACAGGCTCCGCTTCAGCCAGCGCCTGTCGCCGCGCGGTTTCCCGTAGTCGCCGTCCTCGTCCCAGTCGTCGGAGGAGTACGAGGCCCCCCCGCCGGAGCCCGCGGAAGCCTGCGCCTGGCGGCCGAGGCCCGAGGCGCGACCGGCCGGGGTCTGCATCGCGCCGTCGTCGTGGGACGGGTGCTGGGTCTCGGCGACCGCGCCGACGACGACGGGCGTGTCGTTGAGGGCGACGGACATCGTGTCGGCGTGGTCGACGTCGAGGACGTCGGCGACGATGACCGTCACGTTGTCGGGGCCGCCGCCGCGCAGGGCGAGCTGGATGAGGTCCTGGACCGTCTCCTGCGGGCCCTGGTAGCTCGCGAGGGTCTCCTCCATCGTCTGGTGGCTGACGACGCCGGAGAGCCCGTCCGAGCAGAGCAGGTAGCGGTCGCCCGGACGCACCTCGCGGATGGAGAGATCGGGTTCGACCTGGTCGGCGCTGCCGAGGTTGCGCATGAGCAGCGAGCGCTGCGGGTGCGTCGTGGCCTCTTCCTCGGTGATCCGGCCCTCGTCGACGAGGCGCGCGACCCAGGTGTGGTCCTGGGTGATCTGGGTGAGGACGCCGTCGCGCAGGAGGTACGCGCGCGAGTCGCCGACGTGGACGAGGCCGAGGCGCTGGCCGGTCCAGAGCAGCGCGGTGAGCGTCGTGCCCATGCCGTCGAGCTGGGGGTCCTCGTCGACCATGACGCGCAGGCGCTCGTTGGCGCGCTGCACGGCGACGCCGAGCGAGGTGAGGATGTCGGAGCCGGGGATCTCGTCGTCGAGATCGACGAGCGAGGAGATCACCTCGGAGCTGGCGACCTCGCCCGCCGCCGCGCCGCCCATGCCGTCGGCGATGGCGAGCAGCCGGGGGCCGGCGTAGCCGGAGTCCTCGTTGCCCTGACGGATCATGCCCTTGTGCGAGCCGGCGGCGAAACGCAGCGAAAGACTCATGCGTACCTCGCCTCTCGGCTGGTCCGGGGACAACCGGTCCTGTCGAGCCACACTGCCCACCCTCCGGTCGGGAGCACGGTCGGTTCCGCGTCGGGGACCGCCGCGGCGGACGCCTTCACGTGCGCCGGGGTTCGCTCGCTCCGCTCGCTCATTTGTCGTACTACTTCCGCAGCTCGATCACGGTCTTGCCGATGCGGATCGGCGCGCCCAGCGGGACGGGGGCCGGCGTGGTGAGCCGGTTGCGGTCCAGGTAGGTGCCGTTGGTGGAACCGAGGTCCTCGACGATCCACTGCCCGTCGCGATCGGGGTAGATCCTGGCATGACGGCTGGAGGCGTAGTCGTCGTCGAGGACGATCGTGGAATCGTGCGCGCGGCCGAGCGTGATGGTCTGCCCCTGGAGGGCGACCGTCGTGCCCGTGAGACTGCCCTCGCTGATGACCAGCTTGGTGGGCGCGCCCCTGCGCTGCCGGCCGCCCTGCTGCTGGCGCTGCGGCGGGGGACTGCCGGCGGCGCGTGCCCTGCCCCCGTCGCCACCCCCGCGCTGGGCCCGGCGCTGCGAACCGCGCTGGGTGACACGCGTACCGAACAGGTCGCTGCGGATGACCTGGACGGCCACGATGACGAACAGCCACAGAACAGCCAGGAAACCCAGCCGCATGACCGTCAGGGTCAGCTCTGACATTGCCCCCGCTTCACCCTTCGGCTTGCCGGAAAATAATGGTCGTGTTGCCCACGACGATCCGCGAGCCGTCGCGGAGCGTAGCGCGGGTGGTGTGCTGCCCGTCCACCACGATGCCGTTGGTGGACCCGAGATCCTGGATCGTCGAGGGCGTTCCGGTCCGGATCTCGCAGTGCCGGCGCGAGACGCCGGGGTCGTCGATCCGCACATCGGCTTCGGTGCTGCGGCCGAGCACCAGCGTCGAGCGGGTGATCTGGTGGCGGTTGTTGTTGATCTCGACCCAGCGTCTGATCCGGTCCTGCCCGCCGAAGCCGCCGGGCGCGGGGCGCACGGGCTGGGCGTGGGGCTGGCCGGGAGGCGGGCCCTGGGGCATCGGCGGTGCGCTCACGGGGCGGGGCGGGTAGCCGTAGCCGGGCGGCGCGGCGGGCGGCTGGTGCTGCGGCTCGGCGCTGGTGCTGGAGGCGAGCGTGCGGCTGCGGACGCGGTAGAGGCCGGTGTCGAGGTCCTCGGCGCGCTCCAGGTGGACCTTGATGGGGCCCATGAAGGTGTACCGCTGCTGCTGGGCGTAGTCGCGCACCATGCCCGCCAGCTCGTCGCCGAGCTGCCCGGAGTACGGGCTGAGGCGCTCGAAGTCGGGGGCGCTCAGCTCGACGATGAAGTCATTGGGCACGACCGTCCGGTCCCGGTTCCAGATCGTCGCGTTGTTGTCGCACTCGCGCTGAAGCGCTCCGGCGATCTCGACGGGCTGCACCTCGGACTTGAAGACCTTGGCGAAGGTGCCGTTGACCAGACCTTCGAGGCGCTGCTCGAACCGTTTCATGACTCCCATGAGGGCACCTCCCAAGCCGTGCTCGTCGCTGTACTGCGTCTGTACCGCGTTCTGTACTTCCTGCGTACCGCTACTGGTACTGCTTACTGATCGTATCCACGCGCGGGGAAAACAGGTGGTTCCCCATGTCGCCTCCGGCCACGAGTGTCGCCCCTCACAAGACGTACCCGCCGACAGTGCCGCGAGTGCGCCGAATCCGGTACAGATACGCGGTGTTGGTCCGTGAGCCGCTTCCGCCCCCGTCCTCTCGAACAGGGATCGTAAAGCCGCTCACCGCCCAGTGTCCCCCACCTCGGCCCCGAGCTGCGCGGGGGCGGGGTCGGGACGGGGGTGACAGGGGGAGCGAAGGGGGCGGATGGGGGGCGCTCCGGGCGGGGC